>JBAXBE010000019.1:0-49037 GCA_037142155.1 Chlorobiaceae bacterium
TTAAAGGAAAAGTCGTGGATATAAAACAAAAATCCATTACTATTGAGGTCATCGGAACTCCGGACAAGATCAACACAACTATCGATATCTTCAGGCCCTACGGCATCATGGAACTCGCACGTTCCGGCGCCGTTGCAATCCACCGGGGTGAGTGAGACCATTTTACTGTATCATCAATCAAAACCATTTCACAGATGAACGTTTATTATGAGCAGGATGCCGATCTTGGTTATCTGCAGGGAAAAAATATCGCCGTGCTCGGCTACGGCAGCCAGGGTCATGCTCATGCACTCAACCTGAAGGACAGCGGCCTTAACGTCTGCGTTGGACTGCGCCCCGACAGCTCTTCATGTGCCAAGGCGCGCGAAGCCGGCCTGCCGGTCAACACCATTGCCGATGCAGTCCGCTGGGCAGACATCGTGATGGTGCTTCTTCCCGACCAGTACCAGAAAGAAATCTATGAATCCGAAATCGCCCCGAACCTCCGCCCGGGCAATACCCTTGCCTTTGCTCACGGATTCAATATCCACTACAAGCAGATCATCCCAGCCGAGACCATCAACGTGATCATGATCGCCCCGAAAAGCCCGGGCCATCTTGTTCGCCGCACATTCACCCAGGGCAACGGCGTCCCCTGCCTCATCGCCGTTCACCAGGACTATACCGGTGAGGCAAAACAGCAGGCACTCGCATGGGCAAAGGGCCTTGGCGGCACGAAAGCCGGTGTCATTGAAACCTCCATCAAGAACGAGACAGAAACCGACCTCTTCGGCGAACAGGCTGTCCTCTGCGGCGGTTCTGCCGAGCTCATCAAGGCAGGGTTCGAGACCCTCGTCGAAGCAGGCTACCCGGAAGAGCTCGCCTACTTCGAGTGCATGCACGAGCTGAAGCTGATTGTAGACCTCTACTATGAAGGTGGTCTTTCAAGAATGAACTACTCCGTCAGCGATACGGCAGAGTACGGCGGCATGACGCGCGGACCACGCCTGATTACCCCTGCGGTGAAGGCTGAGATGAAAAAGATTCTTGAAGAGGTTCAGGACGGCCGTTTCGCCAAAGAGTTTATCGACGAGTGCAACGGCGGGTACAAGAACCTCAGCAGGCTCCGGACGGAGAACAGCAGCCACTCTATTGAGAAGGTTGGCGCAAAACTCCGCGACATGATGAGCTGGCTGATCAAAAAATAATCCACCCCACTTCAAACGAATGTATAAGATCGTATCCATACCGGGTGACGGCATAGGCCCGGAAGTAGTTGCAGGAGCTGTCGCCGTGTTGCGGCAGCTCTCGAAGAAGCACGGCTTTGAGCTTGTCATCGAAGAGCACCCCTTCGGAGGAGCATCCTACGACCTCCACGGCGAGATGCTCACCAGTGCGACGCTCGAGGCCTGCAGGAACTGCGACGCGGTGCTGCTTGGCGCAGTAGGCGGCCCGAAATGGGAGAAACTGCCGCACGAGCACAAGCCGGAAGCCGCACTGCTCAAAATCCGCAAGGAGCTCGGGCTTTTTGCCAACCTCAGACCTGCAAAAGTCTACGACGCACTGCTCGACGCCTCCTCGCTCAAGCCGGATGTGGTCCGCGGCACAGACTTCCTGGTCTTCAGGGAGCTGACCGGCGGGATCTATTTCGGACAGCCGCGAGGATTTGATGAGAACAGGGGATGGAACACCATGGTCTACGAACGGCACGAAGTCGAGCGCATTGCGCGTCTGGCCTTCGAGGCTGCCGGCAAGCGCAAGGGGGAGGTCATCTCCATCGACAAGGCCAACGTGCTTGAGGTTTCACAGTTCTGGAGAGATGTCGTCCACACCGTTCACGCCGACTACCCTGATGTGAAATTGAGCGACATGTATGTTGACAATGCCGCCATGCAGATCGTGCGCAACCCGAAACAGTTCGATGTCATCGTGACGGGCAACCTTTTCGGAGATATCCTGAGCGACATCGCCGGCATGATTACCGGAAGTCTCGGCATGCTCCCCTCGGCAAGCATCGGCACCAAGCATGCGCTCTACGAGCCGATCCACGGCAGCGCACCGGACATCGCAGGGCAGAACAAAGCCAACCCGATTGCCACAATCGCCTCGGCAGCCATGATGTTCGAGCACAGCTTCAAACAACCGGAAATTGCCGCCGAAATCTACAGGGCAATCGAGGCTGCGCTTGCAGCAGGACTGCGGACAGCCGATATTGCCGCTCCCGGTGACCCTGTGGTGTCGACAACAGAGATGACCCAGGCAATTGTCCGCCATCTTGGCGCCTGAACCATATAAAGGCGGAGTGAGCCGGTGAGAGAGAGAGTTCTGGTATTTGACACGACATTGCGAGACGGGGAGCAATCCCCGGGCGCGTCGCTCAATGTCCAGGAGAAGGTTGAAATCGCCCGCCAGCTCGAGAAGCTCGGCGTCGACATCATCGAAGCGGGCTTTCCAGCCTCCTCTCCGCTGCAGCTCGAAGCCGTCCAGCGCATCAGCTCCGAATCACGAACCATCGTCACCGCGCTTGCACGGGCGGTTGAAAAGGACATCACCGCTGCATGGAAGGGGCTCCGGGAGGCCCGGAAGCCCCGCATCCACACCTTCATCGGCACCTCCGACATCCATATTTCCGGCAAGTTCTCCAGCGACCGCTACGGCAAAACCCTTCAGGAAAAGCGAAGCACGGTCCTCCGGATGGCGGTTGACGCCGTCACCTTTGCCAAAACTTTTACCGGCGATATCGAGTTTTCAGCTGAAGATGCAGGAAGAACCGACCCGGGCTATCTCAGGGAGATTATCGAAGCGGTTATTGCTGCAGGTGCGACAACAGTCAACATCCCCGATACCACCGGCTACACCTGGCCCGGCGAGTTTGGAAGGAAGATTGCCGACTTGAAAAGCAGTGTGCCCAATATCTCGAATGCTGTCATCAGCGTTCACTGCCATAACGATCTTGGTCTCGCCGTAGCAAATTCGCTCAGTGCCCTTGAGCATGGCGCCCGGCAGGTAGAGTGCTCCATGAACGGCATCGGCGAGCGGGCCGGAAACGCCTCTCTTGAGGAGATTGTCATGGCGCTCAAGGTTCGCAGCGACCTGCACAATTTTGAGACAGGAATTGTCACGGAGGAGATTTACAATACCAGCCGGATGGTTTCGACCTTTACCGGCATCATTATCCAGCCGAACAAGGCGATTGTCGGCGACAACGCATTTTCACACGAGTCGGGCATACACCAGGACGGCATGCTGAAAAGCAGGGAGACCTATGAGGTCATGACCCCGCACTCCGTCGGAGTCCCTCAAACGAGCATCGTATTGGGCCGCCACTCCGGCAAGCACGGCCTGCAGTCCCGGCTTCTGGCCCTCGGCTACTCTCTCGACGAAAGCGAGCTCGAGGCTCTCTACCGGCGCTTTGTGGAAATTGCCGACAAGAAAAAAGAGGTCTATGATGATGACCTGCGAGGATTGATGGGCGATGAACTCAAGCGCCCCTCGAGCACCTTCGAACTGGACTATCTGCATATCAACAGCGGCACGGCCTCGATTCCGACCGCGACAGTGCGGATACGCCACAAGGATCAGCTCTTTGAGGAGTCTGCTACCGGCGACGGACCTGTGGACGCCTGCTTCAGGGCCATCGAACGGGCGCTGGAGATAGCGTCGATGGTCACCTCCTACTCCGTCCGCTCGACAACCGCCGGCAGGGAGGCGCTCGGTGAGGCACTGGTGCGAATCAGGGACCGCGGAGTCTCCTTCAACGGAAGAGGGGTCTCGACCGACATCATCGAAGCGAGCGCAAGAGCCTATCTGCAGGCTCTCGGACTCCGCCTCAGCTATTTTGAAAACAACACAACTGAAACCATTGATAACGGGGTGTAAGAAACCATGCAACAGACCATAACCCAGAAAATTCTCTCTCGGGCCGCAAACCGGAGATTTGTTGAGGCAGGCGAAAGCGTCTGGCTCAATGTCGACGTCCTCCTCACCCATGACGTCTGCGGACCGCCGACCTTCGACATTTTCAAGCAGGAGTTCGGAGCGGGCGCAAAAGTGTGGGACCCGAAGAAAATCGTCGTCCTGCCTGACCACTATATCTTTACGGCCAACGAGCATGCCCACCGCAACATCGACCTGTTGCGCCAGTTCGCCAAGGAGCAGCAGCTTGAGCACTACTACGACGTCGGCACCGAACGCTACCGTGGCGTCTGCCATGTCGCGCTCGCCGAGGAAGGGTTCAACCTTCCGGGCACCGTCCTCTTCGGCACCGATTCACACACCTGTACCTCCGGCGCCTTCGGCATGTTCGGCTCCGGTATCGGCAACACCGACGCCGCATTCATCCTCGGCACCGGCAAGCTCTGGGAGAAGGTCCCCGAGTCGATGAAGTTCACCTTCGACGGCCAGATGCCGGAGTACCTCACGGCCAAGGACCTCATCCTGCAGATCCTCGGTGATATCACCACCGACGGGGCGACCTACCGCGCCATGGAGTTCGACGGCGAGGCGGTCTACTCGCTTCCAATCGAGGAGAGAATGACCCTCACCAACATGGCGATCGAAGCTGGCGGCATGAGCGGCATCATTGCAGCCGACGCCATCACAGAGGCCTACGTCAAGGCCCGTACCTCTGCGCCTTACGAGGTCTTCCAGAGCGATTTGGACGCAAAATATCACAGCAAGTACCGCTACGATGTCCGGAAGCTTGAGCCCGTCGTCGCCCAGCCCCACAGCCCCGACAACCGCGCCACGGTCCGAAGCGTCCAGGGCACCAAGATCACAAAGTCCTATATCGGCTCCTGCACCGGCGGAAAGCTGACCGATTTTGTCATGGCTGCCCGAATCCTGAAGGGAAAGCAGGTTGCCGTTACGACCAACATCGTTCCTGCAACCGTGAAAGTTGCCCGTGACCTTGAGAGCACGCAGTTCGAAGGCCAGAGCCTGCGCCAGATATTCCTTGATGCGGGCTGCAGCATTGCCCTGCCTTCATGCGCGGCATGCCTCGGCGGCCCTGCCGATACCGTTGGCCGTTCAGTCGACAACGACGTTGTTGTCTCGACGACGAACCGCAACTTCCCCGGCCGGATGGGCAGCAAGCATGCAGGGGTCTACCTTGCCTCTCCGCTTACCGCGGCCGCTTCGGCAATAACCGGCAAACTCACCGATCCGAGGGATTTCCTCTGATTGGAACAGCAACCGAATGAACCTGTAAGGAAAACACAACAATGGAAAGCATCATTCAGGGAAAAGCCTACGTTTTAGGCAAAAATATCGATACCGACCAGATCATCCCGGCCGAGCATCTTGTCTACAGCCTCTCCGATCCAGAAGAGGTCAAGCTCTACGGCAAGTACGCTCTCTCCGGCGTTCCTCCAGCCGAGGGCGGCCTTCCGAAAGGGAACATCCCCTTCATCAGGGATGGAAGCTTCAGTTCGGAGTTCACCATCATCGTCGCAGGCCCAAACTTCGGATGCGGGTCGTCGAGGGAGCACGCGCCCTTCGCCCTGCAGGTGGCCGGTGCAAAAGCCATTGTCGCCGAGTCATACGCGAGGATTTTTTTCCGCAACTGCGTTGATGGCGGATTTGTCATCCCCTACGAGACGCAGGAACATCTCAATGAGCTCATCGAAACCGGTGACGAACTGAAGATTGATGTCGAAAAGAACACCATAGAGAACCTGACCCGCAAGGTCACCTATAACCTCAACCCCCTCGGCGATGTACTGAGCATCGTTGAGGCCGGCGGCATTTTCTCCTATGCCCGCCAGAACAACCTAATGGCCCAGGGCTGATCAATGAGTGCTCCATCGAAAGCAATCGAACTGTACGACACCACCCTGCGTGACGGCACGCAGGGCGAGCATATCAACCTCTCCGTTCAGGACAAGCTGATCATCGCCGAGAGGCTTGATGAGTTCGGCATGGACTATATCGAAGGGGGGTGGCCGAGCAGCAACCCGAAGGA
The DNA here is from genome assembly GCA_037142155.1 of Chlorobiaceae bacterium. Classification (GTDB taxonomy): domain Bacteria; phylum Bacteroidota; class Chlorobiia; order Chlorobiales; family Chlorobiaceae; genus Chlorobium. Next base: position 5,942 of record JBAXBE010000019.1, read on the forward strand.
CGAGGAGTTTTTCACCAAGGCCCGACTGCTCTCGCTCAAGCATGCAAAGCTCTGCGCCTTCGGCTCGACGGCCAGGAGCGTCAGCAAGGTCGATTCTGACCCCAACCTGCTCGGCCTCTTGGAGTCAGGGACACCGGTCATCACCATCTTCGGCAAAACATGGCAGGCACACTCTAAAAAAAGCCTCGGCATTTCAGACGATGAAAATGCGGAACTGATCTTTCGCTCCGTCGAGTTTCTTAAAAAAGAGGGGCGGCAGGTCTTCTTCGACGCCGAGCATTTTTTTGACGGATACAGGCACAACCCGGAGTTTGCCCTGAAAATGGTCATGTCGGCCGTAGAGGGTGGCGCTGAAAGGGTCATTCTCTGCGACACCAACGGCGGATCCTTGCCTTTCGAGGTCAAGGATGCTGTTGCGACGGTCCTTCTGCGCACCGGAACTCCTGTCGGCATCCACAGCCACAATGACGGTGACCTCGCCGTCGCGAACTCGATTGCGGCACTCGGAGGAGGGGCCACGCATATCCAGGGAACCATAAACGGCATCGGGGAGCGTTGCGGCAATGCCAATCTCATCAGCATCATTCCCAACGTCATGCTGAAGCTGCACAAATCATTCCAGCATGTCGAGCATCTTGAGCAGCTCGCCTCGCTCTCGAAATTTGTCTACGAAATCCTGAACATGCCCTCAAACACCAGGGCTCCGTTTGTCGGGAAGTCGGCATTTGCGCACAAAGGGGGCATCCATGTCAGCGCTGTAATGAAGGACAGCACGCTCTACGAGCATATCGACCCCTCACTGGTCGGCAACCGGCAACGCGTGCTGGTATCGGAACTTGCAGGTCAGAGCAATATCCGCTACAAGGCGCAGGAGCTGGGCATCACCATCCCGGAAAAGAGCGAGGTCATCAAAAACATTGTCAACCACGTCAAGGAGCTCGAGCACCAGGGCTACCAGTTCGACGGTGCCGAAGCCTCTTTTGAGCTGATCCTGCAGAAAGAGCTCGGCAACTTCACCCCCTTCTTCGAAGTCCTTGAAACCAAGGTCCACATCGAGTCCGGCAAGGGTGCAAAGAATGTCGATCAGGCGGTGCTCAAAGTCGAGGTCGGCGGCGAGGTCGAGCATATCGCCGCTGATGGAGACGGTCCGGTCAACGCACTCGACAAGGCGCTGCGCAAGGCCCTGATCCACTTCTATCCCGAAATCAAGACCATCAAGCTGGTCGACTACAAAGTCCGCGTTCTTGAAGAAAAACGGGGCACCAGCGCGAAAGTCAGGGTACTCATAGAGACCAGCAACGGCAAGAAAAGCTGGGGGACGGTCGGCGTTTCGACGAACATCATCGAAGCCAGCCTTCAGGCTCTTCAGGACAGCATGAACTACCACCTCTTCACCGTCAAGGCCTCCGTCCCCTCTGAAGGGTCCATACCGGCCTGACCGCTGCGACCCCGACTTTAGCCGAGTCGGGGACCGGGAGAAAAAGAAATAACCGCTTCCTCCTCCCCCTCATATTGCTTACATTCAATTAATACGCTTTTATTTCGCGCAAGCTTTCCCCCCTCAATCATCCAGGGGCTTCAACCATGCGCATCACTGACCTTGACCCTGACAGCCGGCCGAGAGAACGCTTTCTCTCAAGCGGAGCTGCCTCGCTCAGCCCGGCAGAACTGCTGGCTCTCATTCTGCGGACCGGGACCCGCAATCAGAACATCATCGACATCTGCAATGAACTTATGAGCCGCTTCACGCTGGAAGGGCTGAGCGAGGCTACGGTGGGAGAACTTCAGAAGCAGAAGGGAATAGGAAAAGCGAAGGCCATGCAGATAGCAGCCATGTTTGAACTCAACAAACGGCTCAGTTACTCCCGGAACCAGAACAGGAGAATCCAGGCCTCACGCGACGTCTTTGAGTATATGGCCGGGAGGATACCTGACGAAAAGAAAGAGCATCTCTTCGTGCTGCACCTGAACACCAAGAACCAGGTCATCCGCCACGAGCAGATCTCTGTAGGGACCCTCAACGCCTCGCTCATACACCCGAGAGAGGTGTTCAAGCTTGCCATACGCGAGAGTGCCCATGCCATCATTCTGGTACACAACCACCCCTCCGGGGACGTTGAACCCAGCAATGCCGACCGCCAAGTCACCTCGCTCCTGAAAGAGGCGAGCGGCTTGCTCCAGATAGAGCTCCTGGATCACATCATTATAGGCACAACGGAGTGGTTCAGCTTCCGGGAACACTCCCTGCTTACCTGAATGATAGAGCGCTTGCAAAAAAAGAGAGCTATCCGAATGATTCGGCCTGAACCGGAGATGCTTCAGCGGAACTAGTGGAAGGAAGTTCTCGCACGCTCTTTGCCTGCAGGCCTTTCTGTGTCCTGTCAAGCTCGAACTCAACATCGGCGTCCTGATTCAGCACCTTGAAGCTTTGGTCAGATACAATGGCTGAAAAATGAACGAAAATGTCCTCTCCTCCCTCGGGATTCAGAATAAAGCCGAAGCCTTTTTTCCCGTCAAACCATTTTACTTTACTGATCGCCATAATAAATTACTCATATCTCATTTTTTATGGAAATGCAATGCCGTTATGGGGAGAAGCAGTTGCTGTTGATTCATTGTGAAAAATATATATTTTTTCCACTAATTCCTCTATCACGTAAAAAAATAGCCTTTTCGCACAATTGTCACGTAATAAAAGATCACCCCGGCAACCCGACAATCAACCATATATATTTTTTGACTATAGCATGAAGAAAATCATTATGATAACCGGGGCCGGCAAAGGGATCGGCAGGGCCATCGCTCTTGATTTTGCCAAAGCTGCCCGAAGCCACGGCAGCTTCGAAGTACACCTTGTCCTTGCTTCGAGAACCCTCTCCGACCTGGAGTCAATAGCTGAGGAGTGTCGAACGTACGGCGCCGGCGTCGATGCCATCCAGACCGATATCGCCGACAGCGCGGCTGTTTCACTCCTTGTTGATGAAACGCTCCGTCGCCACGGCACCATCGACTGCCTGGTGAACAATGCCGGCGTCGGGCGCTTCAAGCCGCTCCTGGAGCTGACGGAGGACGACCTTGACTATACGATGGCGACGAACGTGAAAGGGACCTTTCTCCTTACCCAGAAGGTTTTTGCAGTCATGGAGGCCAAACGCTCCGGCCATATCTTCTTCATCACCTCGGTGGCAGCTGAAACGGCCTTCCCCACTTCATCCATCTACTCGATGTCGAAATTCGCACAAAAAGGGCTGGCGGAGGCGATGAGGCTCTACGGAAAACAGTGCAATGTAAGAATCACCAACGTCATGCCCGGCGCCGTCTATACGCCGATGTGGGGGGATGTGCCCGAAGCGATGCGAGCCGTCATGATGATGCCGGAGGATATCTCAGGCCCGATTGTCGCGGCCTACCTCCTGCCGGAAAGGACATCGGTCGAAGAACTGGTCTTCAGGCCGGTCTCGGGCGATATTAACGACACCAACGAGTGAACAAAGAGAGAACGGATGTGGGAAAGGATGATAATTTCCCGTATTTTCATGCACTTGTGCAAACGCCAGCCGTTGTGAACGGTGGTCGAACGAAAAACTGAAGCATTTACCATTATGAGCCTGAAAGAAAAAATAGACCAGGATCTAAAGGATTCGATGAAGAGCGGAGAGAAGACACGCCTCAACGCCATACGCTCTATTCGCGCTGCGTTGCTGGAAAAAGAGGTCTCGATCCGCGTCGGCGGCAAGGGAGTCCTCACAGACGAGCAGGAGCTTGAGGTGCTTGTCAGCCTTGCAAAAAAACGCAGGGATGCCATCGAACAGTTTAGTGCCGGCAACCGGGCCGATCTGGCGGAAATCGAACATTCAGAACTTAAGGTTATCGAAGAGTATCTCCCGGCACCGGTCTCAGATGAGGAGATCACCGCCGCCGTCAAAGAGATTGTCGCCAAAACCGGAGCCACATCGATGAAGGAGATGGGAAAGGTTATGGGAGAGGCCATGAAGGCCCTCAAGGGCAAGGCTGACGGCACCAAGGTCCAGCAGGTCGTCAAATCCCTGCTCTCTTAATCACCAACTCCCCTCTTTACAACCATGCTTGATATCAACCTTATCCGCCAGCACCCGGAAGGGATAGCCGAAATGCTGCGCAACCGCCAGCTTGCGACCGAAGTTCCAAAACTGGAGCTGCTGCTCACGCTCGATAAAGAGCGCAAAGAGCTGGTACAGCGCTCTGACGACATGAAAGCGCTGCGCAACAGGGTATCGAAAGAGGTAGCCGACATCAAGAAAAGCGGCACAGGGTCGGCTGAAGAGCTGATCGGGCAGATGAAATCGGTCTCCGAAGAGATCTCCGGGATGGACGCAAGGCTCACCGAGCTTGAAGAGGAGATCGAGTCCATTCTCCTGGCCCTCCCCAACAAGCTCCACCCGTCGGTTCCCCTCGGCCGGTCGGCCGAGGAGAACCAGGTCTTTGGTGAACCGGTTGCCTTTCTGCACCAGCTTGACTTTCCGGTAAAAAACCACCTCGAGCTGGGCCGCTGGCTCGGCATTCTTGATTTTGAGCGCGGGGCAAAGATCAGCGGAGCTGGATTCCCTGTCTACATGGGAAAAGGTGCCCGGCTGGAAAGGGCACTGATCAACTTCATGATCGACACCCACACCGAAAAGCACGGCTTTACCGAAGTATTTCCTCCGTTTCTCGTCAACCAGGAGTCGCTCAGGGGAACCGGCCAGTGGCCGAAATTCGCCGACCAGGTCTACCACATGCCTGAAGACGGCCTTTACGCCATCCCGACAGCGGAAGTCCCTGTCACCAACCTCCATCGGGGGGAGATGCTCGAAGGGGCACAGCTGCCGATCTCCTATGCCGCCTACTCGGCATGTTTCCGCCGCGAAGCCGGGAGCTACGGCAAGGACACTCGAGGGTTTCTCCGCGTCCACCAGTTCAACAAGGTGGAGATGGTGAAGTTCACCCGACCGGAAGAGTCCTATGAAGCGCTTGAGGAGATCCGCAGAAGTGCCGAAGCCATCCTCGTCGCCCTGAAAATCCCCTACCGCGTGCTCCTGCTCTGCAGCGGCGATATCAGCGCAAACGCGACGAAGTGTTATGACATAGAGGTGTGGTCTCCGGCGGAACAGAAATATCTCGAGGCATCGAGCTGCTCAAACTTTGAGGACTACCAGGCAAGAAGAGCAGGCATCCGCTTCAAGCCGGACGGGAAATCAAAACCGGAGTTCGTGCATACACTCAACGGCTCAGGCCTTGCCACATCAAGGCTCATGGTCTCCATTCTTGAGCACTACCAGAGGGCTGATGGCAGCATCAGTGTCCCCGACGCGCTCCGACCCTACACCGGCTTCGAGGAGATTGCTCAGGCCGCTGAGTGAGCCTCTGAAACCCTTCCGTCCAGAAACTCCCTGACCATACGGCTGACCGTTTTGACATCGATGAGAAACGCGTCATGGCCGTATGGCTCGTCGAGATAGAGAATGCTTGATTTCGGAAAGAGACGCGCCAGCTCCTCCTGCTCCTCCTTGGGATAGAGCGTGTCGGAGTTGATCGAAAGAATCTCCACCGGCAGCTGCATGGAGCGGAGAACCTCCTCATAGGCACCCCTCTGACGGCCGAGATCATGCATGTCCATTGCACGCGTAAGGGTGACGTAGGTATTGGCGTCAAAACGCTCGACGAGCTTGCGGCCCTGATGGTGAAGGTAGCTTTCCGCCTTGAAGGTGTTGCCGTGCTGAACCTCCCGACCGAAACGGGTCTGGAAATTTTCAAAGCTGCGGTAGCTGCACATGGCCATCATCCTCGCCGCCGAAAGGCCTCTTGCCGGCGGATGGCTCTCGGTATACCATCCCTCGCTCCAGTCTCGGTCGGCAAAGATCGCCTGCCGCTGAGCCTCGCTCTGCGCAATGCACCAGGCGGAATGCCGACCGGAGGCGCCCATCGGCATCAGGGAGCCTACAACCTCAGGATAAAGAAAGCCCCATTCGAGAACCTGCATGCCGCCAAGAGAGGCCCCGACAGCAAGCTTGATTCTGTCGATGCCGAGACCGGCAAGCAGGAGCCGCTGAACCCGAACCATATCGCGAATGGTGATTCTGGGGAAATCCGGACCGTAGTGACGGCCGGAGAGCGGGTTAAGGGAAAGCGGGCCCGTCGTGCCGTAGCAGCTCCCAAGCACGTTGCTGCAGATGATGAAGTCGGTTGAAGCATCGAATGCCCCGCCCTTCGTAAACATTCCGTCCCACCAGGCGTCCACATCGGCCGATCCTGTAAGGGCGTGGCAAATCAGTATCACATTGTCTTTCTGCGCGTTGAGCGTGCCCCATGTTCTGTAGGCAACGCGCAGCGATGGCAGAATGCCCCCAAGCTCGGGCGTGAAGGGTTCAGCCGAATCGAAAAACATGGTATCACGGGAAATGATCTCTTTATATCCTCTCATGCGCTTAATATCAGTGTTGCAAATGGTCGTTGAACAAGAGTGCCAGCCCTGCGGTTGGCGTAAACCGGGAATGAACGGGAGGGTATTGTACCATGAGGTATGTGCGCAGAGAAGGGGCATGCATACCATCATCTTTCCCGATCACTATACCGGGATGGAATTGGCACCGTTCATTGTGGCAATGACGGTTGCCAAGGCATCTCAGGGCCAGTCCCTCCGCCTTTCTGGATGATAGAATTGAAAACTTGAAAAGAACATTTAGTTCGATTAATCTACAACAGGGATTAGTATTTTACAAATCAGCCGCCGCTCTCTCTGTGCAACCCAGAACCCTGTTTTACCGCCATGATTACAGCTCGAGAAGCAGCGCTCAATGTCCTGCAGAGCCTTGAAACAGGCAAACACCGCTCCGACCTTGTCCTGCACCGGACACTGGAACGCTCAACGCTCAGCCGCAACGACCGGGCACTGGTCACCGGCCTTGTCAACGGGGTGCTCCGTTACCGGCTTCAGCTCGACTTCATCATCAGCCGCTTCTACCATCACAAGCTTGAAAAAGCGGCATCGGTCATGAAAAATATCCTCCGCATCGGCGCCTACCAGATGATCTTTCTCGACAAGGTGCCCGATTTTGCGGCAGTCAACGAGTGCGTCAAGCTGGCGCGCAAATACAAGGGTGAGCGGATGTCGAAGCTTGTCAACGGCGTTCTCCGGAAAATCACCCCTGAGAACATCGCTCTCGAAGAGTGGCTGAAGGAAAGCAAACCCGCCGAACGGCTCGCCATCGGCTACTCGCACCCGCAGTGGCTTGTCGAACGATGGATTGCGGCTTACGGCATGGGGAAAACCGAAAAGCTCTGTGCCTACGGCAACCAGACCCCACTCTTCGGATTCAGAGTCAACCCCCTGAAAGGCTCACCGGAAGAGCTCTTTTCCGATCCGGAACTTGCAGGAGCAATGCATGAGGAGTGCGGCATCCGGAACTTCTTTCTCTCCCGTCACTTCAGCAGCTTTGAATGCGCCGTGACCGATGGACGGCTCACCGTGCAGAACCCCACGCAAGCGCTCGCCTGTCTGATGCTCGATCCAAATCCGGGAAGCGATGTCATCGACCTCTGCGCGGCACCGGGCGGCAAAGCCACATTCATGGCTGAACTGATGCGCAACGAAGGCTCCATTACGGCAGTCGACCTCTACCCGCAGAAGCTCGAAAAAACCTCTTCGCATGCCGACGCCCTTGGCATCACCATCATCTCCACCGTTTCGGCCGATGCCAGAACCTTCACTCCGGAACGCCGGCCCGATGCCATTCTGCTCGACGCGCCATGCACCGGCACAGGAGTGCTTGGACGGCGCGCGGAACTCCGATGGAAAGTGAGCTTCGCCATGCTGCAGGAGCTCGTAACCCTGCAGGCAGAACTGCTCGACCATGCAGCCGGGCTGCTCGATCTCGACGGCATCCTTGTCTACGCGACATGCTCCATCGAGCCGGAAGAGAACACCCTGCAGATTGAAAGATTTCTCCGCCGCCACCCGGAGTTCTCCAGAGGGGAGGAGTGCGGGAAGGTCCCGGCAGCGTTCCTTTCCAGCCAGCCGGGAACCGGTGCGATACTCACCCTCCCCGGCGAGCACCCCGGCTTTGACGGAGGGTTCTGTCAGCGGCTTCGCAAAACCGGAACGGCGAGCTCATGAGCACCCTTGAGAGCCAATACCGGGACTCGCTCGAAAGCTTCCTGAACTACATGTTCATCCAGCGGAACTATTCTGAAAACACCCGGGATTCCTACCGCAACGATCTTGAGCGCTACCTTTTCTTCATGCAGGAGCGCGGGAAAGCGATGAAGGCCATCACCCCCGCCGACCTCCGGGAGTTCATCACAGAGCTTCACAGAACGGGCCTCGAAGCGAGCTCGATGTCGAGAAACATCTCCGCCATCCGCTCCCTTCACCGCTTCCTTGTCAGCGAACGGATCCTCGAGAGCAATCCGGCCGAAAACATCAGCCAGCCCAAACAGCCGCGCTACCTCCCTACCGTCCTCACCGTCGAAGAGATCATGCGCCTGCTCGAAGCTCCGCTTTGCGGGAACCCTCGCGGCAACTATTTCCAGCGCGACAAGGCGATAGTGGAGCTGCTCTATGCGACGGGAGTAAGGGTCAGTGAACTGGTCAACATCCAGCAGCAGAACCTCTACCTGGATGCGGGGTTTGTGAGGATATTTGGCAAAGGTTCGAAGGAGCGGCTGGTGCCGGTCGGCAGTTCAGCAATAGAGTGGATTGGGCGCTACCAGAGTGAACTGCGCATCAATCAGGTCAGGCGCAACTCCGAGGACTACCTCTTTCTCAATGCACGGGGCACGAAACTGTCGAGAATGGCCATTTTCACCTTGGTCCGCAACTACGCCCGTCAGGCAGGCATCGAAAAACAGATCAGCCCCCACACCTTCCGCCACAGCTTCGCAACCCATCTGCTTGAAGGCGGAGCCGACCTGCGTGCCGTCCAGGAGATGCTCGGCCACAGCTCCATAACCACCACCCAGATCTACACCCACATCGACCGCTCCTTCGTCAAAGAGGTCCACCGAACCTTCCACCCCAGAGGATGACCCCCCCCTGGGGGACGTTGATCCGTAACGCAAATAACCAAGAAACAGAAGGACTCCCTTCGCCCTTAGGGATCACGACATCTCCGGATTCTGAATTACAATTCAAAACTCAAAATCCAGAATCCAAAATCTCCAAGCTACTGAGGGGTACGCATCACGCGGAGGGTGTCGAAGCCTTTCGACTGAGCCGCAGCGAGCAGCCTGGCAAGCACCGCTTTATCCATCTGCGGAGTCCTCGACAGGATCCAGAGGTAATCCCTGCTGCTGCCGGCAACCATCGCCCAGGAGTAGTTCTGGCGATCAAGATCGAAGATGTTGTACCCGCCATAGAAGGGGCCGAAAAAGGAGACCTTGAGAGCTCCCACCGTGGAATCTCCCGCAAACTTGCCCTTCCCCTCTACGCTTTTCCACTTCTTCTCTTCTGGATAGTATCCCTTGTTGGAGACGCGCACCTTCCCGTCCTCACGCAGAGAGTAGACAGCTGACACCTGCTCCGAGCCGCGCTCAAACCGGTTATCGATACGGGCAACCTCATACCATCTGCCGAGGTAGCGATCAAGCTTGAAATTATCCACAGCAACAATCCCCTCCGGCACCCCGGCGCAGCCAGTAAAAGCCAGAAGCAGCAAAGCTGGCAATAACAGTTTTTTCATAAGCGCTCTCTATTTTTTTTAACCTCCCGAAACCTCCCCTGAAAATAACCATTTATTCCCTCACCTCCCTGCAAGTCCACAAGCCTACTATATTGCATTGCGGCAGACTCAGGGCGAAATACGAACTGATACCCCAAACTGGCAGCCCAGGCTCCTCTTCTTTCTGCGTTCGCTTGCCGAGCAGGTCATTCGTCTATAGAAAAAAAATGATACGGGAGAAAATCGTTATGGCCTCCTTGCCTAAACTCTCACTGCGAATCGTTGAGTTTACCCGTGAACACGGGCTCATCACCATAGGCGAGGCGATCAAGTTGACTGGCGTCAGCCGAAACACCTTGAAGGTCCACTTCCGAAACCCTGTCAGAGACAACCAATTGACCCGGTACGGCAGTGGTCGGGGGGTCTGGTACGAACTGGGATCGCATCAGACTCCCACTGGTTCATCCTTACTCCGGGTGTAGCTTCCTGCCGAAGGGAGAGATCCCTCTCTTCGTTCGGGATGACAGCTCATGGAATATTTTCAACTCCCGTAGTCACAAGGGCGAGTTCCTTTCATAACCTTCGTTATCCATGTAACTGAAGTTTTAGCGGATGCTTGCCTTGGCATTGGGTGTATTAGCGGGTATGATGCAAACCGCCACCGATTCACGCGCACCGGGAGTGCAGCATAGTGGCGGTTTTCAATTCAGCATCTCAAATCCGGAATTCAAAATCTCCCCTTTACCCTTTCGTCTCAATAATCACCCGCTTCCGGTCGTGGCTCTCACGCTCGATTTTCAATGCGTGAAGGGTGAGGTTGACGTCGAATACGAAAAAGATAAGCGAGGTGCTCAGACAGAGCATGCTGGTAATGAAGATTGCCGACAGCAGCATCGGAAGGTCGATATTGACCAAGAGGCTGAGGAAAAGCATGATGATCAGAAGCGAGGCGCCAAGGCAGGTCATGCAGGCGAGCAGGATGGCGGTGCGGATATAGCGCGCACGCTTCCAGAGAATGGCGACCTCCTGGTTGATTCTGATGATGTATGACTCGGGGAAGGACTCCAGGTCATCGAGCAACTGACGGGAGCGGTCGATGATGCGGCCGAGCCGGTTGGTCATGGTAAGAAGCAGAAGACCGAGACCGGAGATAAGAATCATCGGGCCGATTGCAGTCTGGAGAATAGGGACAAGTTCCCTGAACGAAGTGGGGGTCATGATTTTCCTGTTGTATAACGAATAGTTGATCTGATCTTAATCATGCTGTCGGCGGTGAAAAACCGCGAATAACCATAATTTTTTGGACACGGTCAAAATAGCAATTAATGCCAAAGCCGCAACCCCGTTGCAAATCTTTCACAAAAGATTGACAATTCGCGAAATCCATTGTCAGCTGAACTGCACAACCTCGCCCGGAAGGGGAATGGAGCTCTTCAGATGTAGCCTTGAATCCACAACCTCACGGAATATCTTTTTCACCGGCTCGTCTCCATGGACGATATAGAGCTCCGGATTGTTTTCAAACCCGCCGAGCCACCGCAGAAGATCGTTCTGGTCACCATGCGCCGAAAGACCGCCGATGGTATGCACTGCCGCCCGAACAGGATAGCTCCTGCCGTGAATGACGACCTCACTCTCGCCTTCGACTATTGAGCGACCGAGGGTTCCTGGTGCCTGGTATCCCGTGATGACGACCGAACACTCCGGACGATGGATATTATGGCGGAGATGGTGCAGGATACGGCCTCCGTTGCACATGCCGCTCCCGGCGATGATGATGGCTCCGGCTTTTCTCGCGTTGATTGCCTGCGACTGCTCCGGGCGTATGGTAAAATGCAGGTTCTTCAGCTGGCTCATCCAGCTTTTGCTGTTGCGGAAGGCAACCGCCTCCTCATCGAGCAGGCCCGGATTGTCCCAGTAGATGCGGCTCGCCTCAATGGCCATAGGGCTGTCGAGAAAAACCTGCCACCGGTCGAGCTCCCACTCCTCACAGTAGCGGGAAAAGAGGTAGAGAAGCTCCTGGCTGCGGCCGATGGCAAACGCAGGAATAAGGATATTGCCGCTGCCGGAAGCGGCGTTGCGGATGATCCCGCCTAATTCGGCAATGGTAGGCTCAAGCTCCCGATGGAGACGATCTCCGTAGGTGCTCTCAACCACCACTGCATCGGCATCCTTGACTGTTTCAGGATCATTCATGAGCGGACTGCCGTACTGGCCGACATCGCCACTGAACACCAGTTTCCGTGAAACGCTCCCCTCCTCGAGCCAGACCTCAACCAGAGCGGAGCCGAGAATATGACCGGCATCAGCAAATCGGATGGAAACTCCGGGAAGAATGGAGCGTTTTTCATGATAAGCCATCCCGACAAAGGTGTCGAGGGCCCGCAAGGCATCCTCACGGGTATAGAGCGGTTCAGCGTTGCGGTCCGCCTTGGTCAGGGGATGCTTCCGGCGATCCTGGGCATCATGCTCGGCAAGCGATGCGGAATCAAGCAGCAGCACCCTGCAGAGTTCAACCGTACCGTGCTGGGTGTAGACTGGCCCCTTAAAGCCCGATTTCACAAGAATGGGGATTCGCCCGGAGTGATCGATATGGCCGTGGGTGAGTACAACGGCATCGACTGAGGCTGGATCGAACGGGAAGGGGGCTCCATTAAGCTGCTCGTCCTCCCTTGAGCCCTGAATCAGGCCGCAATCGACCAGCAGTGTGCGTCCGCCAACCCTGAGAATATGGCAGGAACCCGTCACCCTGCCCGTTGCACCGTAGAAGTCAAGTTCCATAGTCACCTCTCCTGGATAGCGGTTAACCACTACGTTCAATGTACAACAAACTCAAGGATAGTAATGACCAAATCCCTTATAATCAGATCTTGCAAAAGACGGGGCACTACCCACTACATTTTTACGAATAAAAGAGTATCCGGGCAAAAAAAGAACGTCAATGCGGCTCGCGAGAATAACTGCCAAAGGTCAAACGACGATACCAATCTCCATTCGGAAGGCCGCCCATATTCACCCTGGAGACACTCTCGCATTTGAAATTAACGGTGATCATCTGATTGCAAGAAAAATCAACGTCACCGGAAATGAATACCTGCAAGGTGTCCAGGAAGCGCTCGGCGAGCAGTCCTCGCCTGAAGACCGGGAGAGATGGAATGCGCTTTGGGCACTTTAAGAAAGATGAGGGGGCAATAAAAAAGGCAGGGAGGGACCCCCCCCCCCGCCTTTTAGCTGATAGCTGTGTATCCGCAATCAGCCCTTGCGCTTCTTCTTGTTGCCGGTAAAGAATGACTTCTCCCTGTCGGCCGGCTTGCCGAATGACTTTTTGAAGCTTTTCTTGATGCCGTAGGGTGAGGATTCCCCTCCCTGACCCTCCATTTTGGAGAGCCTCAGCTGGCGGCCGCACACCCTGACCTTGCGGAGCTCGTGAAAGACATCATCCGGCATGCCCTGGGGCAGTTCGACGGTGCTGTAACTGTCGTTGATGGAGATCTGTCCGACTGAGTCCGGATCGAGACCCACCTCGTTGAGAATGGCACCGAGAATATTGCCAGCCTTGACTCCGTGCTCACCACCAACTTCAATGCGGTAACGCTCTTTGCCTTCGCTTACACGGCTTCTGCCTCTGGAAGCTCCCCGATCGCGATCGAAACCACGGTCACGGTCTGAGCCACGGTCGCGATCGAAGCCGCGATCCCTTTCCCCTCCGCGATCACGGTCGAAAGACCCGCGCTCTTCATGGGGTTTGCTCCTCTCCGGCTTGTTGGAAAGGAGAAGCGGGGTTTCGCCCTGGACCATCGAAGCAAGCGCTGCAGCGGCCTCGACCACCGGCACATCGTGCTCATGGCAGTACTGCTCTATCAGGCGAGTGAAAAATCCAAGATCCTCAGCGGCGATGGTATCGGTAATCTTCTGGTTGAACTTCGCAATACGCTTGTTGTTGATGATCTCCGTTGAAGGAAGCTCCATCAACTCGATGCGGCTGTGCGTTGCTTTTTCGATAGCATAGAGCATGTTCTTCTCACGGGGCGAGACGAACAGGATAGCGTCCCCAGTACGACCAGCCCGGCCCGTGCGGCCGATGCGGTGGACATAGGACTCGGTATCGGAAGGGATATCGTAGTTGATGACATGGCTGATGCGCTCGACATCAAGTCCCCTTGCGGCAACATCAGTAGCGATGACAATGCTCAATGCACCACTCTTCAGCTGGTCGATGGTGCGTTCACGCTGGTTCTGGGCCATGTCGCCATTCAGGGCGGCGGCTCCGTATCCCCTGGCCTGAAGCTTTTCGGCAAGCTCAAGGGTCATGGTTTTGGTGCGCACGAAAATAAGAATACCGTCAAACGGCTCGACCTCGAGAATCCTGGTCAGGATGTCGAGCTTGTGGCTTCCGCCGACAATCCAGTAGCGCTGGCGAATCGCCTCTACGGTGGATGTTTTCGACTGTATGGTTACCTGGGCGGGATTGTTCAGGTATTTCTGCGCAATGCGGCGGATGGCCGAAGGCATGGTAGCAGAGAAGAGCGCAACCTGACGGTCTTTCGGAGTCTGATCGAGAATCCACTCGACATCGTCGATGAATCCCATGCGCAGCATCTCGTCAGCCTCGTCAAGCACCAGGCACTGCAGCGAATCAAGATTGAGGGTTCCGCGGCGCATGTGGTCCATGACTCGACCCGGAGTACCTACAATGATATGCACGCCGCGTTTCAGCATGCGGAGCTGGATGCCGTAGTCCTGTCCGCCGTAGATAGGCACGACATGAAAACCCTTGAGGTGGAGTGCGTAGTGCTGGAAGGCCTCGGCGACCTGAATGGCCAGCTCCCTTGTAGGAGCGAGCACCAGAGCCTGGGGCTCGGGAAGTGCAAGGCGGATATTGGAGAGTATCGGCAGGGCGAAAGCCGCTGTTTTTCCGGTACCGGTCTGTGCCTGGCCGAGAACATCGCGTCCATCGAGAAGCAGCGGGATGGTTTCAGCCTGAATCGGGGTCGGGTTTTCATACCCGATCTCTTCAAGCGCTTTCATTAACGGTTCTGCAAGCTGAAGGCTGTGAAAATCCTTCGGCAACTGAGTCTGTTCGCTCATTGTGTAATTCCTTTCCAAATCATTGATAAAATTGCCTCAAATGAGGCGATGTGGCAGCAATGCAGGAAAGAAACAAAATGAAGAAGAGTTCTCATCAACCGAAAACATCCGGGCTACTTCAAAAAAATCAAGCGCCGTCGTTTCGTCACAAACACTGGAAACCTTTGACCTGTATGGCTCATGGCAGTCCTGCGTTCTTTCTTAGCATATACACCACGCATTAAAACGTCAGCAATGTATGCTTTTATTCCGCCAAAGAAGAATTTATTTTCCTCTGAAGGACAGCTGGAGCCCCCCAAACATGGCACACAAGAGGCGCTATGGTTCGCTTTTTTGTTACCTTTAGACTCAGCGACATTTTTTTGCAACCCTCACGGCATCATGAACAACGCTCTCCTCTCTCTCTACTCGGGCCTCTGGCCACTCCTTTTTGGTGCCGCAAAGCTTTTTAGCCCGCTTCATCCGAGGCTCCGGACTTTTTTCTCGGTACGGGAGGGCTCACTGGCAACCCTGGAAAAGAACATAGCAAAGGTTCCATCCTCCCAGTTCAGGCTCTGGGTTCATGCCGCTTCAGTAGGCGAGTTTGAACAGGCCCGGCCGGTCATCGCCCTCTTGAAGGAGAAACATCCCGATATAGCGCTCTTCGTCTCCTTTCTTTCCGACTCCGGCTACAACGCGAGAAAAAACTTTCCCGATGCGGCAGCGGTCTTCTACCTCCCTGCAGATACCCGCAGCAATGCCCGCAAGCTCCTGACGCTGCTCAAGCCGGACCTCTTGCTTCTCATGCGCTACGATTTCTGGCCGAACCACCTCTTCGAAGCAAAAAAACGGGGCGTGCGACTCATGCTCGCAGCGGCAGTGCTGCAGGAGAACTCTCACTACTTCAACCACCTTTTGAAAGGGTTCTGGCAGCAGATCTTCCATCTCTTCGAGCGAATCTTCACGGCATCGGCAAAGGATACCGTGGCCTTCAGGGAGAAGTTCGGTTGCCTTCAGGCTGAAACCGCAGGAGACCCGCGCTTCGACCAGGTAGTGCTGCGAAGCCGGAACAGCTCAAAGGTCGACCACCTCAAACCGTTTTATGAGAACCGCACGGCACTCTGTGCCGGAAGCGTCTGGCAAAAAGATACAGAGCTGATTCTCGACGCCTGGCTGGAGCAGGAAAAAAGACCGGCCCTCATCCTTGTCCCCCATGAGGTGAAGCCTGAGCAGCTGCAGCAGCTCTACGAAGCCCTCCAGCAACGTTCAATCCCCTCTGTGCCGGTATCAGCAATCGACGCTTCCTTTGACGCAGGTTGCCAGGTGCTTGTTATCGACCAGATCGGCTATCTTGCCGAACTCTATTCGATCGCCTCATTCGCCTATGTCGGAGGGGGGTTTGGCGTCAATGTGCACAACACCCTTGAGCCGGCCGTCTACGGCATTCCGGTGATCTTCGGTCCACGGCACCACAACTCCCCTGAAGCCGAGGGGCTTGCCGAAGCGGGCGGAGCAACCGTCGTTCACGACCGGGAGTCGCTCACCTCAATCCTGAGGTTCTTAACCACCGACACCGCGGGACGCGAAAGAATCGGTCGAATTGCCGGAAAATTTGTTACGGAACGGACAGGGGCGACTGCAATAATTGCCGGCAGCATCGAACAAATGCTGGCCGAGGCAAAAAAATGTATATTTGCATAGTACGCTAACCGCTACCATTAAACACTGCTATCCATGTTGTCAAGAATTCAGAACCTCTACCTCTTCCTTGCAGGATTACTGGCCATCCTGAGCATGTTTTTCCCCATCTGGAGCTTCAGCACCGGCAAGGTCTATGTTGTTGCCGACTTCCGGCCCTACGCCGATGCCGGCTTTTTTGAAGTCGCCGCCAGCTACGGCAGCATCGTCTTTTCGGTCCTCACGGCAATCACCTCGTTTGCTGCCATCTTTCTCTTCAAGAACCGGAAGCTGCAGCGCACGCTGGTGCTGCTCATCATAGCATTCTTCGCTGGCGACCTCCTTTCGGGTCTGACGGCCGCCCACTATATGAACGAGTATTTCAAATGCACCTGCATCACTGCCACCCATAGGCCTGAGGCCGGGTTTTTCCTGATCCTGCCTGAGCCGGTTCTCCTCTGGCTGGCTCTCAGAGGAATCAAGAAAGATGACAAGATTGCCAATGCATACAAAAGGCTTTGAAGATGCAGATTGTCTGCTCGATCGGTGATCCCCACGGCATCGGGCCGGAGATCATCCTGAAAAGCTTTCTCGCTCTCCAGGGTACCGGCCATGCACTCCTTGTTGCCGGTCCTTTCGCTGTAATGGAGCGCTACAGAGATATGCTCAACATCCCGGTGTTGCTCAAAAGAATCGACGACAGATCCGCCATCGTGAGGTCTGGCCTCAGCGGCAGCACGTTGCAGGTTCTCAATGTAGCCGAATCAATAAACCTTCATCCCGGGACCATATCGGCCGAAGCGGGCAGAATCGCCATGCAGTCGCTCAGTGTAGCCGCAGAGCTCTGCCGGGAGGGGGCTTGCGATGCGCTGGTGACCGCACCGATCCAAAAGGAGGCCGTCGCGCTTGCAGGATACCACGATACCGGCCACACCGGCTTTCTCGGCAGGATGTTCGCCATCCCCTCGCCGACCATGATGTTCTTCGACCCCGAAACGGAGCTCAAGGTGGCGCTCGCCACGATTCATGAGCCTCTTGCAGCTGTTCCGGACCTGATCAGAACCATGAACCTTGACCGCTTTCTCCTGTCGCTTGCCCTCTCACTGAAAACCGATTTTGGCCTTGCCGAACCCCGCATAGCTCTGCTTGGCCTTAATCCTCACGCTTCCGACGGCGGCATCATGGGCCGGGAGGAGGCTGAGGTGATTGAACCGTGCATAAATCGGCTCTCAGGGCGGATGAAGATCGACGGCCCCTTTCCCTCCGACGGTTTTTTCGGTGCAAAACGTTATGGCAATTACGATATTGTCGTTGCGATGTACCACGACCAGGGGCTCCTCCCTTTCAAGGTGCTTGCATTCGACAGAGGGGTTAACGTCACGCTTGGCCTGCCGATTGTGCGAACCTCACCCGACCACGGCACCAGCTTTGATATTGCAGGAAAAGGAATGGCATCCGAAAGGAGCTTCACCGAAGCCGTGCGGCTTGCAATCAGGATAGTAGAGAACAGAACAACAACTCAGCCCAAACCATGATCTCATTCATCGACGTCGATATCGAGCTTGACAAGAAGCCGCTTTTCCAAAACCTGAACCTGACTATCGAAAAAGGGGAGCTGGTCTACATTGTCGGCAAGAGCGGAAGCGGCAAGACCACGCTGCTCAAATCGCTCTACATGGGTGTGCGTCCTAAAAGAGGAGAGATCCGCATAGCTGGCTTCAGTTCACGCACCATCAAAAAACGCCAGATACCCCTCCTGCGCCGCAAGCTCGGCATCGTCTTTCAGGAGTTCCGGCTGCTTGAGGACCGCAATGTTTATGACAACCTCGCATTTGTGCTTGAGGTGACCGGCACAAAAAACACGCTCGTCAAAGAGAAGGTAATGCAGGCACTCTCGAGCGTCGGGCTGGGTCATGCCGCAAAACAGATGCCCCTTCACCTTTCGGGCGGAGAGCAGCAGCGCATCGCCATCGCAAGAGCGCTGGTCCGTGAACCGCTCGTCATCCTCGCCGACGAACCAACCGGCAACCTAGACCCCGACACCTCACTGGAGATTCTTGACTACCTGAAACGGATCAACCAGCAGGGCATCGTCGTCCTCATCGGCACCCACGACTACGAGCTCGTGCGCCACTCCCCTTCAAGAACCCTGCAGATCAGGGATCTCACCCTGCAGGAAACCACCATCGAACCCTCCACCACAGGCTTCAGGCCGGCTTCTGATTGATGGTGATCTGACGGATCGGACGGATCTTTCAGATTGCAACAACCCCTTTGCAGTCGGGGAAGGCGGTGCAGCCCCAGAATTGCTTGCCGGCGGTTTTTCCGGAGTGCGCAGTGCGCACGACCATCGGCTTTCCGCATTGTGGACAGGGCGGAGTGAGCGAAGGCTGGTCGTTTTTCTGCTTAACACGATGAGCCAAACGCTCGGTGGCGAGCTGTTCGCTGCAGCCGCCCCCCTCAATAAACCGGCTTTCGAGCGAATCTGTCTGCTGGTCAAGCAGGAAATTTGCCTGGTGAATCAAACAGATCAAGGCGTTAGCCCGAACAGCCGGGTCAGCATGCTCGAGCCAGGGAGCGTAGAGCTTCCAACGCTCGTGATCGGTCAGATCGGTCAGATCCGACCGATCCGACCTGAATTTCCTTGGAACCTCCCGGACGGCGAGCGCTTCCAAAGAGTCTGCCGCCCACTGCCCCAGACGGCGGTGGCGCAGAAAATCTTCGTAGTCGAGCAGAAGCTCTTCAAGGCTCGAACGAGCGACATTGAGCAGCCGAAGTTCGGTTTGCGAGGAAGTAGCAGCTGCACGGCTCCCTTCGGCGATATTCTGCCTCCCGGAGCGGGCGGCTTGCACCATCTTATCGGTCAGCCGAGAGCGAGAATCAACAAACTTCTCGCAAAACCAGACAGTCGCGTCATAAATGATTGTGGACGTCTGAAAACTGCAGGTGTCACGATAGCCACCGCTTGGTCGTATTTTTGACATAACGGGCAACCTCCTCATTCAGTGAGCGTAATAAAAGCGTATAGCCTGTAATTACGAATAAGAAGATTTATTTGCAAGCCGAAAGCGCAAGGAAGGAGGCAGCAGAAGAGCGATGCAGGGCAAATTGAAACAGAAAAGCGCCAGAACAGCTTTTCGAAGCCATCCTGACGCTTTAAATCCAGAATCCCGCAAGGAAATCACGAGCAGCCGGTGGTCATGCCGCAATCTTCGCACACCTTGCAGGTTCCGTTCTGCTTGACGCGCACAGAGCCGCAGTTTTCACACTGCTCGCCGGTGTAGCCCTGAATTTTCGCCTGATAGGCCTGGCTCTTGAGCGTTGCCGAAGATCCGGTTTCGGCGTGGGCAACCAGAGAGGGCTCGGCAACCGAAACATTTGTGGAGTGGCCGTTCTGCTTGGCTTCCGCGTCACCCTCACTCACCTCATCGACCGCCTTGACATGGACGAAATCCTTTCGGCCGAGATAGTCGTAGCCAATCGAGCGGAAGACGTAGTCGAGGATGGAGGTAGAGTTCTTGATGGCGTTGTGCCCCTGAACTGCTCCTGCAGGCTCAAAGCGGGTAAAGGTAAAGCTGTCGACAAGCTCCTCAAGCGGCATACCATACTGCAGGGCCTTGGAGGCCAGCACGGCAAAGCAGTTCAGGAGTCCCTTGAAAGAAGCACCCTCCTTGTACATATCGATGAATACCTCACCGAGCGAGCCGTCTTCGTACTCCCCTGTTCTGAGGAATACCTTGTGTCCGCCGACGTATGCTTCGCGAATGTAGCCCTTCCTGCGCTTCGGCAGGTAGCGGCGCTCTGAACGGTGATATACCCGCTCGACTATCCTCTCCTGGACCTCTCTGGGTCCCTTGGTCTCGTCAATATCCTCTTCGTTGCCGAGCATGATGACCTCGTCGAGATCCCCGTAGCTGGAGATGTTGAGCGGCTGGGAGAGTTTCGAGCCGTCGCGGTAGACGGTGATTGCCTTGATCATGTGCTGCCATGCCGACTGATAGACCTCTCCAATCTCGGCGGTCGTAGCAGTGCCGGGCATGTTGACGGTTTTTGAGATCGCGCCGGAGATGAACGGCTGAACGGAGGACATCATGCGCACATGGGCCATATGCTTGATATAGCGCTCACCTTTCTTTCCGCACCGGCTGGCGCAGTCGAAGACGGGGAGGTGCTCAAGCTTGAGGTGCGGAGCGCCCTCAATGGTCATGGTACCGCAGACGTAGTCATTGGCGGCTTCGGCATCCTCGGGAGTGGCGCCGAGAGCCTCAAGCATGTTGAAATCGGGGTCACTCAGCTGCGCATCGCTGAAGCCGAGTTCTGCACAGAACTCCTCGCCGAGAATCCATTTGTTGAAAGCAAAGCGGATATCGAAGACCGTTTCGAGCTGTGACTCGACAACCTCGATCTTCTCATCGGTAAAGCCACGGCTTTTCAGCCACTGGCGGTTGATGGAGGGCGAGCCGGCAAGCGTGCCGTGGCCCTTGCAGTAGTGTTCGATGTCGTCAATCTGGGCGATGGTGTAGCCGAGGCGCTCAAGGGCCTTGTGAACCGACTGGTTGACGATCTTGAAATAGCCTCCGCCAGCCAGCTTCTTGAATTTGACGATGGCGAACTCCGGCTCTATGCCTGTGGTGTCGCAGTCCATGACGAGGCCGATGGTGCCGGTCGGCGCAATAACGCTGACCTGGGCGTTGCGGAAACCGTGCTTCTTGCCTTTCTGAAGCGCTTCGTCCCAAATTTTTCCGGCCGCATCAAAGAGCTCCGGCGGGCAGTATTCCGAGTCAAGACCGCGAGGGTTGACCGTCAGTCCTTCATACTCCTCTTCAGCACGGTTGCGGGCGGCTCTCTGGTGGTTGCGGATAACGCGAAGCATCTCCTGAGCGTTCGCCTTGTATCCGGAAAACGCACCCAGGTCGCGAGCCATCTCTGCAGAGGTCGCATAGGCCTGGCCGGTCATGACTGCCGAAATCGAGCCCGCAAGGGCGAGCGCCTTTGGAGAGTCGTAAGGGATGCCGAGCACCATCAGCACCGTGCCGAGGTTGGCAAAGCCGAGGCCGAGCGTACGGAACTCGTAGCTGAGGCGGGCAATCTCCCTGGAAGGGAAGTGGGCCATAAGCACCGAGATCTCGAGCACGATTGTCCAGAGGGCTGAGGCGTGCTGCAGCTCCCTGACCTTGAGCTTTCCGGTTGCCTCGTCGACGAAGTGGATCAGATTGAGGCTGGCGAGGTTGCAGGCGGAGTCGTCGAGGAACATGTACTCCGAGCAGGGGTTACTGGCATTGATGCGGCCGCTCTTGGGGCAGGTGTGCCACTCGTTGATTGTCGTGTCAAACTGAAGTCCGGGATCGGCACACTTCCATGCGCTCATGAGAATCTTGTCCCAGAGATCACGGGCATTGACCGCTTTGGCGACCTTGCCGCTCGTGCGCTCGCGAAGCTCCCAGATGTCGTTGTTTTCAACAGCCTTCATGAAGGCGTTGGTCACTCGAACGGTGTTATTGGAGTTCTGGCCGCCGACCGTCTGGTAGGCTTCAGATTCGTAATTGGAGTCGTACTCTTCAAAATCAAGCGTGGTGTAACCCTGTTCGACCAGAGCAAGCACCCTGACGATATAGCTCATCGGAACGGCTCTTTCGAGTGCATTCTTGATAAGGCGCTGCAGCTGCGGATTCTCCTTGCGGTCGGCGCCGTTGGTAATCGCCTCTTCAACAATAGCCTTGAGAAAACGCGAGCAGATTCTCGAGCCGGCAACCAGAGATGCGACCTTGTCCTCTTCACGAGCCTTCCACTCGACAAATTTTTCCACATCCGGATGATCGATATCGACAATCACCATCTTTGCCGCTCTGCGGGTGGTGCCTCCTGATTTAATGGCGCCTGCCGCCGAGTCGAAAATCTTCAGGAAGCTCATAAGACCAGAAGAGCTTCCGCCACCGCTCAGCTTTTCGCCGCCGGAACGGAGGTTGGAGTAGTTGGTACCCGAACCGCTGCCGAACTTGAAAACCCTGGCTTCGCGGATGGCGAGATCAAAGATGCCTCCCTCGTTGACCAGATCGTCACTGACCGACTGGATGAAACATGCGTGTGCCTGAGGACGGCTATAGGCGTCCTCCGACTCCTTGACCTCTTCTGTTGCGGGATCGACATGAAAGTGTCCCTGAGCGGGACCGGAGATGCCGTATGCGAAATTGAGACCGGTATTGAACCATTGGGGAGAGTTTGGCGCCCCCATCTGGCGGAGAATCATAAAGGCGACCTCGTCGTAGAATGACTGCGCATCCTCCGCCGTATCGAAGTATCCGTTTTTCTCGCCCCACTCCCTCCAGCACCCTGCAAGACGGTGAACAACCTCTTTAAGCGAGTGCTCGCTGCCCGTTAAAGGAAGGCCTTTGCTGTCAAGCAGAAGCTCGCCCTTTTCATTGCGCTGCGGAACACCCGTTTTCCTGAAATACTTCTGGGCCAGAATGTCGGCAGCGACCTGCGACCAGTGTTTCGGCACCTCGATATCGGTCATTTCGAACACCTTCGAGCCGTCAGGATTGCGAAGAACCGAAGAGCGTGAAGTGTACTCGAACCGGTCATAGACGTTTTCGCCGGGGCTGGTGAACAGGCGAGATATTTTCATAAGAGAGGCTCCGGAATCTGGGTTGGGGAGTAACGTATAAAATACTACTAAATAATAGCTTAATGCTCAATGGAAGTAAAAAAGCCTGAAGCTGGCTGTGATGAGCGGACATTGAAGTCAATATAGGAAAAGTTAAATATCCGTCATGGGGCAGACGAAAATTTTCGGCTTTTTTTCAGGCTCAGAAATGGGCAAAACAGCGGAATCGCCCGATAGTCAAGGAGATGTCCGCAAAAAAAAATTTCGGCAAGATTGATAGGCCGGCTTACTTCGTTTTCCACTCGGCATGAGGGACACTCAGAAGCCACTCGAGGGTACGCACAAACCCCTCCTCAAGAGGAATTCGGGGAGTCCAGCCAAGCTGCTGTCGGGCTTTGGAGGTATCGACGACCACTCGGGAGGAAAGAAGTTCCAGGGCCTGAAGGGTAAGTACCGGGCGACTCTCCAGCCGAAGGCGGGCGTAGAAAAACTCAAGCGAACGCGCCGCAAAGCGCGCCACGCCTGTCGGCAGGCGGAACATTGGCGGCCGGCTGCCGATTGCCCCGGCAATCCGCGAGCAGAGCTCCTCAAATGTCACCTGATTGCCGTCACTGGCAAGGTAGCCTTCGCCCCCTGCCGAAGGCGACAGAGCGGCAAGCATCGTGAGGTCGACAAGGTTGTCGATATAGATCAGGGCGAGTTTGACATTGCGCTCCCAGTAGAACATGATGCGCCGCCGGATGGCGTCAGCCAGGAGGGGAACAAGCGTCCGGTCGTTCGGGCCGTAGACCAGGGAGGGATAGATGATGCAGGCGTCGAGTCCGAGCTTCTGAAACTCCCCCACCACAGCCGTACCGCCCAGCTTGGTATCAGGATAGCGCTCCCCCCTCAGAGAGTAGGGCATAGATTCGTCAAGACGCTCAAGGCGCGCGTGATCGAAGACTTCGATACTGCTCAAGTAGACCAGCCTGCATGCTCCACGCTCAAGAGCCGCCTGGCATACCGCGCGTGTCCCCTCGATATTGACGGCTCTGAACGACTCCCACTTGCCCCAGTCAGAGGTGATAGCCGCCGCATGAAAGACCAAATCGCATCCGGCGACTGCACGGCGCACCGCATCATGATCCTCCAGGCCGCCCTCCACCACCTCGACACCCCTTCGCCGAAGTGTTTCCTGGACCCTGTTGCCTTTGCGGACGAGCGCCCTCACACTGAAGCCCTCCTCAAGAGCGCGGGTAACAAGATGCGACCCGATGAAGCCCGATGCCCCGGTTATCAGAACGGTTTTCATAGCACTCCTCTCAGGTTGATGATGAACAATGCAAGCATTTAGTAGGTCATGATAAGGCCGCCAATCGACAGACCAGCCCCCGTGCCGACGAGGAGAAACTTCTCTCCGCGCCTGAGCCGACCCTCGCGCACAGCCTCATAGAGCGTTGCCGGAATGGAGGCTGCCACGCAGTTACCGAGCCGTTCGAGCGTCTGGACGATCCTCTCTTCCGGCCATCCGTAGCGGAGCAGCATCTTCAGGCCGACCCTGCTCGGCTGGTGAGGCACCACCAGATCGATATCGAGCAGGCTTTTCGAAAGGCCCGGTGAGAGCTCCTCAAGAAAAGGGAAGTCAAATCTCCTGACCATGCGAAGCACACCGGGGCCGTCCATATGGAAAAGATCGTCATCGGAATTGTGACCAGGTTTCGAGGGATGGCGAGCTGAACCGCCGCCCATGATAGTCGTGAGATAGGCTCCGTCCCCATAGGTGCGAAAGCGGGCAGCCTGAAGAGCCGAACGCTCCCCTTTCCCGGAACGCGTGACCACAACGGCTGCGGCCGCGTCACCGACAAGCGTCGCTGACTCCGGCTCCTTGAGGTTGATGCCAGAGGAAGAGATATCGGCACTGGCGATGAGGATGGTGTTGTATCGACCAGCAGCAATATAGGCGGCAGCGGTGTCCATTCCGGAAAGGAAGCTGAGACATGTCTGGTTAATGCTCATGGCTGGAATACCTGAGCGGCCGAGGCCAAGCTGGCGCTGGATCAGGGCGCCGGTATCGGGTATTGCCTGCTCGCCCGTTCCCGATGCGTTGATGATGAGCTCAAGCTCCTCCGGCCTCACGCCCGCATCGTCAAGAGCTTCCCTTGCCGCCTCGGCCGCCATGAACGAAGCGCTCTCAAGGCCCGCCCACCTCCGCTCACGAACACCGTTGTGCCGCTCCACCCACCCCTCAGGCAAGCCGCAAAGCGCTTCAAGTTCCGAACTTGGCACAACCCTTGAGGGGAGATAACGTCCCGTGCCGATGATTTTTATGGGGAGCTCTGCTTCCATGCCGCGGGGGGTTACTGAATGGTTACTGATTGCACCCTTGCAACATCAGTCGCTGCTTCAGGGTTCCCTCCTTGCGAAGGGCGGTGATGATCGATGCAGTGTTAAAGACTTATCGCTCCTCGATATGCTCGAGAGTCTCTACAAGAAACTCCCAGAATTTCCCGACCGAGGCAATATCGACCCGTTCATCGGGCGAGTGCGGATGACGGATGGTCGGACCGAAGGAGACCATCTCCAAGGCGGGATAGCTAGCGCCAATAATGCCGCACTCCAGACCGGCATGAACCGCACGGGTCTCGGGAATCTTGCCGAACCTCCTCTGATAGGCATCCCTCATGACCTTCAGGATTGAAGAGTCCGGATCAGGCTTCCATCCGGGATAGCTTCCATCGAACAGCGTTTCAGCGCCGGCCAGGTCGAAGAGGCACTGCATCATCGTCCGAAGATCATCCCTCGCGGAATCAACGGAACTCCTGAGCAGATTTTCAATCGTGATAACGCCCTTTTCCGTTCTGACGATGGCAAGGTTGGTAGACGATTCAACCACTCCTCTCATATCGCTGCTCATCTGCATAACGCCGTTCGGGCAACCATAGATCGCCCTCAGGAACTTAAGGGCAATGGCCTCTTCGATCACCCAATCCGGCAGGCGGGCATGCTCTGCTTCAATATTGAGGTCAGGCTCGGCGTGAGCGAGTTCTCCCTCTATTTCGCGGCTCCAGAGGCCGATCCGGTCGAGAAAATCCCCGGCCGAGTCCGAGGGAATGGCCACATGGGCAAACGATTCGCGCGCAATGGCATTGCGCAGGCTCCCCCCTTCAACCGAAGCCACACGAAGTCCTGAACTGATATGGCCATGATAGAGAATCCGGTTCATGATCTTGTTGGCATTGCCGCGACCGAGGTGAATGTCCATGCCGCTGTGGCCGCCCCGGAGTCCGGTTACGGCGATGGTGAACCCTGTGTAACCATAGGGCAACAGCTGCCATTCATAGCTGAAGGCTGTCGTTGCATTGACAGCCCCTGCGCATCCGATAAAGAGTTCACCCTCATCTTCCGAATCCAGATTCAAAAGAATCTGACCCCGGAGCACACCTGGCTTCAGCCCCATGGCACCGATCATCCCCCTCTCCTCGTCAACGGTCAAGAGCGCCTCAAGGGGGCCATGGCGCAAGGAGGGCGATTCCAGCACTGCCATTATAGCGGCAACGCCCAGGCCGTTGTCCGCGCCAAGAGTGGTACCGTTTGCCCGAACCCAGCCGCCATCGACAATGGGCTCTATGGGGTCACGTTCAAAATCATGAACCCTGCCGCTGTTCTTCTGGGGAACCATATCGAGGTGGGCCTGCAGAATCACCCCCTTGCGACGCTCCATGCCTTCGGAGGCCGGCTTGCGGATGATGAGGTTCCCGCTTAGGTCAACGAAGTTTTCCAGACCGAGATCAGTGGCGAAAGCGGCAATGAACGCCCTTGCTGCCGCCTCTTTGCCGGAAGGCCGGGGCATTCGGGTAAGGGTATAAAAGTGATGCCACAACGCTGAAGGGGAAAGTCCGGAAAGATTTTCACTCATCTGTCAAAGGGTTGTTTCAGACGCCATTATGGTTCTCTTCCCCCCTCCCGCCTGCGGAGGAGATCGACCAGTTCGGTGGTTCTGGCCGCCTGTTTTTCCACTGCTTCGGCAAGACGTTCCATAGCTGAACGCCGCTCGCGTTCCGTAACGGAATCGAAGAGGATTGGCTTCTGGAACCCCTCTGAAAGCCGGAATATCCTGCGACAGCTTCCAATGAGCATCACATAGAAAACCGGCAGAAGGAGTTCTCCGAGGATAACGGGCAGTTCGCGGTAATAGTCAATCACGCTCTGCCACTCTCCGGCGAAAAGCGATCCCCACTTGACAAAAAAGTAGAGGTAGAGCACCGGATGGAAGCTGAGAAAAATGCGCATGATGCGCGACTGGCGCTCAAGCGGCGGGTCGTGCTCGTACTTGGAGAGCAGCCAGGGGAAATGACCGACGGTCATGGCTGCGTTGCGATCGTTGAGATAGCGCGCTCCCTGAAGCGCAGAGTCAATAAAGGTGGCAACAAGGCTCAACAGGCCGGTTGAGAGTATCGTGGCAAGAAAAGCATAGCTCAGGGCATCGAACTTGAATGAACCGGAAAGATAGGGAAGCGTGATGGAGGTCGGCTTGATGACAATGAAGAGCATGGCTATGCCGGCAAGAACCAGAGAAAAGGTATGGAGCTTTCGGGCATGCTTGAGGCTTTCGATCACGGCATCGGCATTGGCGCCCTGCATCGAGTTCCCCGGCGGGTCTATCTGCATGAGGGCGGCGGAATCGGTAGAGGGAGAGTAGAATCCGTTGACGCCGATAGTGCAACCTTTGAGCGAATCGTAACGGGTGTCGGTATCGATTGTGCTCTTGCTGAGAACCGCGTGGGTGAGGTCGGCACCATCAAGATCGGCACCCCTCAGGTCGGCCCCGCAGAGATCGGCGCCGGAAAGCTGCGCCCCCGAGAGCCGGGCATGGCTCAAGTCGGCATTGGCCAGAGAACGCCCCTTGAGTGAAGCACCCCCAAGGTCTGGAATAAGCTCCGGATTCTCCTTTCTCCAGTGGTTCCAGAATGGTATCCCCTTGTCAAGAGATGCCAGATGTTCTGCTTGTGCCATATAATAAATATCCTCCTGGTTGTCCGGTTAGCCTGTATTCAATTTACCGGTTTACTGCCGGCAAAGATCAGAACCCCGCGAAGGAGCGATGCACTGTGGACGGCCTGGGTATAAGCCTCATCGGAGGTCATGTCCCTCTTTTCCGCCCTTATCAAGAGGCCGAGCGTGCGGGCGATGTTGGCCACCCTCGAAATTTCACGGGCAAGGTCCTCTTCGCTGTTGATGGTTACAGGGTAGAGTCGACTCCGGATCAAGTCGACGTTTTCAAGGGCCTCCTCTTCAATGATGCCGTCATTTTTCGAGTGCCGTTCACGGTTGAACGCATCGTAGGGCGTATTGTGGAGCGGCATGGAGAGGTCGCCAACGTAGTGCGAGAGATAGACTAGCGGGTAGTCGGCATATTTCCCCGTCGCAATCTGCTGCCTGAAATCGCGAAGTGAGCCGATAATGGCACCATAGAGATGCCCCTGCGCATCGTCGGGCTCATTGAAGCGCCCGGCCTGCTCAAGCACCATCCTCGCCGTTACCGGAACGCCCTCATTGTTGTTGAAGTAATGGTTTTTCTCCTCCACCGCCCTGAACTGCGCTCTCGATTTCACCACATCGGCTGCCGCCGCACTGTACCACCTGCTGAATCCTGCGGCCTTTGCAATCGCCAGATGAGTCCTGTCATGCCACCCGTAGGCCTCTGATGCTGAGAGTTGCAAGGCAAGAAGCAGGGCAATGAGGGCTCCGCGCCTGTGATTATTCGACCTCATGGACTCTCCCTGATAGTGAACGATTGAGTGGAACCGGCCGATGAACCTTACAAAAGGTACGCAGATTCAAGGCAAAGCAAAAAAATGCGCCACGGAAATGATGCCTTCAGCACGAGGTAGCCCGCACCCTCATCATGCCGACATGTCGAGCATCCTGCGGATAGGCTTCAATGCGGCGCTCTGCAGCCCATCGGGCACGCTGATCTGCGGCGTCCGGTTGAGCATGGCCAGATAGAGCTTTTCAAGTGTGTTCTGCTTCATCTGCGTGCAGACGCTGAAGGGGTTTTCCGGGTCTTTTGGCAGAGAAATAAATGTTTTGGAAGGCGAACGCCTCTTCATCTCATAGAGAATCCCGGGCTCGGTCGCGACGATGAAGCTCACGGATGAAGATGACTCGGTGTACTGCAAGAGCGCCTGGGTAGAGCCGATGAAGTGCGCATGGCGGAGCACCTCCTCTCTGCACTCGGGATGAGCGATGAGCTCGGCATCGGGGTGCTTGCGGCATGCCTCAAGCGCCGCGCTTTCGCTGAAAGCGTCATGCACATAGCAGCAGCCCTGCCAGAGAAACATCTCGCGGCCGAGCTTGCGCGACAAGTAGCCGCCGAGGTTCCTGTCGGGAGCGAAAATAATCGGCTGTCCGGGCGGAATCTGGCGGATGATATGCTCGGCATTCGAAGAGGTACAGGTGATATCGGAGAGTGCCTTGAGCTCAGCGGTCGAGTTGATATAGGTGATGACAAGCGCTCCGGGACGGCTCTCTTTGAACTTGCCGAACTCTTCAGCAGGGCAACTGTCGGCCAGGGGACAGCCCGCGTAGGAATCGGGCATAAGCACAAGCTTGCGGGGATTGAGGATCTTTGCGGTTTCAGCCATAAAATAGACGCCGGCAAAAACGATGACATCGGCACTGTTTTTTTCGGCGGCGCGAGCCAAAGCAAGGCTGTCACCGACAATATCAGCCACCTGCTGAATCTCGGGAACAGTATAGTAGTGGGCAAGAATCAGGGCGTTCATCTCTTTTTTCAGGATTCTGATTCTCGAAAAAAGCTCTTCAGGTGAAAGCCCGGAACTCTCTATTGGTGAGGAGGCAGCGCGTGTAGCCATGGTGCTGGTAACGTCGTTTGTAGTATATGGGAATGCTGGAAAGCCTGCAAATCAGAACCCCTTCACTTAAGGTAATAATCAAGATCGTCGTCCTCTCTGATGAGAAGCAGGATGGCGGAATTCGGCACAATGATGTATCGCTCCTCCTGGTAATCAATCTCATAGGAGCTGTTCTGGATAAAGATTGCCAGATCGCCGACCTTTGCCTGAAGAGGGATATACTGTGCAACCGAAACGCGCTCTTTCCATGGCTCGTCAGACTCGGGTGGAGGGCCAACGGGATAGCCCGGCCCGGTTTTTATGACATAGCCGCTCTGGATCTTCTCCTTTTCCTGAACGCCGGGAGGCAGATAGATTCCCGATTTCGTCCGGTCATCAAGAGATTTCGGCTTGATTAATACTCTATCGCCAACAACAACAAATTTATCTATTATATTCAGATTCTGAGCCATATGGATTTTCTTGACCTGGTGACCGGAACGCGGGTAACTGTGAAGAGGAAAAGGTAATAAAAAATATGCGCCAGCCAAACCGGCCCTGCGGGTACCGTTACCAGAATTGACTGGAGCTCCCCGGCTCCCGAAAGACGGCTTTATGATATAAACACTGAATTTGGAACGTGCAGAAGTTTTTCTCTTTTTTTGTCAGGCATAATGCCTACCTGCTGCTCGCACTCTACTGCGCAATAGCATCACTCTGCATCAAACTTCAAAACGACGACTTCATGACGCGGCTGCGCACCGGCAGCCTCGAGTTTACGGCATATCTCGGTGACAAGCTGATGAGCTACAGCTATCTTCTCCACCTCCGAAAGGAAAATGAGCGGCTGATGCTGCTCAACACTGATCTTCTCGCCCGGACACTCAACCTTGAGACCGCCTCAATAGACGACCGGAACCGCCGGAAGCTGATGGCCGACACGACCGTCAATGCATCCCGGTTCATTATGGCAAGGGTCGTCGGCCGCAGATTCAGCGATCGTGAAAACATGCTGCTCATCGATGCGGGATGGCGCAAAGGGATCAAAAAAGACATGACCGTACTTACCCCGGCAGGGCTTGTCGGAAGGGTGACTGCCGTCTCTGAGCATTATGCACGGGTGATGCCGGTCATTCATGCTGATTTCAAGGTCTGTGTGGTATCCGACCCCACGAACGTCATGGGGGTGCTCGGCTGGAGCGGAGGCCGGGAGTTCACTGCCCAGATGGAGCGTGTCCCGATCAGCAGTGCACTGAAGCTTCACGACCGGATTCTCACCTCAGACCTCAGCACCTTTTCGGTCCGGGGCATCCCTGTTGGCAGAGTTGAGCGCATTGTGCCCGACAAGCTCTTCTATACGGTCGATGTAAAGCTGGCGGTCGATTTTTCGTCGCTGACCCAGGTTCTTGTGGCTCCTCTGAAAATAGAACGCGAAAAGGTCGAGATGTCAGGTGACAATGCCGTCGGAGAACCGCTTCAATAATTATCAGACTCAGCGTTGTGACAAAAAAACTCTCTTTAAACATTGGACTGCTCTGCATCATCTCGCTGCTGCAGATCTACGGGTTGTCCCGACTGTCGCTCTTCCATGTTTCTCCTGATGCCCTCTCCATCTTTCTTGCATTTCTGGCCGTTACGGTCGGACAGAGAACCGGCATGACCTTTGGGTTTGCTGCCGGAACCATCACCGGCCTTCTCTCCGGAAACCTCGGACTGAATATGCTCTCAAGAACAGTCGAAGGCTTCATTGCAGGGTATTTCAATATCCCCGAGAACAGCCACGCAACGGCGAACCAGAAAAGCCGGCGCCTCTATGGCGCAGTCGCCATCTCCAGCTTTGCCGCAAATGCCATCTTCAGCATAGGATATAACCCTCTTGGTTACTCGCCCTTTTTCCGAATCGCTGTTCTCGGCCTTCTCGAAACGATCCTGACGCTCGGGCTTGCATTTCTTGTCAACCGTCTGTTTCTGAAAAAAAATCTTTCCGACTGAACAATGGATAAAATCCAGCAAAGCACCACGTTTGTGTCGTTGTTTGTGATTGCGGTGTTTAGCGTACTGTTTGGCCGGCTTTTCTACATGCAGGTCCTCAATTTTCAGCAGCTCGGCTCGATATCCTCCACAAACAGCATCAAAAGAATCTGGGTTCAGGCTCCAAGAGGCAGGATGATCGACAGGAATGGCAAGGTCATGGTCGACAACCAGCCACTCTACTCCGTCAAAATCACCCCCTCCGAGTTCAAAAATGGCAGAACAGGCTATTTGGCCTGGCTCATTAAAATGGACAAGAACGAGCTGGCCGAAAAAATCGCAAAGGGACTTGAGTTCAACCGCTATTCGGCAGTCACCGTCAGCCGGAACCTGAACGCCGCATCAATTGCCCGGCTGAGCGAAAACCTCTGGCAGCTTCCGGGAGTGAGCATCGAGGCCGACAACAAGAGGCAATATCAGGACTCACTGCGCGGCACCCATCTTTTCGGCTATACGCGATCCATACCAAAAGATCAGTTAGAGGAGCTTGCTGAAGAGGGTTACGGACCTGAAGACAAAATCGGGTTCACCGGAATTGAAAAGTATTACGAAGACTTTCTCAAGGGCGAAAAAGGGGCCCGGTTTGAAATGGTCACCCCGTTGGGCAAGGACGCCGGCAAATACAACGGGGGGAAAAGCGATATTGAGGCCATCAGGGGTGACGACCTCTACCTCTCTATCGACTCCGGCCTTCAGAAACTTGCCGAGCAGCTCCTGAGAAAAACCGGAAAATCAGGTGCGGTAGTAGCAATGGATCCTTCGACAGGAGGGATTCTCGCCCTTGCCAGCGCTCCCGACTATGACCTTGACATCTTCAATGGCTCCACGGACAGCAAAGGATGGCATGAGGTGATGACCTCACCTCTGAAACCGCAGTTCAACCGGACGGTTCAGGCCGTCTACCCGCCAGGATCGATCTACAAGATGATTCTTGCCATGGCGGCACTCGAAGAGGAGAAGTTTGATCCGGAAAAAAAAATATTCGACAGCGGGGTCTTCACCTACGGAGGGAGGAGGTTTCTCTCCAATGAAGGACGTGGCCACGGCTCGGTCAATATGCGGGAAGCCATCACGGTCTCTTCAAACGTCTATTTTTACAACCTGATCTTCTACGTCGGCCTTGATGACTGGACAAAATACGGGCGGATGTTCGGATTCGGAGAGAAAACCGGCATCGACCTCAGTGGCGAACGCTCCGGACTTGTGCCATCGACCGGGTATTACGACAAGCGATACGGCAAGAACCGCTGGACCAAAGGCTATATGGTCAGCCTCGCCATCGGACAGGGCGAGCTCGGAACCACGCCGGTGCAGCTTGCCACCTATGCCGCTGCCATTGCCACCAACGGCACGCTCTATCAGCCACATATCGTGACGGGATATCGCGACACCGAAAGCGGCAAGTACGTTCCCTTCGCCTATGACAAGAAGCGGCTTCCGGTCTCCGAAGAGACCTTCAGTCTGATCAGGGACGGCATGATTGGCGTTGTGCTTCGCGGTACGGGAACGCTGGCAAAGGTGCCGGGAGTCGATGTAGCAGGAAAAACCGGCACCGCACAGAACCCCCACGGCCGCGATCATGCATGGTTCATTGCCTTCGCGCCGGTTGAAAAACCGAAAATCGCGCTCTGCGTTCTGGTTGAAAACGCCGGATTCGGAGGTGCGGTCTCAGCCCCTATAGCCCGCGAACTGATCAGGTACTATGTGAAAGGAGAGAGTGTTCCGGCAGTCAACCTGAAGGGATCGCAAAATGCAGACAGCACAAAAAGCTCCTCTCCGGCCGTTCAGCCCGGAAAACCACCGGCTACCGAAACCAACGACAACCAGAGCTCCTCTCAGCACAATGATCTATAAGCAAGACCCTGCATCAATCCAGGGGTTCCTTGAGGATACCAGCAATATGAAGACCGGCCATACTCCGGGGGTCTTCTTTCCGGAAACGGTCGAGGAGCTCTCTCTGCTGCTCAGGGAGAGCGCAGGCGGAAAACGGCACTTCACCATCGCGGGCAACGGGACAGGGACGACAGGAGGCAGAATCCCGCTCGGAGACCATGTCATCTCGATGCAGAAGCTCAACAGGATAGGTGAGCTCCGATCAACAGGTGACGGAAAGGCCTTCATGAGGGTTCAGGGTGGTGCGATGCTTGACGATATCCAGAAAAAAGCTGAAGCGGCCGGCTGGCTCTACCCGCCCGATCCAACCGAAAAGCTCTGTTTCATTGGAAGCACCTTAGCCAACAACTCCTCGGGAGCCCGCTCATTCAAATACGGATCGACCAGAAACCATATCACAAGAGTAGAGGTCGTGCTGGCCGGGGGTGATATCCTTGATCTTGCCCGGGGTGAGTGCGTGGCAGATGAAAACGGCATATTCCGCCTGAAGCTGCCATTGGCTGGCAAGGTAGAATTCCGGCGGCCGAACTACACCATGCCCGCGACCTCCAAGCACAACGCCGGATACTTTTCAAAAGAGGGGATGGACCTTGTCGACCTCTTCATAGGCTCCGAGGGCACGCTTGGCATCATCACCGAAGCCGACCTCGTGCTCATTCCCCTTCCGCCCGCCATCATCTCCACGCTGGTCTACTTCAGGGAGATAGAGCATCTCTTCCTCTTCGTCGACACCCTCAAAAAGAAGGATAGCACAATACGGCCAAGAGCGATTGAGTTTTTCGACAGCAACTCCCTCGATTTTCTTCGCCGGAGCTACCCCGAAGTGCCGGACAAAACCGGCGGAGCCCTCTTTATCGAGCTGGAAACCACTCCGGAATCTGAAGAGCAGGACCTTGAATGCCTCTTTGCACTGATGGAGTCCTGCAATGCCATGAGTGATGAGTCCTGGATGGCGCTTGACCGCGAAGAACAGGGTCGAATGCGCCAGTTCCGCCACACGCTGCCGCTCATTGTCAACGACTGGCTCAGCCGGCAGCAGGAGAGCAAAATCAGCACCGACATGGCCGTTCCCGAAAATGCTTTCCGCGAGCTCTTCGAATTTTACCGCAGCTCTTGCCAACAACAGGGCTTTGTCTATATTATTTTCGGTCATATCGGCGACTGCCACCTGCATTTGAACATCCTTCCGCGGAGCAGGGAGGAGTTCCTTCTGGCAAAGCGCCTCTACAGGAAACTTGTCGAGAAGGCGCTCTCGTTCGGAGGCACGCTTTCAGCAGAGCACGGCGTTGGCAAGCTCAAGGCGGAATACCTGAGAGAGATGTACCATGAGAGCGGCATCAGGGAGATGGCAAGGGTAAAGAGAATCCTCGACCCTTATCTTATGCTCAACAGAGGCAATATCATACCGGTCGAATATCTGGAAACCGAACACAACTGAAGCGCACGGTGTCGAAAAAAGAGAACAAGCAGCCATTCGTCCAGTCCATTCAGAACAGAAAGGCCAGATTCGAATTTGAAATCCTTGATTCCATTGTAACCGGCATCCAGCTTTTCGGCAGCGAAGTCAAATCGGTACGGCTGGGAAAAGCCAGCCTCGCCGACAGTTTTGCCATTATCCTTCGCGGAGAGATCTGGCTTGAAGGGATGCAGATAACCCCTTACGAGCACAACCATCTGGAGATGATTGAAGCCAAAAGAAGCCGGAAACTTCTCTTGCACAAAGCCGAAATCGCCAAAATCCAGGCAAAGACAAGCGAGAAGGGATTGACACTGGTCCCCTTGAAAGCGTTTTTCAATTCGAGAGGGCTCCTGAAAATCGAACTTGCCATCGCCAAAGGCAAAAAGCTCTACGACAAGCGCGAAACCATCAAGGCCAGAGAGAACCAGCGGCAGATGGAGCAGATAAAGAAACAGTACTGAAACACAAACCCCCGACCCATGAATTTCCCGACGGCAAAGGAACAGCTTGACATAGTTTCAGCCAACACCGTAGAGATCATCAGCCCGGGCGAGCTTGAAGAGAAGCTGCTCGGAAGCCTGAAAACCGGCAAGCCGCTTAAGGTAAAGCTCGGCGCCGACCCCTCACGTCCCGACCTGCACCTCGGCCACTCGGTCGTGCTCCGCAAGCTCAGGGAGTTTCAGGACCTTGGCCATGAAGCGATACTGATCATCGGCGACTTTACGGCAATGATCGGCGACCCTTCCGGAAAAAGCAAGACCCGCCCCCAGCTCTCGGCCGAAGAGGCCAGAGAGAACGGCCTGAGCTACTTCGAGCAGGCATCGAAAATCCTCGACCCGAAAAGAACCACCATCTGCTACAACTCCGACTGGCTTGGCAGGATGACCTTTGCCGATGTCATCAAGCTTTCGAGCCACTATACCGTAGCCAGGATGCTCGAACGCGACGACTTTGAACGCCGCTACCGCTCCCAGGAGCCGATCTCCCTCCACGAATTCCTCTACCCTCTGGCTCAGGGGATGGATTCGGTGCATCTGAAAAACGATATCGAGCTTGGCGGCACCGACCAGAAGTTCAACCTTCTTGTCGGCAGGGATCTTCAGCGGGAGTACGGCATCGCCCCGCAGGTCTGCATAACCATGCCGCTGCTTGTCGGCACCGACGGAAAGGAGAAGATGTCGAAATCGCTGGGCAACGCCATCTGCTTCAACGACTCCCCTACTGACATGTACGGCAAGATGCTCTCGATTCCCGACTCGCTCATCGAGACCTACTGCCGGCTGCTGGTCCCGCAGGATGAGCCGGCTTTTCAGGATATTCTCGCCGGGCGGGAGAGTGAGCCGAGAAGCGCCAAACGCTCACTTGCTCGAGAAATTGTCGCCCTCTATCACTCCCGTCCTTTGGCCGATGGAGCTGAAGCCCATTTCGACCAGGTATTCATCCATAAAAAAGCACCCGACAACATCGAGCTCTTCGAAATCGAGGGATCTTCCCTGCCGCTGATCGATCTTCTCGTCACTCTTGGAGCCGCCGCATCCAAGGGCGATGCGCGAAGGATGATACAGCAGAACGCAGTCCAGATCGATGAGCGCAAAATCACCGGGATTCATGAGGTTGTCGAACTCAGCAGCGAACCAAAAACAATCAAGGCGGGAAAACGCAGGTTTTTTAAAGTAGCCGCAAAAAAAACATTTTGAATGCGGTTGCTTTTTCCTATAATTGCTCAATTTCAATAGTGTAGACTCTTTGAACAACAATTTTATCCGGAGGAACCGCATTGTCATTTGTCCCGACAAAAGTATTCTTCACCAAAGGTGTGGGAAGACACAAGGAATACCTCTCATCATTCGAGCTTGCCCTCAGGGAAGCCAAGATTGAGAAATGCAATCTGGTCACCGTCTCCAGTATTTTTCCTCCAAAATGCGAGCGCGTCAGCGTCGAAGAGGGATTGAAGCTGCTCTCTCCAGGGCAGATCACCTTCGCCGTCATGGCCCGAAACTCGACCAATGAGTACAACCGCCTCATTGCAGCCTCCGTTGGCGTCGCCATCCCTGCAGATGAAACCCAGTACGGCTATCTCTCCGAGCACCACCCGTTCGGAGAGTCCGCAGAGCAGTCCGGTGAGTATGCAGAGGATCTCGCGGCCACGATGCTTGCCACAACCCTTGGCATCGAATTCGATCCCAACAAGGACTGGGACGAACGCGAAGGCATCTACAAAATGAGTGGCAAAATCATCAACTCCTACAATATCACCCAGTCCGCCGAAGGTGAAAACGGACTCTGGACGACGGTCATATCCTGCGCAGTGCTCCTGCCCTGACCGAACCGCATCAAACGCCAGTCGCTGCTGCCTGAAGGGAGTCCCCTTCGGGCAGTTCGCGTGCAGGCACCCTTGGCTACCAACTTGACGCCCCCCCATTCCCTCTCCGCATAGCGGTGATTTCGATAAAAAAAGATCCTCTAATGGGTGGATTTGGCTCTTTTTATGGGGTACATCCCGCTGAAAATCAGGCCATCTATGGTATTTTGCACTCAACAATCTCAACCCAAAGGTGCTGACGGTTATGACTGAATCGATACAAACGGATGTCCTCGTCATCGGCAGCGGTATAGGCGGTCTCTATTTCGCCATCCACATGGCCGATTATGCAAAGGTCACGATTATCACGAAAAAAGAGAGTTCAGCATCCAATACAAACTGGGCGCAGGGGGGCATAGCCGCCACAATCGACAATAGCGACAGCGCGGAACTTCATATAGCCGATACCCTCGACGCGGGAGCCGGCCTCTGCAATCTGGAGATGGTCTCCATCATGGTGAAGGAGGGGCCGCAACACATAGAGCGCCTCACCGAACTTGGAGTCAACTTTACGACCTCTGACCATGACAAGCTCCATCTCGGCAAGGAGGGGGGCCACTCGAAAAGCCGGATCGTGCATGCACAGGACCTGACAGGCCGGGAGGTTGAGAGCGCTTTGATCAACAGGGTCAACAGCCACCCGAACATCACGCTCCTCGAACACCACTTCGCCATCGAACTATTGACCGAGCACCACCTCGGCATCAAAACGAACGATATCACCTGCTACGGTGCATACGTACTGGACTCCAGGCAACGGACACCGAAAAAAATCCTCTCAAAGATCACAATGGTGGCATCCGGAGGGCTTGGACACGTCTACCCCTACACCACCAATCCCGATATTGCGACTGGAGATGGCGTAGCAATGGGATACCGTGCTGGAGCGGAGATCGCCAATATGGAGTTCATACAGTTTCATCCGACCTCGCTCTACCATCCAAAAGCGAACTCCTTCCTCATTTCCGAGGCCGTTCGCGGGTTCGGAGGTCTCCTGAAGCTGAAAAACGGCCAGGAGTTCATGCACAAGTACGACAAGCGCCAGAACCTTGCACCGAGGGATATCGTTGCCCGGGCAATCGACTCGGAAATCAAGAAAAGCGGCGAGGAGTGCGTCTTCCTTGACGTCACCCACATCGACCCCGACAAAACCAGAGAGCACTTCCCGAATATCTACGAGACCTGCCTCGGCTTCGGCATCGACATGACCCGGGAAATGATCCCCGTTGTTCCTGCCGCCCACTACTCATGCGGAGGAATCCGTACCGATGACCATGGGCGCACAACACTCAACCGCCTCTATGCATGCGGCGAGACCAGCTGCACAGGCGTCCACGGCGCCAACCGGCTTGCGAGCAACTCCCTTCTGGAAGCACTTGTCTTTGCTTGGCGCTCGGCCCTCGACATCCGGAGCCAGCTCTCCCTGATTGAGAACAACCGGGAGTTCCCCGACTGGGACGACACCGGAACCGTCAACCCTGAAGAGTGGATTCTCGTCTCCCACAACAAGAAGGAGGCGCAGCAGATCATGAACGACTACGTTGGCATCGTGCGCAGCGACCTGCGTCTCGAGCGCGCCAAAAGGCGGATGGATTTCCTGAAGGATGAGACGGAGGAGTACTACAAAAAGACCAAGATTACCACGCAGATCCTTGAGTTGCGAAACATCATCAAGGTGGCAAGCCTCGTCATCGAGAGCGCAATCAAGCGCCGTGAGTCACGCGGACTGCACTATACGACTGACTATCCCGAGAAGGACGACAAGCATTTTCTGATCGATACCCTCCTGCGCTCGTTCTAGGCGGCAGGGGCTCATTTGACCTCCTGCCAGTCGCGGGCATAGCGGAAATCGATGCCGGGGGTACGGCTGGAGATCTTGGCGATGACGGGCATCATCCTCTTGTACTGATTGCGGACGACCATCTTTCTGACGCGGTCGTAAAAAGGGTCCAGAACCCCTTCAGCAACAATCGCCGCCTTGTCCATCCGCCGCTCAAGCATCATGTAGAGCAGAAGATCGACCTCCTCATAGCTGAAACCGAGGTCATCCTCATCGCTCTGCCCTTCCCAAAGGTCTGCTGAAGGCGCTTTGTCGATAATAGGAGCTGGAATGCCGAGATGGCGGGCCAGGCCCCTCACCTGGGTTTTGTAAAGATCGCCAAGCGGATTGACGGCTGATGCCATATCACCAAACATGGTGCCGTAGCCGAGAAGCAGCTCGGTCTTGTTGCTGGTTCCGGCCACAAGACTGCCGTCCCGGGCGGACATATCATAAAGAAAAACCATCCTTGTACGGGCCATGATGTTGCCCCTTCTCAGACGCTCCTGCTCAGGCACCGAAGCAAAAAAGGCATCGACGACCGGCGTGATGGAGCGCTCCTCGGCCTGAATGCCAAGCCGGCGGATCATCAGCGAGGCATCTTCCAGGCTCTCCCTGCTGCTCGACTGGTACGGCATCATCAGCGCGAGCACATTATCAGGACCAAGTGCACGAACGGCTATCTCAGCCACTACCGCCGAATCGATTCCCCCCGAGAGTCCGAGCACGACCGAATTGAATCCGAACTTGCGGATCTCGTTGAGGATGAAGGCCTTGAGCATCTCCTCGACGATTGCGTAATTGAGATGGAGTTCCTGGATTTTCATGACATGATACCGCTAAAAGTTGAACAGGCGAATCATCGACCTGATCAGGAATAAAGATGCGCTGTTGACCGCTACAAAATAGATCGCCACGTTTCTCAATGCAGAAGCTGAGAGCACCAGCTCCCCTTCAAAGGTGATCTTCAAGCCGTTTCGTCCAATCAAGAGGGTGCAGCATATTGCAACGGCCGCAAAAAGCAAGTTCCAGCTTCCGGGGATGAAATAGAGCAACTCCCCGAGCCAGACCGGTGTCATAGCGTAGCAGACGACACTGGAAACGCTCTCCTGAAAACGCTCACGCTTGTCTGGTTCAAGCAACGAAAGGGTGCCTCCCGACAGAACAAAAAGAGCCGCCACATCAATGAGGAAGTTGGCAATGGAAAAATACATTGCGGGGCGTGGCTGACCGATCAGAGGGAATTTCAGGAGCTGGACCATGGCTATGACGGGAACAGCGTACTCCCGCATCACATTGGCATCCTCAGGAGGGACGCTCTCTTTGAGTTCACGCCAAAACCTGCCGTTGCTGAAAAGCAGCCGGGCAATGGCAGAAAACAGCTCCTTCACTCCCATAGGTTTCAGCGTT
Source organism: Chlorobiaceae bacterium (assembly GCA_037142155.1). Lineage (GTDB taxonomy): Bacteria > Bacteroidota > Chlorobiia > Chlorobiales > Chlorobiaceae > Chlorobium. The sequence goes on from JBAXBE010000019.1 coordinate 46,771, forward strand.
TAAGCCATTTTTCGGGATTCTGCTTGACTCGACCCTTCCATATCTCGAAATGCACCACCGAACCGCCTTCCGGAGCCCTGCTGGAGAGGCCGAGAAGCTGCTGCGATTTTATGAGCTCATCCTTGACAACGTTCAGCTGGCCGAGATTGGCATAAACGGTAAGGTATGACTTGGGATGGCGGATGATGACAATATTGCCAAATGTCGGCAGAAACGCAATCTGGGCAACCTTGCCCCCCGACACTGCCCGCACCGGAGTGTTGGCCGGAACCGAAAGATCGATCCCGTTATTGGTCGTAACGATTCTGAGGTCCTTGTCCTCGACCGACCCGAACCGCCTGGAGACCACCCCGTTTCGTACCGGCCAGGGAAGAGAGCCAAGCGCATTGTCGAAATCGACTGAAACCCTGTCAAGTTCCGGTGAAATCGACTCGGGAACCGGTGTGCCCCCCTTCTCACTCGGCCTGGGAGCGGGAGATTCAGGCTTCGGGGTCTCCTCTCTTGCAATGGATGGCGGGGGGGAAGGCACACCCCTCTTCTCCTTTCGAGCCGCTCGTTCTGCTTCCAGACGCTGAGCTTCCTGACGGCGGGCCTGGGCTCGCTGGGCCTCGGTTTTTCTGGCATCAACCCGCCTTGCTTCAAGCCGTTTAGCCTCAAGAGCCTTCCGATGCCGCTCATTCTCAGCCTCTATCGCCCGCTGCTCAGCAAGAATCAGCCCCTCAATCCTCGACTGGAGCTGCGCGCGCTTCCTTCTGGCGGTCTCGAGCTGGATTGCATACTCCTGCTTGTTTTTTTTCAGGCGGTCAAGCACGACCTCCTTCTCTTTTTTGGTCTGCGACCAGTTTTTGAGCTGGCTCTCCTGCTCCCTTACAGCAGCGGCTTTCTGGCGGTAGCTCTGTTCGAGGGCCTGCTTGCTGTGCTCAAGCTTTACGGCCGCATCCTGAAGTTCATCGACATTCCGACGAACCGCCCTCGAGAAAAAACCCATGTATTGCGCCCGGACAATGGCATCATTAACCGAGCCGGAGGCAAAAAGATGCTCAACATCCCTGTTGCCACCATATTTATAGACAGAAACGGCCGTCCGGCTGAAGGCATCCGAGACCCTGCCATAAGTCTGACGGTTACCCTGAAGCTCGTGCTGCAGGCGATCGATATCCCGATTGAGCTTTTCCAGATAACGCTGGTTCTCGCCAATCATCTTCTCCAGCACAAGGATCTGCTGGCGGATATTCTCCAGCGCCTTGAGAGACTTCGACTCCGCTTTTTTGGTTGAGTTGAGTTTCGACTGATACTCTTTGAGCTGCAGCTTCAAGCCCCTGAGATTCTCCTCGATGACTGAGCGCTCTTTCATTATCCGCGCAATCTCACTGTTGGCTGGAGCCGCAGAAACAGGGGCGTATGGCACGCTTGCAACAACAAAAAGCAGCAGGAGATGCACTGCCGGCCTCTGCAATGCAGAGCGAAAAAAACTGGCGATGGACATAAAACTCATGAGCAATTCTCGGGTGTTGAATGCAAGGCTCTGAAACAGGGAGCGGGAACAGCTAAATCTGCCAGCAAAACAGTTCGGGAAACGTACGTTCAAGGTAAAGGATAAAATCTTCTCTTCGCAACTGCGACCGGAGAAAAACACAATTTCTTTCCGCTCACCACTCCCATGAGGCCGAAAGAGCAAGCTTCCCTCGAAGAAGTGCCCTCCCCCTGAGCACGCAATCCGACCCCTTTTTTCCCAATAGACCGGGCCGGTCGAAGAGATGGATGAGCACCTCTCAACTCAAAATCCATCTTATAATGAGTCCCGTAAACTGCCAGCTATAAGACGGAATTCGAACATCCACAAACACGTAAGATATTCTCATTAAAGCTTATGATATTGTCTCACAAACGAACAGAAGAACTTGATGCTTGTCTCATAATATGCCCAGTAGTGCGTCTCGCGCACATTGCGGGGCAGTGCGGAAATGTGCGAAAAAAATTTCCCTGCATCACCGTGCAATCCTGTGACAGCGAGCCTCTGAACCCTCCCTAAAGCTTGAGAAAACAACTCGCACACTCTCTTTGGCACGATAATTGATTTTTCAAAGGCAGAAAGCGAAAAACGACACATAACCAGCACAAAAAAAACCAAAAGGGGGCCTTCAATGAAAACGAAAAAAACACTCCGGGCAATAGCTCTTGGAACAGCACTTCTTGGAGCATGCGGCAATCCCTGAAATACTCCCCAAAAATAGGACAGCTGGTTAAATTGGTTAAAACCCTTAAAC
>JBAXBE010000020.1:0-48952 GCA_037142155.1 Chlorobiaceae bacterium
CTATATTGCTTATTTATAACGATTTATAGGATATCGGACTTTTTCGAGATCCCCTAAATCAGGTTAATAGCACTGTTTGATGAAAGACGCTCTCTCTCCGCTTGCCATGGGTGTGCTCTTTGCGGGCGGTCTTTCCGTATTTCTTTACGGCATCAGGATACTCAGCAGCGGCCTCAAGAAAGTCTCTGGTGAACGCGTGCGCGGGCTGGTCTCAAAGGTTACCGGCAACCGGCTCTATGGGCTCTGTGCCGGAGCTCTGGCCTCAGTTATCGTACAGAGCAGCAGCACCATTGTAGCGACACTGGTGGGGCTGGTGCACTCAGGGCTCATGAGCAGCACTGCTTCACTTTCTGTTATTCTGGGTGCCGAAATAGGAACCACGGCCATGGCGCAGCTTGTCGCTTTCAGGCTCAACGACTTTGCGCTGGTCATCTTTGCCGCCGGGTTTGCGATGAATGTTTATTCGCGAAAAGAGCCTCTGCGCTTTGCCGGCGAGGCACTCTCGGGATTCGGCCTTCTTTTTTTCGGTCTTAAGCTGATGGGTGAAGCGACAATTCCCCTTCAGACTGCCCCCTCCTTCCTTTCGCTCCTGCACTATCTGGACACTCCGGCCTTCGGAGTCGGCGCAGGCATTGCAATGACTGCGCTCATGCACAGCAGCGCGGCGTTCATCGGCATAGTCATAATGCTCGCTCAACATGGAACACTTGACCTTGACGGGGGGATTCTGCTCCTTCTCGGGGCAAACATCGGCACCTGCATTACCGGACTGATGGCCAGCGGCGGCATGCACCGCGCGGCTAAAAGAGTCGCTCTTGCCCAAATTATTTTCAATGTTGCAGGGGTGCTCATATTCCTTCCGTTTGTGCACCAGTTCAGCGGGATTATCCGCTTCATTTCGCCCTCAGGAGCCGGAGTCGGAGTTCAAAGACTCGCATTAGAGGTTCCGCGCCAGATAGCCAACGCCCACACAGCCATCAACCTCCTGATGGCGCTCGCTGTCTCGCCGTTTCTCTCTTTTTTCGATACCCTTCTCAACAGGATTCTTCCGGACGACCCAAAAGAGATCCGTCAGCAGCCCTCTGTCTGGTACCTTAAGGAGTCGGCTTTGACGACGCCGCTTCTGGCCATCAGCTATGCCAAGGCCGAAGTTGCAAGAATGGGGCGCATTGCCGAAAGAATGGTCCAGGCCTCCCTTCACCCCTTCATCTCCAGCGCACCTGGCCAGGATATTGTTTTTGAGAATCTTTCAATAGTGAGCGGCATGCTCATGCGTGAAGAAAAACTCGACTTTCTGAAAAAGCGAATCTCCGATTACCTCATTGCACTCGTTCGCACAGGATTGAACGAACGGGATTCGAAGGAGGTCTTCGCTCTGCTCAATATCGTCAGGGATCTGGAGTCGATAGGGGATGTCATCGACAAGCTTCTCGCGAAGTTTGTCGAAGTAAAACGCGAATTGAAATGCGATCTCAGCGAAGAGGGAAAATACGATTTGATGGAGCTCCATAACCTGGTGTCGAGGGAGCTCGACCAGCTTGTCCTTGCTTTGCAGGATCTTGATGCTGTAAAAGCTGGCGGCCTGCTCCAGGGAGACGAGCGATTCATGCAGCTGGTCACAAATGCAGAACACGCTCATCTTAAAAGAGTCAGCCACTTTCATGAGGCAGAAGTCACCCATGACCTGCACATGGAGCTCGTAAACGTCCTCAAGCAGATCCACCATTACAGTCAAAGTATTTGCGGATCCATTTTTGTTTCTTAAAAAAGAATTTATTATCTAGAACGCATTACTTGTTCTTTTGTCGTAACTGGTGCCGGCTTGAAAGCCGGAGAATAGGGAATTACGTGAAAATCGTAAACTGTACCCGCAACTGTACAACGGAAACCCTGAGAGAGGTGCATGGCTCCATGCTTTTTCTTTCATGGGTCGTTTCAGGTCACTGCAATTTATCCACCCAGGAAAAATGCGGGAAGGCCGAAACGGATATGAGCCGTCATAGTCAGGAGACCTGCCAGTTATTTTGCATTACAAAAAGAGACTACGGGTTATAGTCAGGGCAAAGCTGTACGTCATTCGCATTGCTCACCGCTTGATCTTTTTGCAATCAACAGTCCATGCTGCACGTGAGATGGTTTAGCCGGATTTCGGTTAAGCTTCCCCCGTCTGCATCCCGACTTTTGTTGCAGGACCATAATCGGGCAATGTGAATCCTATTACACTCCGCCTTTGGTAAGACCCCTGTCAGTTGATGTATCTCTAAAACTGAAAACAGGACACAATCGCAATGAACAAAAGCGTATTTTTCATCGTCATGGCAGGCCTTCTGTCAAGCAAGGGAGTTCTTGCCGCCGAACAGGCCAACAGCTTTACCGGCGAGGAGATGGTCGTCACAGCCACAAAAACCCTCAACAGAATCAGCGATGCGGGGGGCAGTTCGATTACCGTGATAACCTCCGAAGAGATTGCGGCTTCAGGCCAGAACACGATTGAAGAAGTAATCCGGGGAAGTGTCGGCATCGATGTAAAGAGCTCCGGGGGAACCGGATCCAAGGCCAGCGTTTTCCTGCGAGGAGGTGATTCCAAAAACACCCTTCTCCTTATTGACGGGATTCCTGCCAATGACCCGTCAGATCCCAACCGTGCTCCCGATTTTGCGAATTTCACCGTTGACAATATTGATCGCATCGAAATTGTGCGTGGCCCGGTCAGTGTGCTCTATGGCAGCAATGCAACGGCAGGGGTCATCAACATCATCACAAAAAAGGGATCCGCAACGCCGGAGTCCTATGCGGGAATTGAGGGCGGATCATATCATACATGGAAAACTTATGCTGGCACACGCGGCAAAAAAGATGCTTTGTCTTACTCAATCGGTATTGCCAGACTCAAATCAGACGGTTTTTCAATCGCTGACAACAGAAACAACCGCATTCCTCATGCGGGGAACACCAGTGAGCGTGACGGATACCAGAACACCTCACTCTCGGCAAATCTCGGTTATGAACTAAGCAGCCACGTGGCACTTGAGACTGTTCTCCGAAATATCAATTCCACAGTCAAGCTCGACGAGTACCTGTGGGCCGGTTATGCTGGTGACCGGCTTGATGCCAACCCTGACGGCCCAAAAGAGAGCCATTCAACATCGAAGATGCTCAGCGGAAGAGTCGCCCTTAAAATCGACACCAAGCCATTGCTCTCAACCTTCTATTACAACCTGAGCAACCAAAAACGCACAAACTTCGACAACGAAAACATCCAGACCGATCTCTACAACGGTGATATTCATGAGGCCGGATGGCAAGGTGACCTGCAGGTTTTATCAGGCAATACGCTTACCTCAGCCATCAGTTACCAGAATGAACATGCCTCTGCCACTAACGCATTTTCTCTTCTTGACAAAAGCGCAGGCATGAGCAGTGTGTTTGTTCAGGACAGGTGGAAACTTGACGGAGCAACCCTGCTCGGTGCAGTTCGTCATGACGACCATGAGACATTTGGCGGCCATACAACCTGGCGTTTTGCACCGTCGTATGCAATTGAGAACACAACCCTGAAAGCCAGCTACGGAACCGGATTCAGGGCACCCTCACTTGTTGAGCTTTATGACGCAACGTATGGCAATATCAACCTTAAACCTGAAACAAGCAGAGGCTGGGATGCCGGTGTACAGCAAATTGCCTCGAAACAGTTGCAGTTCGGTGCAACATGGTTTGCAACGGATTATAACGATAGAATTGGTTATGATCCATCAACCTACCAAAGCATTCAGGTTCCCGGCATGACGCATACTTCAGGGGTAGAGAGTTTTGCCGAATGGAAAGCGGATGAGAAGCTATTGCTTACAGCCAGTTATACCTATACCCATACCGAAGACCCTGACGGCAACCAGCTTATTCTTCGACCCAAGCACAAAGCAAACCTGAATGCTGCATGGAAAATCAATGATAAGTCAAAGCTTTCAACAAGCATGCAGTGGGTGGGCGAAAGAAAAGCCATCCCTGGCATTTATGGGGATTTTGACAAGGATGGCAATCCTGTCGGCACTCTTGGCAGCTATGTGCTGGTCAACCTCGCTGCTTCCTGCAAGGTTGCTGACCATGTGGAACTCTACGGAAGAATCGATAACGTGTTCGATACCTGGTATGAGGATGCATGGAGCTATGCAACTGCCGGAAGGTCAGCCTACGGAGGCGTGAAGGTGATCTTTTAAATAATCAGGCTGCCGCAGATGAGCTTGAATGCTGAAGATTTTGGCGCTTGGGGTCGCGGTCGTTATTTTGTGTGACGAAAGAGGCTTGCAAGCGCCTTTTTTTATAGTGAATTAGACCGATGAGAGCAATGCCAAAACGAAGGATCCTTCTTTTTACAGGTAACGGCAAAGGGAAGAGCACGGCCGCATTCGGCATGCTTGCAAGGGCACTCGGCCACGGGATGCGGGCGAGGGTGATACAGTTTGTCAAGTCGGACGATTCTGTCGGGGAGCAGCGGTTTTTCAGCTGCGTTAACCAGTTGGAATGGGCGCAGTACGGCAGGGGGTTTCTTCCAAGAGATTCCGCCAGCCCTGAAATGGAAAAGCACAGAGCTGCCGCAAGGGAGGGTCTTGATGCGGCAATCGCAGCACTGAACTCCGACCTGTACGACTTTGTGCTTCTTGATGAACTCTGTTACGCGCTTGGCCAGAAGCTTATACCAGTTGAACCGCTCCTTGATGCGCTCAATGGAGGTGATGATGGAAAGATTGTCGTACTTACCGGGAGAAACGCCCCGGTTGAACTTCTTGCCATAGCAGATACCGTGACCGAAATGCAGATGATCAAGCATGGATGGGAGCAGGGGATTCAGGCCCAGCCCGGTGTTGAAAACTGAAATCCGATGAACGAGAAAGGACAACTTTGTGCCGAAAACCGGTTTGCTGCTGCTCCTCCTCAGGGAGCGTGTCGAAAAGCCGCGTTATTCATCGCACTGATTCCTCTCCTGCTTTTTTGTTCACTCCTCTTCGGGCCCTCCGGCATCGGCCTGCCCGATATCCAGACGCCTCTTGGCCGCGCAATCTTCTCCCTCCGTCTCAATCGTCTCATGATGGGAGCGATGACCGGAGCGGCCCTCTCCTCTTCGGGGGTGATATTTCAGGCTCTTCTGCGCAACCCGCTTGCCGAGCCCTACGTTTTGGGGGTCAGCGGTGGAGCGGGACTGGGAGCGACGCTCTGTATCCTTCTCTCTTCAGGTATATTTGTCACACTGGGCCTGCCCGTTGTGGCGTTTTTCTCTGCGGTGCTGACCCTTATGCTCGTCTACACGATAGCGGGTCAGGGGTCGAGCGGTCAGCCCTCTGTCTACAGCCTGATACTGAGTGGTGTCATCGTGAGCTCTGTCTCTTCAAGCATCATCATGTTTCTCGTCTCAACAGCCAGCATCGAGGGGATGCACAGCGTCATCTGGTGGATGCTCGGAAGCCTCCAGCCAGTACCCGCAGGTCAGCAGATACTCTCGGCGACGATGATCATTGGCGCAATAGCGTGCAGCTGGCTGCTTGCACCTCGACTCAATGCGCTTGCGCTTGGAAGGGAGATGGCTCACTACCAGGGCCTTCGGGCTGACCGTGTTCTTGCAATGGGACTGCTTCTGGGCACCCTTCTTGCAGCCACCTCGGTCGCCCTGTCTGGGATGATTGGATTTGTGGGGCTTATCGTGCCTCACGTCATGCGTGCACTCTTCGGTCCTGACCATAGAAAGCTTCTCCCGCTTGCAGCTATCGGAGGCGGGACCTTTCTTGTGCTTTGCGATGCCATTGCACGAACCATTTTCGCTCCTGTTGAAATTCCCGTCGGTGTCGTTACCGCTCTTGCAGGAGGGCCTTTTTTTCTCATTATCCTCCAGCGGCGGATGAAACAGGCCTGGGTTTCCTGAGATGGAACAGGCAGCACTGACATTCAGCAAGGTATCTGCAGGATACAAGAGCCGAAAGGTACTCGACGAGGTGAGCTTCTCTATCCGGGAGGGTGAGCTTGTCTCCCTCATCGGCCCGAACGGGTGCGGCAAGAGCACCCTTCTTAAAACCGCAGCTGCACTCATTCGGCCCACTCTTGGCAGGATAGAGCTTTTTGGCCATGATGTACAGAAGTTAAGGCCACGCCAGAGGGCATCGCTCCTCGGTGTTGTGCCGCAGAAAATAGAATCCCCGATGGCCTTCAGCGTCACCGAGATTGTCGCAAACGGCCGGATCAGCTCCATGGGTCGCTTCGGAACCCTTTCGGTGAAGGATCATGACCTCATCGAAAGAGCAATGATCTACACCGACGTCTCAGGGCTCAGGAATCGTCTTTTCAACGAGCTGAGCGGAGGCGAGCAGCAGCGTGTAGCGCTTGCGATGGTCCTTGCCCAAGACCCCAGGATCATCATGCTTGATGAATCAATCGCTCATCTTGATATCAACCATCGTCAGGAGGTTCTGCAGATCCTGTTGAACCTCAACCGGGAAAAAAAGATAACCATTCTTCTTGTCAGCCATGACCTGACCCTTTCTGCCGGGATTTCAGACCGGTTTCTCCTGATGGATGCAGGACGTCTTGTCAAAGCCGGAACCCCGGCAGAGGTGCTCGACCCGAAGCTGCTCAGCAGTGTATACAACTGCGACCTTCAGGTCAAGCCGGACCCTTACAGCGGCACCCTTCAGGTCACGGGCGCTCTCGACAATCTCAGGCGTCAGAGAAAACTTGGGCAGACAGTTCATGTCATTGCCGGAGGCGGGAGCGGACTTGAACTCTACCGTCATCTTTTGATAGAAGGCTATGAGGTAACTACTGGCGTCCTTAACCGGCTTGATTCGGATGCGGAATCAGCAAGGGCGCTCAATATTCCTTCAGTTCTCGAACAGCCGTTTTCCCCCATTGGCAAAGAGGCTGTTGCTGAAGCCCGGAAAATGATCGAGCGTGCTGACGCTGTCGTCATCAGTTCCGTTCCCTTTGGATCTGGCAATATTGTCAACCTTGAGCTTGCCTCTGAAGCGCTCTCTAACGGCAAAAGGGTCCTCTTTGCTGCAGGAATCGAGCAGCGTGACTATAGCCGAGAGCGCTTGGTATCCGGCTTCGCCGATACCCTGGCCCGGGAAGGCGCCGTGGCATGGAGTACCATTCAGGAGCTGATGACCGATTTAATGCCTCTTCATCAATCACCCCTGTAGAGTGGCCGAAACGGCTCGCCCTTCATTTCCTGGTAATCCACCAGTCCTCACCGTAGTTGTAGAAAAGCTCCTCGCCCTTTGCAATATCGCGGAGCGCATAGAGAATGAGCTCCAGGCCAAGAGGTCCGTCTTCGCGGTAGTAGGCGACATTCGGATCGGCGGAGTGGTTGAAGAGCATGCCGTAACCCATTGCAACAAGGCGCCTCTTTTCGGTGCTTCCGTAGAAAACATAGTTGACCAGCTCGCCCCCGACGTCACCCTCGGAGACCTCAATGGCGGGGCAGCGCTCAATAATGGCACCCTCCCTGATTTTCAGAGTAGCAAAGGCTCCTCTGCCGCTCACAGTTGAGGCTTCAATCGCGATCATTCCACGGGGGAGCGTTGCCATTCGCCACCGGAAATAGAGGCCGGTCACCAAGACGGCAATGGCTCCTGATGCAATCGAAAGGGAGACAAGGATGAGAAGATCGGGCTTCATAGGCATAGTCCGGCTTTTGTGGGCATGTTACGAAAATCACGGCAAATATCCTTTTCCGCTATCAGGAATTGAATACAGGGTATTCATGTTATCTCTTGCAAATGATCTCAGGAAGCAAGCCCGCTCTTCATGATAGTCAGCTCCGATGATTTCCGGGAGTTGCCCCTTCAGGGCTCTTGTTGAGTCACTATGGACTGTAATCGAATAGTTGCGCTATGGCAGATACGCTCTCAGCAAATAGTGACCCGCATGACTTTGTGCTTCTGGTTTCAGACCTTTCGAAATCCTATATGATGGGGGAGGTAAGGGTTGATGCCTTGAGGCATATCACTCTCGGTTTTCGTTCAGGCGAGCTTGCTGTTCTGCTCGGCGCTTCAGGAAGCGGCAAATCAACCTTGATCAATATTATCGGGGGACTCGATACCCCGACCTCCGGAAAACTCTATTTTCGCGGCAGAGAAATTGCTTCTGCTACTGAATCGGAGCTGACTGCATATCGTCGCCGTTCAATCGGGTTTGTCTTCCAGTTCTACAACCTGATATCAAGCCTTTCAGCTCTTGAAAACGTTCAGCTCGTCACGGAAATTGCCGAAAATCCCATGCCCCCGGAGGAGGCGCTGGCTCTTGTCGGTCTCAGCAGCCGCCTCAACCATTTTCCCGCCCAGCTCTCCGGAGGGGAGCAGCAGCGGGTTGCCATCGCACGCGCCATTGCCAAACGCCCGGAACTTCTTCTCTGTGATGAGCCAACCGGTGCGCTTGATTTCCAGACTGGAAAGCTGGTGCTCGACGTCATTGAAAAGGTAAACCGTGAACTTGGCACAACAACGCTCCTCATAACCCATAACGCATCCATTGCCGGCATGGCGGACCGGGTTGTGCGGCTCAGCAGCGGGGAGGTTTCCGAGGACCGGAGAAACGCCCTGAGGCTTTCACCGTCTGAACTTGTCTGGTAGCACCACGCAATGAAGCCGCTTGACAGAAAGCTGTTCAGGGAACTCATGCACCTCAAGGGACAGATGGTAGCCGTCGCTGCAGTCGTGGCCTGCGGCATCTCGGTGTTTGTCTCCATGAGCAGCGTCAAATACTCGCTTGTAGCCTCACGGGAGCGCTACTACAGCCCCTACAGGTTTGGTGACATCTTCATGCAGCTGAAGCGTGCTCCTGAACTCTACCGTGAACGGGTCAGCCGCATCGAAGGTGTGGCTTCAGTCAGTACACGCATTGTCGCCGACGTGACCCTCGATGTTCCCGGCCTGGACGAACCCGCAACAGGCAGGTTTGTTTCGATCCCCGAGCATGAGGCAACACCGGTGCTCAATGACCTCTTTCTGAAAAAAGGGCGCTATATCGAGCCGGGAAAGAGTGACGAGGTGATAGCAAGCCAGCCCTTTCTCCAGGCCAATGGCCTCTCTCCCGGAGACCGCATCAGCGCAGTCATCAATGGACGCAAAAAGGAGCTGCTGATTGTCGGCATGGGCCTCTCACCCGAGTATATCTACGAGGTGCAGCCGGGGGCCTTCTTTCCGGACAAGCGGCGGTTCGGCGTCTTCTGGATGAGCCAGAGGGCGCTTGAGTCTGCACTCGACATGACCGGCGCGTTCAATGACCTCTCGCTCACCCTGGCACACGGCGCATCGGAGAAGGATGTGCTCATGCAGCTCGACCATCTTTTCAGGCCCTACGGCTCGCTTGGGGCCTACGGCCGGAGCGAGCATCTCTCCGACCGCTTCATACAGGACGAGATCAAGCAGGTCGGCATACAGATCACCTTCCTGCCGGCGGTTTTTCTCGGCGTGGCGGTCTTTCTTCTCAATATTGTGCTTCGCCGCATTGTCTCCACACAGCGTGACCAGATTGCCGTGCTCAAGGCCTTGGGCTACAGCGATGAAGATGTAGGCTTGCACTATCTCGGCTTTGCAATGATTCCGACCGCTGCGGGAGCAATTCTCGGCACTGTGCTCGGGGCCTGGATCGGAAGGGGGCTTATGGATATCTATGCTGCATTCTACAACTTTGCCGAGCTGGTCTACTATTTCCGTATGGAGGATGTCGCATTTGCCGCCCTTTTGAGTTTCGCTGCCGCCTATTCCGGTGCCCTCGGCGCCGTCAGGAGTGCGGTCCGCCTTCCTCCCGCCGAAGCGATGCGCCCGGACTCTCCGCCGCTCTTCAAGCCGGGCATCCTTGAGCGCGACCCGATCAAGAAAACAATCCCGCTGCCGTTGCGCATCATCGTCCGGAACCTTGAACGCCACCCGTGGAAAGCAGCGCTCTCGGTTGTGATGATCTCCCTCTCCGTCGCCATCCTCATCGCCGGCCGTTTCACCTATGACGCCGTCGACCGGATGTCCCGGGTCGAGTTCAGCGACAAGCACCGCGAAGATCTGACCGTGATTTTCAAGGAGCCAATGCCGCCCAGGGTGACCTACACGCTTGCCGCGCTCGACGGGGTGCTCGAACATGAGTTCTACCGTGAAGAGCCGGTCAGTATGCGTTTCGCACACCGCATCCGCCGTCAGTCCATCAAGGGGATCGTTTCAGCGTCGGGTCTGCAGCGGCTTGTCGACAAAAATACCCGGCAGGTTGCACTGCCTCAGGACGGGATTCTCCTGACCACCGCCCTTGCAGAGCTTCTCGGCGTCCATACAGGCGACATGCTGCAGATAGAGTTTCAGCAGGGGAGGCAGCTCCATGAGCAGGTTCGAGTCAGCGGCACCATCGATGAGATCCTCGGCCTCTCGGCCTATATGAACCTTCGGGAGCTCAACCGTCTGGCAGGTGATGGCGGGGCACTCAACGGCGCCTATCTGCGCATCGACAGAGAGAGGGCTCCGAAGCTTTACGCAGCCCTCAAGACCATGCCTGGAGTATCGGGAATCATGATGCTGAAGGCGCTCAAGGAGAGTTTTGACGAGCTCATTGCCCAAAGCATGACCACCTCCACCCTCATTCTGACCTCCTTTGCCTGCGTCCTCGCCTTTGCCGTAGTCTACAACGGGGCGCGCATATCCCTTTCCGAGCGGGCGAGGGAGCTCTCAAGCATGAGGGTGCTCGGTTTGACAAAAGGCGAGATCTCCCTGATTCTGCTTGGAGAGCAGGCCCTTTTGACCATCGTGGCCATACCTCTGGGCTTTCTGCTTGGAATCGGACTCTCTCTGCTCCTTTCCAACGCACTTAATTCGGAGCTCTACCGGATTCCGCTGGTATTCAGCGCCTATAACTTTCTGTTTGCATTTGTCGTTGTTGTCATGGTTTCGATTGTTTCCGGCCTTGCCGTTCGAAGACGCCTTTCACGTCTCGACCTTGTCGAGGTATTAAAAACAAGGGAGTAGCAGATGTTTCTTGAAAAAATCACAAAAACACAGCGAATTGCCGGACTCTCTCTCTCTGCTGCGGCGGTGATTCTCTTTCTGGTCTTCAGGCCCGCGCCGCTTCCCGTCGACACCGCTGTGGCAAAACGTGGCCACCTCCAGACAAGCCTTGAAGGGTAGGGGGTGACGAGAGTCAATGACCGGTTCGTCATTGCCGCACCGGTTACGGGAAAGCTCATGAGAGTTGCTCTCAGGGAGGGGGACCTGGTCAGGAAAGGAGAGGTGGTCGCAAGCATTCTTCCGCCTGAACTGGACGCCCGTTCCTACCGGGAGGCCACACTGAGGGCCCAGTCGGCTCGAGGCGTGCTCGGAGAGTCGACTGCCAGGGAGCGGCGGGCGAGGCTCTCGCTCGCGCAGGCTGAGCGGCGTCTAGACCGGAATCGCACGCTTTACCTGGAAGGGGCGATTTCAAGAGAGGCGTTCGACTCCATCGAAAGTGACGCTGAGATCCTCCGAAAGGAGGCGGAATCAGCCCGCTCGGGGGTCGAATCTGCACGTTATGCGCTTGGCGCACTGCAGGCGGCTGTCGATCAAGAGCTGTCAAGAAAGCCGGTCAGGGTAGTGGCCCCTGCTGAGGGAAAAGTACTCCGCATCCATGAGAAAAATGAACGGGTCGTCACGGCCGGCTCACCGCTGCTCGATCTGGGAGACCCAGCATCGATCGAAATCCTCTTCGACCTCCTCTCAACTGATGCGGTCCGTGTCGCAGCAGGTAACAAGGTGGCTATTTCTGAGTGGGGAGGTGGCGGTGAGCTGCAGGGGGTGGTAAAACGGGTCGAGCCCTCGGCTTTCACCAAAACATCGGCGCTCGGCATCGAGGAGAAGCGGGTGAACATTGTGGCAGTGCTGAACGGAAGCGAACCGCTTCTGGGCGACAACTTCCGCATTCAGGCGCGCATTGTACTCAATGAAGCGGAAAATGTTCTCCAGATTCCTGTGAGCGCCCTTTTCAGAAGAGGCAACGAGTGGCATCTCTTTGTGGTCAAGGATGACCGTGCTGTGGAGAAAGCCATCAAAACAGGCATCAGGGGCGCATTTCAGGTTGAGGTGCTCGGCGGTCTCAGGGAGGGAGAGCGGGTTGTGGTGCACCCGACCAACGAGCTCAGGGACGGCATGCGGGTAAAGCGGCCGGAGTAGCCGTCCGTACCCGGGTTGCTCTGGATAATGCTGAAAGTAAAAGAGCTGTTGCAGATTTCTCCGCCTCGTGTAACTTTACTCCCTATGGCTAAAATCAAGATCAACTCAGAGAGGACGAAACCGTCCGCAACTCCCCACGTCTCGATTCTCATCATCGGCGGTGGAGCATCAGGAATGGCCGCCGCCATCTCCGCCCGTAAGGCTGCCGAAAGCCTCGGAATCAAAGCTCGGGCATGCAAGATTACGCTCGTTGAACGCAATCCCGGCTTTGGAGCCAAGATCAGGATATCTGGGGGTGGCAAGTGCAATGTTACCCATGAAGGGAGTCCGGAAGAGCTTCTCCAGAAGGGATTTATCCGAAAAAACGAGCAGCGCTTTCTGCGCAATGCCATCTACAGCTTTTCCGGAGCCGATCTGCTTGAGCTGCTCCTTTCTAAAGGGGTAGCAACAGCCAAGAGGCCTGACGGGAAGCTCTTTCCGGAAAGCGGAGAGGCCTCATCGGTCGCCCATGCGCTTGAGGGTCTCCTCAGCGACTCAAAAGTCGAGGAGATCTCCTCCTGCAGGGTGCTCGGTGTCGAGCGGACGGATGACCGCTTTCTTGTGACCCTTCCAGGGGCGACGCTTACGGCTGATGCCGTTATTCTGGCTACCGGCGGCCTCTCCTACCGAAAGACCGGCACGACCGGTGACGGCCTCGCCATTGCGCGAAAGCTCGGCCATGCCATCGTTGAGCCGTCAGCTGCCCTTACGCCGCTCCGAACCACGCACCCGCTCTCATCGTCCCTCTCCGGCCTTGCGCTCCGCTCCTGCTCGCTTGTGGCAGAGAGCGGGGAGAGAAGAGTCGAACGGCGCGGTGACCTGCTCTTTACCCATCGCGGCTTCAGCGGTCCGGCTGCACTGTCGCTGTCGCGGGATGTTGCAGAACTCCTCAGAGAGCGCGGGCGAGCCTCCCTTTTTGTCGATCTCTTTCCAGAGCAAAGCCCCGCAGAACTCGACAGGCTGCTTCTGTTGCAGGTCAAGAAGCATGGTGCCCAGATGGTTCGCAAGTTTCTGCAGATCTGCCCGATAGCTCCACCTGAGGGAGGGTTCTCAACCTCTCCGCATGGAACCATTCCAACCGCACTGGTGCCGATGATTTTGCGCCATGCGGCACTTGATGATGTTGTGACATGGAGCACACTCCCGAAGGAGAAGAGGGTTCTGCTGGTTGCTGTGCTGAAAAGGTTTCCCCTCGGTACGGTCAGGGAGCTGTCGCTGGATGCGGGAGAGGTTTCGGCTGGAGGTGTTTCTCTTCTGGAGGTTAATCCAAAAACCATGCAGTCAAGAGTTGTTAGCAACCTCTATGTCTGTGGAGAACTGCTCGACTATGCCGGAGAGATAGGCGGCTTCAACCTGCAGGCCGCATTTTCGACAGGGTGGCTTGCTGGCATGCATGCCGCAAAAGGATTGGCAGGCTAAGGGAGCTTTTCAAAAAAAGAGGGGGACTGCCGTTTCCCGGGATTGGCTTCACAGTCTGCCGACATGCCGCCTCGACGCGGCTAAAGATGGCTGTTCTTTGTCGTTGCTACCACCATATCATGCCCACCCCATTTTCTTCATCCAGAGCCCCATCGGGGGCGGCATATTGGCAGCCATGGCGCCAAAACCCATGGGTCTATCGGCAGGAGTAGGCTGGCTCCTTTGTCTTTGCGTCCATAGCCCTGAGTTCGAAACGGCTTTTGTCGAGGTCGAAGGAGAAATCCGGATTGTCGTGGAAGATCACCCGTTTGCGCTCAAAGCGCACCTTCATTGGAACGCTCACCTTGCGCTCATCACCGCACACATTGTTTTTCACACCGGGGTGAAAGAGTTCATCGGCCGCGTCATCACCGGAAACCCGCACTGCATGGTCAACGGTGCTGAACGCCTCGATAGAGCCATCTTCAGAGAGCTGCACGGAGTTGATGTCGCCGTGAATGCCGTTTGGTTCATTGTCGTAAGCGGTCATGAGGCCTATCGGAGTCTCAATCTCCATCTTCTTCAGCGGCTCAAAGGAACGGATTCCGCCTGACTCGTAAAAGGCGAGCCCCTTGCGCACCGTTACCTCTCCAAGGGGAGTGTGAACGGTCAGGTTCTGGCCGGGCCACAAGGTGATGCTTTTGAGCACCCCGCTCTCATAAAACTGAAGTCCTATGACCTTGGCAGTCAGCTCTCCCACGGGTGAGTCGAAGGTCAGGGGCTCAGCAAGTGCGAACTCATGTTTCCATGACCAGAATCCGCTCAGCTTTCCGTCGAGCGGAAAAATCCTCTTGATAGACCCGCTCTTATGGAAAGTGACAAGCTCGGCCGGTATTGCTCCAACAGGAGTCTTGAGGATGGTCTGCGACTGGAGAGCAAGGGATTTCAGTGAGCCGTCCTTATAGAAATAGAGTGGCTTGACGGCACGACGGCCCATATCTTCGGCTTCGTATTGCGGCACAAGCGTGCCATATGGGGAGGTGAGGGTATTGGGCTCGGTGACCTGACAGCCGTCTGTCTTTCCATTGGAAAAGAGGGAGCGGAACTCGACGCCCCTGAGTTCACCGTATATCGTGCTGAAGGATTCCATGATTGCCGGGTTGATGATTGTCAGTAACTGCCT
Organism: Chlorobiaceae bacterium; assembly: GCA_037142155.1. Classification (GTDB taxonomy): domain Bacteria; phylum Bacteroidota; class Chlorobiia; order Chlorobiales; family Chlorobiaceae; genus Chlorobium. Next base: position 14,788 of record JBAXBE010000020.1, read on the forward strand.
TACAGGAGGAAAGTTGTCCTATATACTGATGCAATTACCGTGCCTCAAATAATCATAAACGTTAAGCGCAACGCAATAAACAACTTGCGCATAGCTATGAGTGGCAATCAGCCAATTAATAACCTACATCTTTGTCGAAACAGGTCACACTGGTACCATTTTGTAGGATTTTGCCGGCAGAGTTCAGCCGAATTTTGCCTTTGCCTTGATGAATGCTTTTCTCAAATCATTAAAGGCGGCTTCAGCACCGTGCCTGACCTCCTGCCAGGCATCCTCGCTGCTGTGCAGAAGGTCGCGGGTCCTTGCTGCTGCCGCATCGCGCTGATGCTTGAGCGCTTCAATCTTCTGCTGGAGGCTTCTGGTGATCTTCTCAGCCTTCTTTTCAAGCTTGGCGATATCCTTGTCCCACGCTTTAAGCTGACGATCAAAACTGTTGATATACCCCTTTCGATTCATGGCTGATTTCCGGATTATTGCTTAAAAAGTGACAGACCTCAACGTACCCTGACAGTATAAAAACCGCACAAACGGTCTGATAGTTTTCATTTGCAGCAATAATCTGCGCTCAAGCTCCTTCAGGTTCAGAGATAGTTCATGGTTATGCTAAGCTTCATCTCTCCGGCACTGAGCACAAAGAGTGACTCACTGAAAGAAGGGGGGCCGCGCCTGATCTTCGGATTGTTCGATACCCCGAACCCCTCTTTTGGAATACCAAGAATCGGAAACTTATCCATCCGCCCGTTACTGTTTTCATCGTGAAGGACGCTGATGGCATAGCTGCCGAAAGGGATATTCTCGAAGGTGAACTCCTGGGTTGTGTCGCTGATTTTTCTCACTCTTGTCGCCAAAGCTGTTTCCGTGTTGTCAGGGAATCCTTTCTTTGAGGAGTACAGCGCAATCCCCAACTGCCCAATGGTATTTTTCAGCCCGCATACCTTTATGGTGATGCAGCCAGACTCTCCCTGTATGCAGGATGAAGGAGCAAAGGCGTTCTCAGCAGGAAGTGAAGCGGGGAGAATAAGAAAAAAGACGGCAATAAGAAGGGGGAGCTTTTTCATGACGTTTATCTTGCTTGAATTTGCACTGGCGGCACTCATGACTCAAGCCAATATCGGAATTTCCCCCGCTCTTCAGCAAGCTTCACTCCAAAATGTCGGAATTTTCAGATATTTATTTTATTATACAGCGTATATATACTGTCTACGATTCCATCCCGGCATGCCGTTTCCAGACACGCAGCATGAATTTCCGTTTACAGCGATACGCTCTTCTATCACCATTGGCCTTCATTACCGCCTCAGCCCTTTTCGAAACCAGTCGGATATTATGAAGAAAGCGCAACCTTCAAGCAGAAAGAAAAAGGATTCCGGGGGGATTTCCGAACGCGACTCCGGGCATCCTCCTTTTCCTGTCGTGGGCATCGGATCTTCCGCCGGGGGACTCGAAGCGCTGGAGATTTTCCTGACACATGTTCCGACTCCGTGCGGAATAGCCTTTGTGATTATTCAGCATCTCGACCCGACCCACAAGGGCATCATGGTTGAACTGCTGCAGCGAATAACGCCCATGCCCGTCGTTCAGGTTACCGACCGTCTCCAGATCGAGCCTGATCACGTCTATCTCATTCCGCCCAATCAGGACATGACGATGCTGCATGGAACGCTGCATCTTCTTGAGATGGTAAAACCTCGCGGTCTCCGACTCCCGATTGACTTCTTTTTCCGGTCAATGGCTGACGACCTGCAGCAGCACTCTATCGGAGTTATCCTCTCCGGAATGGGCTCCGACGGAACCCTCGGCCTGCGTGCCATCAAGGAGAAAGGGGGGAGCGTCTTTGTTCAGGATCCGTCAACCGCCAAGTTTGACGGCATGCCCCGAAGCGCTATTGATGAAGGCCTTGCCGATGTGATTGCTCCTGTAACTGAACTTCCTTCAAGGATATTCGCGTATCTGAAGCATCCTCCGGTTATCACCAGCTCAATTGCCTCACTTGAAGAGCGGGCACTCAGCTCATTCGAAAAGATCGTCATTCTCCTCAGATCCAGAACCGGCCATGACTTTTCGTTCTACAAGAAAAGCACAATATACCGCCGCATTGAACGCCGGATGGCCATCCATCAGGTCGAAAAGATTACCGATTATGTGCGGTTTCTTCAGGGCAATCCTAACGAGATCGACCTTCTCTTCAAGGAGCTCCTGATCGGAGTGACAAGCTTTTTTCGCGATCCGGCAGCGTGGAAGGTGCTCAAGGAAGTTGCCATTCCCTCTATTCTTGCGCTTCACCCTTCCGGAGCCTGCCTCCGAGCATGGGTTGCAGGCTGTTCTACCGGTGAGGAGGCTTACTCTCTGGCAATTGCATTCCGTGAAGTGATCGAGAAAATCAACCCCTCAGCTAATTTCAAGCTCCAGATATTTGCCACCGACCTTGACAAGGATGCAATCGACAAGGCCAGAACCGGCACCTACTCGTCCAATATCGCTGCCGATCTCTCCGCCGGACAGCTTGACTGCTTCTTTGAAAAGGATAACCGGAACTACAGAATATTGCGGGACATTCGAGAAACTATTGTCTTTGCTCCCCAGAATGTGATCATGGACCCGCCATTCACCAAGCTCGACATACTCATCTGCAGGAACCTGCTGATCTATATGGAGCCTGCGCTGCAGAAAAAGCTGCTCCCGCTCTTTCACTACAGTCTTAACCCCGGAGGAATTCTCTTTCTGGGCAGTGCAGAGACCGTCGGCTCCAACACCGCTCTTTTTGAGCCTGTTGACAGCAAAATGCGCCTGTTTCGTCACCACCACCAGGCTTTCAAAACGGAGCAGTTTGATTTCCCCTCTTCATTTGCCCATACGGTTGCCTCTATCCCTGAAATAACAGAAAATCAGCCCCCATTGAAACCAGTTGAGTTCCACCTCCAGTCGATTACCGAGCAGTTCATCCTGCAGAACTATGCGCCCGCGGCGGTATTGACAAACGACAAAGGAGATATCATCTATATCAGTGGCCGGACAGGAAAGTATCTTGAGCCGGCAGCAGGAAAAGCCAACTGGAACCTCTTTGCCATGGCCAGAGAGGGAATCCGCTATGAGCTGAACCTGCTCTTCAGCAGCGTGCTTCGCCAGAAGGGAAGTGCTACCCGTAAAGGACTGCTTGTCGAAAGCGGCAATGGCGGACCGCACTCTCTGGATTTGACGGTTTCGCGGCTCGAAAAACCGGAAGATCTTCGCGGGCTGGTCCTGACCGTCTTTACCGATGCCAAGCCGGCTCCGCCCGCACCCCTTTCCGGCGCGGCCGATTTGGCCGACAGCAAAAGCCGCGAACTTCTTACCACACTCGAAGATGAGCTCAAACAGACAAAAGATGAGATACTCACCATTCGAGAGGAGATGCAGACCTCCCAGGAGGAGCTCAAGTCAACAAATGAGGAGATGCAGTCGGCCAACGAGGAGATGCAGAGCACCAATGAGGAGCTGACCACCTCAAAGGAGGAGATGCAGTCACTGAACGAGGAGCTTCAGACCGTCAACCAGGAGCTGCAGTCAAAAGTCAATGAGCTTTCGCAGGCCAACAACGACATGAAAAACCTGCTCAACAGCACAGACATCGCCACGCTCTTTCTTGACGATTCGCTCAACATCAGGCGCTACACGAACAGGACTGTCAGCATTATCAAGCTTATTGCCAGTGACATCGGTCGTCCTATCACTGACATTGTGACTGATCTTGAATATCCGGCTCTTGCCGAGGACTCGCGCGAAGTTCTCCGAACACTTGTCTTTACCGAAAAACAGGTTTCAGCCCGTGACGGAAGGTGGTTTACGGTGAAAATCATGCCCTATCGCACACAGGAGAACCGGATTGACGGTCTCGTCATCACCTTTACCGATATCACCTCATCAAAAAATATTGAAAACACCCTTCAGATTATCGAGGAGAGCATGCGCTTCATGCTCGAGGCAGTCGAAGGCGGTGCACTCTTCCTTGACGCCGAGGGACGGATACTGATTGCCAATCGTGACGCCGAGCGCATTTTCGGCTACGCACCGGATGAACTTCAGGGAAAGTCGCTTGGCGAACTTCGAATGAAATTCTTTCTGGAAGACGGCAGAGAGCTTCCTTCCGATGAGCACCCTGCGCTTGCAGCACTCCGCAGCGGAAAGCCCGTCACCGACCTGATACTTGGCGTTGCGCACGATCCCGACAGAACGCCACAATGGATCAGCTTAAGTGCGACGCCAAAGTTCCAGACCGGAAAATCGACGTCCAGTCAGCTCTACATGACAGTTCGAGAGCTGCCACATCACAGGATCTGAACGCAGTTAAACCGGAGCGTGGTTACCGTAATGGGAAAACATCAACGACCTGATAAAGAAGACGCCAGCCTCAGAAAGCAGGCGGAGGAGCGGTTGCGCACCACCATCCCCCCTGAGCAGGATAAAGGCCGCTCGACGGCAGACATGCACATGCTCATTCATGAGCTGAGCGTCCATCAGATAGAACTTGAAATGCAGCAGGAGGAGCTGATCCAGTCACGCGAGGCACTTGAGATCCTTCTGGAACGCTATACCGAGCTTTATGATTTTGCCCCGCTCGGCTATCTGACACTTGCACGCGATACCCATATTGTGGAGATCAACCTGACGGCATCATCGATGCTCGGCATCGAACGGAGCCTGCTGAAGGGAACCCTATTCAGCCGCTTTATCGATCCTCATGACTGGGAGGCATTCAGCGCCATGCTGGACGCCTCCTTCATGTCCGCTGAATCGGCATGGTGCGAGTTTTCGCTGATAACCGGCGAGAGTGCCGTTTCGGCAAATTCATTTGGCCCCCCTTCACAGGCCGGGCTGCCGCCGATTAAAACTTTCAGGGCCGATGCACTCGTCAGCAATGACGGACAGGAGTGCCGGATTGTCCTGTCCGATATCACCCTGCAGAAAGAGATGGGAAAAGAAAATGCCATTCTTCAGGAAAACCTGCGACAGTCACAGAAACTGGAGTCGATCGGACGACTCGCCGGCGGGGTTGCCCATGACTTCAATAACATGCTCCAGGTCATGCTCGGCAATCTTGATCTGCTTGCCAGTGAAGGGCGCCTGAGCAAAAGCGTTGAGCATACACTTTTTGACCTGAGGCGGGTTGTCATGAAATCAGCGGATCTCACCCGTCAGCTGCTTGCCTTTGCACGCAAGCAGATTATCACCCCAAAAGAGCTCGACTTCAATGCCGCCGTAGCCGATACGCTCAACATGCTCAGCCGGCTGCTCGGAGAGAACATCAGGCTTGATTACAGACCAGCCGCAAACCTCTGGCCAGTCAGCATGGACTCATCCCAGATTGACCAGATTCTTGTAAATCTGGCCATCAATGCCAAGGAAGCCATCAGGGATACCGGAACCCTTACCATTGAGACCGGCAATACCACGCTTGACCCCGAGTTCTGCAAGCTGCATCCTGAACTGCTGCCGGGCGACTATATCCGTATTGCTGTCCATGACAACGGCTGTGGCATGAACTCCGCGACAATAGCCTCGGTTTTCGAGCCATTCTTTACCACAAAGTCACTTGCCGACAGCTCCGGCCTCGGGCTTGCGACTGTCTACGGAATCGTCCGCCAGAACAGAGGGGGAATAGTTGCCACAAGTGTTGAAGGAGAGGGCTCGACATTTATAATCTATCTTCCACGGCACATTCGGGCTCAGAGCTGAAGCAACCCTTCCGGCTCAGCCCTCCGGGAGAAGCAGCAGAAGATCAGACCGGCTCAAGCTGCAGCTCGATATTATCCTTGATGATCTCCTCAAGGTTGTGGACCGGAATAACAAACCGGTTCAGGGGTGTATTTTCGCTTTTGCCGTGAAGAATGCCTCTGGCGGTTCCTGCCGTGAGTGTTGCAAGGTAACCCGCAAAGTTGCTCGGCAGAATAAACCTGGTGTTGTCCTTGCTGCAGAAAAGCGACCATGATGCAGGGTCGATAGCAAAGATACATCCTGCCACGATAGTGATAAACGGGCTCTCTTCCTGAATAAAGGTGTTCTTGAAAAGCACTTTGAGCAGACGCTGACGGCTGTCGATGCCGAAATCTATGGCAAAATCTATCGAGACCGGCTTCTCTTCATTGAAAACCTCCGGAAGAAGTTCAAGTTTCTCGGTCACAATCTGGGCAAGCGCGAAATTGATTCTGGCAATGTTGCTCTCTGGCATCTCTGTATATCATGGTTGATGAAAAGGGAACTCTCTATGGCGAAAAATATCTAAATTATTTGAAAGACGATTTTATTTGTTTTGATTTCTTCTGTTAAGCGCTACCCATAGAGGCCGTAAGAGGTCTGAACGGCTCACCAGATCTTCACCTTTGCCCTGTAGAACCATGGCTGATTCGCCCCTGCCGACTCCATCTCTCTCCAATGTCGACCTTGCCGCCCGCTCCTACTATGGCATCGGCGGCAAAGCCCGTTACCTCGCCCTCCCGGAGTGTCCTGCCCAGCTTTCAGCTCTCCTCCGGTGGAACCGTCTGGCACAGCATCCCCTTGCCCTTATGGGAAGCGGGAGCAACACGCTCTTTTCCGATGACCCCTTTCCGGGCATCGTGATCTCTCTTCTCTCCATGAGCAAGATGTTCTGGATCTCCGAAACCGAGCTTTTCTGTGAGGCCGGGGCTGAAAACAGCGCAGTCGCCGAAAAGTTACTTGCTGCCTCGCGACGAGGCGGAGAGTGGCTCTACAAGCTTCCGGGGCAGATTGGCCCATCCGTCCGGATGAATGCGCGCTGTTTCGGCGGAGAACTCTCTCTGGTAAGCGCAGCGGTCCTTACCGCAACGCTTGACGGCCGGCTTCTCTGGCGCACTCCAGAGGAGATTTTTCTTGGCTACAAAGAGACTTCGCTTATGAAGAGCCGCGAGATCGTTGCAGCCGTCCTCCTTCGTTTTCCGGAAAAAGGCTCACCCGAGGAGATTGAGCGACTCATGCACGGCCATGAGGATGAGCGAAACAAAAAACACCATTTCGACTTTCCGAGCTGCGGCTCGACTTTCAAAAACAACTATGATGCCGGCCGTTCCAGTGGCAGCATTTTCGAAGAGCTCGGCTTCAAGGGGAGCAGTGAAGGAGGAGCAGCGGTCAGCAGCTGGCATGCAAACTTCATCTTCAACAAGGGCGGGGCGACTGCACGTGATGTCTTGACCCTTGCCGCCCGCATGAAAAGTGCTGCATCCAAAGAGCTCGGCGCGGATCTTGAGCTAGAGCTTGAGTGCATCGGGCTCTTTGAGCGCCCTCTGCTCGACGCCTGCGCTGTCAGTTACCGTGTTGCCCAGAGTGATTCCAGCAAAGGGTGGGCCGGTCTCTTCTGGATGGCTTCTGAAAAGGAAGAGAGTGATGTTTTGCCGGTTTTTCCAGAAACGCTTCTCCATGGACCGCTCACTGGCTACCACTCCAGAGACAGGGAGTTTCCTCCGGGCTTTATGGTCGAAATCGTACAGCTCCGCTCTCTTCAAGAGGCCCGGCTTGAGCCAAAAGCCCCGTTTCTTCGCTGGACGACCTTTCACAGAGGCTCAGCAGGCTTTGAGCCAGTGCCGCCCTCGTCGATTCATTCAGGAGGTTTCATGGACGGGCTCTGGAACTACGGGGTCTCAGAACTCTTTATTGGGACTCGTGATGGCTACATCGAATTGGAAATGACGCCTGAAGGGGAGTGGATAGCGATTCTTTTTGACGGAATAAGAAAAAGGAGCCCCGAAAATGAGATCCCGAATGAAGATCTCTGGAAAGAGGATGTTCGACTCTTCAGAAGTGACTCCGCTTTCGGCATGGAACTCTCCTGGAATCTGATCCGTACTCTTGTCGAAGGGGAAAGCCTCTCTTTGCAGTGCTGCGCTTCATCGGGAAGGGGAGAGTACGCCCTCTTTCCCTGGTGGAACCATAAGGATTTCTCCCCTGATTTCCATCAGCCTGAACGGTTTACGGGCGTGCGGCTAAGATAGGGAGAATAGTGAAGGATAGTAGCCTCACCAGCTCCCCTGCAAAGAGGGAAGCTGGTTGGGCAAGAGAGCAGAAGGCTTTCAGAGGTCAGCTGCTGGCATGAGGGCTACTTCTGCTGCGGTAAAGACCGGACCCTCCTTGCAGACGTAGACGGAGCCGACATTGCACCGGCCGCATTTGCCGAGCCCGCACTTCATGCGGTTTTCAAGCGTGGTATAGACGTTCGACTCTTCGAAGCCGAGCTTCTTGAGCGAGATCAGGGTAAACTTGATCATGATCGGAGGTCCGCAGAGAACGGCGATGCAGTTCTCTGGAGAGGGCGCAGCCTCCTCGAGAACGGTCGGCACAAAACCGACACGGTGCTTCCAGTCGGGGGACTCTCCACCCGGATCGACGGCAAGGACCAGTTCGACATCATCGCGTTTCTGCCACTCTTCGAGCTCATGCTTGTAGACAAGGTCGGCGACGGTGCGGGCACCGTAGACAATGGTGACCTTGCCGAACTTCTCACGCTGGTCAAGGCAGGACCAGATAACGCTTCTTGTCGGCGGAAGCGCAATGCCTCCGGCGATGAAGAGCAGGTTCTTGCCGTAGAACTCCTCAAGCGGGAATCGATTGCCGTAGGGACCGCGGAAGGTGACAAGATCACCGACATCGGCACTTGCCAGAGCCGAAGTGACCCTGCCAGACTGGCGGAATGTGCATTCGATATAATCCTTCCTGGTCTCCGGACTGGCTACGCAGAAGGTGCTCTCACCCTCGCCATAGATGCCGTAGAGACCGAACATCCCTGTGCGGAAGGTTTCCTTGAACTGCTCATGCTCGGCCGGGTCCTGAAACTCAAGCCTCATGGTTCTTACGCCGGGCGCTTCGTCGTGGCGGGCGACGATTTTCATGATGGCCGGCTTGTAGATGTTCTGTGGCGCGCTGTGGATGGTTTCTGTCACTGCGATAATTTTGAGATCTCTTGTAAAGTTTCTGTAATACCCATGTCGACCGGACACTGCCTGGTGCAACGGCCGCATCCGCTGCAGCTGTTTGCACTGAACTTGCCGGGAAAATAGTTGAACTTGTGCATGATGCGCTGGCGCCACCGTGCAGACTGCGTTGAACGGGGGTTGTGGCCCGATGTATGCATGGTGAAGAGCGCAAAGGAGCAGCTGTCCCAGTTCTTTCTGCGAATGCCGGTGAAGGTGTCGCCTTCATCCTGAATGTCGAAGCAGTGGCAGGTAGGGCAGAGGTAGGTGCAGGAGCCGCAACCGATGCAGCGCACCGAAATCTCCTTCCAGAAGCGGCTCTCGAAATTCTCAGGGTTTTTCAGCCACTCAGCACACTTGTCAGCGTCAAACTTTTCAGCCACAACAGCAGTCGGAGCTACGCTGTCCGACCCTTCGACGAGAAGCTCAGCAATGGACTTGAAGGCTTCGCGTCCACGGTCGGTCAGCTCCTCTACCTGCCACCCCTTGCCGCTTTCGAGCGCGCGAAGCAGGACGTCGGATCCCTTCGTGCTGTCGGGGGAGAGCTTGAGGGAGGTACACATGCAGAAGGCGTCCGCTTTCGTACAGGCGATGGAGACAATGACCGTCTCGTTGCGTCGGTTGAACCAGTACTCATCCTTGTAGTCCCAGCCGAAAAGCGGATCGTCGATGGCCAGTCCAGAAGCATCGCACGGCCTTGCACCGAAAATGATTCTCGCTCCAACAGGGGGGAGGCACTCCTCGGTGTCGATCGCATCCTTTTTGATCGAATAGTGCATCATAGGCTCGGTCTGCGGAAAGAAGAGCTCCTTGATCGAGCGGTCCGGAATAATCTGCGTGAGCTCAAAGTCAGCGGCACTGCCGACCGGACGGTAGGCGGTGACATTGTCTTTGCGGACAGGACCGAGTACCGAAAGGCCGGCCGATCTCCAGCGTTCAAGACACTGGTCAAGCTTATCGGTGTAAAGAATTTTGGTCATACGCTTTGGTTACTTAGAGAATGAATGTCTCGGTATCGTCCTTCTTGAAACTGGCCATAACGGGCTCCTGCGTCTGGGAGGAACCAGAGAAGTGGTCAAATGCCTCAAGCACCTCGCCGGCCATCTTTCTGTTGATAAGGCGGAGCGGGATGTTGACCGGGCAGGCGCGGTCGCAGTTGCCGCACTCGACGCATCGCCCGGAAAGATGGAAGGCGCGCACAATGTTCCATTCGAAATTGCCGAGCGTGTGGGATGAGGTGTTGACCCACTGCGGCTGGTTGTTGTCGACAATGCACCTTCTGCAGTAGCACATCGGGCAGGCCTGGCGGCAGGCATAGCATTTGATGCACTTCGAGAACTCCGCCTGCCAGAAGTCAAAGCGCTCCTGTGGCGTCATCGCTTCGAGCTTCAGATAGAGCTCTTCACCAGCCGTATCGGGAGTGCTATCCTTCAGGGATGCAATAAGATCGGCAAAGTCGTCGACCTTGCTTCCCGCCAGAGCACTTGGCTCGTTTCCTGTGGTGTTGAATCCAAGAATCTCTACCTGCCGGGCATCAAGCTGGAACTCTGCGGCAAGGATGTTGATTGCGCGGATTCCCTCCGGACGAAGATAGACTGCGACACGCTTCTCATCACTGAGCAACCCTTCGGTTACCAGATAGCCAGAGAGGTTGGCGATGCAGGCTCCATCGAGCACAAGTCGGTCGACCTCCTCAGGGGAGCTGACGAATGCCGGCCGGCGTCGGTCTGCGGTCGAGCCCTTGGTGTAGCCGATAACCAGCTTCACCTCACCGGATGAAAGAAGCTCCTTGGCCCTCGTTCTGTATTGTTCCTCGATACTCATTGGGTATGTTTTTTAAAGTGACGCCTGGGCCTGTGTCTCTCCGATGAGCCTGTCGTACTGCTCGAACGGACCGAGTTTGCGGATATCCTCGGTGATGCTGTTGATCAGGTCCGCAAACTTGAGACCTTCGGCCGCGCTGATCCACGAATATTTGATTCTTTCTGGTGGAATGCCGATGAAATTCAGCAGCGCGCGGAAAACCATCCAGCGGCGGCGGGCATGGTAGTTTCCGTGGGTAAAGTGGCAGTCACCGGGATGGCAGCCGCTGATAAGCACGCCGTCGGCACCTTTCTGCAGCGCCTTGAGGATAAACATCGGGCTTATCCTGCCGGTGCAGGGAAGGCGGATGATGCGGACGTTAGGCGCATACTTCAACCTGCTGGTACCGGCCAGATCGGCGCCGGCGTAGGTGCAGTAGGTGCAGACAAACGCGACTATTTCCGGTTCAAATTGCTCACTCATCGGTTTACTCCTGTTCGAAAGTTCCATTCAAGTAAAGAGGGGCTTGCTTAGAGACCCATCACTTCGGCAAATATCTGTTTCTCGGTGAATCCCGCAAGATCGATGCTGTTCGAGCGGCAGAAGGTGACGCAGGTACCGCAACCCTGGCAGAGTCCCGGATTGACTGAGGCGACCCGCTTGACAACCTTGCCGGACCGGTCGAGTATATCCTTCTTCTCGATGGCGTTGTATGGGCAGGCAAGAACGCAGCCCCAGCATCCCGCGCAGGTAGCTTCGTTGTTGACGGCAATAACCGGCTCGCGCTCAAGCTTCTCCTTGCTGAAGAGTGCCAGCACCTTGCTTGCTGATGCTGATGCCTGGGCGACCGAATCGGGAATGTCCTTCGGAGACTGGCATGCGCCGGCAAGATAGATCCCTGCGGTGGATGACTCGACGGGACGGAGCTTGAGATGGGCCTCATTGAAGAAGCCGTACTCGTCATAGCCGATGCCGACAACCTTTGCAAACTCCTTGGCGTCAGGCTGAGGGACCATTGCCGTAGCCAGAACCACCATGTCTGCGGCGACTTCGACCGGCCGGCCGAGGAGGGTATCGACACCCCTGACCATCAGCTTGCCGTTCTCGAGCCACACCTTGCTGACTCTGCCGCGAACGTATCCGGCCTCATCCTCCTCGATGGCCCGGCGGGTGAATTCATCGTACCCCTTTCCGGCGGCACGGATGTCCATGTAGAAGATATTGCTCTTTCCGCCGTGAACCTTGTGGGCGTAGAGCATGGCATGCTTTGCCGTATACATGCAGCAGATCTTTGAACAGTACTTGACTCCCTTGGAGGGATCACGTGAGCCTGCGCACTGGATGAAGACGATGTTTTCGGGCTCCTTGCCGTCTGAAGGACGCAGGATCTTGCCGGAGGTCGGGCCGCTGGCGGAGGCGAGCCGCTCAAACTGAAGGCCGTTGATGACGTCAGCATACTTGCCGTATCCGTACTCTCCGTAGAGCGCATTGTTCTGTACCTGGAATCCTGTGGCAACGACGATTGCTCCGATTTCAAGATCGATGAACTCATCCTGCATCTCAAAATCGATACAGTCGAGCGGGCAGCTCTTGACGCAGATCTTGCACTTTCCGTTCTTGAAGTAGGTGCAGTTGTCCTTGTCGATAACCGGCTTGTTCGGCACCGCCTGGGCAAAGGGAGTGTAGATGGCCGTTCTCTTGCCGATTGAGCAGTCGAACTCGCTCGCAATCTTCTTCTGGGGGCATTTGGTGATACACTCGCCGCAGCCCGTGCAGGTGTCCTTGTTGACGTAGCGGGCCTTCATGCGGACCTTCACCTTGAAATTGCCGATGTAGCCGTCGACGTGCTCGACCTCTGCGTAGGTGAGGAGGCGGATCTTCGGGTGCTGGGAGGCCTCGACCATTCGCGGCGTCATGATGCACTGCGAACAGTCGAGCGTCGGGAAGGTTTCGGAGAGCTGGGCCATGTGACCGCCGAGGGAGGACTCACGTTCGACGAGCACGACCTCCTGGCCGGCGTTGGCGATGTCGAGCGCCGCCTGGATGCCGGCAATGCCTCCGCCAATCACAAGCGCACGGCGGGTGACAGGGACCTCGATAGGCTGCAGCATGTTGTTCCGCTTGACCTTTTCGACCATCGAGCGGATGATATCAATCGCTTTGTCTGTCGCCTGATCGCCGTCGGTATGGACCCATGAGCACTGTTCGCGGATGTTTGCGATTTCGCACATGTAGGGGTTGAGGCCGGCTTCTGCACAAGCCTTGCGGAAGGTGGCTTCGTGCATCCTCGGAGAGCAGGCGGCGACGACGACACCGGTGAGGTTGTTCTCGCGTATCGCCCTCTTGACGCTCTCCTGTCCCGGATCGGAACAGAAATACTTGTATTCGACAGAAGCCCCTACTCCGGGATGCTCCCCGAGTGCTTCGGCAACTCTCGTGCAGTCAACTTTGGCGGCAATATTTTCACCGCAGTGACAGATGAATACCCCTATTTTCGACATGATTCAATCATTTAAAAATGAAGCCGCAGAACGTCGCGGTACATGGATGAAGCCCGGGGAGGGTGCACTCCGGGGGCTCCATCATTTTCAACAAAGGCGTAAACTCCCGATTATTGCGGAGCGATACAGGCCGGAAACGCCGGGGAATCACTCCACAGTATACGAGTTATCAGTTTAAAATTTTGAAATCAGCTCAAGAGCAGGAACAAAATGCTTGCCGACAGCGACATCTTTTGGATCAGCGCCGCACGCAATAGCGACAAGTTCCGATATGTAGTAGACAGGCATCGGCTTGATATCACCGAACCGCTTGATCATGGTACCCTGACGCATGTCGAGGTTTGCCTGGCAGAGAGGACATGCGACAACAAAGGCTTCAGCACCGTTTGCCGCTGCATTCCTTGCGATCTTGTGGGTAAGGTCTTCGACCATATCCTGCTGGGCAAGGGTCAGGCCGGCACCGCAGCACTCTATCTTGAAGGCCCAGTCGACAGGGGAGGCTCCAAGCGCACTGACAATCGCCTCCATTTTGAGCGGATTCTCTGTGTCGTCAAAGCCCATCTCCTCCATCGGACGCACCAGAAGGCAACCGTAATAGCAGGCGAGCTTGAGCCCCTCAAGAGGGCGCTTGACCCGTTTCTTTATCTCCTCGGGATCCATCGCTTCAAGAAGCTGGGTAACGCCGATGAACTGCGATTTGCCTGTCGGAGTGACGCCGGTTAGCGAACGCACCTCCTCGGCAAGCTCAGGTGAATCCATGAGCGCCCTGCGGGTGGTTACCTGGCGGTTCTGGCATGCTGCGCAGGGTGCAAGGATGATGTCGAGTCCCTGCTCTTCTGCAAGCACCTGGTTGCGCGCTGGGAGAAGCACGGCGAGCTTGTGGTTGGTGGCGTGGGCAGAGGTCGCTCCACAGCAGTTCCAGTCCTCAATCTCCTTGAGCTTCAGGCCGAGAAGGTCACACATCTTTCTGACGGAAAGTCCGTACTCCTGTGCGGTCCCGTCAAGAGAGCATCCCGGGTAGTAGCCAATAGTCATCCCCGGCTTTATGGAAAGGGGCGGGTTAGGCACAAAACTTTTCTTTTTTGGACGGCGCTTCGGCGCAGGAAGATGCGACTCGCTCTCGGCTGCTGCAAAGATCTTCTCTATCTGCTCCCGACCCTTGACCGATCCATGGCCGGTGAGGGTGTGCAGCGGATTGATCTTTCCCGAAAGAATCATCTTGATGCCGGGAACGACATCCTGAGTAAGCGTCCTTGTGCGGAGCTTGTAGCTGTTGACGAGCGAAAGCTCCTGGAGGCGACCATGCTTGCGCACGCTATTGAGGAATGAGGTATGAAATGCGGTGACCAGTTTCTTTGCCCTGTCGCCGGACACAATACCCTTTTCGAGAGCAAGCGCCCTGAGAGCATCCATTGTGGCGGCAATCTCGAGATTCTGCGGACATCGGGAGGTGCAGGTCATGCAGCCCAGACAGTACCAGAGCGATTCGCTTTGGAGGGCCTCCTCGATGTAGCCTGCCTGCACAAGGCGCATAATCCTTGCAGGCGGATTGTCCATGAGTGAACCCGCCGGACAACCTGCCGTACACTTTCCGCACTGGTAGCAGCAGTTGTAGTCATTCCCTGTGGATTCCTCAAGCTGATGCTTAAGGGCATCCATTCCTGTCATGGTGATATTTGACACGTGGTATATGATTGCTTTTCGTGGAGCGGGGCGCTAAAGGACACAAACATGGTATTTTACACAAAATTACAATAATGTCAAATTGCAACTCCTAAATATTCACTAATAACCCCGCAAATATGGCCAAATCCAGCCCTTTCCTGTGAAAATCACGTATCGGGAGTTAGCAATTGTTAAGAGAGAGAACAAAAGGGGCGAGAAAAGAGTTTCTCTTTGGTCGTATTTTACTGCCCTCGCATGAAGAATATTCAACGCTGTTTGTTGGCCGGGCCAAAGAGGGCGCAGAAAGGGAAAAGTGATGAGAAAAATTGTACCGTGCATTGATATAACCCTCTTTTTGCTTATGATTGACATGAAGTGTCGGTTTTTTCGTAATCAATTATTTTCCCCTCTGCTATCATGTTCGACGAAATAGAGTTTGACAAGATCAAGCGCCTCCCGAAATATGTCTTTGCTGCCGTCAACGAGCTGAAGATGGCTGAACGGCGGGCAGGGGAGGATGTTATCGATTTCTCCATGGGCAATCCTGACGGACCGACCCCCCAGCATATCGTCGACAAGCTGATAGAGAGCATCAACAAGCCCCGCACTCACGGATACTCTGTTTCCAAGGGCATCTACAAGCTTCGGGGTGCTGTAGGAACCTGGTACAAGCGCAAGTACAACGTCGATTTGGACCTCGACCGAGAGGTTGTGGCCACGATGGGCTCAAAGGAGGGGTATGTTCACCTTGTACAGGCAATCACCAATCCCGGCGATCTGGCCATGGTGCCCGATCCCTGCTATCCGATCCATTCACAGGCCTTCATCCTCGCCGGCGGCAACGTTCACCGCCTGAAACTTGAGCTGAATGATGACCTCACCCTTGATGAGGAGGGCTTCTTCAAAAACATCGAAAAAGCATTGCGCGAGTCCTCTCCCAAGCCGAAATATCTGGTCGTCAACTTCCCGAACAATCCCACCACGGCGACCGTCGAACTTCCGTTTTACGAAAAGCTGGTCGATATTGCCCGTCAGGAAAGGTTCTACATCATCAGCGATATTGCCTATGCCGAACTGACCTTTGACGGCTATGTGACCCCCTCCATACTGCAGGTCCCCGGAGCCAAGGATGTCGCTGTTGAAAGCTACACCCTCTCGAAAACCTACAACATGGCCGGCTGGCGCATGGGCTTCATGGTCGGCAATGCGAAACTTATCGGGGCGCTCGAAAAGATCAAGAGCTGGCTCGATTACGGCACCTTCACCCCTATCCAGGTTGCCGCCACCATCGCCCTCACCGGAGACCAGAGCTGTGTTCATGAGATTGCCGAAGTCTACCGGAAGCGCCGTGACGTCATGGTCAAGAGCTTCGAAAATGCAGGGTGGCCGGTAGTATCGCCGAGAGCGAGCATGTTCGTCTGGGCACATATTCCCGAACCATTTCGCCATCTCGGCAGCCTTGAGTTCAGCAAGAAGCTGCTCTCGGAGGCTAAAGTCGCCGTCAGTCCCGGAATAGGGTTCGGCTCCTACGGGGACGAGTATGTCCGTGTCGCCATGATTGAGAACGAAGAGCGGATCCGCCAGGCTTCGCGCAATATCAAGAAGTTCCTCCGTGGCAGTGAGGGGTAGAGCGTTTATTGCAGAGTAACGAAAAAGCGGGATCCAAAAGGTTCCGCAATGGCTTGTCATCTCGAACGAAAAGAGAGAGATCTCGCTTTTCACGACAGGTTTCCCTTTCAGTCCGCAAAGACAGATGTGGCTCTGTTAATTTTCAGCCGCTTTGCGATGCGAGCGCTTACTCTTCAAACTCGAAGATCTCTTCGATAGCCTTCCTGATTCCCTCGACAATCATTCCCGCATTGACAAGGCTGGCAACATTGCATGCAAGGTCACCGGCTCTGCCGTGAAACCATGCGGCTGCGGCTGCCGCGTCGCGAACGCCTGCGCCTTTGGCCGCCAGTGCTGCAATCATGCCGGAAAGGACATCACCAGACCCCGCCGTAGCAAGAGCCTCGGTGCCGCTGGTGTTCAGGATGGCGGGCCCCTGGGGAGCGGCAATGACGGTCGGGCTGCCCTTGAGCAGCACATTGATGCCGTGAAGGCGAGCGTAGTCGAGGGCAGAACCAATCGGGTCGGCCGCAATAGCATCAACAGGCGAACCTGAAAGGCGGCTGAACTCGCCGTAGTGCGGGGTGATAACGATTTCGGCTCCGGATTCCGGAAGCCCGTCGGACTCTGGACGGGAGAGCGCGTAAAGGGCGTCGGCATCGAGAATGAGTTTCTTCGAAGCGGTCTGCGCATTGGCGAGCAGTCTTGAGACAAGCTCAAAAGCCTCATCATCACGCCCAAGTCCGCATCCAATGAGGATGGCATCTGCCCAGCAGGCTTTCTCGGCAATCACTGAAAACTCCCGCCCGATGACCACCGCTTCAGGAACAGCGACATGCATTGCCGGGGCAAGTTCAGGAGGAATGGAGATGGCAACATAACCGGCACCGCTCTCAAGCGCCCCTTTTGCAGCGAGAATCGCCGCGCCGAGCATTGACCCTCCACCCTCACTGCTTGAAGAACCTGCAATAACAAGCACCCTGCCATTCGTGTGCTTCGCGCTGCTGCGCTCCCGCAGAATAAAGCTTTCGGCGGCAAAGGTTTCATCAGCGAGGAGTACTGATGGGTCGTCAATAAGAAATTTGGGAATGGAGATTTCACAGATATGGACCTCTCCCGTGAACTCCGGGCCATCATTCAGGTAGAACCCTCTCTTGAGGAATGCCATGGTTGCCGTCACGTCTGCCTCAACGACCGGGAAGGCGGCAAATCCGGTTGCGGCGTCAAGCCCGGAAGGGAGGTCGACCGCTATGGTCAGGGCAGACGAGCGCTGGCCAATGGTGTTGAGAAGCTCGATGCCATCCGAAAGGGGAGAGGGCAGCTCGGCTCCACGTTTCTCAATACGGAGCCCTGTGCCGGTAATGGCGTCAATCAGGGCGTCATAGGAGGTTTCGGCGACGAAAGGGAGCGCTTCGCTGCAGCTTCTGAAGATGCGGAGGTTTTCAGTGCGGGCCCTGTAGGCTTCAAGCGTGGCGAATCCTTCGAGGTTCACGCCGGTGAGAGCGCTTTGGGAATAGAGCAGGACGAGATCTACGGAAGCACCGAGGTTGACGAGATGGCGGGCAATGACGAAGCCGTCACCGCCATTGTTCCCCTTGCCGCAGACCACAAGAAATGCCGACTCCTCAAGGGACTCTCTCTGGAGGGTTTGGCGGATGATGCGCACGCTCTCTCGCCCTGCAAGCTCCATAAGGCGGGTTTCGCCAATATGAAGCTCTTCGATTGCGGCCTTGTCGGCGCCCTGCATCTCCAAAGCGTTGAGAACTGGCAGCATGGCGGTAAGCTCCTCTCCCTCAGCGGGAAGATTTAAAGTTCGTCAAGGTGCAGCGAGCGTTCGAGCGCATGATAGTATGCGTCGGCAAGATCGGTGACAGCCAGACGCAGGACCTCACGACCGCTTATGGCGATGGAAGCCTCGCCTGCCGTGACCTTTCCGATGACTCTGACCGGGACGTTGAAGCTCAGCGCCTCGGCAATCACCTCACGGGCGCGCTCCGGGTCGATGCTCAACAGCACACGGCCCTGGGCCTCCGAGAAGAGCTCCTTCTGAATGCAGAATGGTGCGCATCCAACATCCTCAATATCGACACTGAAACCGAGAGGCAACTCTTCGTTCATGATTGCTTTCTCAGCAAGCGCAACAAAAAGCCCGCCGTCCGAGATGTCGTGGGCGGAGTGGACAAGTTTTTTCGATGCGAGAGAAACAAGCAGATCCTGCAACTGTTTCTCATGCTGAAGGTCGACCTGCGGAGCATCCTGCCCTGGAGTGCCGTAGTGCATGACAAGATATTCCGAACCGTCCAGGGTGAGCTCAGGCTCGCCAAGGAGAATGATGGCATCACCTGGGGTAGTGAAGGTCGAGCGGACAAGATTGTCGATATCATCAAGCAGGCCGATCATGCCGATGGTCGGAGTGGGGTAGATGGCCGTGCGTCCCCCGCCGATTGTCGTTTCATTATAGAAGCTGACGTTGCCGCCGGTAACGGGAGTGTTAAAGGTTCTGCATGCCTCGCCCATCCCTTCGACTGCCGACTTGAACTGGAAGTAGACCTCAGGCTTGTAGGGGTTGCCGAAGTTGAGGCAGTTGGTGATGGCGAGCGGTCTGGCGCCAGAACAGGCGATGTTGCGAGCACACTCCGCTACGGCGATCTTTCCTCCGGCAAGGGGATTGAGATAGACGTATCGGGCGTTGCAGTCTGTCTTCATGGCGAGCCCTTTTTTGGAGCCCTTGATGCGGATAACTGCGGCATCGGTATGGCCGACCGGCGTGACCGTATTGGTCTGCACCATCGAGTCATACTGGCGGTAGACCCACTGCTTGCTTGCAATATTTGGGCGCGAGAGAAGCTCAAGAGCGAGCGTTTTGAAGTCGAGGCTCTTGTCGTCAACCAGCTTTGCGACTGGCGTTTCAGGCTTCTTCTCACTGGCCTGGCGGATGTAGACCGGCGCTCCGCCCCCCAGGACGAGCGTTTCAGCCGGAATCTCTGCCACGACACTCCCCCCGTGAAAGACGCGGAGATGGTTGTCGCTGGTCACCTTGCCGATAACGACCGCCAAGACATCCCATTTGCGGTAGACCTCTATGATCTTCTCTTCGAATCCCTTCTCGGCCACAATCAGCATCCGCTCCTGTGATTCGGAGAGCATGATTTCGTAGGCGCTCATCCCTTTTTCGCGGATCGGCACAAGGTCCAAATCAATCTCGATGCCGCCCGATCCGGTCTTTTCGATGCCTCTGGCGCTCATTTCCGAGGTCGAGCTGGTGATGCCTGCCGCACCCATGTCCTGCAGGCCGACGACATAGCCCGTTGCGATTGCTTCAAGGGTCGCTTCGAGCAGAAGCTTTTCGGCAAAGGGATCACCTACCTGAACACTTGGACGCTTGTCCTCTGAAGCCTCGCTGAGATCCTCAGAAGCGAAGGTCGCGCCGTGTATGCCGTCACGTCCGGTCGATGAACCGACGATAAGAACCGGGTTGCCCTCGCCAAGAGCGGTTGCACTGACGGTTTTATGATGCTCAACGATACCGACAGACATGGCGTTGACCAGCGGGTTGCCGGTATAGCCCTCTTCGAAATAGATCTCCCCTCCGACCGTTGGAACGCCGAAAGAGTTGCCGTAGTCGCCGATGCCGCGGACTACGCCGTCAACAAGGTAGCGGACTCGCGGATCTTTGGGTGAGCCGAAGCGGAGCGAGTTGAGCGACGCGACAGGGCGTGCGCCCATGGTGAAGATGTCACGATGGATGCCGCCGACACCGGTAGCCGCACCCTGGTAGGGCTCGACAGCCGAAGGGTGGTTGTGTGACTCGATCTTGAAGGCCACGGCAATGTTGTCGCCGATATCTACCAGACCTGCGTTCTCCTCGCCGGCTCCTGTCAGCAGCGCGCCGCCGTCGCGGGGAAGAGTCTTGAGGACCGCTATGGAGTTCTTGTAGCTGCAGTGCTCCGACCACATGACTGAGAATATTCCGAGCTCTGTGATTGAAGGTGTTCTTCCGAGTATCTCCTGTATCCTTGCGTACTCTTCAGCATTCAGGCCATGTTCTTCGGCTATGGCAAGCGTGACTTCCTGTTGGGTGTATTTCATGGTTACCGGTAACGTTTCTGGGGGTCATGGCTCCTGGCCGTGACAGTTTTTGTACTTCTTTCCGCTTCCGCAAGGACAGAGGTCGTTGCGGCCGGGCTTTTTATCGACCGTGACCGGCTGCTGCGCTGGCCGGGTATCCTCTGCTTCCTCAGGGGCCACTTCAATGCCGTAGGAGGCGGTGTAGACACTCTGGGCCTCCTGATGCTGGGCAACGAGCTTCTCCTGCCTGACCGAGGCTTTGCGCTGGCGCTCCTCGATCTCCTCTGCCTCATCGGGATTGACCGGGAAGAGCTTGAATGCCAGTGAGAGCGTTTCGAGCTCTATGTCACGAAGCATGTCGACGAAGAGCTTGTAAGCCTCCTGCTTGTACTCGAGAAGCGGGTCTTTCTGGCCGTAGGCGCGGAGGTTGATGCCCTCGCGCAACGAGTCGATCTCCCTCAAGTGTTCCCTCCACTTCTGGTCGATGACGCTAAGGACGGCATACTTCTCAATCTGGCGCATGATATCCTCCGGCACAGCATCCTCCTTGCGGCGGTAGAACTCCTCTGCGGCAGTGTAAAGCTTTTCAGCCGTCACCAATGCACCTTCTTGTTCAAAAGCAGCGGAATCAGGCTTGAACTCGATAGAGAGTTCGCGCATCACCTCTTCCTCAATGGCGTCGACATCAAAATTCTTGAGATGCGTATTGATAACCATCTCGCTGTAATCCTTCAAGAGGTCGAGGATGTCACTGGTAAGGCGCTCCTTGACGAGACCATTCTTGCGGCGGGAGTAGATGACCTCGCGCTGCTGGTTGAGCACATCGTCATACTCCAGAAGGCGCTTGCGGATTGCGAAGTTCTGTTCCTCGACCTTCTTCTGTGCTCGTGCAATCGATTTGGTGATCATGGAGTGCTCAATAACATCACCCTCCTCATGACCGAGGCGGTCCATGACAGAAATAACACGGTCGGAACCAAAGAGGCGCATGAGCTCATCCTCAAGGGAGACAAAAAAGACCGATTCGCCCGGATCACCCTGACGGCCAGCACGGCCCCTGAGCTGACGGTCGATGCGGCGGGACTCATGGCGTTCGGAGCCAAGGATAAAGAGACCGCCAAGTTCCCGCACGCCCTCCGCGAGCTTGATGTCCGTACCGCGACCGGCCATGTTGGTGGCAATGGTCACTGCGCCTTTGCGGCCTGCCTCGGCAACGATTTCGGCCTCACGGTCGTTCTGCTTCGCGTTGAGCACATTGTGAGGAATCTTCCGGGCTCGCAGCATCCTTGAAATGGTTTCAGAGACCTCAACGCTCGTCGTACCGACAAGGATAGGCTGGCCTTTTTTCTGAAGATCGTCGACCTTCTGCACAATCGCATTGTACTTCTCGCGGCGGGTCTTGTAGACCAGATCGTCCATGTCACGGCGAACGACGTTGCGGTTTGTGGGAATGACGACAACGTCGAGCTTGTAGATCTCAAAAAACTCGGAAGCCTCGGTCTCAGCTGTTCCGGTCATGCCGGCAAGCTTTTTGTAGAGCCTGAAAAAGTTCTGGATGGTGATGGTCGCCATGGTCTGCGTCTCACCCTCGATCTTGACATTCTCCTTCGCTTCGATTGCCTGATGAAGTCCCTCGCTGTACCTTCTGCCAGGAAGGATTCGGCCGGTGAACTCGTCGACAATCATGACCTGGCCCTCCTGCACCACATACTCGTCATCGCGGGCGAAGAGCGAGTAGGCTTTCAGGAGCTGGGCGATATTGTGCAGCCGCTCCGAGCGGTCAGCATAGAGGCGGTAGATTGCGTCCTTGCTGCTGACCTTCTCTGCCGCGCTTAAAAAAGCGTCTGCCTCGATGAGCGCAACCTCCGAACCGACGTCCGGAAGCAGGAAGATGTCGCTGTCCTGATGGCTGAGCTTGCTGAGGAACTCTCGCCCCTTGTCGGTAAGGTCGATGGTGTTTGACTTTTCATCAACAGCGAAATAGAGCTCGTCGTCAACCTCATGCATGCGGCTGGCATTGTCCTTGAGGAACTCGTTCTCTGTGCTGTGTACCAGTTTGGCGACGCCCTGCTGAGAGAGGATTTTACTGAATCGGGTGTTTTTGGGCTGCCCGCGCTTGACTCGCAGGAGGGCGAGGCCGGCATCGAAATCGCCGGGCTTGGCTTTCATGCGGCTTTCGGCATCGGAGAGATATCCGCCCACAAGCTGCTGCTGTGCGCGCACAAGCTGCTCAATCCAGGGCTTGATCTCCTGGAACTTGCTGTTGTCGGCATTGGGAACCGGACCTGAAATAATGAGCGGCGTGCGAGCCTCATCAATCAGAACGCTGTCCACCTCATCGACAATGGCAAAATAGAACTCACGCTGCACCATATCTTCGGGTGTGCCCGCCATGTTGTCGCGCAGGTAGTCGAAGCCGAACTCGTTATTGGTGCCGTAGGTTATATCGCAATGGTACTGCGCCCGGCGCTCTTCGGATGACATGTCATTGAGAATGACGCCGACAGAAAAATCGTGATAGTCGAAAACAGGGCTCATCCACTCCTTGTCCCTCTGGGCAAGGTAGTCGTTGACGGTCACGACATGCACGCCGCGGCCCGTCAGCGCATTAAGGAATACCGGAAGGGTGGAGACAAGGGTTTTTCCTTCACCGGTGGCCATTTCGGAGATCTTGCCGGAATGGAGCACAATACCGCCGATAAGCTGGACATCGTAAGGCACCATGTCCCAGATGAACTCCCTTCCGACTACAGAGTAGACGTGCCCCTTGAGGCGTCGGCAGGTCTCCTTGACCAGAGCGAAGGTTTCAGGAAGTACCTCTTCAAGCGCCGATGCAGTCACCTTCTCGTACTCTTCGGCAAGCTCATCAAGCCTGAGGTTTATCTTTTCGGCCTCCTCGAGGCTTATATCGGCATTATCGAGCTTACCAAAGAGCTCTACGCGCTCCTTCTCATGGGGTTCCAGCGTGCTGCGCACCTTCCGCTTAAGTTCACGACCATTCTCTTTCAGCTGCTCCTCGCTGAGTGAAGCCAGCGCTGCCTGCAGCTCATTGATTCTGGTGATAACCGGCTGGATTTTCCTGATATCCTTTTCGTGCTTGGAGCCAAAGATCTTCTCAAAAAGTTTCAACATGCAGTGGTGTTAGTTCAATCAAAAATTCTTGTGCGGACAAGCGGCAAACCCCTGCTTTTCAGGCGTTTGCATCCCTCTATCCTGTCGACCCATAAGGTATTGAATTACCCATTGAGAAAAAAGCAGTTGCGCCGAAAAAAATGCACCCGCCAAACCCCATTCCCACCGCTCCTGCCATCCAATTTTTCATTATAGCTCCAGAGGAGCCGCATGCTGGCAGCCATTGGACCAACCCTCTTCAATTCGTGAAAATCCCGACAAGTCTGGATTCGTGGACACCTCTCCCCCCAATCCAAAGTTCAGAATCCAAAATCTCTTCAATCTTGTCCACGTAGTCCACTTACGTCCACCAGTTCCGAGTCCACTTGCATCCACTTTCTCCCCACAGAATCTCTTCAACGATGCGTGGCGGCAAGCTCGGCAAAAAACTCCTTCAAATGCCGCGTCCCGTAGGCCGGGGCGATATGGTCGAATTTCAGGGCTTCGATGGCAAACGAAAGCAGATCGGCAAGGTTGCGGTTGAAGATTCCCGCGACAAAAAGTCCTCCTTCGGCCAGCCAGATGGGCAGGGAGGTGATCCATGGCGTTTTCAGGCAGGCATGGAAAGCCATCTCCATAATCTCACGGAAGGTGAACGTATCGGGACCTCCGACCGGAACCTCGCGGTTTGCGCCATCGACAGCATCAGCGCACACTTTGGCAAGGTCCGCACCGTGAATGGGATTGATTTTCCGCTCACCCTCGCCAGCCATGAAGATGTGACCGCTCCTGGCCATATCGAAAAACCGTCCCATGTCGGAGAAGTATCCGTTCGGCCGAATAACCGCCCAGGAGATACCCGAGGCCTTGAGGTCCTCGACAAACAGCTCATGCGCCTTGATGGTCGAGACCTCCGCCATCTTGTCCTGATTGAATACCGATACATAGATAAACCTCGACACCTTGGCTGCAAGAGCGCTTTCAAGGATGCGCCTGTTGCCGAGATGATCGACCTCAATGCTGGTGTGCGCCTCGGGCTTGGTGAGGCCAATAGCCGAGAATACAATATCCATGCCGTCGCAAACTCTGGCAACGGTATCTGGAACAGTGACGTCGCCGGCGACAATCTCGTCGGCAAGGTCAAAGACGGCGGGCTCTCCGTGAGGACCGGCAACCTTCATCTTCTCAGGGCTTCTGACCAGTACCCGCACAAAATAGCCGCGATCCTTGAACTCCTTGACCGCATACCGTCCGAGATATCCGGACGCTCCGGCCACCAGCACTCTCTTTGCAACACTCATGGCACTCACTCCTCTCTGTAGTTAAGGTTTCCTGTATGATAATGATTCTACGCTTTCCGTTTAAAACGACTGGAGCTTCCTGACCTCCTTTCGCCAGCAGTGGAAAAGCAGATGGCCGGCATATCCCGCCATAAGAGGATTGAGGATGGATCGGGCATCGGCGTCAATCAAAAGATAGCCGGCGGGCGTTAAAGAACGAAGCGCACTCTGGCTTCCGAACCACGTGCCCATGTACTGGCGGACATGGGTATCGACAGGAAAGGCGTCGAACCGGCCGAGACCGAAGAGCGCCATGCAGTCCGCAATCTTGTAACCGATGCCACCAGCGCAGGAGAGCATATTGCGCAAATCGTTAATCGGGATATCAGGATCCTTCAGAGCTTCACTATCAATCTGTCCACTGGCTATGGCTTTGGAAGACTCAATGATATTGGCCGCCCGGATGCGGTTATTATTGGTGCATTTGCAGAGCTCCCGGGGGTCTGCGGATGCAAGCGGTTCCGGGGCAGGGGAGCCGTAGAGGACAATCTCCTGACCTCCAAGGGTTATGCTCATACGCTTGCCATAGCGCATGGAGAGCATCGAGACCTGCCTCCTGATCAGATGCATCCCAATCCCTTGTGCGCACATAAAGGTGATCATGGTCTCGAAAAACTGCTGACGGAGTACCTTGAGATGAAAGTAGGGAGGCAGCAGCTCCCAAACATCAATGAACCGCTTGCTGAACGTTTCAGGAAAAAGCCCCTCATACTGAACGTCATCGGTAAAATAATGCCTGATAAAGTCAGGGACATCCATACCGCAAATCTCATTGGATGCGGCATGAACATCAAGCTCATCAGTTGATTGCTGCGAGACAACAAGCGGAACACCACTGACAACCGCAGCATATAAACCAACTTCACCAGGAACATTATTCCACATGAATGACTGCCCACTAAAGAGTGTTCCCTGAAGATCTATCGGATTATCAAGCTTGATACTGTATCGATACATCAAGAAAAGGTTTTTCAGTTAACAGCACACGTAACCACAATAAAACGCAAACGAGCCACAGCTATTTCTGATGCACTTAAACAATTGTAA
Organism: Chlorobiaceae bacterium; assembly: GCA_037142155.1. Classification (GTDB taxonomy): domain Bacteria; phylum Bacteroidota; class Chlorobiia; order Chlorobiales; family Chlorobiaceae; genus Chlorobium. Next base: position 40,885 of record JBAXBE010000020.1, read on the forward strand.
TGAAACAACATGACGCTATTTGCATAAAAACTGTTTATTACTGAGCTGGGCAAATTGTTCGTCATTATTACTGCTGATAACCAAAGAGTACACTCTCATTCATGATAAAACGGTTTGAGCAGATGAATCATCATGCAATGCAATATCCTTTGATTTTTTATGCGCTGATTTTCAGTGCTTCTGTGACAGAGTCTCACCGAATGCATTCCCTTAATAATCATACACGCCAACACTCCCGCAACAGCAACGGGTTTCAGCAATTGAGATAACAACACCATCAGGAGAGTAATCATTGCATTGAAAGCCGGGGAGGCACGGCGAACAATACCGCCTTTTTATCGGCGGCATTGTCGGGCTCGTGTGGGGATTTTATGGGGCAACCTGGCTGAAATAGCCTGTCAGTGCGCTCTGTGGGGCCTCTTCGCCCTGAATGAGCTCGAAAGTGAGGTTATCTGCCTGCGACGTAAAGAGAGAGATGACGGCAACTTCAGCAACATCGCCGCGCTCTATGGTGCCGGTCTCGATGCAATCTCCTGTTCCGAAAACCATTGCATGCCGCATCGGCGGCCCATCAAGCAACCCTCCAGGCCGAAGGATTGTATAGGAATATCCCGGTTCTGAATAAAGCCTGCGCAGCTCGTTTTCAGCCTCCAGCTTCATGGCAAGTATGCGTCCGTACTTGTTCATCGGGTGGTCGGGCTTGGTCACCGCTAGCGAGCTGACAAGCACAAACTTCCGTATGCCACGCTTTTTTGCAAGCGTCGCCAGCCGTATAATCCCGTCGCGATCAATAGCCGAAGGCGGAGGGGCATCAGGGCTCATAACATTGCCCCCTATTGCACTGATGACGGCATCGACACTCTTCAGCGCTGCATCGGTCTCAAGGTCGCTCTCAATCGAACCGATCGAGAGCCTGTCGACGACCTCCGGACCGAAAAGCTCAAGAGCCTTCTCTCCTGAACGAACAAACAGCCGATAATCGATACCATGGCTCTCAAGCCTTTTCACCACCCAAGCCCCGGTCCGCCCGGTAGCCCCCGCAACAAGCACGGTCCCCTTAAATGATTTCCTCATAAATAGTTGAATGTATTACTGCATTTAATAAATCAATAAACGATAACCGACATACATCACTTTATTTGTGCGATTCGCAAAAATGTAGACACAATATCTCTTCAGCGCGCTCATCGTCAGAAAATCTATTTCAAAACAATTGGGGCTGTATTTGCAATCCAGTGCCCCCTTGTGTCATCCCGAACGCAGAGAGGAGTCTGATGACAGTGCTTAGACTCGATTCAGCCATTCCTCAACCAATCAAAAATCTCATGCCTGCGGCATTTTCGCAAGCTCCAGAGGAGCGACAAGTCGGGACCTCTTCAAATCCAAAATTCAAAATCCGGAATCCACAATCTCTTCAACCGAACATCGAGAACTTGACGTTCAGTGCCATGGTAAGGTCTACCAGCGCGTGCAGGAAGATGACAGTTCTGATATCACGATACCAGAAGAAATTCAACGCCCAGCTGGTGGCAATGAGAAGCTGTACCGGCATGAAAAACGGCTTGTAAGGGCTGGTCTGCACGACATGGTCAGGCAGAACTGGAAGCCAGAAAAGGCCGTGAATCAGACCGCTGTAGATCATGAAACAGAGTATGCCTGCAATAAACAGCGCAATCTGGTTTTCGGTGACCTTCCCGGCCAGAGTAGTGCCGATGCGGAATACAGCATAGAACATGAAGGTCTCCGCAACGCCGTTGCCCAGGCTGAACACCAGAACAGTGGGCCAGTTGAGCGGGCGGCCGCCGTCATAGGTGGAGTGTGAATAGACCCAGGCATTGAGGGCCACAATCACCAGCGATAACCCCAGAAGCAGCTTTCTGCGAGCGTCAAAGACCGGATTGAACTCGGCGATATCTTTCCTGAAAAAGATGATGCCGATAAGGAGAGCGACAGCCCAGTAGGCGTAAATCTGCATAGGTACCGTTAATTGCATCGAAGTACGGTGGTTAAGGGTTAAGAGAGGTTTCCACTCTGCCGGAAAAGGCCTCGGCATGGTAGGAGCTGCGGACGAACGGGCCGGACTGGACATGCCGGAAGCCGGCCGCTTCAGCATCACGACGGTAAGCGGCAAACTCCTCCGGCGTCACATAGCGCCCGACAGGCAGATGAGCTGCGGAAGGCTGCAGGTACTGCCCGATTGTCACCATGTCACATCCATGAAAAGCAAGGTCGGAGAGCGACTGGCGGACCTCTTCAGTGCGCTCTCCCATGCCGACCATCAGCCCTGACTTGGTAGCCAGACCGTAAGCGCCCTTCGCCAGCCGGATAAGCCGCAATGAGGCCTCATAGTTCGCCTGGGGGCGCACATGCTCATAGAGAGAGGGAACGGTCTCGATATTGTGGTTCAGAACGTCCGGCGCTTCGCTCATGACCATGTCAAGAGAGCGCTCGTTATGATTGAAATCGGGAATGAGACACTCGATAGTCACCTCAGGCGTCAGGTGGCGGATTGCCCGGATGGTCTCGACCCAGAGCGTTGCGCCACCGTCAAGAAGGTCGTCGCGGTTGACGCTGGTCAGCACAGCATGCTTCAGCCGCATGGATTGGATTGCTCGAGCGATATTTTCAGGTTCAAGAGAATCAGGCGGAGGGGGAGTCGCAGCCTTGCCGACAGCGCAGAACCGGCAGGTACGGGTACAGACATTGCCGAGCAGAAGAAACGTAGCCGTGCCCCTCGACCAGCACTCCTGAAGATTAGGGCAGAGCGCAGAACGGCAGACGGTGTGAATGCTCCGCTGGTTCAGGAGTTGCCTCGTCGCAGCAAACGATGCCCCGGAAGCCATCCTGATTTTGAGCCACTCCGGCTTCTTTCCGGGTCCACGTTCCATAAGGGTCTGCAACAGGGCGGTTAGTGATTACAACCGTGCAATATAGCGAATCCTTTCTTTCCCCCTCTCATTTCACCCTGACTTGTCGGGATTGAGCCATATTGAAAGATATCCGTATATTCGTGTAACACTTCGGGTTCACGACCATGAACACATCCGCGACAAATCAGGTGATGGACGCCATTACGGGAACCATCCTGAAACATTATCCTGAAACAGCAGCAGTTTACCTGTTCGGGAGTTGCTTTACCGAAAATGAGCGGAAAGATAGTGACGTCGATCTGGCCCGCCTGCTCCCGCCGTCAAGCCCTGTAAGGAATCTTCAGCTTGCGCTTGGAGAGTGTCGCGGCGAGCTCGCGCAACTGCTTGGAAAAGAGGTTGATCTTCTGAACCTGAGCTCTTTCTCTCTACGCTCTTTCAGAAGGAGGTTATCATGACAGGCCGAATCACATACTGCCGAAAATCCCTGCGCTGTTGATTAATTTGAAGTGCTTACCATCTCCTGCTACCAGGAGCTTAATGAAGAGCGTGCAGGAATACTGGCTGAAATCCACAAAACAGGAAGGATTGTTGCCTGATGGTCGAAGATGTCAATAAGTTCGGCTTGCCCAAAGAGAGCCGGGAGGGCTTTTCAATGCTTGCCGACAAAGGAGTCATCTGTAATGAGCTTGCTAGGAATCTAAAAAACATGGCAGGATTCCGGAATACGCTTGTTCATCAATACCAGTCGATCAATCCGGCTGTAATGACCGCAGTGGCAGAAAAACACCTTGATGACCTCCTCGACTTCACTGGTATAGTTCTGAACTTTTCGAAACATCACAAATAGTGGCTTTCAAGCGCAATCACTCCCGAAATGATAACCCCGGATAACGTGAACACAGAAGAAGAGACGAATCAGGAGCAGGAAAAAAATACCCAACGATATGCGGCAATCGTCGAGGAGATTGTCGAAGAGTGGGCTAAGGGCAAGCCGATCAATCCAACCCCGGGATCCACCAAGCCAAGCGGCTACTTCCGCCTGACCGGATACCTTCTCAACTACCTCACAGCGCACAACGCATTCCCAAGAGGCGTTCACGCCATGCCCGAAGGCCGCGACCGCTTCAACAACCTCGAACCCTCATTCCCCGTGGACTTCGACCAGATCACAGGAAATCGCACCCTGCATACGCTTCACCTGAGCTCCATACCAGGCATGCGTGAATCCATTCAGGAGGGGATAAAGGAAGCAATCACCGAATGCTCAAAAAAGCTTGACTGGTGAACTAGCGGCGCTCGGAATCTTCTCCACTTGAGTCCGCTTCTGTCCACCATTTCTTCGTCCACCAAGTCCGCTTTTTCTTCATCCCCCCCTCATCCAATCCAGAGGTTCAGCAAGCGTTAGTTTAGTTTGTTGTGAACGTCCCCTCACTAGGCGCTGACTGAAATAATGTCGCTCCACCGGGTGCTGCTGCAGGGCGAGAGCTTTTCCTGGTTGGGTTTCCAGCTGTCGGAATTTTCGGCGGCGAGGCGGATGCTCCCTTTTCCGTAATGGCTGTTGACGGAGTCCATCACCTGCATGAGGCTGCGGCTCCGTTCAAGGCAGGCGGGCTCTTCATCAGGAAAAAGGGGGAGCACCTCAGTCTGCATGGCAACGGGGAGCATCCCGCTCAGCAGCACCCCCGCTTTTTTGTAGGCAAGCCCCTCCCGGAAAAGCGAATCGAGAACCGCCCCCGCCGCATTGATGATGGTGATGGAGTCCTGCGTCGGCTGCCGCAGGGAGAGGGTCCTTGTGCCCCAGTACTGTTTTGCATCGGCATTGAACGGGCTTGTGGACACAAAAACCGTCAGCATCGAGGCAAGTGCCCTCTCACGACGCACCTTGAAGGCGCACTTGCCGGCGAAGGTCGCCACCGCCTGATGCAGCTCCTCCTTCCCGAAAACGCTTCGGCCGAACGACCGGGAGGTGCAGATGCTCTGCTTCAGAGGCCTCACCAGCTCCATCGGCAGGCACGAGCGGCCGTTCAGCTCCGCCTGGATTCTGGCGCCGACAATATGCAAGTGCCTGCGGACCCACCCGGCTGGAGCCGCCGCAAGATCGGCCGCGGTATCGATACCCCGGGCCTTGAGCAGGGTGCTCCACTGCCGGCCGATGCCCCAGATATCCTCAACACTCGTTCTTTCAAGTGCTGACTGGATATCGCTCTTGGAAGAGAGCATGCAAACGCCATGATAGTGCGGGTTCTTTTTTGCGAGACGATTGGCAACCTTCGCCAGGGTTTTCGTCGGTGCGATGCCGATTGAGACCGGAATGCCCGTGTGCTGACGAACGGTCCGGCGCATAAGGCCGCCGTACTCCTGCAGGTTGTAGCGCGAAAAGCTGCCCATATCGAGAAACGCCTCGTCAATCGAATAGACCTCGATTTCAGGAGCCAGAGCGGCGAGGGTGGTCATCACCCGTGACGACATGTCACCGTAAAGAGGGTAGTTTGAGGAGAACACCGCAACCTGGTGCTGCCTGAGAAGCTCCCGGCACTTGAACTCCGGAGAGCCCATCCGGATGCCGAGCGCCTTTGCCTCCTCGGAGCGCGCTATGATGCACCCGTCATTGTTCGAGAGCACCACAACCGGCCGCCCCTGCAGCGCGGGGTTGAAGACCCGTTCACACGAAGCGTAGAAATTATTGCAGTCGACAAGGGCAAACATGGGAAGCTCTCCGTTGGGGGGGGGAATCATCTCGGCTTGTGAATAATATAAGCAACCACTCCCCAGACAGTAAAATCGTTATCCTCGGAGATTCTGATCGGCTTGAACTCGGCGTTGGCCGGCATGAGATAGACAGCGTCATCACGCACCGCCAGACGCTTGAGGGTAAACTCGCCATCAATAAAACAGACCGCAATGCTCCCGTCCTTCGGCTCGAGCGCCTTGTCGACGATGAGCAGGTCGCCGTCATTGATTCCCGCATCGATCATCGAGCTCCCTTTCACCCGGGCATAGAAGGTGGCAGCAGGGTGGCGGATAAGCTCCCGGTTAAGGTCCAGACTGAGCTCCTCAAACTCCTCGGCAGGGGAGGGGAATCCAGCCGCAACCCCAGCCGCGGAAAGCGGCAGCTCAAGCGCAGTCCTGAAATCCGGAGCATAGAAATCGAGCGTCACGCCGGAATGTACTTTGGAAAGCCTCATCTACTTCTTCGAAATATAGGCGTTGAGCCCAATGGTTACCGGCTTCCCGTCAACCATCGCCGTGGTCACCGCGTTGCCGCGAGTGCTCGCAACCACAAGCGTCTTGCCCGACGACGACGGGGTGGGCTTCTCAAGATCGATCTCAATGCACAGCTTCCCGTTCTTTATCTCAACTGTCATGGCCATGATAGCAGCTCCCCCTGTTTGATGGTTCCAAACCCGAATATACCGAAATCCCGCCCTCAAGGATCCCAAAATTCAGCATCCAGCATCCAAAATCTCTTCACGGAAGTGTCTGTTATGAATGTCGGCTCCCGGTTTCAGAGCAGCGTCGCCAAGGCGGCACTGAGTGAGCTGCATGAGAAGGGTTTGCGGAGAAATGCGACACCGTTCTTGACGGTTGCATCTTCACCGATGACTCCCGCCGTGTACCCGGAGATGAAGAGAACCTTAAGATCGCCAATAATCGCTCTGACTCACCTTGAGAGTTCACATCCATCCATTTCGGGCATCACCACATCGGTCAGCAGAAGATCGATGCGCTCCCTATGAAGCTCAGCAAGCTGAAGTGCCTTCATGGGAGTATCAGCAGGTAGAACGGTGTAGCCGTTTTTTTCGAGAACCTCTTTGAGCAGTTTTAGCAGGCAGGGTTCATCATCGACAAGGAGGATTGTCTTGCCTTCAAGGCCGGCCGGATGTTCTTCAGACATGCGAGTGACGTTATGGTTTGACTGAAAACAGATCTCTTTATTGCATCTATTTTACAGCCCATGGTCAGACAATAACTGTCACAGGTTCATTTTTTTTCTAAAATAAAGAGAGTGACTCCAGTTTTACAGCACGAACATCCTCATACATTCGCTCGGTCATCAGCAGCTCAAGCTTTATCATCTCCCTGAGCTCCTGCGGCTCCAGCACCTCGGCTTCGCTCCCATAGCGCATCACCCAGCGCTTTATTGCCTCAAGGGCGCCGACCCGCATTCTCAGAATCAGCGAGCCGTTTTTGTGCTCCTCAATCTCCTGGGTCGGGTGCCACCGGTGCTCCCTGATCCACTGCGCCTGGAAGGGGGTGAAGCGGATGACGACATCATAAGCTCTGCTCTCGTGGATCTGATCGAATGATTTGTCCATGTAGTTCTCAAGCGAGAACGACTTCGGAATGGTGAAGTGCTTCGAGGTCAGCGAGAGGGTCCGGATGCGGTTGAGGGCGAATGTGCGAGTATCACCCCTCAACTCGCAATGGCCGATAAGATACCAGGTATCCCGTATCTGAGAGTAGTGGAAGATATAGGGGTGCAGGGTGCGCTCCGTCACCTCCTGATTCCATGATGCCCGGTAGGTGAGGGAGATCTTCATCTTGTTGCGGATGGCATCCTCAATCGTGGCAAATATCCTCGGCTCGACCGCCTGATGCGCCGGCTGCTCAAACGAGTAGATCTTGAGGAACTCATCGTCGGCTGAACTCTCAGGCAGGTATTGGCGGACTTTATCGAGCGCACGGCTCACCTCCTCATAGAAAGGAGATCCCTGATACTGTGAGAGAACCTTTTTCGTTGCCATAAGCGCCTCTGCCTCCTTGCGCTCCAGAATGGTGGAGGGAAGAAAAGTCCAGCCCGCCTTTTCATAGTAATACCCTCGTTTCTGCTGGTTGTAAGCGATGGGGGCCTCCAGCATGTCGCGCATGTAGTCGATACCTCGAAATACTCTGCAATGCTCGTGCAGTTCGGAAAGGTACTCTTCTGGAGTTGCCGGTCGATGTACTGCATGCGAACCAGCGGGGGCCTTGACTGCTTCATGACATCAGATTTTCAGTGTTTTAAAGTAAAAATATCATGAAAAAGCACTAATAAGGCAAACCTATGACGGTTTTTGTCCTACCCGGCGAAGTATTCATGGGCGCTGCTATCGAGCGACTATCGGATGGATACCATGAAATGGACCCCGGTTTTTAGACAGTAATTTAAGTTGGTAACTTGCTAAAAAGCAAGGAACCAAAATGAGCGAAAAGAAACG
>JBAXBE010000021.1:0-43466 GCA_037142155.1 Chlorobiaceae bacterium
GCACCTCTGGCTGCCGACATATCGTCCCTGCGCGGCTTGAGCAACACTGGCTTCCGGGCTGCCGCCCCCGACGCTTCGCGTTTAATTGTCACGAAAACCTCACAAGTTCGACCTCGAGTTATGAGGTTATGGCGTATTTGCTTTGTATTATTCCTCTTTCGTGGCGCATGTAACTGTGCTAAAAATATGATAATTAACGGCTTGATTTGATGCATTAAAAAAGAGTATTTTCCCTTCGTCAAAAAGGAGTGTTCCGCCCATCACTTCTTTCCCCCAACGCTGTTTATTTGTGACTGGTCATGCCCCTGGAAAAAATAGAGCAATGGAAGACGTTGCTCAAAGATCACAGTGTTTTCTTTCAAAGAGCAAAAACCGTTTTGCTGGTGCTGATGTCAGCAGCCTTTGCTGTGGTTGTGTACTTCTCTGTCAATCTTGGATTTCTGCTCTATTCCAATAGTAATGCAGTAAACACCAGGGCAATCGACGGTGCCAAGGCCGACTCCCGCAAGGTCGACAAACTGGCCAGGAGCATTGAGCAAACAGTCAGGGAGCTCACGCTTGCAGCCGGAAAGGGTGATGGCAGTGAGAAAACCCTGATTGAGCTTCTTTCCGACAAGCGTGCCGGTGTTTCCTGCCGCTATTCCATCATCTTTTTGTCGGGCGCCGATTCATCAGCATTTGTCAAGAGCGTGTCGAGCCAGGGGAGCGCCCGTATTCGCCATCTGATGGACATGAAGGTTATCGGCAAGGCTGGTGCCCCCCTCGCCAGTGCGCCGGCAATAAAAGAGGGCTGGCAAAAAGCAGGCTGGGATCAGTCTGAAAAGGCCGTGATTGTGAAATATCAACGGCAGCTTTACACCGTTTCGGCTGCAGGGCGGAAAGTCCCGGCGGGAGTGGTTTCGGCAAGCATCTCCATCGATGATTTTCAGAAGGCGATTGACTATAAAAGCCTGGGACATGACGGTTGCCGATTTATTGTTGACGGCGACGGTCTGACTTTGGACCACCCTAACAAGAATCTTGTTATCAATAATTTCCAGCTGCTCAATTACGCCCAGGAAAATTATACGGCGGCCAACAGCAACAACCTCCAGCGTGCTTTCAAGGATAAAGCTGGCGTCAGCATCGTTGACAAAAACATCATCAACCGGCAAAATACCTTTCTTCGCCTTGAGCCGGTGGCATCAACGGGATGGTTTACCGGCCTTGAACTGCTTGCCGATGAAGTGACCGTGCCGGACAGCGTTCTGAAAGTGCAGCTGATGCAGCTGGTTGGCTCCCTGATTGTCTTTTTCATGCTCCTGGGCCTCTATTATGTTCTCCAGTCTTCATCAACGGCGGCTTTCCACAAACGGCTCAGCCACTATGCATGGCTTGCCAGCCTGCTCTTTACGGCTGGCCTGATTGGTCTGTGGGTGATTCAGATCACAAGGGGCTCAGCCTCCCCCTATGAGGATAACTGCATTACCTCAGTCGCTCAAATTGAGCAGTTCAAGAAAGAGCAGACGGGCAAGGCAGGGCTCACGCAGGCAGCTCCTCCAAAGTTCATCCAGACCGGTGTTATGGTCAGCTCCGCCGGTATTTCGGAGCCGAATGAAACGGCTGACGTCTACGGCACAATCTGGCAGCGGATACCTGCCGGGATGGATCCGAAGGAAGTTACGGGGTTCATGTTTCCCGACCAGGTTGAAACCAAAGTGTATGAGATCTACCGTATGGAGGAGAACGGGTTTACGGTCATTGGCTGGAATTTTTGCACGAGGCTCCAGCAGGATTTCAGCAGCTCCTTGTACCCGTTCGACCGTATCAATATCAAAATCAGGCTGCGGCAACCGAAGAAATTCGAGTCAATTGTCTTCATTCCCGATATTGCGTCGTACAAAATGATTTCTCCGTCAGCCAAACCCATGGTGCCGGCTGATTTTGCCATTCCCGGCTGGCGGCTTGACAATACCTATTTCAATTTTTCAGAACAGTCATACAACATTGATTACGGCCGCCGTGCGCTTCTCGGGAGCCACGTCATGAAAGACCTTGTCTTGAACATCAGTCTCGAGCGCGATTGGCTCAGTACCTTTATTTCCATAATGGTCCCCATCTTCATCATTATGGGAATCCTCTTTTCGGGTGTCTACATGATCACCAACGATCTCGATACCAGAGAGTCGTTCAGCTTTGATGCCAAAGAGGCCACTGCGGTTGGATCGGCCTTTACGATTTTCCTGGTCATCTCCATACAGAGCGTCAGGATTCAGGTGATACCTGTCAATGTTCTCTATATCGAAAAGATCTATTTTTCGATCTATTTCGCCATGATGCTCAACGTCATCCTGGCTATTGCCATTACCAGAAAGAGAGGGTTTCTTTGCACTTACAAGCATGGATTGTTTTTCAGGTATCTCTACTGGCCGTTATACTGCGGTCTCTTTTTCCTTATCACCTTTATCAGTTTTTATTGATCAGTCCCAAGCCGGGCGGCTTTAGCTCATTATTCAAAATACCCCATGAAAAAGGTCAGAGGTCTCATTGAACGTGTTTTTGAAACAGCACTCTTTAACGTTCGTTTTATTGTGCTGACCGCTGTACTCGGTGCCGTTATCGCATCGTTTATCATGTTCATTAAAGGAACGCTCCTGATTGTCGACGGGGGGTATATCTTTCTTGATCAGCTCAATAACCTTGGCAGGGTTGAGGCTCACCATGTTGAGCGGATTGTCCCATTGCTGATCAACTCGGTCGACAACTACCTTTTTGCTACAGTGCTGCTCATTTTCAGCATGGGGCTTTATGAACTCTTTATCAGCAAGATTGATCCTGCCAGCAGAACCGCGGACTCTCGCCCGAACTGGCTGAATATCCAGAACCTCGACGATTTGAAAGGTAATATCGGCAAGGTCATTGTGATGATTCTGATTGTCTCCTTTTTGGAGAAATCCATGAGTATCAGCTATGCAACACCCCAGGATCTTCTCTATCTCTGCTTCGGAATTCTCCTTGTTTCCGGAGCACTGTATGTGACTTATGCAAAAGGGCATCATAATCACTGACGTTCGGAGCGATTATGCTGATTAAGTTAACAGCACGGGCGACAATGCTGCTCGCCCTGAGTATTATGCTTGCGGCAACTCCGCTTCAGGCGCAGCCTGTTCCTGATGCGGGCAGTATTCTTCGCGATCAAAAACCCCTTCAGGAGCAGCCGCAGCAGCGTCAGCTCCCCCCTCCAGAAGAAAAAAAAACAGCACCGGCAATCGCTGACGATGGCCTCAGCGTTGAGCTTAGAGGTTTCACGTTCAGCGGTTACGAGGGCATTGCCACCGAAGCTGAACTCAAGGCCCTTGTCGCATCATCCGTCGGCAAGACGCTCTCGTCCAGAGCGTTGCATATTCTTGCCGACAAGATGACTACGAGCTTCAAGCAAAAGGGTTTCTATCAGGCTCGGGCCTATCTCCCCTCTCAGGATATCACCTCCGGCATCATCCATATTGCGGTGATGCAGGTCAAAAGCGATGGCAGCATCTCCATCAAAAGGGAGAGAACAACGAGAATCAGTGACAGGGTGGTTCGGGGCATCGCTCAGCCTGCGCTGCGTGCAGCTCAAGCAGTCAACGAGCATGAGCTTGAGCGCGCAATGCTGCTCATCAATGATTTGCCAGGTGTTACGGCAAAAGCCTCGCTTTATCCCGGCGCGCTCTCCGGCACCAGCAGTGTCGAAGTTGCGGTGAGTGAAGGGCCGCTGCTTGCAGGGACGCTCTCCGCCGATAACCAGGGCGACCGCTATACGGGCATCTGGCGAAGCAGCGCGATGGTTTCCATCAGCGACCCCCTCCGCCGGGGCGATCAAGTGACCCTTCTATTGACCGAGGCATCGGGGCTTCTGCAGGGTCGAGTCGGGTACGCTTTCCCGCTTTTTTCCAACGGTCTTCGGGCAAATCTCGCCTATTCCGGCATGCGTTATGACCTTGGAGGTGATCTCGCTCCGCTTCAGTTCAAAGGAAAGAGCAACAGCATCGATGCCGGGCTGAGTTATCCGGTTCTCCGCACTCGACTCGCCAACATAACAACAACGCTTACTTACGGCTTCAGGGCACTGGTCGACACCGGGGAGGATACCACTCTTCGTGACAAGAAACTCAACAATGTCACCGTCAATCTCAACGGCGAACGCTACGACCAGTTTATTGGCGGCGGCTGTACCAGCGGAAACCTCGGCTTCACCACCGGACGGCTTCATGAATCAGTCGCCGACATAAGCCTCACGGGGGCAGAGGGCGGCTACACGCACTTCAACTTCGGTCTTACCCGTCTGCAGCGTCTTGGCGAACGGCTTAATCTCACCTTCACAGGCAGTGCCCAGGTGGCAACCGGCAATCTTGACTCCAGTGAAAAGATGTCGCTCGGCGGACCTGGCGGCGTGCGGGCCTATCCGGGTGGCGAGGCGGCCGGCGATAACGGCCAGCTCCTGAATGCCGAGCTGCGCTATACTCTTCCGCTTTCTCCGGCGTGGGGGGGGCTCCAGCTCAGCGGATTTTACGATGCCGGCCATAGTACGCTCAACCATGACCGGTACAGCAATGATGTGTCGAACGCAGCCGGCATTAACGACTATTGGCTGCAGGGTGCCGGTATAGCCCTGAGTTGCAGTGTTGCTGAGCGGGGATCGTTGCGCGCAAGCTGGGCACATGTGGTTGGAAGCAACCCGGCAGCGAACCCGGAGGCAGAGAGTGACAAGAGCCGGTTCTGGCTGCAGGCGATGCTCTCTTTTTGAAGCATACGCCGTCACGGGCCACCCATTACTAATATTTCCGCATTTCCCGATACTCAAGAAGTTGCTCTATGAACAGGATTTACAACCTCATCTGGTCCCGCACAAAGGAGAGATGGATTGTCGTGTCCGAGAATGTCAAGGGCAACGGAAAGGTCCCCTCATCACCGCTTAAGAGCATTGCTGTTCTTGCCGCCATGTTTGCCTCCGCGGGGCCGGCCTATGCCATTGAGCCGGGGGCGATTCCCGGCGGCGGGCAGATAACATCCGGAAGCGGCAGCATCGTCACCAGCGGAAGCCAGGTCACCATTAACCAGCTGACGCCGCAGATGATTGTCAACTGGCAGAGCTTCAATATCGGAGAGAGCGCAGGCGTCCAGTTCAAGCAGCCCGGCGTCACCGCAAGAGTGCTCAACCGCATCACCGACCAGAACCCGTCAGAGATCATGGGTTCGCTCTCAGCCAACGGCAAGGTCTTTCTTGTCAACCAGTCGGGCATCATCTTCGGCAAAACCGCAACGGTGAACGTCGGCGGGCTGGTGGCCTCATCGCTTGACATGCTCGACAGCGACTTTCTTGCCGCAAAATACAGGTTCACGAACGCTGAACGCGCTGGTGCCATCCTCAACCTTGGCTCCATCAAGGTCGAGGATGGAGGTGTGGCAGTTCTGGTCGCCCCCAAGGTCACCAACGAAGGGAGCATTACTGCCAATAGTGGCAGTGTCCTCGTTGCCGCCGGAAACCAGATCTCGCTTGACTTTTCCGGTGACGGCCTTATCAACTACGTCGTCGACCGGGGAGCGGTCGATGCGCTCGTCGAGAACAAGGGGCTCATCAAGGCGAACGGCGGAGTGGTGGTGATGACCGCCAAGGCCGCCGACGACCTCAGGATGGCAACGGTCAATAACAGCGGCGTCATTGAGGCCCAGACCATCCAGAACAAAGCCGGCCGCATCCTCCTCATCTCCGACATGGAGAACGGCCAGGTCATCGTCAGCGGAAAACTTGATGCAAGCGCCCCGGCCGGCAGTGGAGGGAGTATAGTCGTTACTGGCAACCAGGTGGCAATCAAGGACGGCGCACACCTCACCGCCTCCGGAGCAACCGGCGGCGGTGAGGTGCTCGTGGGCGGAAGCTGGCAGAACAGCGACCCGGCAGTTCCCCAGGCCATCAGCACCAGGGTGGAGCAGGGCGCCTTGCTTGAGGCGAATGCTGCTGATAACGGCAATGGCGGAACTGTCGTTGCCTGGTCTGACCTCACCAACCCGAACTCCGTCACCCGGGCATACGGCACCTTCGAAGCCAAAGGCGGCCCAAACGGCGGCGATGGCGGAAGAATCGAGACATCATCTGCCAATGTCGAAATTGGCAACAGTGCCCTGTTTGCTACGCAATCGAGCCTGGGGCGTGTTGGCGTGTGGCTGCTTGATCCCTATGATTACGCCATCGGGGCAACACAGGCAACGACTATCAGCAACGCCCTTAAGAGTACCGATGTCACCGTTTCAACGAGCAGTAATACAACAGCGTATGGATCGAACATCAATAATTCGAGCAGTGGCAATATTACCCTGAACTCGGCATTCACTTCTTACAGCCCCTACACATTGACGCTTAATGCGGCCAGTCAGGTTACAATCAGCGCGCCCATTTCCATGGCAGGCGCATTGTCCATATCGGCACCTGGTGGCATATCCCTGGGAGCAAATATTACGACGGGTGGAGCACAGACCTATACAGGGCCTCTAACCTTGACTGCGGATGTGACGCTTAATTCCACCGGGTACCAAGTTGCCGGTCAAACATTTTCAGCTGCTGCAGGCGTGCAAAATGTTAAGGTCGATGCTGGTAGTGTTACCTTGCAGCTTGTGGGCGGGACAGGCGGTCAGGGGGGCTATGACAGCGAAGCCGGACAGGCTGGCGGTGCTTCAGGCGATTACACTGCAACAGTTAGCGTTGCAGCGGGAACAAGCGTTACTTTGCAGGCAGGCTCAGGAGGAGGAGCCGGTGCATCCAGTGTGGCAAATACCGGGGGAGGTGCTGGTGGTACAGGATACACGGGATTCGGAGGCGGTTCTGGCGGTAATGCAGGAACTTCTGGAACTTCTGGCGGTGGTGGCGGCGGTGGAGCTGCTTCGGTAGCCATAATAGGGGCATCCGGATACCTTGTTGCAGGTGGCGGCGGTGGTGGTGCTGGCGGTGATAATATAAGAAATGACGGGGAGACGCCAGGGCAGCCATACAGCGCCTCATTTGTCCAATCCAGCTCCACTACTGGTGGTGCGGGTACAACTGGTTACTCTATAGTTGCGGATGGAGGCGGTTCAGGCGGTGGTGGTGGCGGTCTTCTTGGTGGCCTCGGGGGCACTGGGGTTAGAGGGGGTATAGGTGGCCTTGGTGATCAAAGCTCAGGCACTGAAACTACCGGACGCGGAGGATATGCAGGTCAGAGTGGAGCATCTGGAATTACTCCAACAAGTGTCACAAGCACAACTCATGCTGCGCCTACTCCTTCATCTAACCCAGCGGTGGCGGGGTCTGACGGCTATATCAAGTTGACCGGAACGCTGATTTCTTCTACTGGACCTGGGGGAATAAGCTTCAGCAGTTCGGTCAATGGGGCGCACTCTTTGACTGTTAATGCAGGGAGCCCCGGAGTCACTTTTTGCGGCTCTGTAGGCGGTTCGACCTCCTTGACGAGTTTGAGTGTGGGTGCTAACGGAACGACTACATTGGGTAGTAATATCACTACCACGGGTGCGCAGAGTTATGGCGGAAACGTGAGCCTGGAGAGTGCGGACCCGACCCTGACATCCACAGCTGGAGGGGTGACTATTGCCGGAAATGTGAGTGCATCATCGACTTCTCTTACTATCAACTCCGGATCAGGTGCGGCAACCATTAATGGACGCACTTCCGATTTATCGGATTTGACAATCAATTCTTCTGCTTCTAATAGCATCATTAGCGGCGTAATCAGTGGCTCGACCAACCTGAGCAAATTGGGGTCAGGAATATTGATCCTTTCTGCGGCCAATACATACACCGGTAGCACCATAGTTTCAGTTGGAACCTTGCAAGTTGGCGCTGGCGGCACTACCGGAACACTCGGGACAGGTGCGGTTACCGATAACGCCTCATTGACATTTAGTCGATCAGATTCGGTCGGCTTGAGTTCTTTGGTCGCCAACAGTGCAGGGATAACCGGTACAGGAAGTGTGACTGCAACAATCGGGGGCACATTGACCGTCGATAAACCTATCAATGTGGGTGGGCCAATTAGTTTATATGGAGGGAATCTTGCTATTAACGCCGCGTTGACTGCTACTGGCAGCAATACCATTACCCTCAAGGGTTCAGGTACAGTCACCGATAGCGCAAATGGTTACCTTGTTGCCGACAAGCTATCCTTACTTGGCGGGGATATTACTCTTGACAATACGAGCAATAACGTTGCCACACTTGCGGCCAGTGGAGTAGGCAATCTAACCTACCTGAATAGCGATGCATTGGTTTTAGGCACAGTAGGCAGTGTTAATGGCATCAATGCGACCGGTACGATAAGCGTGGCAACAGTTACCGGCAACATGACTCTCTCTCAAGTTGTTACCACCGCTAACTCTTCCGCGAGTGCTGTTATACTGAATTCCGCCAGGGACACTTCAGCTAAGACATCAACGGGTGGCGATATTATTATCAGCGGAGGCGGCATCAGTGTCGGGTCGGGCGGGTTAGCCCGGCTTTACACCGGGAGCATCAGCGGTAGCACAGGACTGACAAAACTCCTTGGGTCAGGAAACGGCAGATTCCGCTATGCGAGCGATGAATCTGCCACAAATTATTCGGAGAATCTGTCTGCCGGAACCTATGCCATCTACCGAGAACAACCGCTGTTGACAGTAACCCCAAGCAGCCAATCCATTACTTATGGAGAGGCAGTGCCTTCTTTTTCTACCAGTTATAGCGGTTATGCCAACGGTGACACTTCACCAGGAACTGTTAGTGGAGCTGTGACATGGTCGATAGGAGGAACTACATCGGGAGGCGGCTGTTATAATGCAGGGAGTCATGAGGTAACCTATGTCGGCGGACTGGCAAGCAGTCTTGGTTATGGCTTTAAAGACAACGGCTCAAGCCTCAAGGAGCTTGTCATAGGCTCAGCGACGCTGACGGCTACGGTGTCCGCACCCGACAAGGTCTATGACGGCAGCCTTACGGCAACGCCGACAATGACCATCACCACCGGTCTTGTAGGCACCGAGACACTCGGCACCAGTGCCACGGCGACCTTCAACACGAAGGATGTGAGCACGGCGAACCTTGTGACGGTCACCAGCGTAAGCCTGAGCGACGGCACCGGTCTGGCAAGCAACTACAGCTTGGCAGCCGGCGAGACGGTGAGCGCGTACATTACCAAAAAAGCGCTGACGGCCACGGTATCGGCCCCGGACAAGGTCTATGACGGCGGCCTCACGGCAACGCCGACAATGACCATCACGGCAGGCCTCATCGGCACGGAAAAGCTCGGCAGCAGTGCGACAGCGAGCTTCAACACGAAGGATGTGAGCACGGCGAACCTTGTGACGGTAAGCGCGGTAAGCCTGATCGACAACGCACTGAGCGGCGGACTGGCAAGTAACTACAGCTTGGCAGCCGGCGAGACGGTGAGCGCGTACATTACCAAAAAAGCGCTGACGGCCACGGTATCGGCCCCGGACAAGGTCTATGACGGCGGCCTCACGGCAACGCCGACAATGAGCATCACCACCGGTCTTGTAGGCACCGAGACACTCGGCACCAGTGCCACGGCGACCTTCAACACGAAGGATGTGAGCACGGCGAACCTTGTGACGGTCACCAGCGTAAGCCTGAGCGACGGCACCGGTCTGGCAAGCAACTACAGCTTGGCATCGGGCGAGACGGTGAGCGCGTACATTACCAAAAAAGCGCTGACGGCCACGGTATCGGCCCCGGACAAGGTCTATGACGGCGGCCTCACGGCAACGCCGACAATGAGCATCACCACCGGTCTTGTAGGCACCGAGACACTCGGCACCAGTGCCACGGCGACCTTCAACACGAAGGATGTGAGCACGGCGAACCTTGTGACGGTCACCAGCGTAAGCCTGAGCGACGGCACCGGTCTGGCAAGCAACTACAGCTTGGCATCGGGCGAGACGGTGAGCGCGTACATTACCAAAAAAGCGCTGACGGCCACGGTATCGGCCCCGGACAAGGTCTATGACGGCGGCCTCACGGCAACGCCGACAATGACCATCACGGCAGGCCTCATCGGCACGGAAAAGCTCGGCAGCAGTGCGACAGCGAGCTTCAACACGAAGGATGTGAGCACGGCGAACCTTGTGACGGTAAGCGCGGTAAGCCTGATCGACAACGCACTGAGCGGCGGACTGGCAGGCAACTACAGCTTGGCATCGGGCGAGACGGTGAGCGCGTACATTACCAAAAAAGCGCTGAGTATCAGCGGAATTACAGCAGAGAGCAAGGTATATGATGGCACGGCCCTCGCAACGGTTAACACCGATGGCGTTATCAAGAGCGGTTTGGTCGCAGGAGATGAACTGAGTGTATCTGCAACAGGCTTGTTCGACGACAAGAATGCCGCCAACGGCAAGTCGGTGAACTTGACGAGCAGCTATAGCGGGGAAGACGTCAGCAACTACAGTATCAGTAGTCAGATGAACACGGTGGCCTCAATTACACCCGCATCACTTGCTGTTGCGGCCATTAACGACAGCAAGATATACAATGGTGTTGCATATAGCGGTGGCAATGGGGTTACCTATGCAGGTTTTGTTCATGGTGAAACAAGTGATGTACTGGGCGGAATACTTGCATATAACAGCACGTCACAGAGTGCGCTGAATGTAGGCAGTTATGCAATCACACCCGGTGGTTACACATCTGGTAACTATAATATCGCTTATATCAACGGGACACTGACGATCACGCCAAAAACGGTGATGCTCTCGGCAAGCAAGACATACGACAGTACCACGGACCTGAGTGGAGCCGTGACGATAGTGACGGGAGTGGGCAGTGAGACGCTGACGTACACGGACGCCGTAGCGAGTGACGCCAATGTCGCCACAGCCGGCAAGAAGATCAACGCAATCGCTCTTGCAGACGGTTCGGGGCTCGCGAGCAACTACCAGCTGCCGACGCTCAGCAGCGAGAGCGCGCCTGTGACCATCAAGCCAAAGACGGTTATGCTCTCGGCAAGCAAAACATACGACAGCACAACGGACCTGAGTGGAGCCGTAACGATAGTGACCGGAGTGGGCAGTGAAACGCTGACATACCGGGATGCCGTTGCAAGTGACGCCAATGTTGCCACAGCCGGCAAGAAAATCAGTTCGATCGCTCTTGCCGATGGCACTGGCTCAGCGAGCAACTACCAGCTACCGGCGCTCAGCAGCGAGAGCGCGCCTGTGACCATCACGCCAAAGACGGTTGTGCTCTCGGCAAGCAAGACATACGACAGCACCACGGACCTGACCGGTGATGTGACGATAGTGACGGGGGTCGGAAATGAGACATTGACCTACAGAAATGCACAGTCGAGTGACGCCAATGTTGCCACATCGGAGAAGAAGATCAGCGAGATAACTCTTGCTGACGGGAGCAATGGCGGTCTGGCGAGCAACTACCAGCTGCCGCCCTTGAGCGGCAACAGTGCGCCAGTGACCATCAATCCGGCTCCACTGCAGATTACAGCAACGAATAAAAGCGGTCTGGATGGTTCAGCAAAAAGTGAGGGCAGTTCGTCGGGCAGTGGTACGGCAGAGAGCACCGGCAGCTCCGCGACCGCAAGCACCGCAACAGGGAGTGGCGAGGGCGGTAGTTCTGCCGCTGCTGGCACCGCAGAGAGCAGCAGTACAGCCACTACTGCAACCACAGCAAGCCCCGCAACAGGCAGCGGAGAGAGCAGTTCCTCCTCCGGCAGCGCATCTTCGGGAAGCAGCACCGCCAAGGCAGCGGATGGAAGCTCTTCGGGAACTACCGCAAAATCAGCCGCCACGGCCAAATCGGGCGCAGGTGCAGAGAAAGGGGCACAACGGGATGCGGGATCAATGCGGCCGAATTTTCCGGGAGCGATGTCTGGCTCCATGCCAGGGGCTATCGGAAGTGCCATGCCGGGTGCTGCATTCAGCTTCGGGTTGCCTGAGCAGGGCGGAAGTGCCCTTTCAGCTCAAAAAGCGGCCAGTTCGAATGAGGTCACTCTCTCGGACGGAGGTGCCCGGCCTGCCAGGCAGCGCAACGCCTCGGCCGCACGCAAATCGAACGGTGGAGAGGCGCCAACAGACCCTCTTGGCTTCGGAACCTTTGGAAGTCTTGGCTTTTTAGCCCTCTACTCATTCTCGATGTATAACGGCAAGAGTTAGCTTGAAGGTCGCGTTTCAGTCTGTCTGCGGGGGCTGATTTGCTGGTAAGTTCCTCTCTGAAGAGCCTTTCCAGATATGATTGCTACGGAATTGGTGGGCGCAAATAATATATTTCATCTGTTATCGGCGACAACCAAAATTCTGTAGCGGAACAATACTCGGTGAAGCTTATCAATCGCTCGGCCTCGATACTCTCCATCTTCCTGCTCATCATGCAGCCGGGAAGAGCCTGCCTCAGCGCAGCCGGAAAGGGTGCAGGCCAGAAGCTCGATGCGCCAATTGGAGTTGCCGGTCTGAAAAGCCCCGTGGAGTTCAGTGCGAAGGACTCGCTGGTCTACAATCTTGAGAGCAAGACCATGGAGCTCTGGGGGAGAGCCCGGCTCAATCATGGGCAGAGCAGCATTCGGGCACCACAGATCCTTGTCGAGCTTGACAAGTCGCTTGTGCGGGCATCAGGGGCTCCCGCTTCTTCTGAAAGGCCGGCTGAACAGGCCTTTTTCAGCGACAGGGCGGGCAGCTTTACGGCCGACGCCATCTCCTATAATATCCGCTCCGGCAGGGGCGAGACCGCCAATGTTTCTTCATCCTCCCCCTTGGTGACCTTTACGGGCAGGGAGGTCACACGGAAGGAGGGGGGGGAGCTCTCCATCAGTGAGGGCACCTTTACCACCTGTGACCTTGAGGAGCCGCACTACTGGTTTTCCGCATCCCGGATGAGCGTCATTCCTGATAAGAAGATTACGGCGTCGTCGCTCGTCATGTATCTGCATCCGGAGCTTTTTTCGAGGCGGCTTCCGGCCATTCCGGTGCTTTTTCTCCCCTACATGGAGTTTCCGCTGGAGGGTGTTCGTTCCTCCGGGCTGCTCTCCCCCGGTTTCGGAAGTGATAGCGAGCGGGGTTTTTATCTCTCGCATCTCGGCTATTTCTGGGCAGCCAGCGACAACCTGGATCTTCGCCTTGAGGGAGATATATCCGTTAACGGCAGCTGGCGGCTTGCCGATCGGGCCCGCTATACGAAACCGGGCGAGCTGAAGGGAGAGGTCACCGGCGAGTACCGAAGCTATCCTTCCGGCCGCGACTGGAACGCAAGCATGGTTCATAACCAGATTTTCGACCCGACGGCGAGGCTTGATGTCAACGCCCGGCTGCAGGGCGGGAGCCGGCCCTATCTGCTGACGACCATCAATCAATCGACCGTTCTCTCCGAACAGGCCGATGGACGTGCATCCTTTGCCAAAACATTCAATGATGAGAACGCTATAGCAGCACTCTTCTACAGCCGGTCGGAAGATCTTCGAAACCGTAATTCCGCTTCAACTCTCGGCGCATCGTTCTATCAGAACCGCATCTACCCTTTCCGTTCGGATTCGCTTGATGACTGGAGAGGGGAGATCTCCTTCGGCGGGGGGGCATCTCTGGCCGGCGATTTTGCCGGCATTGACAGCCGCTCATTGTCCGACTGGTCAGCAGGGGCGGAGTTCGATCTTGGCTATTATCGGGAGTTTTCAGGTGGCAGCAGGGCGCTTTTCACCCAGGCCGTCGCCCTGCAACGATACGGTGCTGTGCCGGGGTTTTATGAGAGTGCATTCAACGGTACGAGCGTGACCCTGCCGCTGCGAGTGCAGTCGACACTCTTCAGTCATTTCAATCTCAATTCCGGCCTGACCTTTGTCAATTACCGGGACATGGCAGAAGGTGACACAGGGTTTTCGACGACCGTTTTTTCAACTGATGCTTCAACAAGGCTTTACAGCAAGGTTGACACCGGCGCTTTGGACCGGCTTTTTGGCCTGAAGGCGTTGCGCCATACCTTTATTCCTACGCTGAGCTATACCTGGAACCCCTCCTTTGCTGCTCCTCAAAGCGACGCGTACCGTCATCTCTATGACTGGACGGGAGAGATGATCTACAACAGGGTCGAGATGGCTCGTTCCTCAGGGTTGCCTGAGGGGCAGAGTACCCTTTCTCTCACGCTGAAGAACCTTTTTCAGGGAAAGATCAGGGAGTCGGCAGCTTCGGGACTTTACGAGGCGAACCCTGCTGAGCATAGCATCCAGCTCCTCTCTCTCTCTCTTTCGACAGGCTATAACTTTGCCGCCGAGCAGCTGAAGATGCAGCCGCTTGTTTTGAGCGCCGAAAGTAACGCCCTTTCGGAAAACCTCCTTTTCAGTGCCGGGTCGATCTACGATTTTTACGGGTATGACCCTGCGACCGGCAGCAGGATCAACCGGTGGAACGGGGACGATGGGGGCGGGCTTCTGCGCTTCGTCAAGGGGTTTCTGAATATGAGTGTGAGCCTGCAGGGAGAGAGTGAGTCTCGGTCAGCCTCTCCGGCGGGGGGACTCCCTTATCCTCTGGTTGCCAGCCAGATGGTGAACCGCGACCGCCTTGCTTTTGGGGGGTTCACCGATGTCGATTACCGCCTGCCCTGGCAGCTGCAGCTCTCCCTTCTCCTGCAATCAGACAAAAGCAATCCTCTTCTGCCGGAGAGGAGCGCACTGGTCAACACCTCGCTCAGGGCGGGGCTTTCGCAGGATTGGCAGCTGGCAGTCAGTACGGGATATGATCTTCACCAGAGGGAGTTGGCCTTTCCCATGCTGCAGCTCCATCGCAATCTTCATTGCTGGCAGGTTAGCTTTCAGTGGGTGCCTTCCGGGCAGTATCGAAGCTATGCCGTTCAAATCGGGCTAAGCGCTCCGAAGCTGAAGGATTTCCATTTCAGGCAGTCCGGCCGGCTTTCCGGGGAGTGACACCCTTCATGCCGCCGCGGCGTCGAGCGAGTTGAGAATCATTGCCAGCCTTCTGTTGAACGCATCATGGGCGTCGTGATGAATGCAGTGCGCAGCGTTCCGGATGATAAATGCGCAGGCCTGAGGCATCAGCTCCTGGAATTCAGGGATAATCTTGCCTGGAGGAAGCGCGGTGTCCTCTGCTCCCCAGACGAGAAACGCGGGCCCACGGTAGTTGCAGGGTTTTTCTATATGGTCGAGCCGGAAATCAAGGGGTCGCCTTGACGGGGAGAGGTAGGACCACTGGGCGCCTTTATCGAGAAGAGGCTGGGTGAACTGGTTGACGAGCGCTGCATCGACCTTGCTCTGGTTGTGGTATGTGGGCGCGAGGCCCTGGCCGACGGCCGCAGGGTTTGCGAACGCCGAAAAGAGCATCTCTCCGATTAGCGGGGAGCCTACCAGTCCGAAGAAGAGGCTGGTCATTCCCTCCATCGTGTCTCCGAAGAGTCCGGAAGGGTTGGCCAGTATGAGGGCCTTGACGCTGTCGGGCCGATGGTGGGCGAAAAAAATGCCGCTTGCCGCACCCATCGAGTGGCCGACAATAATGACCTTGTCGAGTTTTTTCAGCTGCATGAAGGCCTCAATCTGCGTGGCAAAGAGTTCGAGGCTGTAGCGGACGTTCGGTTTCTGTGACTTCCCGAAGCCGATCAGGTCCATCGCATAGATCTTGTACCTGTGGGCAAATTCCGGGATGTTCAGGTTCCAGTGCTCAAGCATCCCGCCGTATCCGTGGAGAAAAAGAAGCGGCGTATCGGTCTCGTTTCCCTGTCCGCACTCCTGATAGCGTATGACGGCTTCCTGGTCGGGGGCGAACTGCCAGCGAAAATGGTGATCTTTCATGATTCGCAGTTTCCGATGAGAACGGTAAATATCCTTCAAGAGGTGAAAACTTATAAAGTAATATACCGGTTATGAGGCAATATTAAAGATATTGGTTACTATTATATTCAAGGTTTGATTTAATCCTGTTTAACGGAATTCTTCAAAGATATGCTGCAGGTTTCCCGGAAATTTGAATACGGACTTCATGCCGTCACCTATCTCTCAACGAAGGGAAAGGAGCGCGTTGTGACCGTCAAGGAGATGGCTCACGACATGGGCATATCTCAGGAGTTTCTCTCCAAGGCCATGCAGAGCCTTAAGAGGGCAGGCATCGCAACCTCGGTCCAGGGGGTAAAAGGCGGCTACCTGCTCGGCAGGACGCCCGATAAGATCACCGTTTCCGATATTGCCGTCGCCATTGAGGGAACCCCTCACCTTACCCGCTGCGCAAAGAAAATCAGCAGCTGTGAAATCAGCACCTCATGCCATCACAGGGACTATATGGTCACCCTGCAGCAGAGGATCAATGAGCTGATGGCGTCGACCAGCATCGAATCCCTTCTTCTGCAGATGGAGCAGTGAGGGTTCCTGCAGAAAATGTTTTTTCGTGCGCGTCATTCTTCGTTTATTGTCCCGACTCTCCACGCGGCTCTTCGCAGAGGGATTTCCTGCCTGATTATTAATGTACAAGATGACATCGCATCATGACCACTCATAGGCTCAAGGATTCGGCTGCGGCTGAAACCGGCCTGCCGGATATTGTCCTCAAGGGAATAACAACCCATAATCTCCGCAATATATCGGTCTCCATCCCTCGCAACCGCTTTGTGGTGCTGACGGGGGTCAGCGGATCGGGCAAGTCGAGCCTGGCGTTTGATACGCTTTACGCCGAAGGGCACCGTCGCTATGTGGAGTCACTTTCCGCCTATGTGCGGCAGTTTCTCGAGCGCATGCCGCGTCCTGATATCGAGAGCGTTCAGGGCATCGCTCCTGCCATCGCTATCGAACAGAAGCCCATCCCGAAAAACCCGCGTTCCACGGTTGGCACCGTTTCGGAGATCTACGACTACCTTCGCCTGCTCTATGCCCGCATTGGCAAGATCTACTCGCGCGACACCAACGAACTTGTCCTGAAGCACACTCCGGATGATGTGAGCCTGCAGGCCGGTTTTTTTGAGGATGGCACCAAATTTTATGCCGGCTTTCATTTTCCTGCCCATGAGGATGCCGGTCATCACACCTGTTCCGTTGAGGATGAGATCAGCAACCTCCTGAAAAAAGGATTTTTCAGGGTGGTCTGGGGCGAGAAGATTCTCGATCTGAACGATGCGGCGGTCTGCAAAGCGGTAGCTGAGATGCCGGATTCGGAGCGCAGGGAGCTTCTGGTGCTGGTCGACCGATTTGTGGCCAAGCGGGATGAAAAGCTCTACAGCCGTGTTTCGCAGGCGGCGGAGAGCTGTTTCAACGAGTCCGGCGGACATGCCGTCCTTAAGGTGAGCGGCGCAAAGAGCTACCTTTTCAGCGACCGCCTCGAGCTCAACGGCATCGAGTATCAGGATCCCTCTCCCCAGCTTTTCGCTTTCAACTCTCCCATCGGGGCCTGCACTGCCTGCCAGGGCTTCGGGCGCATAGCCGGCATCGATGAGGACGCCGTCGTGCCCGACCGGTCGCTTACCCTCTCTGAAGGGGCCATCGCATGCTGGAACTCCGAAAAGTATCGCTGGAATCTCCACCAGCTTCTTACCGTCGCGCCATCGGTGGGCATTCCGCTGGACGTGCCCTACGAGAAGCTCTCACAAGTGCACAAGGATCTGCTCTGGAAGGGTCTCGGAGACGATCGTTTCAAGGGGATTCGGCCTTTTTTTGCCGAAATCGAGAAGGACGCCGGCTACAAGATGCACTACCGGGTTTTTCTGAGCCGTTATCGCGGTTATGCAATCTGCCAGGAGTGCGAGGGGAGCCGTCTCAATCCGGACGCAAGGCTTGTTCGGGTATCGGGCCGCCATATCGGCGAGGTTACCCGGATGAATATTGCCGAGGCTTCCGACTTTTTCGGGAACCTCGATATCTCCCCCTTCGACCGCAAGGTGGCCGAAGCGATTCTGCAGGAGATCAGGAAGCGGCTTGGCTACCTGCTCGACGTGGGGCTGAACTACCTCACCCTTGACCGCCTGACCCACACGCTCAGCGGCGGCGAGTTTCAGCGCATCAATCTTTCGACATCCCTCGGCTCTCCGCTTGTCGGGGCCATATACATTCTCGACGAGCCGAGCATCGGGCTTCACCAGAGCGACTCGGCGCGTCTGATCACGCTGCTCAGGCGGCTGCGCGATCTTGGCAATACGGTGGTGGTC
The DNA here is from genome assembly GCA_037142155.1 of Chlorobiaceae bacterium. Taxonomy (GTDB): domain Bacteria; phylum Bacteroidota; class Chlorobiia; order Chlorobiales; family Chlorobiaceae; genus Chlorobium. Next base: position 18,134 of record JBAXBE010000021.1, read on the forward strand.
GTTGAGCATGACCGTGAAATCATTGAGGCGGCAGATGAGGTGATCGATCTCGGTCCCTTTGCCGGTCGTCTCGGCGGCGAGGTTGTCTTTCATGGTTCGATAGAGGAGATGAAGCGGTCGGGAAGTTCGCTGACGGCGCTCTATCTGAAAGGCGAAAAAAAGATTTCGATTCCGGAAGTTCGCCGCAAGCCCGATTTCACTGCCTGCATCGAAATCACCGGTGCCCTGCAGAACAACCTGAAGAACATCGACGTGAAGTTCCCGCTCGGCATCATGACCTGTGTGACGGGCGTGAGCGGCTCAGGCAAGTCGACGCTCGTCAACGATATTCTCAACAAGGGGATTCTGAAGGAGAAGGTCGGCCTGAAGGAGAAGGTCGGCACGCACCGTTCCATTTCGGGCGCGTGGATGGTCGACCGTGTCGAGCATGTCGACCAGTCGCCCATCGGCAAATCGAGCCGGAGCAATCCGGTGACCTATCTGAAGATCTTCGATGACATACGTACACTTTTCTCCCAGACCAGAGAGGCTCGCGTGAGGGGATGGAAGGCCGGCTACTTCTCCTTCAACATTCCCGGAGGACGCTGCGAGACCTGCGCCGGCGAGGGAAGCGTGCATATTGAGATGCAGTTTCTTGCCGACATCGAAGCCGTCTGCGAGGATTGCGGAGGCCTGCGCTACCGGCAGGAGACCCTTGAGGTGAAGTACCGCGACCGCTCGATTGCCGAAGTGCTCGACATGACCGTCGAGGAGGCCTCAGGCTTTTTCTCCGACGAAAAGGGGATTGCAAAGAAGCTTATGGTGCTCGACGAGGTCGGTCTCGGCTACATCAGGCTCGGCCAGTCATCAAGCACGCTTTCCGGCGGCGAGGCACAGCGCCTCAAGCTCGCGAGCTTTATCGCCCGGGCTGATGTGGAGCATACGCTCTTTATTTTTGATGAGCCGACGACAGGACTGCATTTCGAGGATATCAAGAAGCTGATCGACTGTTTCAACAAGCTGCTCGAACAGGAGAATACCCTTGTCATCATCGAGCATAATCCGGATATCATTCTTCAGGCCGACTGGGTTATCGATCTCGGGCCGGGTGCGGGTGACAGGGGTGGCAGCATCGTTGCCGAAGGGACGCCCGAAGAGATTGCCCTCATCGATAACTCCCTTACCGGGCTCTGCCTCAGGCCCTCTCTGGAGCGCTGAGGGGAGGCCTCCCTCAATCCCGCACCGGATCATCCTCCAGCGCTCCGCCGTGCAGTCTGATGTGCGGGAAGTGCGATTGCGAGGTCTTTTCCACCCAAACCGCATCACCTCTCCTCTGCGCGCTCTCGTTGGCACTCGACGTGATGCGGTTCCCGGCAAGAGCGACAATCTCCTCGAGAATCAGAGCGTTCTGGCGATCCTCGCTGGTAGCGGTGTCGTCACGCATTTTCGAGCGTATGCTTTCAAGTTTTTCCATAGCGACCTTGCCTATGACGGCGAAGTGCGGTTGATCCACGCGCTCTTTCATGATTGTCATCGTTGCGGTTTTGATGTTTCCGGGTTCCGGGCAAAGAAACTGTTTGGAGTGAAATGAATTTTTTTTATTATTCAGGTGCATTTTAGCACTCAACCTCTTTGAGTGCTAAGGATTCGTAAAGCATTAGGTCAATCATAGTATCGTACTATTAATCTGAAACCCAAACAAGAGAAGACAATGAACTTGAAACCTTTAGCTGATCGGGTTATTGTTAAGCCAGCAGCGGCAGAAGAGAAAACAAAGGGAGGCCTTTACATCCCTGATACCGGGAAAGAAAAACCGCAGTATGGCGAAGTTGTCGCCGTTGGAGCGGGAAAAGTTGCCGACAGCGGCCAGCTGCTTGAAATGCAGGTCAAGGTCGGAGACAAAGTGCTCTACGGCAAATATTCCGGTACCGAAGTCAGCGTTGAAGGCGAGGATTACCTCATCATGCGCGAGTCGGACATTTTTGCGATTCTTTAAAAGAGAAACCAACAATTTAACAAACCTTACTGGAGGAACGCTTTACCATGAGTGCTAAAGAGATTCTTTTTGATACCGAGGCCAGAGCAAAGCTCAAAATTGGCGTAGACAAACTGGCCAACGCCGTTAAAGTAACCCTCGGACCTGCCGGGCGTAACGTCTTAATCGACAAAAAATTTGGTGCACCGACCTCTACCAAGGACGGCGTCACCGTTGCTAAAGAGATCGAACTTGCTGACTCCATCGAGAACATGGGTGCCCAGATGGTTCGCGAAGTTGCTTCCAAAACCAGCGATGTGGCCGGTGACGGTACCACAACGGCAACCGTTCTTGCTCAGGCAATTTACCGTGAAGGCCTGAAGAATGTCACAGCAGGCGCCCGTCCGATCGACCTCAAGAGAGGCATCGACCGCGCTGTCAAAGAGGTTGTCCAGGAGCTGAGAAACATCAGCCGTTCAATCTCCGGCAAGAAAGAGATCGCCCAGGTCGGCACCATCTCTGCCAACAACGATCCTGAGATCGGCGAACTGATTGCCGAAGCGATGGACAAGGTCGGCAAGGACGGCGTCATCACCGTTGAAGAGGCAAAGGGCATGGAGACCGAGCTGAAGGTTGTCGAGGGCATGCAGTTCGACCGCGGCTACCTTTCACCCTACTTCGTGACCAATTCCGAGACGATGGAAGCCGAGCTCGAAGATCCGCTGATTCTGATCCACGACAAGAAGATCAGCAACATGAAGGAACTTCTTCCGATTCTTGAGAAATCGGCCCAGTCCGGTCGTCCTCTGCTTATCATCTCTGAGGACATCGAAGGCGAGGCTCTTGCTACCCTTGTTGTCAACAAGCTGCGCGGAACCCTGAGGGTCTGTGCTGTCAAGGCTCCCGGCTTTGGCGATCGCCGCAAGGCAATGCTTGAAGATATCGCCATTCTTACCGGCGGTACCGTCATCTCCGAAGAGAAGGGCTACAAGCTCGAGAACGCTACAATCAACTACCTCGGATCTGCCGCACGCGTTACCATCGACAAGGACAACAGCACCATCGTCGAGGGCAAGGGCACAGCTGAAGAGATCAAGGCCCGCATCAACGAAATCAAAGGCCAGATTGAGAAATCCACCTCTGATTACGATACCGAAAAGCTGCAGGAGCGTCTTGCCAAGCTCTCCGGCGGTGTTGCGGTTCTCAACATCGGTGCTTCCACCGAAGTTGAGCTGAAAGAGAAAAAGGCACGTGTTGAAGATGCTCTGCACGCTACCCGCGCTGCAGTGCAGGAAGGCATCGTTGTCGGTGGCGGCGTCGCCCTGATCCGCGCGATCAAGGGTCTCGACAGTGCTGTCGCAGACAATGAGGATCAGAAAACCGGTATCGAAATCGTCCGTCGCGCGCTCGAAGAGCCGCTTCGCCAGATTGTCGCCAACACCGGCACCACCGATGGCGCCGTTGTTCTGGAGAGGGTCAAGGCAGGTACAGGCGATTTTGGTTTCAATGCCAGAACCGAGCAGTACGAAAACCTGGTTGAGGCCGGTGTCGTCGATCCTACCAAGGTAACAAGAAGCGCTCTTGAGAATGCGGCTTCAGTTGCCGGTATTCTTCTGACCACCGAAGCTGCCATTACCGACATCAAGGAAGAGAAGTCCGACATGCCGGCAATGCCTCCGGGCGGAATGGGTGGAATGGGCGGCATGTATTGATCCCCAGGCCATCACTCTGATTGCAGGCCGGCTCGAATACTCTTCGGGCCGGCTTTTTTTATGGCCGCCCCCTGCTAATACCAAAGAATTTCATACCTTTACAGAGAAATTGCAGGAAACACCCATCCGTTCACCATGAGAGCCGTAGTTCTTCTCAGCGGAGGCATGGACAGCCTCGTCACCACAGCAATCGCCCATGCAGCGGGTTTTGAACTGGCCGCCCTGCATGTCAATTACGGACAGCGCACCTGGCAGAAGGAGCTTGAATCGTTCCGCCTTATCTGCCGTCACTACCATATCGAGCACGCTTTGGAGGTCAACGCCGATTTCCTCGGCCGCATAGGAGGATCGTCACTGACAGACCTCTCCATGCCGGTAAGCGGCGCCGACCTTCAGGGTACCACCATTCCTACCAGCTACGTTCCGTTCCGCAACGCATGCTTTCTCTCCATGGCTGTCAGCTGGTCTGAGGTCATCGGGGCCAACAGGCTGTTTATCGGTGCGGTCGAAGAGGACTCCTCAGGCTATCCTGACTGCCGGAAAGTGTTCTACGACGCCTTCAATACCGTCATATCGCTCGGCACCAAACCGGAGACCAGCATAGAGATTCTGACGCCGCTGATCCAGATGCAGAAATCCGATATTGTGCAAAAGGGGATGGAGCTTGAGGCTCCTTTCAGTTACAGCTGGTCATGCTACAAGAGCGAGGGGAAAGCCTGCGGGGTCTGCGACAGCTGCGCCCGGCGCCTTCGTGCATTTGAACTGGTCGGCGTGCGTGACCCGATTGATTATCTGGAGCGCCCCCGCTATATTTAGCAATGCGCCGCTTTTATTCCGACGCAGTTATGGCAGTGTCATCTCGAACGCAAGAGAGCGGTCCTATTCTTCGGATAACGATACATTCAATGCTCATTACTCAACAAAATCAGTTCCATTATGACCGCTGTTAAATCTGTTTCATCCGCTACCGGCTCCTCTGCGGCACGCTTCAATCTCTCTTTTGGCCTCATGGGCCTTATCTGGGTTGTTGGCCTCATCGGCCATTTTACCCCGCTCCTTGAGTGGCCAGCCCTTGCCATCTACGTGCTCGGCTCTCTCGGTCTGGTCATCCACCGCGGCAAAACCACCGGTGAGTGGCCCCAGATGTACCTTTCGGAAGGAAACCTTCGCGGCTCGCTGAAGTGGGGCGCCATCGCCGGCCTCTCTCTTTTCGCCATGGACCTTTTCAATACGGTGCTCTACTATAAGAACGGCGGCGCGCCGATGACGGGCATGGAGTTCATCCTGGTCAACCAGTCGATGCTCGTCCTCTACCCGGTGCTTGTGCTGGCAGAGGAGTTTCTCTGGAGGGGCATCATGTTTTCCGCCATGATCGAGCGGGGTATCAACAGGCATCTTGTTGTTGCCCTGACAACCCTGTTCTACGTTCTCAACCATTTTGCCGTCGCTCCCGTCGGCATGAAGGAGCGCGCGATGATGGGCATGATGGCGCTGCCGATCGGCATTATTGGAGGCTACATCGTTCTAAAAAACAAAAATGTATGGGGCAGCGTGCTGGTGCATATGATTACGATGATCTCCATGATTCTTGATCTCTTTGTCATTCCTCAAATGTTTAGTAAAGCGCTTTAGCCGGTATGCCTCTCAACCGAATTTCAGCCCTCATGCAGCAGGATAAAAAACTGCTGATCGCCTACTATATGCCGGAGTTTCCGGTTGCCGGTTCGACGCTGCCGGTGCTTGAGGCGCTTGGGGAGGGCGGGGCCGACATCATCGAGCTTGGCATGCCCTATTCCGACCCGATTGGTGACGGTCCGGTCATACAGGATGCGGCCCATCTTGCCATCCATAACGGCGTTACCATTCGCAACCTTCTTGAACTTGTCCGCAAAGCCCGTGCCGGCGAAGGGTGCAGGCCTGTTACAGCGCCCATTGTTCTCATGGGATACGGTAACCCGATTATCGCCTATGGCATAGAGCTGTTCATGCGGGATGCCGCCATTGCAGGAGTCGACGGGCTGATTATTCCGGATTTTCCGCCAGAGGAGTCCGCTCTTTTTCTTTCGAAAGCAAAAGCGGCCGCTCTTTCGGTTGTCTTTCTGGTCTCGCCGGTCACCCCGCCGGAGCGCATCGAGCTTATTGACTCGCTCTCGACCGATTTCTCCTACTGCATTGCTGTCAACGCCGTGACGGGTACGGCAAAGCTTGCCGATGCTTCTGCAGAGCCGGAGATAGAGGAGTACCTGAAGCGGGTAAGGCAGCATGCAAGGAAAAAATTCGTTGTAGGTTTCGGAATCCGGGAGAGGAGCCGCATAGAACAGATGTGGCGCATGGCGGACGGCGCCGTGGTCGGCACTGCGCTCCTGCAGCATATCTCCAAAGCCAAAACGCCAGCCGAGACCGCCGCCCTCGCTCTCGAGTTCTGGAAAACCCTCCGTTCGTGAGAAAGGTGATTTTGGATTCTGAATTTTGAATTAAATCTCCACCAATCCGGAATTCAAAAGTTGTCATCTCGATTCCGACTTGTCGGGAGAGAGATTGCAGTTCGGCGTGAGATGGAGGACAGATTTCTCTCTTCGTTCGAAATGACAAGAGGTGTTCGAAATGACAGTGGGGGGGGGAATGAGGTGGAAGGGCTTTGCATCGAATCGGCTCGAATCCAGAATCCAAAATCCGAAATCCAGAATCCCCGGAAATGAGTGAGCCTCGCGTCGATATCATCATCCCCTATTTCAACCGGCGCGACATGCTTGAGCGCTGCCTTGACTCGCTTGAAAAAACAGACTATCCCCGGATGGGCATTATTGTTGTCGACAACGGCGGCAGGGAGGCGGGTCTGGTCTTTCTTGTCAAGCGATACAGGGGGGCCAATCTTGTCAGGTTGCCGGAAAACCTGGGGTATGCGGGCGGCTGCAACGAAGGGCTGAAACATTCGACTGCCGACTACGTGGTCTTCATGAATGACGACACGCTTCATGACCCCCAGTGGCTTGGGGTGCTTGTCGCTGCGGCTCTGGAACATGGAGAGGCTGCGGCCCTGCAGCCGAAAATCCTCTCACTCAAAGCGTTTCGACGGGGGAAAAAGCTCTTCGACTATGCCGGTGCCGCAGGAGGAATGATGGACCGGCTTGGTTACCCGTACTGTCTTGGCCGAAGATTTTCAGCGATTGAAGAGGACCAGGGCCAGTATGATGCCGGTCGCGAGATTTTCTGGGCATCGGGAGTGGCGATGTTTGTGGATCGCCAGAAGGCAATCGGGCTCGGCGGCTTTGACGGGGATTTTTTTATGCACATGGAGGAGATCGATCTCTCCTGGCGCATGAGGCTTGCAGGGTTTCAGGTTCGTTCGGTTCCCTCTTCACTGGTGCTGCATGAGGGAGGGGCCTCGCTCGCTATGGGAAGCCCGGAGAAAATCTACTACAATCACCGCAACAACATTGCCATGTTGGTGAAGAACCTGGGGAGAGCAGGGTTGCTCCGGGTTCTTCCGGCCCGGCTGCTGCTTGACTTTGCTGCGGCCCTTTTCTATCTGACGCAGTTTCCCGGATGCTTGAAAAAGTCAGGGGCTGTTTTCCGGGCCATGGCTTCAGTGTTCCGTGACCGTTCTCTTCTGATGAGAAAAAGAGTGGAGGTGCAGCAGAAGAGACGTGTTGATGACCGGACGATTTTCAGGAAAGCCCCCTTCTCGCAGGTTTTTCAGCGATAAGAGAGGGGCGTGTTCGTTACCCTTTTTTCAGCGGTTCAGCTGAAACGGGAAGTTCCGCCTGTTTTTTCATTGCCGCCAGTACCTGGGGGCAGTCGCGGCGCTGCACATTTCTGACCGCAAAGGGAGGCGCAAAGAAGCCAGGCTTTACTTCGGCCCTGAAGGTAAGAAATGTACCCTGCCCTGCGGGATAGTCGATAAGGGTCCATTCGCCTTTATAGGTTTTGAAATCACCGGCAATCTGCTGGAAGAAGAGGTTCTTGAACTCCTCCCCCCAGACTTTCATGGTTATGTGGACGCTTTTGCGGAAGAAGAGCATCCCGGAGGTCCCGGCCTCGAACATCACCTTTTCATCGGCGTTATTGGTTATCCATCCGCTGTCGGTGATGTTAGGCACAAACTTTTTGTGGTTGTTGTAATCGGTAATGACCTCCCATACCTTTTTTGGCGGAGCGGCGATGAAGATATCCCCCTTCACCCCGGTCACTCCGTCAGGCAGATCCGAGATTTTGACGATGATTTCCCCGTTCAGCAGCTTTGAGCGTTCCGCCGGGAGTGAGTCTGGAGAACTTTCGACAACGGAGTTCGCTTTAAGGGGGTTCGATAGCACAATGCTGAGCAACGCCACGAGCGTTAGAACGAGACGAGGCAGCTTTCGGATCTCTTGTTGTATCCTTCTGTTCATTTCCCTGAAATTGTCATGAATTGCAGCTGCATGTTCCCGAGCATGCCTTCTGCCGTTTCGGAAGAGGGAGGTGCCCCCATTTCTGCATGTCCCGCACGCTTTCCAAAATGCTCGGTTTTATCTCCTTGAATGTTATGCCAAGTTCGCGGCGGATCTTTGCATTGTCACACCGCATGGTACGGCCGATGTTGGTTCGGATATAGGTTCCCGTGTCTCGAGGCTGTGTATAGGAGAGCGCCATCATCATCATCGATCCCGCTTTTCCTGAAAGATCGATTTTCGGCAGCGCGTAGTCGCTAAAACCCGATGATTTGAGGAAGGCTATGATATCGCGGAGGTGGAGGGTTTCGGCGGAACAGAGATAGCGCCCGCTTGCTTCCGGGCTTTCCATAGCCAGGATATGGGCGTTTGCCACATCGCGGACATCGACAAAACCCCAGTTGAGATCCATCGTGCAGGGATAGACGCCGGTAAGCATATCGCGGATCATCTGGTTGCTGGTGTTGAGCGAAGGTCCCAGAGAGGGGCCGATGACCATGAACGGGTTTATCGTTATCAGGTCGAAGCTTGGGCGCCTGCGCATTAAAAAATCCCATGCGGCCCGTTCAGCAAGGGTCTTGGAGTAGTGGTAGGGGTTGCGCCCCAGGGATGACATGGTGTTCCAGTCTTTTTCCGTGAAGGTCTTGCCGTTCTCGGCTTCGTCGGTGATTGCCGCAATCGATGAGGTGAAAATAACCCGTTTGATGGTGCCGGCCTTCAGGCAGCTTTCCAGCACACTCTCGGTGCCGTTCACTGCCGGGTCGACAAGATCGCGCTGCGGGTCTTTGACGTTGAGCTGGTAGGGGCTTGCGGTGTGCATGACATACTCGCATCCTTCAACAATCCTGTCGAACGCTCCCTCCATGAGCAGGTCGGCCTCGATAAGTTCAAGCCGTTCCTCTGCCCCTGGAAGGCTTAAGAGAAACGGGTAGTTCCCGGGGCTGTTGCGCACGGTGCCCCTGACCCGGTAGCCTCTGGAAAGAAGCTCCCTGACGATATGTGCGGCAATAAAACCGGAGGCTCCGGTAACGCAGACTGGTTTGCTGGTCAACATAATCTTGGTTCGCTGAATGGTTCAACAAATACGCGCTTTCAGGGCGGGGGAGAGGTGGTTTCCCTGCAATTCGGGGTTACGTTCCGGATATTGATTCCGACCTCTGTTTGTGCGCCTTGAGAATTCCAGGGAGATCCTGCCACTCGACAAAGCTGACAAGAATCGGGGGCGCAAAAAAACGAGGTTTTATCTCGGCGTGGTAGGAGAGGATGGTTCCCTGAAGTGCATCGTCAGTTTCCAGCATCCACTCTCCACGGTAGAGTGTGAAGTCACCGTCCAGCTGCTCGAAGAGGACCTTTTTCTCTTTTTCCTCCTGAACCTTCAGCCGAAAATGAACTGTCTTCTCGAAGATGAAGATACCGGTTTTTCCCGTTTGTTCCAGAATAATTTCTTCATCGGTTCGTTTTGTGACTCTGCTTGCTACCACTTTGGGCAGGTAGTCACTCAGGTGGTCGTAATCGGTCAGCGACTGCCACACATCCCGGGGTTCCGCATTGCAGAGAATACTGCCGTTTACGGCAATGACGTCATCCGGCATGAAAGAGAGGTGAATCAGGGTTTCGCCATGCATGAGGCGTGTTTGTTCGCCGGGATTAAGTGGCATAGGGTATCTGGTTTTTTCGGGTGTTACAGGGGGCTGGTACGTTGTGGAGGTTTGTTCTGCCATTCTGTTATGGCGTCTGGAAGTGCGGTGAGCGAGCTCAGGGTAGATGTCGGCGCGAACTCCCAGGGATCCATGATGAGCTCCGGGGAGCGTCGGATCCACAGGCTCCGCATTCCCGCAGCCGCCGAGCCGATGACGTCGAAAGGATTTGCCGAGACCATCCACGCATCCTCTGCCGTCGTATTGGCTCTCTTGAGAAAGTGGCGGTAGACCGAAGGGTCGGGCTTGAAAGTGCGGAGTTCGTCGACACTGATAATGTCGAGGAAGAAGCCGCTGAGTCCTGCGTGGTCGAGCAGGTGGGAGACATCCGAGGCTGTTCCGTTGGAGAAGGCAAAGAGCCGGAATCCTCTTTTTTGCGCCAGCTGCAAGCCCGCAGTCGCATCCGTGAAAGCTGGCAGCCGGCGGTATGCCTGCAAGAGAAGGTCGCGCTCATCACTCTGCAGGGTTATGCCGAAGGAGAGGCAGGCATAGTCGAGGGCGCCGGATGTACAGACTCCAAAGTCACGGTAGGAGCCCATCAGGCCCCGCCGGAATGAGTATTCAAGCTGTTTCTGCCGCCAGAGCATGGAGAGCTCTGCGGCATGGACGCCCGCGTGCTTCTCCAAAAGAGCGATCATGCCTCCGGTGTCGATCAGTGTTCCGTAGACGTCAAATGCTATGGTGGTCTCGGCGGGGGTCATGCATAGAGGGGTTCTGCGTGGATGATGACCCGGCAGGCATCCGGCAGCGTATGATAGATAGCCCCTTCAAGCTGGCTGGTGAGGGAGTGCACCTCCTCAAGCAGCGCATCGTCATGGAAGGAGCAGTGGAGCGTGATGATAAGCTTTTCCTTCTCTGTTTTGCGTATCTGGATATCGTGAACATCGTGGATCTTCCCGATGGTTCCTGCAACGGCGCCGATCGTGTCGCGCACCCTCTTTTCCTCCTGGGCGTTAAGCGTGGAGGTGGCGTGTTCCTCGTTGCGGAGCGGGTCGAGGTGGATGCAGATATCGAGCGCACCGTCAAACTCCCGCTTCAACTCCTCCTCGAGAGAGTTGACAGTGTCGTGTGCCTGTTTGATGGTAAGCTGCTGATCGATTTCCACGTCAAAGGTGATCTGTTTTTTCTCTCCTGCAAGGTTAGAAGAGATGTTGTGGGCGTGCAAATTGTGGTTAAGTCCGACGACGTGGACCCGTTCGGCGATGGTTTCGCTGTTGAGCGCAATGGGCCGGGGATTGATGGTGATGTCCGAAAGGGTGAACTCTTCGCGGATCTTCTGCTCTATCCGGGCCGTGATTTTCTGGACTTTTTCAACCGAGAGTGTCCGGTTGACGCTGATTGCCATCTCCACAAAGACCTGCGGTCCGTTGGGTTTTACCCGGATCTTGTCGATGGCAATGACCCCTTCAGTCGTCATGGTCAGCTCTTCAATCCGGTCGGTCAGTCCTTCAGGTGCGGCGTCGGTGAGGACGTCGATGGTTTTTTTTCCAAGGCTGAACGCCGCCCATGCGACCAGCATGGCAACAACAATGCCGGCGACGGAGTCAGCCCAGAGAATGCCGCTTTTAACGAAAACGAGCCCACCCAGCACAACTGCCGAACTCAGGATGTCGGAGCTGAAGTGGAGCGCATCGGCTTCCAGCGCCTGGCTGCCGGTGGCCTTTGCGACCTTTTTCAGGGCTCTTGAGCGGGAGATATCGACAACGATGGATACCACCATGATGGCATAGGCGTACCAGGTGATCTCAATCTCGGTTTTGCCGGCAATCAGTCTTTCCGCTGCGGCGTAGATGATCCATATACTTGTTACAATCAGGAGCCCCGTCTCGATGAGCGCCGAGACGCTTTCGACTTTCGCATGACCGTAGTGGTGTTTGCGGTCGGCCGGCTTGTCGCTCATTCTGACTGCATAATAGGTCAGGGCGGCAGCGCCGAAGTCGAGAGCGGAGTGGGCTGCTTCGGAAATGATGCCGATGCTCCCTGTCATGATGCCGACAACAAGTTTCATGGCGGTAAGCAGGAAACTCGCTGCAACCGAGCTCAGGGCAACATTCTGCTTGCTCTCGGTGTTGTGTTGGCCACTGGTGGCATTCATGCGTTCTTGATTTTTTAGGAAAAGCGAGTCATCACACCGCAATGTAATTACAGCGGGTAACGATTATTTGTCAGCTTATAATAGCAACCTTTACGATTGATTCATAATCCGGGGAGGGGAAAAACCGCCACTCCCTTGCGGGCGACTCAGCAGACGGGGAACTCTCCCCGAGCAACCCTTTCGGTGAAGCGGTGTATTCCAGCCAGCTCATCGTCAATAATCATGGCAACCGGCTTTCGGAGCTCTTCGATATGCACGCCCTCCTCAGGCATGACTCTTGCCGAAGCGCTCAGCGGCAGGTCGATCGGCTTGCCTATCTGGCTGCAGAGCAGCACGGAGAGTTCCCTGATGCCGCTTACCTCCCTGTGGATGCGCTCCGCCATCTCTTTTGCAAGGAGGTTGTAGATTTTCCCGACATGGCTTACAGGGTTTTTGCCGGCAGCGGCCTCAAGGCTCATGGGTCTATCGAAGGAGATCAGGCCGTTTACCCTGTTGCCGCGTCCGACCTCCCCTCCATCAGCACCCTCCGCGGATGTGCCGAGCACGGTCAGGTAGACGCCGGCTTCGCCCCTTGTCGGATTGTCGAGCGTATTGAGTTCTATCTGCACCTCCTCAAACGGGTGGCCTCTCTTTTCGACAAACCGCTTGATGGCCTCTTTTAGAGCCGCTTTCCGCTCAAAATAGCCGTTGATGCTGTGGATATAGCGATCAACAAAAGCTACGGCAATGGTCAGGGTGACGCTCTCCAGATGCCGGCAGGCCATGATCTTGATATCCTCTCCGGTCTCCGGAAAGGCCTGCTTGAACCGGGGTGAGTTCAGATAGAGCTCCGTATCGATGACGAGGGACTCCGCGTCGCTCAGCGGCGCGTAGCCCGCACCGACAGAGGTGTCATTGGCGCCTATGATGCTACGGGAAAAAAGGTCGGCAAGCTCTGCGGAGCCTTGGCGGATCTCATTCTGGAAGGAGATGTGGGTTTCGGGATCGACAAACCTGAGATTCTCTCTGAACCACTCTTTTGCGGCGGCTTCAGCTATCTCGCCAATCGGGATCCGGACACCCTTGAAGCTGTCGGTTGCCCTGTCGCCGAAGATGATTTTCATCGGTTCCACGACCCTGCCCCCTCCGGGTCTTACAATGGTTTTGCCCGCCACCAGCAACCCCTTGTCGAGATTGTGGTGGAGAATCCGGCCCGCCCGCGCCATGTATTCCTGACAGAGGGTGACGCAGACACTCTCCATGACCGAGTCGCAGATGGTGTCGGGATGGCCTTTGCCTTTGCGCTCGATCAGTTCTGTCATCCGCCTTCCGGAAGCGGCCTCTTCGATGGTGATATTCCTTGCTTCTGGCATGGGCATTTCCTGCAGAGAGCTTCCCTGAAGATCAGGTTCTACCCCTAAAGATAAAGCTCTTCTCGTTGCTCAGCAACAAAATCGGCCAACCCCATGGGAGATTTATTGTAAATCCTCGCCGGCCAGCTCCCGCAGGCAACCCTTGACTGAGTGGTGCTTTTCAAAACCTGATTTTTTTTGGATTCTGAACCGCACACATTCCATTCCCCCCCCCTTGCTGTTATGCCCGGAAAACGCCCAGTCGCTCTGGAGTCGGGGTTGGTCATGATGGGAAGGCTTGCTCTCAGGGCTTTGAGCGGGAAACTCTCTTACATGGTGCCGGCCAGCTCTTTCAGATAGCTTTTTATGGGCTGATTTTTCCTGAGACCCAATTTTTTATGCAGTTTGTAACGGATGTTCTCCAGCCCTCTTTTCGACATGGAGAGCGCATGTGCGATCTCGATGGTGTCATAGTCGAGCATAATGAGAAGGCTGATTCTGAGCTCCCTGTGATGGAGGTTGGGATGCTTCTTGCGCAGTGCCGATAAAAATGCCGCATCGGACTTTGTAAGATCAATCTGCATCCTTTTCTCATTGATTTTAGTTTCGAGAATAGTCAGGCAGAGGTCGGTCATATTTCGTTTTATGTTCCGGTCGATGTCCAGAGCATAAATCTGGTCGAGCAGATCCCGGATGCCGGAAGTGTTATCGGCGAGGGTTCTGGTAAGCCTTTTCAGTCGGGTATCCCTGTTGGAGACTACGGCCCTGAGGGATTCGATCTCATTTTGGAAATCGCGCGTGGTTTTCCTGTTTATTTCCATCCTGGCATCCTTTCGAATTAGCAATTTCGTGAACTTGTTCTTCTCGCCATCATGCCGGCTTGCTATTGATGCATTCTCTGCGGTCATCTTCCCGCCTTAGGTCATGAAGGGCTCTTCTGGCAGCTTTGTAATGATATTCAGTTTTTTATGGCCCGGAAGGGGCATCGTTCTGCCTGTTTTTCACTTTTGTGCTTGCGGGGGTTCGTATGGCGAATAATAAGAGTAATATCGGTAATTATTATTAGAAATCAACAATAATATACGCGTCCAATACGTTTTGTGCGGGTTTTTGTACGAGGTGATGAGAGTGGTGTCGCTTCGCCGGGGGGATTTGTCAGGCTTTTCTTATTCTTGCAGGGGGAGGGTCGCCATCTGCTGCGCTATCATTTCCCCCGGGTGGTCGTAAGCAATGGAAGGATGCTGTCCACCAGCATTTTCGGTGTGAATGGCTTCTGAATGAGGCTTATGCTATCGCTGATTCCCTCGAACTGGAAAATATAGTCGGGGGCATAGCCGGACATGAAGAGCGTTTTAAGTTCGGGCATGATTGACTGAAGCTTTCTTGAGAGCTCAACGCCATTAGCTTCCGGCATAACAACATCGGTCAGAAGCAGCTCAATCGAGCCCTTGTGTTCTTCGGTAAGCCGGATTGCTTCATCAGGTGAAGATGCGGTGATGACGAGAAAGCCGACATTTTCAAGTATTGCTCTGCAGAGCGAAAGGATACTCGGTTCATCGTCAACAATGAGTATTGTTTCCTTGCAATTATGGAGAGGAAGGCTAAGTTGCTCTTTTTGCGTCTTGCCGGCATTCTCTTCAAACACCGGAAAGAACAGTCTGACGGTTGTGTTGGCTCCGGGTTTACTCTGGCAGTCGACAAAACCATGATTCTGCTTTGCAATGCCATAGACGGTCGAAAGACCCAGTCCGGTTCCTTTTCCTACATCCTTGGTCGTAAAGAAAGGTTCGAAAATATGCGGGAGGGTATCCTGGGAGATGCCGCAGCCGTTGTCAGTGACGGCAAGCATGATGTACTCTCCTGGCGTTGTGCAAGGCTGAGGTGCAGCACCCGTGCTGTGATCAACGGTGTGCAGGGAGGTTTCAATAGCAATAAGGCCATCATCATTAATTGCATCCCGGGCGTTGACACAAAGGTTGACGAGAATCTGGTCGACCTGAGTAGGGTCGATTTTTGCGCAGAGGTTGAGAGGATCAGGATTCCAGGCGATGGATATCCGCTCTCCCAGCAGTCGCCGCAGCATCGGAATGATTCTGCCAACAATAGTGTTCAGGTTGACGACTTTAGGCGATACCGGCTGTTTTCTGGCGAAAGTCAGCAATTGACGGGTAATCTCTGCCGAACGAGTGGCGGCTTTCATGATGATATCAAGGTCGGAGTAGGCGGCGTCTGCTTTTTGGAGGCCGATTTCCGCATGGCCGAGGATAACTGCCAGCATGTTGTTGTAGTCGTGGGCGATGCCGCCGGCAAGCTGACCGACCAGCTCCATTTTTTGTGAGTGGAGGAACTGCTCCTCTATCTTTTTCTGCTCATTTTCAGCATGTTTTTTGGCAACAATATCCCATGCCAGATCGGCCAGAA
The DNA here is from genome assembly GCA_037142155.1 of Chlorobiaceae bacterium. Lineage (GTDB taxonomy): Bacteria > Bacteroidota > Chlorobiia > Chlorobiales > Chlorobiaceae > Chlorobium. The sequence goes on from JBAXBE010000021.1 coordinate 33,771, forward strand.
GAGAGACCATGCGACGGTCATTCTCATCATAATCCTCCAGCTTGTTTCCTACTCCTACAACAGCGATGACTTTGTTATCGCGCAGCAGCGGGACCACGAGCTTTCGCATAACACCGGGGTGATTATGCGGGCGCGGGGTGCGCTCTGCCTCGGTGTTGCTGTTATTGTTGATTAACGGCTTTTTTTCCCGGATGACATCAGCCCAGAACGAACCCATAGTCATTGGGGGATGACTTCCGTGAACGGCATGCGCTCCCATATTTTTGAGCAAATTGGTCGAGAGCACCTGCACTGATGAGGATGCAAGCTCCCCCTCAATAATATGAAAAATACCTATACGGCTTCGGGTCAGTCGTTCAGCCTCATCGAGCATTTTGATGAGCAAATTCTCAACAGATTCAGTCGCAACCAGATTGAGCATCTGTGTTCGAAATGATGTGATCTTTTCATGGTTTTTTCGCTCAGTGATATCCTCAGCCATAATAAAGAGCTGGGTGATCTCTCCTTCAGATGACCGAATCGGGTAGATGGTTGAACGACACGTTTGACCATTGTGCTCTTCTTCCACAACGAGCTTGTTTCCGTTTTGCAGGACCTGTTTTGCTTTTTCCCTATGCAGTTCTGCAGCAGCCGGTTTGTGAAGCACGTTTGCAATCAAATCGTAAACGTTAGCCCCCAGGCACTCTTCAAGTCGCTTGCTGAAGCTTGCCGCCAAAGCTTCATTGGCATTAAGGATGTTTCCCGCAAGATCAATAGTCAAAGCACATTCGGGAAACGATGCCAAGAGGGAAAAGGCAGTGCTGTCGATTGGAGGGCCAACAGGGTCTTGAGGAAAAGGCGGATGAGTTGTATTCATATTATGCATGGGGGGATTTGCAGAAAGCCGATCAATATGGAGTAATATGCGCGGCGCGATCTTAAAAGAAAGTGTATTTTAGTATTTTTTCTAAATAAATAAAGTAATTGAGATTATTAAATCACTGCTTTGACCGGTTTGTCTTTTCAGTTGAAGGCCTGCATTGAATGCAAATCAATCCTCTGACGACCTTTCCATGTGCTCGAAGACTCCGGCCGTGCCAAATTGCAAATCCTTCTTGATTTGGCGTACCTTGTCATGCAGGCGACCTTTTGCCTGAATAGGCTGAAGGGTTATTTGGATAAATTGCAAACGGTAACAGGTAAAAAACGTCACTCATGAAAATCGGCATTATCTGCCACCCTACCTACGGGGGGAGCGGGGCTGTCGCGGCGGAGCTGGGCAAGGCTCTTGCAGCCAAGGGGCACACGGTTCATTTCTTCAGTCAGGCAGTGCCGTTCAGGCTTGGCACCTATTCGAGAAATCTTTTTTACCACGAGACGGAGGTAAAGCAGTATCCGCTTTTCGAGTCCCCCCTCTACTCGCTGGCTCTTGCATCGAAAATCGCAGAGGTCGCATACTACGAGAAGCTTGATGTCGTTCATGCCCATTATGCGATTCCGCATGCTCTGAGTGCTATGCTTGCCCGCCAAATCCTTGAGGACAAGTGCTCCGAAAGTGAGTGCTTCAGGCTGGCGACCACGCTGCATGGTACAGATATTACGGTCGTTGGCGCCGACAGGGGGATGCATGACGTTGTCAGGCTTGCCATCAACAAGTCTGACGGGGTGACTGCCGTGTCCAGCTATCTGAAGGGTGAGACGGTAAGAATGTTCAGCCCGAACAAGGAGATCGAGGTGATTTCGAACTTTGTCGATACCTCGTTCTTTTTCCGCTCTCCGCCGCCGGATATTCGCGAACAGCTCGGGCTTGGCGGGGAGAAGATCGTCATCCATATCTCCAATTTCAGGCCGGTCAAGTGCATCTCCGATATCGTGCGGATATTTCATGCACTGAGCCTTCAGATCAATGCCACATTGCTGCTTGTCGGTGACGGTCCTGAGCGGAGCGGTGCTGAAACTCTGGCGCGTGAGCTGGGGATTGCCGGCCGGATAAGGTTTATGGGCAAACTCGACGATATTGTCCCGCTCCTCTCCATCTCCGATCTCATGCTGATGCCGAGCAATGCGGAGTCATTCGGCCTTGCGGCGCTCGAGGCGATGGCCTGCGGCGTGCCGGTCGTGGCGACCATGGCGGGAGGGTTCCCGGAGTTCATTGTTTCCGGCAGGCACGGTTACCTTCTGCCGCCGGGAGATATCGAGGGGATGACAGGGCAGGCGCTGCGGCTGTTGACCGATCAGGCGCACTGGCGCGCATGTTCGGATGCATGCGTCCAGCAGGCAAAGCGGTACGAGACCGCTTTGCTTGTTGAACACTATGAGGCGTTTTATCTGAGGCTTCTCGAAGGGGCAGGCTGAGCGGTGGCTCATAACCTGCGGGGAGGATCAGTAGCGTTTGGTTGAGAGAAGAACCGAGCGGTATTTCTCGAGATTTTCGAGAACCTCGCCGGTGCCCCTTGCCACGGCTGTCAGCGGATCTTCGCTGATATGCACGGCAAGCTTTGTCTCTTCGTTGATCTTCTTGTCGAGCCCCTTGATGAGTGCGCCGCCACCAGCGAGGAAGAGTCCACGGTCGAGAATATCGGCAGAGAGTTCCGGCTTGGTCACTTCAAGGCTTTTTTTGATCGAGGTGATGATCTGGCTGATCGGGGTCGCAATTGCCTCCCTGATGGTAGAGGAGTTGACCTCGCGTTCTTCAGGAAGCGCCGTGACAAGATTCCTTCCCCTGACGTTCATCGTCAGCTCTTTTTCGAGCTTGTATGCTGAAGCTATTTTGATCTTGACGTCCTCTGCCGTGCGCTCGCCGATGGCAAGGTTGTAGGCTTTGCGGAAGTGGCGGACGATCGAGTTGGTGATATCGGTTCCGGCAACCCTCAGCGACTCTCCGGATGCGATGCCTCCGAGCGAGATGACGGCGATCTCCGTGGTGCCTCCGCCGATGTCGACGATCATGTTGCCCATCGGCTCCTTGACATCGAGACCGATGCCGATTGCCGCGGCCATCGGTTCGGCCACCAGATAGACCTCTTTTGCTCCGACATGTTCGGCCGAGTCACGCACGGCACGTTTTTCAACCTCGGTAATGCCGGAAGGGATTCCAATAACCATGCGGCGGATGCCGAAGGAGAACTGGTTTTTGGTTTTTGTGATCAGTCCTCTGATCAGTTCCTCGGTCGCCTCATAGTCGGCGATGACGCCGTTAGCCAGAGGGCGGATGGTGATAATGCCAGGGTGGGTCTTCTCATGCATGAGGAGGGCTTCATGGCCGATGGCAACGACCTTGCCTGTATTTCTTTCGCGGGCGACGATGGACGGTTCATTCAGTACAACCCCTTTATCCCGTATAAATATCAACGTGTTCGCTGTTCCGAGATCGATGGCTATATCCCTGAACATGTTGCTGAAAAAGCTCATCTTGACATGGTTCTGTGTGTGGTGTCATAGTGGCTTGGAAAGGAGCGGATTCAGGCTATATTCCAAGGTTTGAACTGAAATGACAAGGTAGTTAATCGGATTTTTTTTTCAAATGAAAAGAGCCCCCTTAAGGCGCTTTTTTTTGATTTTTCGCGTTTGTCGCCTTCGCGGACACTGTTTCGATAAATAGCGCTATTCTGTACATTATCAAGAGGTGAATTTTGTCGTTCGACAACAAATAAATATGGTGAAGTGCTTCAATTATATCGATTTGCTGAAGAGCGTCCAGCTCTGAAAAAGCAGCTTGCCCGGAGCGTCTCCTTCCAGGCCGACGTGCATGCTGTCGTCGACGGGATTCTTGACGACGTGCGCCAGCGTGGCGACAGCGCGGTTCTGGATTATACCGAACGGTTCCAGGGTGTTCGCCTCTCCTCAATGAAGGTCGCTCCCGAAGAGATAGATGCGGCCTACAGCCAGGCAGAACCGGAGTTTCTTTCTGTTCTCGAGGAGGCTTACGGCAATATTGTGCGTTTTCATCAGCACGAGGTGGAAAAAAGCTTTTTCTATGAAGGAGAGGGGGGTGTGCTGCTTGGCCAGAGAGTATCTCCAATGCAAAGGGCCCTGCTCTATGTGCCGGGAGGGAGGGCCTCCTACCCATCATCCCTGCTCATGAATGCGGCGCCTGCGCAGGTTGCCGGAGTCGGGGAGATTTTCATGACGACCCCCTGTGACTCGTCGGGGGAGGTGAACCCCCATATTCTTGCCGCCGCCAGAGTGGCGGGCATCAGCTCCATTTACAAGCTCGGGGGCGCCCAGGCAATTGCCGCCTTTGCCTACGGGACCGAGCGCGTGCCCAAAGTCGATATCATCACCGGTCCCGGCAACAAGTATGTGGCTTTAGCCAAAAAACAGGTCTTCGGCCACGTCTCGATTGACAGCATCGCCGGCCCCTCTGAAGTGGCCATTATTGCTGACGAATCGGCAAACCCGGAGTTCATCGTGCTCGACATGTTCGCCCAGTCGGAGCACGATGCCGATGCCTCGGCTGTGCTGATAACCACCTCAGAGGAGCTTGCCCGGGCAGTGATTGCCCTTGTTGAAGCACGTCTTCCCTCGATGCTTCGTCGTGATATAATCGCTCCATCCCTGAAGAGCAACGGCGCTGTTGTGCTTGTCAGCTCGCTTGAAGAGGCCTGTGAGGTCTCCGACATGATGGCCCCGGAGCATCTGGAGCTGCATGTAGCGCATCCATGGGATATTCTTCCCGACATCCATCACGCCGGAGCGATTTTCATGGGGGGCTATTCCTGCGAAACGGTCGGTGATTACTTTGCCGGACCGAACCATACCCTTCCGACCAACGGTACAGCCCGGTTTTTTTCGCCCCTATCGGTCCGTGATTTCGTGCGCCATACCTCCATCATCTCCTATACGCCTTCGCAGCTGCAGCGGAGCGGGGAGAAGATTGCCGTTTTTGCAGACAAGGAAGGACTTCAGGCCCATGCTGAAGCGGTCCGCGCGAGGCTCAGGACGTTATGAGGGCAGAGGACTTCGACTACGAACTGCCTGAAGAGCGGATAGCTAAATATCCCCCCGAGGAGCGCGGCTCCACCCGTCTTTTGGTCCTTGACCGATCCTCCGGCGCCGTCACCCACTCCCGCTACAGGGATCTTGACCGGTTTTTGAGACCGGGGGACCTTTTGCTTCTGAACAACACAAGGGTGGTGCGAGCCCGACTCCATGCTGAAAAGCCGACCGGCGCCAAAGTAGAGCTGATGCTGCTTGAAAAGCATGAGGGCGAGCAGGAGCTTGTGCTCTACCGCGGCAGGCTCAAGGCCGGTGATCAGCTGATTGCCTGCGGCCATGAACTGAGGGTTGCCGCCATTGTCGACAACGGCATAGCCCGTATCGAGCTCTCGCGGGGCGGCCACCTTGCCGCTCTTTTCGACAGCTTCGGCACCGTTCCCATTCCGCCCTATCTCAAGCGCGATGCCGAGGAAGTCGACCGGGAGCGCTACCAGACGGTCTTCGCCGAACTGCCGGGTTCGGTTGCCGCTCCGACAGCCTCGCTCAACCTGACGCCGGAGCTGCTCTGCAGACTCCGCCAGAAGGGGATAGAGAGTGCCCCCGTCACCCTGCATGTCGGTCTCGGCACCTTTCTGCCCATCAGGACCGAGACCTTGGAGGAGCATGTCATGCACCGTGAATTCTATTCCATACCGGCGGCTACGGTCGAAAAGATCAGGCAGACAAAATCTTCGGGTGGAAGGGTCGTGGCCGTCGGCACGACCGTCACCAGAGCGCTCGAGCATGCCGGAGAGAGGATTGAGGGGTTTTCCGGAATTGGAGAGGCACCCCTGAATGGTGAAGCCGACATCTTTATCTATCCGGGCCGAACCCTGCATATTGTCGATCTTCTGCTGACGAATTTTCATGCCCCTCGCTCAACGGTGCTGATGCTTACGGCTGCGGTGGCGGGGCCGGAGAATATCCGTAACGCATACCGCGAGGCGCTTGGGGAAGGGTATTCTTTTCTCAGTTATGGCGACAGCATGCTGATTCTCTGAGTTTTTTTTCTCCTCTAAATCGGCCATCACCCGCTTTTTGCATAAAGAATAAAGCCGAAACCCCTTTTTAAGCTTAGGAAATTCGGCGTCCGTCACCTCCTGGTCACCTGTTCTGTTGTTTTTAAAAAGCCCGCATGGTATTTTATCCATTCCGCTTACTGCGGGATTGCGAGCTGTTTAGATTCCGCTTTACTGTCGAACTGACATTTGTTTCAACCACACATAACCCCGGGAGATTGACCTTATGAGTCTTGTAGCACAATATCGCGCTCATACAGAAGAGAGAGCCAAACTCGGCATTCCACCTCTGCCGCTCAGCGCCGAACAGACCCGCGAGCTTGTCGGCTTGCTGCAGCAGAACCCAGTGCAGGAAAAGGAGTATCTGCTCAAGCTTTTTCTCGAGCATGTCAGCCCCGGCGTCGATGATGCCGCGCTTGAAAAGGCCGCTTTTCTCGATACCATTGTCAAGGGCGAGAGCTCCACGGGTGTTATCTCCAGCCTCGAGGCGGTCAGGATTTTAGGGACCATGCTTGGCGGCTACAACGTCAAGCCGCTGATCGATGCACTTGGCAGCAAAGACCAGGCGGTTGCTGCCGAAGCCGCAGCGATGCTGAAAAACACGCTCCTTGTCTACGACGCATTCGATGATGTTGTCGCTCTTTCCAAAACCAGCCGTTATGCTGAGGAGGTCCTCAAGTCATGGGCAGAGGGGGAGTGGTTCTCATCGAGGCCGACAGTCGCAGAGAAAATGACCCTGACCGTCTACAAGGTTCCGGGTGAAACCAATACCGACGACCTCTCTCCTGCCAGCGAAGCGTTCACCCGCAGCGATATTCCCTTGCATGCGCTCTGCATGCTTGGTTCCAAGATGGACGATCCGATCGGGACCATTGCCACATTGAAGAGCAAGGGTCACCCCCTGGCTTATGTCGGTGATGTGGTCGGTACAGGGTCGAGCCGCAAGTCCGGCATCAACTCGGTGCAGTGGCACATGGGTCTCGATATTCCGGCTGTACCGAACAAAAGGACCGGCGGCGTGGTCATCGGCGGCATCATAGCCCCTATTTTCTTCAACACCGCGGAGGATTCCGGTGCACTGCCGGTTCAGGCCGATGTTTCGGCAATGGAGACCGGGGATGTCATCGATCTTTATCCCTACGAGGGCAAGATCGAGAAGAACGGCCAGGTTATCTCCCGTTTTGAGCTCTCGCCGAACACGCTTGTTGATGAGGTTCGCGCCGGAGGACGCATTCCCTTGATTATCGGACGCAATCTGACCAGAAAGGCCAGAAAGGTTCTCGGACTCGGCGAGGAGTCCCTCTTCAAGCGCCCTGAGCAGCCGGCCGACAGCGGCAAGGGATACACGCTCGCCCAGAAGATGATTGGCAAGGCGTGCGGCCTTCCGGGCGTTCGTCCGGGCATGTATGTGGAAGCCGAGACCCTGACGGTCGGTTCGCAGGATACGACCGGCGCGATGACGCGCGACGAGGTCAAGGAGTTTGCGGCTTTGAGCTTCAGCGCCGATCTGGTGATGCAGAGCTTCTGCCACACGGCGGCATATCCGAAACCTTCCGATGTCAATCTGCACAGAAGCCTTCCGTACTTCATCATGAGCAGGGGAGGCGTCGCCCTCAAGCCCGGTGACGGCGTCATCCACACCTGGCTTAACCGGATGGTGCTCCCCGACACGCTTGGCACCGGTGCCGACTCGCACACCCGTTTTCCGATCGGCATCTCTTTTCCCGGCGGATCGGGCCTTGTGGCTTTTGCCGGCGTTACCGGCACCATGCCGCTCAATGTCCCTGAATCGGTGCTGGTGCGTTTTACCGGCAAGCTTCAGGAGGGAATCACCCTGAGGGACCTTGTCAACGCCATTCCCTATGTGGCCATCAAGAAGGGGCTCCTGACTGTTGAGAAAAAAGGAAAAAAGAACGTCTTCGCCGGTCGTGTGCTTGAAATAGAGGGACTGCCGAATCTCAAGGTGGAGCAGGCCTTCGAACTCAGCGACGCCTCAGCCGAGCGCAGCGCGGCGGCATGTACAGTCCGTCTCGACAAGGAGCCGGTCATCGAATATCTCAGCTCGAATATCAAGCTCCTCGAACAGATGGTCAGGGAGAGCTATGGTGACTCCGAGACACTCAGGCGCAGGGTCGGCAAGATGAAGGCATGGCTTGAGAATCCCACACTGCTTGAGCCGGATGCCGATGCCGAGTATGCAGAGGTCATCGAAATCGACATGAATACGATAAAGGAGCCGATTCTTGCCTGTCCAAACGATCCGGACGATGTCATGACGCTCAGCGAGGTTCTCGGTTCCGATAGCAGGCCAAAAGGTATCGACGAGGTCTTTGTCGGAAGCTGCATGACCAATATCGGTCATTTCCGCGCACTCGGCGAGGTACTCAGGGGCAAAGGCGTTGCCGCTGCCAAGCTCTGGGTCGTGCCTCCTACCAAGATGGATATGAAAATGCTCATCGAGGAGGGGTATTATTCGGTATTCGGTGCCGCTGGCGCCCGCATCGAGCTTCCAGGATGTTCGCTCTGCATGGGCAATCAGGCAAGGGTTGCCGATAATGCCGTTGTGTTTTCGACAAGCACGAGGAACTTCGATAACAGGATGGGCACCGGAGCGCAGGTCTACCTCGGCTCAGCCGAGCTGGCGGCAGTGTGCGCGCTGCTCGGGCATCTGCCCAACGTGGACGAATATCTCCAGATTGTCCGGAAAAATCTTTCCGGACAAAAGGAGGCGGATATCTACCGTTACCTGAACTTCCACCAGCTTGAACCGGCGGAGCTGGAGCTGCTTGTCGATTAATTAATTATTTCTTGTGGCGGGATATCAAAAATTTTTGCATATTCCGCCATACAGTGGGCTTTTGAAAATTCGCTGTTTTTTTTTTATTATTCGTGAGCTGAAGAAGCTGTCAATTATCAAACAACAAAAACAATATCCAGCAATGAAAAAATTTTTCATCTTCCTGTTCCTGGCTAGCTCAGTCTCTTTCGTAGGCTGCGCAAAGAAAGAAGCTGCACCTGAAGCACCTGCAGCACCTGCAGCTGAGGCAGCAAAGCCTGCTGATGCAGCAGCACCTGCAGCACCTGCAGCTGACGCAGCAAAGCCTGCTGAAGCACCTGCAGCACCTGCAGCTGACAAGAAATAAGTTTCCGGTCCTCCGGTCTCTTAGGGAGACAGAACGTAAGTTCTGTCTCCTTTTTTTTGTCCTCTCCCGGGGCGTTGCGTCTTGGGTGTGAAAACGGGGGTTTTTGGCAAAAAAAAAGACACGGCCGGTTGCCATGTCTTTTTTTGCTGAGGAGCCAGGACTCGAACCTGGAATTGCCTGATCCAGAATCAGGTGCCTTACCAATTTGGCCACTCCTCAGTAGTGTTGTGAATATATTAAAAAAAAAATAATTCCAATTCCCTTTTTGGAATTTCTTGCGGAACGGCAATACAGGCGGGAATAAGCGGCGTCGAAGTGGGCGGTTCATGGACTGCAGGGTGATGTCAATAGCGATGGACATGCAAAGCGCCCTGTATCAGGCATAAAGAGATTCTACGGCACAGGAAGCAATAAAAAAGGAGGCCTTGAGAGCCTCCTTTTTCTGTCTATGTAAATCAAATCAGCTAAAATCCTGCTGCATAGGACAACAGTCCTGTATAGGCGTTGGCATTGTTGAGTGCCCGGGACGTGAGCCCGTAAAACGGGACCACTTGGTTGTGGAAAAAATGATTAAAATC
>JBAXBE010000022.1:0-38040 GCA_037142155.1 Chlorobiaceae bacterium
CTATATTGCTTATTTATAACGATTTATAGGATATCGGACTTTTTCGAGATCCCCTTAAATCAACGCCGCCGAGAAGAGCACCTCTCAAATTGGCCCCGCTAAGGTCTGGCCGTTCACCCTTATGATCTTTAAGCCATCTATTCCAGACATCCACTCCCTGGCTGAGAATCCGTAAATGCTCCTGGTTAGCCATAGCTGGTTTGCAATGATATTCCCCATTAAAGAAATAGCCGCCTAACTACTTATAAGTATATAAGTTGACCGAAAGAAGGCTGGCAACTGAACCGCCACCCCTATCGCGCTTCTCAGGGGTCATCAGCGTTTCTGGCTGTTGGCCTTTTTTCCTCGTTGAGCTTATTTTTGTTTGATCCGTTTGAGATGGAGGCTACGGGTTAAAAGGAAAAAGTAATTACCAGATTCACCCGCCGGATACCTTCAATATATATGAAACCACTACAAAAAAAGCCTTTTTTCAATAAACAAAACGCATCGCATATATTTTTCATACGAAAAGTTCGGTTTACGGATGTAAAATCACCGCTCACGCGCGCCGCCAAAAAATCGCATTGATTAACCGCATGCACCACAGCCTGCTCAACATAATCGACCCCGAGGTCATCTTCACCGGGTCGGGCATGGGCATTGCCGAGGCCCTGAGTCCCCTCGTTACGCATGCTCTTGACCCGCTGAAAATGAGGTTTGAGAACACTTTGAAACTTCCGAAAAAAGCTGCCACGAGGAATTCGAGAGGCAATGACAAAAGAAGAAGAAAAGAGAACAAGCCTGAACACGCCAAGTCTCTCAAAGAGCCGGATTGCCCTAACGCAAAAAACCCCTGATTTCTCAGGGGTTTTCAGCCGGTCTCACATGTTTCCGGAAGACCATCTTGTGGAGATGGCGGGAGTCGAACCCGCGTCCAGAACACTGCTCAGTAAAGCCACCACACTCATCTCAGGTGTTTGGTGTTTCGCGAACCATTGCTACACCTGCAAAGACCGGTTCACTATCCCTCTTTTGTTTCACCCGGCAACCCTTTCGGGCAAAGGCTGACGGAGCTTACTTGCGCGAACCGAAGCTCAAGCGCGGGTTATGCCATCCGGTGGCTTCAGAGTAAGCGCCTCCCCCATCGGACGATGGCTGATTAATTAACTTGTGCTAATCAGGCAGCCATTGCATACGAATAATCGTCTGCATGTATAGTTGCATAGACTTCTTTAACGAGTCCATCCATGCTGAAACTCGGAGTGCAACTCCACTTCACACCTGCCCTGTCGAAAGCCTGTCATCCCCAGGAGCTCGTGTATCGGTTTGTTAGCAGTAGTATATATCCTTTTTAACCAAATAGAACAACAACAATCAGGCCCGTTTGATTCCGATGCCCCGCTCAATTGAGCCCAGGGAGCTCAGGCGAGTTGGCGATGAGCTGGTACTGGCCTCCCTTGGAGCGAACTGAGCGGCTCCACATCCGTTCGTAGGCGTCACTGAAGATGAACTCCTTCGATGCATCGGCGGTATACCAGGAGCCCTCTTCGAACTCCGCCTCGAGCTGACCGGCGGTCCACCCTGCATAGCCGAGGAAAAAACGGATTTCAGAAGGGTGCATGACCCCAGTGTTGAGCAGGTAGCTCAGCTCTTCCCTGTCCCCTCCCCAGAAAAGACCGGGAATGATCTCAAGGGAGTCTTCAATCAAATCACCCCTTGCATGAAGGAAATGCACCGTGTCGACCTGAACCGGTCCGCCCATGTGCAGGAGCTCACCTATCTCCTCGAAACCGGCAACCGCTTCGCGTACCTTGAACTCCATCGGCCGGTTGAGTATAAAGCCAAGGGATCCCTTCTCGTTATGCTCGCACATAATCAGCACGGTCCGCTTGAAGTTCGATTCCAGCAGATTTGCCGATGCAAGCAGAAGCTTCCCCGCTGCAAGCTGTTCAAATTCGTTGACCATGCTCTTCCCTCATGATTTTTGATGCAGATAGTCCAGAAGTTCAGTGGCATGCGTTTCGGGAGCAACCTTTGGCCACACCTTTTCAATCATGCCCTTCTCATCGATCAGATAGGTAACCCGACTGGTCCCCATATACTCCCGACCCATGAACTTCTTCTGACCCCAGACGCCGTAAGCCTCTACAATCTTCTTTTCTGGATCGGCAACAAGGCGGAACGGGAGATGAAACTTTTCAGCAAACTTTCTGTGCCGCTTCTCATCATCGACACTGACACCCAGCACAGCGACCCCTACTTCGTCAAAGTTAGGCAAATTGTCACGAAAAGCGCAAGCCTCCTTCGTACATCCCGGAGTATCATCTTTCGGATAAAAATAGAGGACGACCTTGCGGCCCCGATACTCCTCAAGCGTTACCGGCCGGCCATCCTGATCAGTGGCGGAAAATGCAGGAGCCGCCATGCCCTCTTTAAGTGTTGCTATTGCCATAAGTGAAACTTATTCTGTTTATTGAGACGTTTTCCTTTGATAAATCCAGCGTTACGGCAAAAAGTTTCTTGAAAAGCAATGAAAACATACTCATTCTGTCCGGTATGCGGGAAACCACTTTCGCAGGGCGTGATAGATGGGCGCGAGAGGATGTTCTGCGTTGCCTGCGCCTGGGTGCACTACCTCAATCCCCTGCCTGTTGCTTTGGCTTATACACTCAACAGCAAAGGGGAACTCCTGGTGGTCAGAAGAGCCCAGGAGCCGGCGTTTGATGAGTGGGCGCTTCCGGGCGGGTTCATTGAGGCGGGAGAAGAGCCGCATGAGGGGTGCCTGCGGGAGCTGATGGAGGAGACTTCGCTTGAAGGAAGGATCGACCGGCTGATTGGCGTCTACCACCGGGAGGTAGAGATGTACGGGTCGCTCTTGGTGGTGGCATACAGGGTGATTGTGGAGGATGACCGGGTGGCGCTCAACCATGAACTCTCGGACGGCGGGTTCTACCCCCACCACCTTATCCCGGAGGTGCGAATCCCCCTCCACCGTCAGATTATCACAGACGTTGCCCGTCATGAATCCGCCGCATGAGGGGGCGGATGCCTCACCCCTCACCCCTCTTGTTCAGGCATTGCAGGAATGACCATACTGAATACCGTTCCCTGGTTTACCCGGGAGCGGACATCGACGGTTCCTTTATGGGCAAGAACGATGTGCTTGACAATGGCCAGCCCGAGGCCTGTGCCGCCGAGCTTGCGGGAGCGGGCCTTGTCGACCCTGTAGAAGCGTTCGAAAATTCTGCCGAGATTCTCCTTGGCTATGCCAATGCCGTTATCCTCAACTTCCAGCCTGACCATGTCGCCCTCCCTGAAGGCACTTATGCGCACCCTGCCGTTTTGTTCATCGACATATTTGACGGCGTTGTCGAGCAGGTTGCGCACGACAATTTCCAGATAGGCTGGATCGGCATGGAGCTTCGGCACTGTTTCGGGGATGGCTATGTCGAGTTTGACATGTTTCTCTTCAATCGGCCGGCGGAGCATGTCGACGCTTTTCTGCACGAGAGCCAGCAGATCAACTGCGGCGAAATGATACTCGATGCGCCCCGATTCGATGCGTGAAAGATCGAGCACGTCGTTGACCAGGGCTGTGAGCTGATCGCTCTCCTGCATGATGATTTTCAGAAAGCCCCGAGCATGCTCGGGGTCATCCATCGCTCCGTCGAGCAGGGTTTCGGTATAGCCCTTGATGCTGGTGAGCGGTGTGCGCAGTTCATGCGAGACGCTCGAAACAAAGTCCCTGCGCACCCTTTCGAGGTTCCGGAGGCGGGTGATGTCGTTCAGCACAAAAACCATCCCGCCGTACCGGCCTTCACTCAGCACGGGCATGGAAGAGAGCTGCATGATGCGCCTCCCTTTGGAGGTCATGAGCGCCATCTCCTGCTTGAGCAGCGCCTCGTGGCTGCCGTGCACCCGGGTGAAGAGCTCCCGAAGGGATGCATCAGCCAGATGCTCGACCGGCCGAGACCTGAACATGGCGCCCTCGATGCGAAAAACTCTTGATGCTGCGGGGTTGAAAAGGATGATCTGGCCAGCTTCATCAGTGACGATAATTGCCTCGCGAATGCCTGAAAAAACTGCACGGTACCACTCCTCGCTCCGCCGCATTCCGGTAATCTCTTCAGCCATCATGTCAAGTGCGCGATCGAGCGTTCCGATTTCATCCTCCCTGCCGGATGGAGTTATGATGGCAAGCTCACCGCGGATTCTTTGCCGTGCTGTTTCGGCCAGTGTCCGCAGCGGCCGGGCAAGGAAATATGCGGCAAGCATCCCCCCTCCGGCCGCGCAAAAAAGCGCCCAGAAAAGGCCCTGCCCGATGCTTTTTCGAATGTTTGCCTCAAAGGCAACGATGTCGTAGAGCGGCTTGGAAAAGCGAAGGACGCCATAAGGTACCGGCCGGCCGAGAGGGACTGCCATGTAAAGCATCTCCTCCTGGACGCTCTGGCTACGGCGTGAATACTCCCCGATGCCGCCTTTCATTGCCTCTATGAATTCCGGGCGCAGAGCGTGGCTGGGCAGCGAGGGGATGCGCTCTCTGGGAATGTATGAGTCGGCGACGACGCGCCCGTCAGGGGCAATGAGAGTGACTCGCAGCTCAAGCACCCGGCCGAGCCGCTGCACCCAGGCCTCCGCGCCCGGGCCTTCAGGCCACCCTTCCGGTTTTTTTTCGAGCATCTGGCGCTGAAGCAGAAGGTCGCGGCGCATCTCCCCGCGAGCCGCAGTGGTCAAAATTGTGGTGAGCTGGCGACCGAGCGACAGGTAGCTGACGGCCACCGTCACAAAGATGATGAGGCCGATAACAGCACCGAGCCGGAATGACACTCTGGCATGCATCTTTGGCCTCATTCGATTGAGTCTTCAAATTTATAGCCTATCCCGCGGAGCGTGCGTATCATTTTGCCTTTCTGGCCAAGCTTGTCGCGAAGGCGGGTGACGTGGGTGTCGATGGTGCGGGTGTTGATGCTCCGGTCGAAGTCCCAGACATCGCTGAGAAGTGTTTCGCGTGACTGCGCCTCGCCCTTCCGCTTGAGGAGTGCCACCAGCAGCTTGAACTCCATCAGGGTAAGCTCCAGCTCATGGCCGTCGAGCATCACCTGGTGGCGGGTGAGGTCAACATCGATACCTCCGGCGCTGAGCAGCTCCTGCATTTTTCCGCTCTGGCGCCGGTCGCGCTTGAGCACCGCCCTGATGCGGAGGTTGAGTTCACGAGGGCTGAAGGGCTTGACGACATAGTCGTCGATGCCGAGCTCGAAACCGAGCACCCTGTCTATCTCCTCCCCTTTTGCCGTCAGCATGATGACGGGAAGCTCCCGATAGAGCTGGTTCTGCTTGATCTTCTGGCAGAGTTCGAACCCGTTCATTCCGGGAAGCATCACGTCGAGCAGAAGAAGGTCGAAACTTTTCCGGGGGAGCTGCTCCAGAGCCTCCTCACCGCTCTCACAAAGCTGGCAGCGGTAGCCTGCACGCTCGAGATTGTAGACGAGCAGCTGCGAAAGGTTGCGGTCATCCTCTACAACAAGAAGCATGGGATCCTGCATGGAGGTCAGGGGTTGGGTTCAATAATCCAAAATCCAAAATTGAGAATCCATAATCTTCTCAGGCGCCGGCGTTCCAGCATGCAGCCTCATGGCCGGGCTGGTAGAGAACCAGTTCGGGCTGCTCGCGGCGGCAGTGGTCAAGAGCAAGCGGGCATCTCCCTGCAAAACGGCAGCCGGGAGGGAGGTTGACGGCGCTCGGCACATTGCCTTCGATAACGTGAAGCCGCTCTTTTGGGCCGCCGAGTCGGGGAATGGATTTCAAAAGGCCACGGGTATAGGGGTGGAGCGGGTTGCTGAAAATCTGCTCAACCGAACCTTTTTCGACAATCCGCGATGCGTACATGACAATAACCTCTTCACAGAGCTCGGCAACAACGCCGAAGTCGTGGGTGATGAGCATGACACTCATGGCGGTATCGGCCTGGAGCTTGCCGATAAGGTCGAGTATCTGAGCCTGTACGGTGACGTCGAGCGCGGTGGTGGGCTCGTCGGCAATGAGCAGGGCCGGGTTGCAGGAGAGGGCCATGGCAATCATGACGCGCTGGCGCATGCCGCCGGAAAGTTCGTGAGGATAGGAGGCAAACCGATCGGCGGGGTTTGGAATGCCGACAAGGTGGAGCAGCTCGATCGAACGGTTTTTAGCCTCGGCGTGGCTGATATTCTGGTGGATGAGAATCTGCTCCATGATCTGGCTGCCGCAGGTAAAGACCGGGTTGAGCGAGCTCATCGGTTCCTGGAAAATCATGGCGATCTCATTGCCCCGGAGCTTGCGCATCTCCTCTTCGGAAAGCTTGAGCAGGTCGGAACCCTTCCAGAGGATCTCCCCTCCGGCAAAATATCCTGGAGGCATCGGCACAAGGCGCATGACCGAAAGCGCTGTGACCGATTTGCCACAGCCCGACTCGCCGACCACCCCGAGCGTCCTGTTGCGCCCGAGTGAGAAGCTGACGCCGTCGACAGCCTTGGCCACGCCGCTCTGGGTGGCGTACCAGGTCCTGAGATCTTTCAGTTCAAGGATTTTTTCCATATATAGCAATCTTGCCCGCCAGCACTGATTTTCCGAGGTTATGTTTTGCCGGGATCAAGCATGAAAATATGTTTTGTAAGCTTCATATGAAAACGTTATCCGATTCTGTGCTCCAGAGCGCATCCGTTACCAGAAGAACACCGGCTTTCCTTATCGACTCCATCAAGCAGTCGACCCCCTATACCCTTCTTAAAAAAGCAGTTGATGAAGCCTCACCGGTAAAGGGCAGTTACTTCCCCATTGACATTGCCGGCCTGCAGGGGTCGCTCAGGCCGATTGTGGCGGCAGGGCTCTTCGCGGATTTGAAGGTTTCCGTGCTGCTGCTCTGCGGACAGAACAGCTTCGAACTCTACGACAACGATTTCGACCTTCTCCTTCCGGAAGGCAGGCTCTGCAACACCTCAGATGAGCTCTCGCTCTCAATCGGCGCCCTTTCGAAAGGGTCACGTTCGGTAATTCTCTCCTTTTTTGACGATCTGGACACCGCGCTCTGCCGGCCGGAGGAGGCTGAAAAACGGATATTTCACCTGAAATCCGGTGAGGATGCCGGCTACGACAAGCTCAAGCGGTTTCTGGAGAGCAACAGTTTCGAGCAAAGGGAGTTTGTTGAGGAGGAGGGGGAGTTCTCCGTTCGCGGCTCAATTATCGACGTCTTCCCTTTCGGGGCGAAAGTTCCCCTGCGCATAGAGTTCTTCGGCGACACCCTCTCTTCACTGCGCCTCTTTGACATCAACAGCCAGCTCTCCGGAAAAACCCTCACTGAAGCAGACCTGACCGCCAGCTTTACCGAGGCAGCGCCTGCTCGTTCGGGAGCCGTTACCACCATTCTCGACTATCTGGATCCGTCGACGGTTATTCTTTTTGACGACGCCACAGAGTTTGCCGCACTTGAAAACAATGCGGCCCTTCTGGATGAGTGTTCGCGGTTTCGCTGCCTCAGGGTTATGCCTTCCGCCTCGGCCTCCTCTTCGGCAATCGACTTCAAATCGCTTGCCCAGAAAAAACTCAATGCGAATTTCCGCGTGCTGGCCTCAATTCTGCAGCACGAATCAACAAAAAACAGGCCCCCGGTCTTTGCAACCGCCTCAAAGAGGGAGATTGGGGAGCTGACCGATTTTCTCGCAGAGGAGATGGCCAAATCGGGCGGCCCGGAATTTCCCGATGCAAGCTGGGTGCCGGTCAATCTCCATACCGGCTTCACTTTCGGCGAAATCGACCTCTACACCGAATCGGACATCTTCGGCAAGCTGCACTTCCACAAGACCCACCGCAAGCGGAAAATCAGGGGCATTTCGCTCAAGGACCTGCAGAAGCTCAAAGTCGGCGACTATGTCGTCCATGAAGATTACGGCATCGGCATCTTCAAATCTCTCGAAACCATAACGGCAGGAAACTCCGAGCAGGAGTGCGTGCTGGTCGAGTATGAGGGGGGCGACCAGCTCTTCGTCAATGTGCAGAACATCAACCTGCTCTCGAAATACACCGCGTCTGAAGGCTCGCTGCCCAACCTATCAAGGCTCGGCAGTTCGAAATGGGCGGCCAAAAAGGAGAAGGTCCGCAACAAGATCCGCGATATCGCCATCAATCTCATCAAGGTCTACGCCCAGAGAAAGATGCAGCCGGGCTTTGCTTTCGGGCCGGACTCCATTTTCATGCGGGAGTTCGAGTCCTCGTTCATTTTCGAAGAGACTCCCGACCAGCACAAGGCTATCGAAGAGGTCAAGAAAGACATGCAGGCCCCCCACCCCATGGACCGCCTGATATGCGGTGATGCGGGGTTCGGAAAAACCGAGATTGCCATGCGGGCAGCATTCAAGGCGGTCGAGTCGAAAAAGCAGGTTGCCGTGCTTACCCCGACCACCATTCTGGCGCACCAGCATGCCGAATCATTTCAGAGAAGGTTCGAGAATTTCCCGATCTCCATAGCGGTGCTCAGCCGCTTTGTGCCGCGCAAGGACCAGCTTGAGCTCCTGAAGAAAATCAAGGCCGGCCAGATTGACATCGTCATCGGCACCCACCGGCTTGTTTCAAAAGATGTCCAGTTCCGGGATCTCGGCCTGCTTGTTATCGATGAGGAGCAGCACTTCGGCGTCGAGGTCAAGGAGAAGCTTCGCGAGCAGTTTCCGGGAGTCGATACCTTGACCATGTCGGCAACGCCGATACCGCGGACACTGCAGTTCTCGATGCTCGGGGCCAGGGATCTTTCAATTGTTTCGACCCCTCCGAAAAACCGCCAGCCGGTCGAAACCGTCATTTCCGATTATGACCCGGCGCTCATCCAGTCGGCTATCGAGAACGAGATTCGCCGTGAGGGTCAGGTATTTTTCCTCCACAACCGCATTGCCGACCTGGAGGAGGTACTCGAAAAACTGAGGGGGCTGGTCCCCTCTGCGCGCATCGTCTTCGCCCACGGACAGATGCCGCCGAGAGAGCTTGAAAAGATCATGATGGATTTCATGCAGAAAGAGATCGACGTGCTCATCTCAACGACCATCATCGGCTCGGGGCTCGACATCTCCAACGCCAACACCATCATCATCAACAGGGCCGACAGGTTCGGCCTCTCCGACCTCTACCAGCTTCGCGGCAGGGTCGGACGAAGCGACCGCAAGGCCTTCTGCTATCTTGTCTCCCCTCCCCTGCACACCCTCAAACGCGACGCGGTCCAGCGGCTTGCCGTCATCGAGAGCTTCACCGAACTCGGTTCGGGATTCAACATCGCCCTTCGCGATCTCGATA
Source organism: Chlorobiaceae bacterium (assembly GCA_037142155.1). GTDB lineage: Bacteria > Bacteroidota > Chlorobiia > Chlorobiales > Chlorobiaceae > Chlorobium. The sequence continues at coordinate 9,292 of JBAXBE010000022.1, forward strand.
TCCGAGGCGCCGGAAACCTGCTTGGAGCCGAACAGTCGGGATACATCCACGAACTCGGCTTCGACCTCTATCAGAAAATGCTTGAAGAGACGGTGGCCGAGCTGAAATCGACCGCTTTCAGCCATCTCTTTCCGGCTGACGGCTCAACGGCGCCGAAACAGGCAAGAAGCTGCGATATTCTTTTCTTTTTCGATGCGCTCATCCCCGATTACTACATTCATGCCATCCATGAGCGCTTTGCGTTTTATGACAAGATCTCCAAAGCTCGCTCTGAAGATGAGGTCGAAGCAATTTCAGCTGAAATCAAGGACCGTTTCGGTGAACTTCCCGAAGAGGTGTCCAACCTGCTCTCTCTGTCAAAGCTCAAAACCAAGGGCGCAGCACTCGGCATCGAGAAAATCGACATGCAGCCGAAAAGCTTTACCATACAGCTCCCCGACCAGCGCGACGTTCAGGAGCGTGACCGTGACTTCTTCCAGCACCTGTTTATCGCCGTTCAGGAACCGGGAATGCAGGAGTACCGGCCGGCGTTCAAGATGGATAAAAAAATGAAGCTGGTGCTTCACCATCCCGAACATGCCGGCACTCTTCCGTCAAGCCTCATAGAGCGCTATACGACGCTCCTCACCGAACTCGAGAGGGCATCAAAAAAGCACCCCGCCCCACAGGAATCCTGAGGGAAATTTGGGGTGCCATTTATAACACCCACTTCCTGAGGCTACCAGCATGCCGCCGCTATGCAGCTTGGGGAATGTGGCTCCACACGATATGCTACCGACATTTCGCACCCGACGTGCAGAGGTCTGGGGAAATGTCGGGGCAAGGCGAGCCGCCAACGTGGGGTGAGGAAGGCTTGCATCGCTATTCCTCTACCGGAATGCCGCAAGCATGCAATGTTGGCAGCAAACATGCCTCCCCCCTGCAACTTTCATGCACCTGCCGAGAACTTTTTGGCCTCCTCTTATCGTTACCATTAACTGGACACTTTATGTCTTGTTAATATAAACGAACACAACCATGAACATCACCATAAACAACCGCAGTTATCAGGCCAAAGAGGGCGACCGGTTGCTTGACGTCGCCCGCAGTAACCACGAACACATAGGCTATTTCTGCGGCGGAAACAGCATCTGCCAGACCTGTTACGTCAAAGTGCTGGAGGGAGCCGAACTGCTCTCGCCGGTCAGCGAATCGGAGGAGGCGATCCTCTCCGAAAAGCTCCTTAAGGATGGGGCAAGAATGGCCTGCATGACCACAATCGAGAAGCCGGGAACTATAAGAATCCTCTCTGCCGTTGAAGAGGTGAAGCAGTTGACTGAGACTAATCCGCTTGGGCTGGCCGGATATGCCGCTACCATGGGCTGGGAGGCTCTTGTAAAGTTCCCCGATACCATGCGCTTTCAGGCCGGGAGAACGTTTGACTTGTGGCAGCTCATTAGCGATGTCATCAGCGGTATTAGCGACGCCTTTCAGCTTGTTGTTGATGCACTGCAGCCCTCCACGGCACACTGCAAGCCGGAACTCTGTGAATGCAGCGCTAACGGCAACGGCAAGCACCATGCCAAAGTGACGACGATGCCGCTCGGGGCTCGTAAGGGCGTCGCAGCCTGACGGTCCATTGCAAGCTCCCTCCCCCAGGGAGTACTGCCACACTCCAGAAGAGGCGCCTCCTCTGGAGTGGTTGCTGTTAAGAAGTAAAGAAAGCCCCCCCTTCAAGTTTTTTTGTCCCACTTCTAACGCCAGAGACCATGATCATCCACATCAACGACAAACCGTGTGAAGCCCGCAACGGAGAGCTTCTTTTGCATGCAGGGCAGTTCAACAAAAGCCATATGGGCTACGTTTGCGGCGGCAACGGCATCTGCCAGAGCTGCTTTGTCTACGTCAAGGAGGGGGCGGAGTGCCTGTCGCCGCCAAACAACATCGAAAAGGCCTTTATTTCCGAAAAACTCTTGGCGGAGGGGGGCGGCTTGCATGCCAGAGCGTTATTGTGCGGGAGGGGAATCTGAAGGTGCTCTCAAGAGCCGAACACCTCCGCCGCATCGTGCTCGGGCTGAATGTGCCGGGCTTTGTTGCCTACGCCCAGACCATCGGCTACAATGTGACAAGCATGCTTCCTTCTGGAGCGGCCAACTTGTTTCAGCGAGTCAGCAAGGGCCAGATGAGCCCGGGAGATTCGCTCTCAAAAATCGGCAACGGACTGGCGCACGCATCGATGTTTGCCGTCAGCAGCTTCATGGAGAGCTTCCCCTTCATGCAGCTCCCGGCTTCGTTGCTCGCATCTGGAGCAAAAGGGGTATATTCAGGGGCATCAACGGTGCTCTGCACCATCTCGGGCGGACGCTTGCATCTGCCGCAATCGACATGCTCTTCGCCGCCCGAAAAAACACCGGTCATAGAGACTGTAAAAATAACGGTAAAGTAGTATTTTCTCCTGTAAGCAGAGCCGCCTCTGAAACGACAACCAGGAACTCCCCGATGGGTTATTCTTCTGATATAGGCAATATCGAGTTCGAACTGGGTGCCAAAACGCTTGAGCGCTGGCTGATAAAGCCGGAAAAGACCATGAACATCGTGCTCGGCATTCCGAAAGAGCGGGCACAGGATGAACGAAGGGTTGCGGTATCGCCACCGGGGGTGCAGATACTGGTTGAACAGGGCATCAAGGTGATTATTGAAAAAGGGGCAGGCAACTTCTGCAACTTCACCGATCTTGATTACGCCGAGGCTGGAGCCTCAATCGCCGGGACACCTGAAGAGCTCTTTGAGCAGTCAAACGTCATTGTCAAGGTATCCCCTCCTCAGCCGGAAGAGCTCTCGCTCTTCAATCCCGGCCAGATGCTCATTTCCGCCCTCCATCTCGGGACAGTCAGTCCGCATCTCCTGCAGACGCTTCTTGAAAAAAACATCACCGCGCTCGGCTTTGAGTTCATTGAAACCAGGGACGGCGAACTTCCGATTGTCAGGACACTGAGCGAAATAGCCGGATCGCTTGCCGTGCAGACTGCGGCCAAATACCTTGAAACGGGCTACGGTGGAAGCGGCATCCTGTTGGGAGGGATTGCCGGAGTGCCTCCCGCTCACGTCACAATCATCGGGGCTGGAACGGTCGGACTCTTTGCCGCGCAGGACGCGCTGGGGCTTGGGGCGCAGGTCACCGTCATCGACAAGGAGATCAACCGGCTGAGAAGGTTCGAGGCCTTTTTCAACCGTCATCTGGTTACGGCAATAGCCAACGACCACTACATCTCCCAGCTTGCCAAAACCTCCGACGTGATGATCGGGGCACTGAGCCCGAAAAGAAGAATCAACAAACCCCTCGTCTCCGAGCAGGTGGTGAAATCGATGAAGCCGGGATCGGTCATCATCGACGTCTCAATCGACCAGGGCGCATGCTTTGCAACAAGCCGCCACACCTCCCATACCAACCCGATCTATGTCAAGCACGGTGTCACCCACTGCTGCGTGCCGAACATCCCCTCGGCCGTGGCCAAAACGGCCTCTTTCGCCCTGACCAACACCCTCCTGCCGTTTCTCCTGAAACTCAACGGGCACGAGACCATTTCAGACATTCTCTGGAAAAGCCACAGCCTGAGGAAAGGCACCTATATCTTCAAGGGTTATGTCACCAAGCAGATTCTTTCGGACCTCGGCGATTTCCCCTATCGTGAGATCGACATGCTGCTTGCCGCCTTCTGAAAAGAGGGCTACTCCAGATAGTCGAGCGGTTTCCCCAGTTTGCGGGCCACACCCGATGCGCATGAGACCGCAGAGTAGGTTACGGCTATCACTCCCTGGCCGGGAAAAGCGCTGTCGCCTACGGCAAAAAGGTTCTTGACGGGGGTAGTGTTCTGCGGCTTCTGCAAGATATACTGACCGGGCTTCAAGAGCGGGCCGTATGAGCCCCTGAAGCGGTTGAGGTATCGCTCGACGGTGAGGGGACTTGCCAGCACCTTCAGCTCTATGGCTTTCGAGAGCCCCGGCATGAGTCGCTCCATCCTCTCAAGCACTGAAGCCGCAACTGCCTCTTTTGCATTGCGATAGGCATCGCCGCCTCTTTCGAGCTCTTCCCACTCCGCCATTTCAGCGGTAACGAACAGATGGAGGGCGTGGCGACCGGCAGGGGCAAGTGACGAGTCGAGAATGGAGGGCACCGAACAGTAGATGGTGCCGCCGGGCCGGTTGTAGCTCTTCCAGTCATCGACAAGGATGTGGTGCACGTGAAAATCTTTCGGGATGACGGCCGCATCTACGCCAAGATAGAGCTGGAACCAGCTCGGTGCACAGAGAAAGCGGTCCTCTTCGACACGGTATCCCGGGTCGCCTACGAGACGGTTGAAGGTATCCCATACGGTCGCATTGCTGATGACCGTTTTTGCGAAATATTGCGAACCGTCAGCAAGCCTTACGCCCCTGGCCACTCCGTTTTCCATAATGATGGCGGCCACATCAGCATTGTAGCGGATCTCTCCTCCAAATTTCTCAAGGCCCCGACAGAGTGCCTTCGGAATAGATCCTGAACCGCCCAGAGGGTAGTTGATGCCCCCGTGGTGGCGGTCAGCAAGGCAGATGCCGGCATTGACCAGCGGCGTGGCCACAGCGTCCTGCACGGCCCACGAGTAGGCTTCGATATCGATAAAATGGAGTAGTTCCTCGTCACGGATATACGCTCTTGCCGTCCTGCCCATCGAACGGAAGGTCTTCATGGCCAGAGAGATGGCTTTGATGGGATGGTTGAGCCCGATTGAGGCAAGATGGGTCAGATCCTCAAGAGAGCCGGCAGGAAGTGATCCGATAATGCCATAGACATCGTCGAGTTCGCCGTAAAACATCTCAATGCCCTCCCGCTCATGCGGAAAACGGGCCGAAAGAGCGTCAAGAAATCTCTTGCGGTCGTAACAGGCCGCTATGTCGAACCCGTCGGGAAGGTGGTAGTGGATCTGGACGGGATCATGAACCGTCTCAACTTCTATACCGAGTTTCCTGAAAATCCTTGTGTGCAGGTTCAGGGTTCCTCCGGTTTCATTGTCACCGAATCCGTAAAAAACCGACGCGCCCGCATCGAAAGTATAACCCTCCCTCACGAATGAGGAACAGCTCCCTCCGGCAAACCGGTTCTTCTCGAAAACAAGCGTAGAAAAGCCCCGTTCCTGAAGCAGCGCAGCCACCGTCAGTCCGCCTATACCGGCACCTGCGACAATTACATCAACTAAATCATTCTGTGGCATCAGCCGTCATGAGTTTATTGGAAGCCTCTCGTTACTGGCTGCGCCCACTCCCGGTTAGTCGGGACTTACAGCAAAAATGAGTGCGCTCCTTTTTATACGGAAGTTCTGCAAAAGGTTAAAATATATGTATTAAAATATATATTTTTCATGAAGGGCGCTCCCCACCCCTCAATCAGGAAGATGGTTTGGTGAAACCAGAAGATTTCAGCTCATGAAAAAAAATATTTCAAATCCGAAAATGACTGTCAAGGGGAAAACACAATCACTCTCTCGGGAAGAGCAGCAGAAGCAGCTGGAATTTCAGAATGAAGCCGTCGTTCACCTCAACTCCCTCTATAACTACGCGCTTCACCTGACGATGAACCCCGATGATGCAGAGGATCTGGTCCAGGAGACCTACCTCAAGGCCTACCGGTTTTTTAATTCTTTTGAGCGGGGAACAAACTGCAAAGCGTGGCTGTTTAAAATCCTGAAAAACAACTATATCAACCGGTTCCGCAAAAACTCCAGAGAGCCAGGGAAGGTTGACTACGATCTTATCAAGGATTTCTATCATTCGATCAAGGACACCCGCAGCGATACAACCGAGGCGGAAAACGATTATTTTCACACCCTCCTGCATGAGGAGGTCTATCAGGCCTTGCAATCACTGCCGGAGGAGTTCAGAGAGGTGATTCAGCTGTGTGATATCGAAGGATTCACCTATGAGGAGATTGCCAATATGGTCGAAAGCCCCATAGGAACCGTGAGATCAAGGTTATACAGAGGCAGGAAGATGCTTCGACTGCAGCTTGAGGAGTATGCCAGAAAATACGGGTTCAAAACCGACTCCGAAAATTGAAACCCCTTATTGAAACCGTTGATGTTTGAAACCCTTGATGTTTGAAACTGTCAATACGCACAAACTTTTTTTACTATGAATTGCAAAAAAGCCCGCGTACTCATGAGTGCCGCTGTGGACAACGAGCTTACCAGAAAGGAAGAGGAGGAGTTTCTCCGTCACCTTTCAGAGTGCAGTTCCTGCAATGAGGAGTTTGGAGAGGCAAAAAAAACCAAGCTGATTGTCAAGGAGCGAATTATTCAGTTTAAAGCCCCTCAATCGCTGGTCAACTCCATCATGCAGATGACAGGAGTAAACGCCGAAGAACACCAGAACACCCTCCTCTATGAGTAATTGAGCTAACCCCTGAAGAGAACCCGTCCCGTCCATAGAACAACGTTGTCACCCTCCGCAACACCGGTGTTGTGTTGACTTGTTCCGTCCACTTTGCCAACCGCCACCTGCCTCTCATTCCTCGCTCCGCAAAAGCCATCCTGACAAATTGTCATAACGAGTGGCAATGATATGACATTTTTACAGACATCATGACATATCTGTCGCCATCAGGCAACCAAAAGGCCCCTTTTTCGGCTCTGGCATGGTTGTTGCACCTAGAATAACATGGTGAACAGCAGTTCGCCGCCAACTACTTTAGCATACCAACAGACAAACAACAGAGAAGGAGAAAAGATCATGCTGGTAAAATTATCAAAAGACCCGATCAAGCTGTTTGATGATATATGGTCCCCTCGACAGATGCCTTCCGCCCCGGCATTCAGGGCTGATATCTCTGAAGACGAAAAGGCATTCCACATTGAAGCTGAACTCCCCGGCGTCGCGAAGGAACAGATCGGCCTCAATATCGAGGAGGGTCTCCTGACCATCAAGGCGGAACGGAAGCAGGAGTCGGAAGCCTCCAGAAAGGAGTTCCACCGCACTGAAAGAAGCTATGGAAGCTTTTCAAGAAGCTTCAACCTCACAGAGATTATCGATCAGGAGAACATCAATGCCAACTTCAACAACGGAGTGCTTCACGTGACGCTTCCAAAAGCAAGAGCGGAAAAAAGAATCAAAGAGATCTCAATAAACTGACACTATTTCAAGCCGGGCTTGGGGTAATAACCCAGACTCAGTCCGGCATTTTTTTCACCTCAAGAGAAGGAAAAACAATTATGGGCAAGATTATCGGCATCGACCTCGGTACCACGAACTCCTGTGTAGCGGTCATGCAGGGAACACAGCCGACGGTTATCGAAAATTCAGAAGGAAACCGCACAACTCCGTCGATTATAGCGCTGACCAAGAATGGCGACCGTCTGGTCGGACAGGCTGCCAAACGGCAGGCTATCACCAATCCTAAAAACACGGTAGCCTCTATCAAGCGCTTCATGGGGCGCAAATACGACGAGGTTCCGAACGAGAAAAAGATCGCTCCGTATGAAGTCATAAACGAAGGCGGCGAAGCCAGGGTCAAAATCAACGACAAGACCTACTCGCCACAGGAGGTCTCGGCAATGATCCTGCAGAAAATGAAGCAGACTGCTGAAGACTTTCTCGGAGAGAAGGTCACCGAAGCGGTCATCACCGTTCCTGCATACTTCAATGATGCACAGCGGCAGGCCACAAAGGACGCTGGGCGCATTGCGGGCCTCGATGTGAAGAGAATCATCAATGAACCGACCGCAGCCGCTCTGGCCTACGGCCTTGACAGAAAGCAGGAGAATGAGAAAGTGGCTGTTTTCGACCTTGGCGGCGGTACCTTTGACATCTCCATTCTGGAGCTTGGCGATGGTGTCTTCGAGGTCAAATCGACCGACGGCGATACCCATCTCGGCGGCGATGACTTTGACCAGAAGATCATCGACTATCTTGCTGATGAGTTCAAGAAGCAGGAAGGCATCGACCTGCGCAATGATGCTATTGCCCTGCAGCGTCTGAAAGAGGCTGGCGAAAAGGCAAAGATCGAGCTCTCGTCAAGAACCGACACGGAAATCAACCTTCCCTTCATTACCGCAACACAGGAAGGACCGAAGCACCTGGTCATCAACCTTACCCGTGCAAAGTTCGAAGCGCTCTGCACAGATCTCTTCGACAAGATTCTGGACCCATGTCACCGCGCAGTCAAGAACTCGAAGGTCGACATGAAGGATATCGACGAAGTGGTGCTGGTTGGCGGCTCATCCCGCATTCCTAAAGTGCAGGCGCTGGTCAAGGATTTCTTCGGAAAGGAGCCAAACAAAAGCGTCAACCCCGATGAAGTGGTTGCCATTGGCGCGGCTATCCAGGGCGGCGTGCTGAAAGGGGATGTAACCGACGTGCTGCTGCTCGACGTCACACCGCTCTCACTGGGCATCGAAACGCTCGGCGGTGTCATGACAAAGCTTATCGACGCAAACACCACCATTCCTACAAGAAAGCAGGAGGTATTCTCTACGGCCGGCGACAGCCAGACATCCGTCGAGGTCCACGTGCTGCAGGGAGAACGCCCGATGGCCACTGATAACAAGACTCTTGGACGTTTCCACCTCGGTGACATTCCTCCAGCACCAAGAGGCATCCCGCAGATCGAGGTCACCTTCGATATCGACTCGAACGGCATTCTGAACGTGTCGGCTAAGGACAAGGCGACCGGCAAGGAGCAGAGCATCAAAATCGAGTCGAGCAGCAAGCTCACCGATGCCGAGGTCGAAAAGATGAAGGAGGATGCCAAGGTGCATGCCGCTGAAGATCAGAAGCGCAAGGAGGATATCGACACAAAAAACATTGCCGACTCCCTTATTTTCAGCACTGAAAAGCAGCTGAAAGAGCTTGGCGACAAGATCCCTGCCGACAAGCGCCCAACCCTCGAAGGCGCTCTCGAAAAACTCAAGGAGGCCTACAAGAACGGCACAATCGAGTCCATCAAGAGCTCCATGGAGGAACTCAACAAGAGCTGGAGCGAGATCGCTTCGAACCTCTACCAGACCGAAGGCGCTGAAGGTGCCGGCCATGCGCCGGAACCCCAGGGCGATGGCAAGGGAAAAAAGAGCGGCAGTGACGGTGAAGTGCAGAACGCCGAATACGAGGTCATCGACGACAAGGAGAAGTAACTCTCTTGTCTGAAGGTCACAAGCCAACAAAGGGATTCCGTCGGGAATCCCTTTGATATTTATGCCTGATTTGCTAACTTATTTGAGTAAAAGAGTCAATACCGTCCGGTATTTATCTGCAAATTTAACCTTGCAACCGATGCGATCCCAGCTCAGCCGTCCGTTCACTGCTTCGAACCAGGTAAGATCTAATACAGCAGGACCATGGTCAGGCAACGCCCTTCACAAGGTGCCGAAGTATTTCATCACCAAGGCAAAGAGAGACTACAACGGAAAGCTGCAGGTAGAGATTATGCCTACTTCCGGCCGCAGACCGCTCTCTCCGACAAAAGAGATCATCGATCAGCTTATTGCCGATGAAATTGAGATCGCCGTCCTGACGACTCAGCCTGATATCGCCATAAACATTGAGCAGCAGGTACTTGACAACGAGAACCGTTATGTCATCGATTTTGACAAGCGCGGCATCAAGTGGACCATGAGGGATCTCCCTGTTTTCTGGGACTCCATCCTCGGCAGTCTCTGCGTTGAAGTCAATCGCCGTGTCTATACCCTCAATGAGTTTTTCAAGTAAGGCTCAAGGCGAAACCAACCTAAGCTGACGCCCATTTTTCCCAAGGCCATGCACAGAAAAGTTGCATGGCCTTTTTTTATGCGTTGAGATCCCTCTCTTCGTTCGGGATGACGCAGGGATGTTCCAGGGATAAGGCAAAGATGGGGCAGGGATAAAGGGGGGTTGCCGTTATGTCATCTCGACCCGACTTGTCGGGAGAGATTTTGTTGACCGACCTTTCAAGAGCGCCTGAAGTTCGCTTAAAGTGTAATCGGGATAGGGGGCGTTCAGAATAGTTGAGCGCTCCCCTCCCACACCACCCGGCATGCGGGTCCGCATCGGGCGGTTCGAAAAGTTGAGGTCATGAGAGACGGGGCAGTCCCATTCGGTCAAACCAGGCAATGGGTGTGATTCTGTTCAACTCCATTCTGCTGTTATGCCACCACCTTGTGGAGTTGGCCGCTATTCTGGCTGCTTGTTCAGGGTTCGCACCCGTCTTCCGTAATTCATCATACATCGTTCTTCCCCGCACAACCGCCGGATTTACGCCGCCTGAACCTTGACCACAAGAGCTTTGCAGTCTGTTGCCTGCTCGCCCTGTTCGGCATCGCCTTCTATCCGGTTCTTGTCCATCGGCTCGCGGGTTCGCTCCACGCTTCCTCCCCACACTTGGTCACCCTCATGCAGTTGCGCTTCACTTCGTTCGCTGTGGTCAACTCACGGGAGGACTTTCACCTCCAAGATTGCGCCCATGCTGGGCGCACAACAGATAAACCCCGGGAGTGACCGAGGTTTTCTGTGCAGGACCGAGTGGCTGAAAACAGTTATTGCAGTTTCTTGCGGGCCAGCCTGGCTTCCGGAGAAGCAGGATAGAGATTGACAAGGCTTTTGAACCTTGCCTTCGCGTTGGGGGCGTCACCAATCTTCTCAAAAGATACCGCCTGCTTGTAGAGGGCTGCGGGACGCCGAACACTTTTGGTGTATTTGGCAATCACCTGCTGATACTCCAGAATGGCCTTCTCATACCATTTCTCAGCGAAAAAACTCTCAGCAAGCTGGAACTGCGCCTCACTGACGAGCTCCGACTTGGGATAGCTCTTCAGGAGCGAGCTGTAGCTTTCGCGGGCAGCCGCATAGCTTTTCTTGGCGAGTTGTTCGTTTCCGGCGGCAAGAAGAGCCGCATCAGCGGCCACCTCAGCCTTGGGTGCTCCTGCCTCACCGGCCTTCTTGTCGGGCGCCGCTGCCAAAGAACTCTCTTGCTTGTCGAGAGCGAGGTACTCTTCGATTTTCTTCAGTCGCGACTCCAGATCGTCAGCCTTGTGCACCAGAAGCGAATCCTCCATGCCAAGCCGGGCAAACGACTGGCGGTTGGTATGGGCCACTTCCTCAATGCGGCCCTGAAGCCGGGAAACCTCGTCGCGAACCTGCTGAACGTCAGAATAGGAACCGGCTGACTGAGTCTTGACGCTCTCCGCATCAGTTTTCAGCTTTTGCACCTCATCCTTGACAACGATAAGATCCTCCTTCGAAGCGCATGCCGTAACAAGAAGCAGCGAAAAGAGGATAACTGGTTTAATTTTTCTGTTCATGTAATGGCAGATGTTTATTCGTGAACCGCAGAGGCCCACGTTGGCGAAATCATGACGGGGTCAACGATGGCGCTTATTTTACAATAAAGTGGGCGCGCCTGTTCTTGGCCCATGCCTCTTCATTCTGACCCTCTGCAAACGGCTTCTCTTCACCGAAGCTGACCGACTCGATACGCGAAGCGGCTACACCGAGCTTGACAAGATAGTCCTTTGCGCTCGAAGCCCTTCTCTCTCCAAGAGCAAGATTGTATTCCGATGTTCCCCTCGAATCGCAATGGCCTTCAATGGTGCTCTTTTTTGCGGCATTGCTTCCCAGCCAGGCGGCATTCTGCTTGAGCTGACCCTGGGCATCACTGCTGAGCGAAGAGCTGTCGTAGTCAAAAAATACATCGCCAAGCGGGCCCGTCTGCCACTTGTCGAATCCATAGCCTGTCGGTGCAGCCTGCTGCGCTGACACTGAGGGTGCTGCGGGTGCTGCCGGGGCCTCGGTGGCTTGAGGGGCGAGCGTTGAAGGGGTGCTCTCGGCAGGTTTGACCGCACTTTTCGATGAGCAGCCGGCAGTGACCAGCAAAAGAATGGCAAGCGTGCCGTTTATCCTGTTTCTCATTACTTTTTCTCCAGTTATCATTACGAAAAAGGGGCCGGCATGAACCTCGCCTGCCCCTCGGGTTAATTTATTTCTTCACTGTGCCTATTCAGCGACAAAATGATCACGCCTGTTCTGCGCCCATGACTCTTCGTCATGACCCGTTGCAAAAGGACGCTCCTCTCCAAAGCTGACGGTCTTCAGGCGCAGTGGGTCAACACCAAGCTTGATAAGGTAGTCGCGGGCACTGACAGCACGGCGTTCACCCAAGGCAAGGTTGTATTCGTTAGTTCCCCTTTCGTCACAATGACCCTCGATGACGACTCTGCTTTTCAAATTGGCCTTGAGCCATGCGGCATTGGCTTTAAGCTGGTCGGAAGCTTCAGCGCGAAGCGTAGATTTGTCGAAATCAAAAAAGAGATCACCAAGAACGGGACCGGCAACTGCCGCAGGTTGGGGAGGCGGTGGTGGCGTAACAGGCACCGGCGCTACAGCGATATCTTTTTCGCAGCAACAGGCACCAAGAAACATCATGGCCGGAACTACCATAAACCGTATAAACTGATTTACTGCCTTCATCTTGCCCCCTTTTTTATAGGTTATTGTATATGATACTACTTCCGGAATACGGACCAGCAAGGCTGCATCTGCTCACCGTCGACAGAGAGCAGCGGTCTCTGGTTTTCACCCGAAGCATTCATGACGAAAAGTTTTTTTCTCCCTTGACGTGAGGAAGAAAAAACAATCATCCCGCCATCCGGAGACCACGACGGGGCCTCGTTTTCACCGGATTTTGCGGTCAGCTGCTTCAAGCCAGACCCATCCGCATTTACGGTAAATATATCGATTTCACCCTTATTTTCCCATGTCGTATAGGCAATTTTATCACCGGCGGGAGACCAGGATGGCTGGGTGTTGTAACGGCCGCTGAAGGTCAGCCTTCTTGTCTCTCCACTCTGCAGATTCAGAATAAAAATCTGCGGCATGCCGTTGCGGGAAGAGACGAAAGCCATTTTACCGCCGTCCGGGGAGAAAGAGGGAGAGAGATCGATGCTTTTTGTATTGGTAAGCCGGCGCAGAACCGCTCCAGATGTGTTGAGCAGATAGATGTTCTGGTCGCCATCATGTGAGAGTGTCGTTGCCACCTCGCTGTTGTTTCTCCATCCGGGATCAATGCTTACACCGCTTTTTGCGGCCTGGATGGATTGATGACTTGCAAGGTTTCTGATATAGAGCGCGGGCCGGCCAGATGAGAAATCGGTATATGCCAGATGAGTGCCATCAGGCGAGAGCGCCGGCGTAAGGGTGATTGTTTTCGAGCTGGTCAGCTGCTCGACGCCTTGTCCGTCGAAGTCGCACTGGTAGACCTCCTTGAAGCCTGTCCGGTTCGAAACAAAGACGATTTTGCTGCCAAAAAGAGACTTTTTGCCCGTCAGCAGTTCAACGAGGTCCGCGCAGAATCGATGGCCGATAGCACGGAGCTCTGCAGGTGTGCCCGTATAGCTCTTTCTGAGGATGGGTTTGGCTCCGAGGGTTTCGTAAACAACCGCATTGAAGCTGACGTTGCCGGAATTGCTGACAACGCTGCCCCCGGCATAAATTTCGGCGCCCACAGAGTTCAGTGCGGAGAAATTGAGAGCCTGCCCTTTTCCGGCAGAGGACTCCCGGATATTCAGCGGAGGGGAAAGCAGGGAAAAAAGTCCGGTAAAATCAAGCCCGTCATGCACGACGCTGTTGATGCCCTCCGCCCATCCCTCCTCCTTTTTGCCATCCGCATGCGCACGATCGAGCACCAGCGCAATTCGGGAGGAGCCCTGCTTGCGAATGGCGATATACTCCCCCGACTCTTCAGCGGCAAAGGTTTGCGGGGCTGAAAGCATGGAGGAAAGAATAACCATGAGTGCAAAAAGGGCAAGTCGAGCTGCTGGCATGTGACCACGAAAAAGGTTAACGGCGGATAGTGCTTGTAGTCCGAAATATCATTCAGAAAAAATATACATCAACAGCTGCCGAGAGGGAAGGGATTTGGCAAAAAAAAAGCAATCACTGTTTTATGCCTTCGGGCGTAAAGACAAATCCGATCCACATATCCCGTAGAGCCCCATCTTTTGGCGGAAGTGGCAGGGGTGATGATTTTTCGAGAGCTCTTTTCACTGAGTTGTTCAGGTACTCGCTCGGTGAACGGCGGACGAAAAGAATCTCACGAATTGTGCCGTCAGCAAGAATATGAACACGGACATAGACCTCCATGCCGAAGGTGTTTTTCAGGAGTGCATGCGAAAACTCCCAGTTTTGCTGAATGATTGAGGCCACTACCGCATTGTAAGGGCCGCCTGTTCCCGAACCGCCCGAACCTCCTGCTCCCCCTCCACGGCCACCTGAAGCGCTCCCGCGCCCGCCTCCGGAACCGGACTGGACTGACTTCTGAAGCTTGGCCAGGGCATCGTTGATATTCGGTGCGGCAGAGGGCTGCTGCCGGGGCTGCGACGATGCGTTTTTTTTGTCGACAGACTGTTTCAGCCGGTCGAGTGCCTTCTGGATATCGGCCGGTTTTTCGGCGACCTTCGGTTTCGGGGCCTCAAGGGGAAGCTTTTTTGCAGCAGGAAGCGGCTTGGACTGAGCTTCCGGAACCGCTTTCTTTTCAGGAAGTCCCTTTGCGGGCTTTGCCGGCGCTGGCAGTGGTGCCGGGGCGGGCGCGGCTGCCGGCCCTCCCTCCGCTCCGCCATCCTGGCCGCCGAGGCCCGGCAACCCTCCTGCTCCTTGGCGCGAGACAAGGGTAACGGTTACGACATGGGGCTTGACCTCACGACTGGCAATAACGATCTGAAAATAGATTGCGACAGCAAAAAGAAGAAGATGCAGCGCGGCGGCCGCCATCACCCAAGGCAGAAACTTGCTTTCTTTATAGCGAGGCTCTTGATCCTTTCTCATATGGCCCACTTATCTCCTGACGCCGGTGTTGACGGCTGTGGGTGCTGTAACCATGCCGATCTTTTCTATCCCCGCGTCCTTGATCTGGGCCATGACATCCATCACCAGACCATAGGGCAGTGATTTGTCCGCCTTCAGATAGACCTCACCGGTCTTCTTGACATCGAGAATGGCAGGCAGCTTTAGGCGTACCTCCGAGGCATTCAGCTGATACTCATTGATAAAGACCCGCCTGGAAGCATCGATACTGATGACGAGGGCTTTTTCATCGATATCCATCTTCTGGTGCGAGGTCTGGGGTGTGTCAACCTTGACGCCGTGAGTCATCATCGGGGCGGTCACCATGAAGATGATAAGCAGCACCAGCATGACGTCTACAAACGGAGTGACGTTGATGTCACTCATCAGCCGGCCTTTTCCTGAAGTCATCATTCTCTTGCCCCGTTCGTTGGTTCACCAACACAGGCGGCCACAAACTCCGGGGAGAACTCCTCAAGGTCGCGCTCGATGATGCTGATCTGCTGGGTGAAATAGTTGTAACCCATAACCGCCGGAATGGCTGCGGCAAGACCTGCAGCTGTGGCAACAAGCGCCTCAGATATGCCCGGCGCAACCGCAGCAAGTGAGGCCGACTGCGTCAGTCCGATGCTGTGGAAGGAGGTCATGATGCCCCATACGGTACCGAAAAGTCCGATAAACGGAGCGGTATTGCCGACGGTCGCAAGAAAAGGGACAAGTGAGGAGAGCCGCTTGCTCTCAGCGTTCGCCTCCCGCTTGACGACTCGGGCGACACGCGCCCGCATCTGGCGGATGTCACCCCTGTCAGAGACCTCCCGATACTCGATATATCCGGCACGGAAAACCCTGGGAAGTGCACCATGGCTGTACTGTTCGCTCTCGCTGAACGCCTTGTCGGCATTCCATACATCCAATAGATAGTCAAGAAAAGCCCGAGACTCGGCGAGTGACTTCCGAATATGACCGAACTTGTAGGCCATAATCGCCCAAGAGACAATCGAGAAAGAGAGAAGCACAAAAAGCACAAAGAGTACAACAGGTCCGGCATCTGAAAGAAGGCCGAAAATCCCCAGTTTGGAATCAGGCATCAGGTTTGGCGAAATTAAAAGTTTATGGGTGCATGGTTTCAGGTTCTAAAACAGGTGCATCTTCTCAATGACGACATAGGAAAGTGCCGATCCCGACAGGGCGCAAAGCGTATTGACCAGGTCATTGTTGACCAGCGGGGTTCCCTTGATGAGCCTGTTCTCGACAATTGAACCGTCAGCGGCAACGCTGTGCGTGCGCTCGGTAACCTTTTCGCGGATTGGATCGAAATACTGGGCCTGGACGGTCGCACCGAAAAAGCTGTCGACAAGGCTTGCCAGAAGTCCGGAGAAGCCGATCAGAAGGAACGACTGAAGAAGGCCGAACTGGCTCATCCATTTTGGGTCGAAAAAGAGCGCGCTGGCGCAGATGAAGAGCGAGCCGAGAAATGCGCCCGAAGTACCCGGCACGGAGACGCCACCGGATGTACCGACCGGCACCTCCTTGAAGGTCGTGACCAGCCACGCTTTCGGGTTCGGCCACATGGTGCCGATTTCGGTCGCCCAGGTGTCAGCCTGCACCGCGGCAAGCGTGCCAAGGTAAGCAAAGAATATCGCAGGATTGTTGGTCAGCGAAAAAACAACCATAAGAATCCATGCAATGCCGCCATTTGCGTAAACCTGACCGGCATCCCTCTGGGAGCCCTTTTCAAAGACGAGATCGAACTTCGCCTTGCGTTTTTTGCCGAGCTTCGACAGTACCGACGAAAGAAGGTAGAAGGTGAGCAGCGGAACCGTCCATGCCATGCCGCCGATGCCGAAGATGGTTGAGCCAAGAAGAAATGTCGCCGTTGCACCGCTGTTGTTGAGAAACTTCACCTTGATGGAGAAGATTGCCAGAAGGAATGCGAAGAGTCCGCCAACCAGAAAGTTCTCGAGAAAGATGGTGTGGTTCACTTCGAGCACATAGAGCACATAGGCAATGGATGCCGGAATGAAAATGTTGTCGAGACCATGCGACAGAAGCGCTTCGACTGCGGTAGCCACAAGCGAAAGGAGAAGCGCGAGAGCAAGAAGAAGCAGGATTGGTTTTCCGGCAAGGCCGCCTGTGAAGTTTTTGCTGAAAACCATCAAGGAGGCACTGAGAAGAAAGAGCGAGCTGATGAACATGGTGAGGGAGCCTTCGACGGTCTTGGGACTCTTGGTCAAGTGCTCGATATGCTTCTTGCCGACCGAACTGCCGACCAGTGCGGCAAGCGAATCACCGACGCCCATGACCAGCATTGAGGTCTGCAGGATCCACTTGTGCGACTCCCAGAGAAAGAGCAGCTGCAGGAGGAAGATGAGCGGAAAGAGGAGTGAGCCGTAGCTTTTTGCCGCCTCAGAGTTCTCTGAAGAGCTCCCTGTTCCGGAAAGCAGCGCACTGAACCAGCCGAAGCGTATGTTGAGTCCGTTAAGCACCAGAAAGAGCAGGGCGGCAAGCGCGGGGTAAAAGTTTGACTGGAAATAGTCGGGAATGAAAAAGATAACCACACCCATGGAGAGGTGGACGATTTTCCTGACGACAAGGGCGCTGATACTGAACTTCCGTGTCAGCAGTTCTGCCAGCACAACAAAGAGCATTACCAGACAGAGCGTCAGGAAAAAGACCGGAAGATCCTGAGGTAGAGGAGCTTGGAGGTTCAGCATAATTCTGATTGTTTGTTATTGCCGCAAAAAGCGCGCTGCCAGCGTCAGCATGATTGCCTTAAAAATATGATTATTACTGTATAGAATAAAGAGTAATTCTCCTCACTCCTTAACTTTTTTATCACTTGCTTAAGTAGAACATTAAATGTAATTTGAGACAAATTTTCGTTTTCCGTCGAAGAAACCTGTGTCCGTCCATGCCTGCAAGTAATCCACACCCTTTCCGTTTTACCGGCGTTTCGGAAAAACCGGCAGCGCATGCTTCAAGCCCAATCATATCAGGGACCGTCGTCTTCGCCCCTGTAGTGAAGCTGCAGGTGAGCGTCTCTCTTCGCTGAACCCTGCGCCGGTCCCAAGTCCATCTATCACTTTTCATACAAGATTAAACACAGTGGCTTCGGGAACGGTGATTCCCGGGAGTTTTCATTTAATTGCCGAAAAACCTCTGTACCGCAATGAGATCGGATATCATAAAGTCAGGATTTGAAAAAGCACCGCACCGCAGTCTTCTGAAAGCTACGGGCTCCATTCATTCGAGCAGCGACTATAAAAAGCCCTTCATCGGCATCTGCAACTCCTTCAACGAGCTGATTCCTGGCCACGCCCATCTGCAGGAGCTTGGACGCATCGCAAAAGAGGAGGTCCGCAAGGCCGGCGGTGTACCCTTCGAATTCAATACCATCGGCGTATGCGACGGCATCGCCATGGGCCATATCGGCATGCGCTACTCGCTTGCAAGCCGCGAACTGATTGCCGACAGTGTCGAAACCGTTGCCGAAGCGCACCGCCTCGATGGACTGGTCTGCATTCCGAACTGCGACAAGATCACCCCCGGCATGATGATGGCCGCCCTGCGCATCAACATTCCCGTCATCTTCGTCTCCGGCGGCCCCATGAAAGCCGGCAAAACACCTGCAGGCAGCACCGTCGACCTCATCTCTGTCTTTGAGGCGGTCGGGCAGTTCAGCACCGGCAAGATCAGCGAGGACGAGCTGCACTCGATTGAGGAGAACGCCTGCCCCGGATGCGGCTCCTGCTCAGGCATGTTCACGGCAAACTCCATGAACTGCCTCTCGGAGGCGCTCGGTTTCGCACTGCCGGGCAACGGCACGATACTCGCCGTCGACCCGCGCCGCAACGAGCTGGTCAGGGAGGCATCGCGCAAAATTATCGAGCTGGTCAGCAACAATACAAGACCGAGAGATATCCTGACGCGCAAGGCTCTCCTGAACGCCTTCGCCCTCGACTTTGCCATGGGAGGCAGCACCAACACCATCCTGCACACCCTCGCCATCGCCAATGAGGCTGAACTCGATTTCGACTTTTCTGAACTCAACGCCCTTTCGGCCAAAACCCCATACATCTGCAAGGTCAGCCCGGCCACCATGGCTGTCCATATCGAGGATGTCGACCGCGCCGGCGGCGTTTCGGCAATCCTGCATGAACTCAGCAAAATTGAAGGCCTGCTTGACCTCTCTGCCATAACGGTCACGGGCAAGACGCTCGGAGAGAACATCGCAGGAGCGGAAGTCAAGGACAGATCGGTGATTCGCAGCATTGAAGAGCCCTATTCAGCTACCGGCGGCCTTGCCGTGCTCTACGGCAACCTTGCCCCGCAGGGTGCGGTCGTCAAGACCGGAGCGGTTGCCAAAGAGATGCTCAGGCATACCGGACCGGCAAGGGTCTACGACTGCCAGGACGATGCCATCAAGGGCATCATGGATGGAGAGGTCAAGGCTGGAGACGTTGTCGTCATCCGCTACGAGGGGCCAAAGGGCGGCCCGGGAATGCCGGAGATGCTCTCCCCGACCAGCGCCATCATGGGCCGAGGGCTGGGTGAGTCGGTAGCACTGATCACCGACGGCCGATTTTCGGGAGGATCGCGAGGCGCCTGCATCGGCCACGTTTCGCCTGAAGCAGCCGAAAAAGGCCCGATTGCCGCTCTTGAGAACGGAGACGTCATCACTATCGATATTCCGGAAAGGACCATTACGGTCGATCTGTCACCGGAGAGCATGAAAAAGAGACTCGATGCGCTCAAGCCGTTCGAGCCAAAAATAAAGAAAGGGTACCTGGCACGTTATGCCACGATGGTGACATCGGCCAATACCGGTGCAATACTCAAAACTCCGACACTCTGTGAACCCAAATAACCTTAAAGCCATGCATTCATCAGGCCCAACGCTCACTGGCTCAGAAATCTTTTTCGAATGTCTGCGACGTGAAAACGTTGAATATATTTTCGGCTATCCGGGCGGATCACTTCTGAAAGTCTACGAAACGCTCGACGATGTCAAGGACATCAAGCACATCCTCGTCCGCCATGAGCAGGGTGCAACCCACATGGCCGAAGGCTATGCGCGGGCTACGGGGAAGCCTGGTGTCGTCCTCGTCACCTCCGGTCCCGGTGCAACAAACACCGTCACCGGCATTGCCAATGCCTACATGGACTCCTCTCCGATGGTTGTTTTCACCGGCCAGGTCCCCAGCTCCCTCATCGGCAACGATGCCTTCCAGGAGGCGGACATTGTCGGCATTACGCGTCCGATAACCAAGCACAACTTCCTCGTCAAGGATGTCCGGGAGCTTGCCATAACCATCCGCAAGGCGTTCTACCTGGCAACAACCGGAAGGCCCGGACCAGTCCTTATCGACATGCCAAAGGATATTCTGGCCGCGTCGTGCGCCTTCGAATGGCCGGAGAGCGTAGAAATACGCGGCTTCAAGCCGACCATCAAGTGCCACAGCAACCAGATTGAGAAAGTGGCGCAGAAAATCGCAAAGGCAAAGCGGCCGCTGCTCTATATCGGGGGCGGAGTTATCTGCGCCGGTGCAGCCGAAGAGCTCAAGGCACTCGCCATCAGGCACCAGATTCCGGTCACCATGACCCTTCAGGGGCTCGGAGCATTCCCTGGCACTCATCCGCTCAGCCTCGGCATGCTCGGCATGCACGGAACCTACTGGGCCAACCAGGCGGTCAACAGCTGCGACCTCCTGATTGCCGTCGGCGCACGCTTCGACGACCGGGTTACCGGAAAGATCGATACCTTCGCCACACAGTCATACAAGATCCACAACGACATCGACCCGACCAACGTCGACAAGAACGTCAAGGTCGACCTGCCCGTTGTGGGCGATGCCAAGGACTTCCTTCTCTCGACCCTCGAGAAACTCCCGGCTGAACCGATCGACAGGTCGCAATGGCTGGCCGACATAGCGGCATGGAGGGAGAAATGCCCCCTGACCTACAGCACCGAGGGCGACCTGCTCAGGACCGAGTATGTCATTGAAGAGGTCTCGAAACAGACGGGAGGAAACGCTGTGGTGACGACCGACGTCGGCCAGCACCAGATGTGGACCTCGCAGTACTACACCTTCAACAACCCGCGCTCGCTGATCACCAGCGGCGGCCTTGGAACCATGGGATACGGCCTGCCTGCCGCCATCGGCGCAGCATTCGGCATCACCGACCGGCCGGTCGTCCTCTTCTGCGGTGACGGAGGGTTCATGATGAACATTCAGGAGCTGGTCACGGCGGTCTACCACAAGCTCCCGATTAAGATCTTCCTGATCAACAACAGCTACCTTGGCATGGTCCGCCAGTGGCAGGAGCTCTTTCACAAGGAGAAATACTCCTTCACCGACCTCAGCGACAGCAATCCCGACTTTGTCAAGGTTGCCGAAGCTTTCGGATGCAAGACCTTCCTGGCCGAAACCCCCGATGCCGCAAAAGCTGCAATCAGGGATGCGCTGGCATGGAATGAGGGGCCTGTTCTGGTGGAGTGCAGGGTGTCGAAAAAAGACATGGTCTTCCCGATGGTCCCCGCAGGAGGCTCGATTTCCGACATGCTCCTCGCCCGCCTCAACCCGAAAACCATGGTGTAAGAGCAACAGCGAAAAACCACTGGAAACAGAAAAAGGCCGCCTCATGGTGAAATATGAGGCGGCCTTTTTTTTTGCTGATGCTAAGCAGCTCTCTTTTCGTACCACCCCTTGGAGTTGTTGACAATTCGAACTACCAGAAGCATCACCGGCACCTCTATCAGCACTCCGACAACGGTCGCAAGCGCGGCGCCGGAGTTGAAGCCAAAGAGGCTGATGGCGGCCGCCACAGCAAGCTCAAAGAAGTTGGACGCGCCGATCAGGGCTGAAGGACAGGCGATGTTGTGTTTTTCACCGACGATGCGGTTGAGCCAGTATGCCAGTGCGGAGTTGAAAAACACCTGGATCAGGATAGGGATTGCCAGAAGGGCGATGATGAGCGGCTGCTTCAAAATGGCCTGACCCTGAAAAGCAAAGAGCAGCAAGAGCGTCCCGAGAAGAGCGGCAATCGACCAGGGTCCGATCTTTGCCATTGCGGCGTCGAATGCCTCAGCTCCCTTCGCCAGAAGCGCCTTGCGCCAGAGCTGGGCAAGAATGACCGGAATGATGATATAGAGCACGACCGAGGTGATGAGTGTTGCCCATGGCACCGTGATGGCCGAGATGCCAAGAAGCAGCCCTACCAGCGGGGCAAAGGCAACCACCATGATTGCATCGTTCAGGGCGACCTGTGAGAGGGTGAAGAGCGGATCGCCACCAGTCAGCCGGCTCCAGACAAAGACCATTGCCGTGCACGGTGCTGCCGCCAGCAGGATAAGGCCGGCTATGTAGCTGTCGAGCTGGTCGGCAGGCAGCATCGGGGCAAAAAGGTTGCGGATGAATATCCATCCGAGAAAAGCCATCGTGAATGGTTTGACCAGCCAGTTGACAAAGAGCGTGACGCCGATGCCTTTAGCATGCTCTTGGACCTCATGCAACGCACCGAAATCGACCTTCACCAGCATCGGAATAATCATCACCCAGATCAGGAGTCCGACCGGGAGATTGACTCTGGCGAACTCCATCTGGCCGATTGCCTGAAAGAGGGCGGGAAAGATCTGGCCGAGGGCGATGCCGCAGATGATGCAGAGAAATACCCACACCGTCAGGTATCGCTCAAAGATGCTCATCGACTCTCCGGCGGTTGCAGGAACGGTAACTTCAGAATGGGTCGTCATAATCGGAGGGAGTTCAGGTTGATGGTCAGGTTTGTGACTTGATTGGTAATGGGTCGGATAATGCCAGCAGAGGATCGGCTCCGACCGGTTCATCTTTCAGAAGGGGAACGATGGCAAAGCGTTTTGCATGACAGGTTGCAACCGCCTCAATCTCGCGGAGTTCGTTCCTGGCTCTTTGACGCAGCAGCGGGGAGTGTGGCATTGCGGCTGCGACACTGTTGTTAATCACCCAGGCCCATGGCTCAATGCCAGCCCGTCTTAAATCCGCCTGCAGTCCGGCGGCTTCCAGAACCGGCGTTGGTTCTGCCAGAGTAACGATGATAACTTTTGTTTCCTCCTGATCCTGCATCTGCAAGAGCGGTGTAAGCTGCTGCATCTCCTTGTTGCGAGCCTGACGGGTAACTTCACGGTGATAGGCCCCTGTTGCATCAAGCAGGAGCAGGGTATGGCCGGTTGGCGCGGTATCCATCACAACGAACCGGCTCTTTGCCTCCCGGATGATGCGCGAAAATGCCTGAAAGACAGCAATCTCTTCGGTGCAGGGAGAGCGCAGGTCCTCCTCAAGCAGGGCAAGGCCTTCAGCATCAAGATGTGCGCCCTGGGTGTCAAGGACGAGACGCCGATAGCGCTCCGTTTCCTCCCGGGGGTCGATGCGGCTGAGTGTCAGGTTCTCTCTTGAGCTTTCAAGCGTATCGGCAAGGTGTGCGGCCGGATCGGAGGTGCTCAGATGAACCGGCAAGCCCCGATCTGCGAGTGCGACAGCAATAGCCGCCGCCAGCGTGGTCTTTCCAACCCCGCCTTTTCCCATAAGCATGATGAGGCCGTGACCCTGCGGAGCAAAGGCATCGACCAGCGAGGCAAGAAGAGGCGACTCTGCCGCTACCGGCAGTTCAATTGGTGTTTCCGGCATAGCTGTCCTCTGCCCGTCAAGCAGCTGACGAAGGGCGTTGAGCCCGACGAGGTTGAATGGCTTGAGTTCGACCTGATCCTGCGGGAGTCGTTTCAGTACCTCAGGCATTGCCGAGAGAGCCGCCTGCTCGCGCAGAGAGATCGCTGTTGCGAGTTCGTCCCGGTCAGCCTCACTGGCAGGAAGGAGGCCATTGATGACGAGGTGCTGTTTCAGGAGACCGACCGAGGCGAGCTCCTCATGGGTGCGGGCTACCTCGCGAAGCGTCGTCTGCTGTGCCCGCGCGACCAGAACCAGGCGTGTGCGCCCCGGGTCGGCAAGAGCATCGACGGCACTCTTGTACTGCGCACGCTGTTTTTCAAGTCCGGAGAGTGGCCCAAGGCAGGATGCACCCCCTTGGGAGGTTTCCAGAAAACCGCTCCATGCGCCGGGAAGCTGCAGCAGGCGGATGGTATGACCGGTTGGCGCGGTATCGAAAACAATGTGATCGTAACTGGCTGTCAGTGTTGAATCCACCAGCAGGGCGGTAAACTCGTCAAAAGCCGCAATCTCTGTTGTGCAGGCGCCAGAGAGCTGTTCCTCAATGCTTTTTACGACTGCTTCGGGCAACACTCCGCGGACCGGGTCCACCATGCGCTCCCGATAGGCATGAGCGGCTGCCTGAGGGTCTATTTCCAATGCGAAAAGGTTTGGTGAGGCAAGGGTGATTGGGGTGACTTGATTGCCAATCTGCACGCCAAAAACCTGACCTACGTTTGAGGCGGGGTCTGTGCTGACCAGGAGCACGCGCTTCCCCTCAGCCGAAAGCTGGACGGCAGAGGCGCAGGCAATCGAGGTCTTGCCCACACCTCCCTTTCCGGTGAAAAAGAGGAATCGGGGCGGATGAAGAAGAAACCGCATCATGGAGTTCCTCACCTAGCAGCAGGAGCGGCCGGAGCAACACCCGCTCTTCGGTTTCGACTCGCCTGTTTCAGGTATGCCGGCCCATCTTGCCAGATCCCTGCGCGACGGGTAGGATCCCGTCAATGCTATATCTCCACCGACAATGGTTAGTGGCAGTCCTTCCGCACCGGAAAGCTCCAGAAAGCTCTTGACCATGGCGTTCTCGGCAAAAGCTGCCGGCTGCTGGCCGAGGTTGAATCGCTCTATCTGGGCACCATTTTGCCTTGCCCAGTTCAGATCGGCCGAAAAGGTTACCAGAACAGGGTCAACGTTGACGCCACACACGCCTGAACTGCAACAGAGTGCTGGTTCAAATATCTGGATGGTTTTCATGGTTATCTCCTTAGAAATTGATTTCGTGTTTATGATAAAAGCTTGCCGATACGGTCCAGTTCAAGCTTCATATGGGCTGGATCCTTTGTGAGACTTTCCAGCGGCAGCGCCAGAAAGTTTTCGATGCGCATTCGAAGGATGCTGTATGCCCTCATGAACGCCGCATCAATCTCTTCATCGCTGCCAGTGGCATGGGCCGGATCATCCACACCCCAGTGCGTCCGCAGGACAGGCCCGAGGAATGCCGGGCAGGTTTCACCCGCGGCGTTTGAACAGACCGTGATAACGATATCGGGCGTAAGGGGCAGGCTATCCCACGATTTGCTGTGATAGCCTTCGGTTGAAATCCCCTCTCGCTCTAAGAGGGCAAGAGAACGGGGATGGACGTATCCGGCCGGTTTGCTGCCGGCGCTCATCGCTCTCCATCCTCTTGGAGCAAGATGGTTGAAAGTCGCTTCGCCGAGAATCGACCGGCAGGAGTTCCCCGTACAGAGAAAAAGGATATTCATGATGCTGCCTTAATGATTGTTGATACCACAAAGCCCCGGATTGCCGCCACAACACTCATCGGTAAGATAGGCGATCAGCTCACCCATCAGCGAGAGGTTGGCCCGGTAGCGCTGAAACCGGCCTTCCTGCTCAACCGAAATCAGCCCGGTATGCGTGAGCGCCTTGAGATGAAAGGAGAGGTTGGTCGGAGGAATGCCGAGCGTCGTGGCAATCTCCCCTGCGACCACCCCTTCCGTCCCGTTCCTGACAAGAAGCCGGTAAACCTCGAGCCGCACTCCGGATGCGAGCGACTCGAAAATTGTGATTGCTGTGATTTTATTCATAACCCAATTATACAACAATTATTGAAATATCAAAACAACAACCGAAAACGAATAGCGCAACCAGTTCGGGCTCAGGAGGTTGCGGGAGGTGTCCCCCGCCCGGAAAGCCTGGTTTGTATCCATTTTTCAGTGGACGGACAGACAAAGATTTAACACACCTGTAACAGTTGGTTCCCTGCGATTTTTCTACTTTTATCCCGGTGCCGACACCACTTATGCCACTCGTGATGCGACACTCGAACTGTTAAACCCATTTATCCGGAGGCACCGCATTGTCATTTGTTCCAACTAAAATATTCTTCACCAAGGGCGTAGGCCATCACAAGGAATACCTCTCCTCGTTCGAACTTGCCCTGAGGGAGGCCAAAATTGAGAAATGCAACCTTGTGACCGTTTCAAGCATTCTGCCGCCCCACTGCGAGCGCATCTCGGTTGAGGAGGGGCTGAGGCTGCTCTCTCCAGGCCAGATTACCTTCGCAGTCATGGCACGCAACTCCACCAACGAATACAACCGCCTTATCGCAGCATCTGTTGGAGTGGCCATTCCGGCCGACGAAGCCCAGTACGGCTATCTGTCGGAACACCATCCGAACGGGGAGTCCGCAGAGCAGTCCGGCGAGTATGCCGAAGACCTTGCTGCGACAATGCTGGCAACAACCCTCGGCATCGAGTTTGATCCAAACAAGGACTGGGACGAACGCGAAGGAATCTACAAGATGAGCCACAAAATCATCAATTCATACAACATCACCCAGGCCGCCGAAGGCGAAAACGGGCTCTGGACGACCGTCATCTCCTGTGCCGTGCTGCTGCCATGAATATCAGCCTGATTACCCGCAACACTCCTGTTCAGATGCTCCCCCTCCGATTACTCTCGTATTGTGTGGAGGGAAGACAAGAACGGACAACAAAGTCACCCGAATGCGTATGCCGAATGAAGTCAACGCCCCCGCAACGGAACCCCTTTCTCTGGATTTTTCCGATCCAGGATACTACGTCAACAGGGAAATAAGCTGGATCTATTTCAACCAGCGAGTGCTCGAAGAGGCGCTCTCGCGCGGGATGCATCCTCTTCTTGAACGGGTAAAGTTCATCTCGATCTTCAGCTCAAACCTCGACGAGTATTTCATGATCCGTGTTGCCGGTATCGAAGATCAGTTCGAAGCGGGGATACAGGATCGGACAATCGACGGCTTCACGCCCCTGGAACAGCTTGAGAAGATCCGCGGGATGGTAGTTCAGCAACTCAGGCAACGAAACGACTGCTTCTATAACGATCTCCTTCCAGCCATGCAGCGCGAGGGAATCGAATTTCTCCGCTTTACCGAACTCTCCGAACCCCGAAAAAAGTCAATGCGGGCATATTTTCGAAGGGAGATTTTTCCGGTTTTGACCCCTCTTGCATTCGATACAGGCCATCCGTTTCCCTTCATGTCCAATCTCTCGCTGAACCTCGCCATTGAGCTGGAGGACGAAGAGAATGGAATTTTGAAATTTGCAAGAGTGAAGGTTCCAAGCGTTCTGCCGCGAATGATACGACTTAACGATATCGAGGGATTTGAGGAGAATAGCAATGCCATACGTTTTATCTGGCTCGAGGATCTCATTGAAAACAATCTCGCAGAGCTCTTCCCGAAGATGAGAATCATCAAATCCCATCTTTTCAGGCTCATTCGTGACGCCGACATCGAAATTGAAGAGGATGAAGCGGGCGACTTGCTTGCAACAATTGAGCAGGGCATCCTCTCAAGGCGTTACGGAAAGGTTGTACGCCTCGACATCACGCCGAAAATGCCGGATTCGGTAAGAAAGCTCCTCATGAAAAATCTCGAGGTCACCGAAAGAAACGTCTATGAGATAGATGGCGTGCTCGGACTCGGCGCTCTTATTGAGCTCTTGAGAGTCGAGCGGCCTGATTTAAAAGACGAACCGCTCCTCCCTGTCAACCCGATTGAAAGCAAGTTTGGCCCAGATATCTTTCGTGCCATAAGTTCCTCAGACCAGTTGCTTTACCACCCCTATGACTCATTCCAGCCAATTGTTGATTTTATCGATCGAGCTGCGACCGACCCGGCTGTGCTCTCCATAAAGCAGACGCTCTACCGGGTTGGCAACAACTCTCCGATCGTGAAGTCGCTGATGAAGGCTGCCGAGGCCGGCAAGCAGGTTGCCGTTCTTGTAGAACTCAAGGCTAGGTTCGACGAAGAGAATAACATTGTCTGGGCAAGAGCACTGGAGGATGTCGGCGCGCATGTGATCTACGGCCTTCCAGGGCTTAAAACGCACGCCAAGCTTGCCATGATTGTACGCCGGGAAAGGCAGAACATCAAGCAGTACCTGCATCTCGGTACGGGAAACTACAACCCTGCAACCGGCAAAATCTACACCGACTACAGCCTTTTCACCACCAACGAAGAGCTTTCAGGTGATGTAGCCGAGCTCTTCAATGCACTGACCGGTTATTCCAGACATACAGCATATAAAAAACTGCTCGTATCACCGATCAACACCAGAAAAAGAATCATCGAGATGATTGAACGGGAGATTGAGTGGAGCAGGAAATCGCAGAACGGCCGCATCATCATGAAAATGAATGCGCTGGTGGACCAGAAAACCATTCGGGCGCTCTATCGGGCATCAGGTGAGGGCGTGAAGATCGATTTGATTGTCAGGGGAATATGTTGCCTTAAGCCCGGAATTCCGGGTGTCAGCCAAAACATCCGTGTCAAGAGTATCATCGGACGCTTCCTCGAACACAGCAGGGCCTATTACTTCAATAACGGAGGCAAGCCGGAACTCTTTCTTGGCAGTGCCGACATCATGCCGAGAAACCTCGATGACCGCGTCGAAACACTCTTTCCGGTTTATGACAAGGGCTGTATCCGCTCTGTCAAATCGGATCTTGATCTCCTCTTGAGCGACAACCTCAAGGCGTGGGAGATGAACCCTGACGGAAGCTATTCAAAGATTGAGAATGATGCTTCAAAGGTAAATAGCCAGGCACTCTGCATGAGTCGCTCGGCGATTAAAAAAACGCCAAACAAGCTCAAGAAAAAAACCATTTGAGTGCGACCATGCTCACATGCTTCAGTCCAGCCTTGGCTTTATACCCTTGATATCGTGGAAGGAGACGACGCCGAGCAGGGTTTCCGCGTCATCGGTTATCG
>JBAXBE010000023.1:0-37060 GCA_037142155.1 Chlorobiaceae bacterium
TAAAGAAAGAGGTATCCGAAATCCTTACGGAAGCCCGCGTCAACCCGAACGACTTCAAGGGCTTCGAGGGATTCCAGGCGATCGAAACCTCATCGATCGGCAAGATTCCGGACAATGATGGCGACAATGCCCCAGGAGGTTTCAGTGACAATGATGCGGACAACATAGCGTCCTCCAACAGCCTGAACGTCGACACCGAGTTCATCGAGATAGTCAACAGCTCCGGCCAGGTGGTCAAGAAATCTTCCAGCCTCTCCTGGTGCATCCTGGCATTCGACCCGAAAAGACCAGAGGCTACCTACTTCAACAGCAGCTTCGGCGGAGTAGCAGTCCGCCAGATCCAGGTGCCGCTCAAGAGCAGCAAAGGCGTTACAGAAGGGTTCCTCATTGTCGCCGTCCCTCTGAAAAACGCCATAATCGTCCTGCATGACCTGCGTCTGGTTTTTCTTTCCTCCTTTCCGCTCATCATACTGACACTCTTCGTACTCACCCGCCTGATAGCGGTCAGAAGCATACGCCCGGCGGAAAAGATCATTGCGACTGCGGAAAGAATGACACAGGAGAATCTCCACCAGCGCTTTGCCCTGCCCTATCATCATGATGAACTCTACCGGCTCTCGTTGACGATCAATGCGATGCTCGACCGGATGCAGGATGCTTTCCAGCGTGAAAAACAGTTTACAGCTGATGCCTCTCATGAACTGAAAACGCCTCTTGCGGCTGTTAAGGGGACTCTCGAGGTCCTTGTTCGAAAACCAAGAGAGCAGGAGCATTATGAATCCAGAATCCTCTACTGCCTTCAGGAGCTGAACCGCATGGCAGGCCTCATCGACCAGCTCCTCATGCTCGCCCGTTATGAGAGCCAGGGTTTGCGACCCAATACGGCAAGGGTGGCTCTCTTTACCCATCTCGAGGAGGTCACGGCAAGAAAACGACCGCTGGCAGCAGAAAAAGAGATCTCAATCGAGACGAATCTCTCGGAAGAGCTGAAGGTACAGGCGGACCCTGCAATGCTTGACATCATTTTGGACAATATCATCTCCAACGCCATCAAGTACTCCCCCTCTGGTTCGACGGTGTCAATCAGGGCCGAACAGCAGGGCAAAAGCGTAGAATGCACCATAGCCGACCAGGGCATCGGGATTCCTGAAGAGAAGATCAACGCTATTTTCGAGCGCTTCTACAGGGTGGATGAGTCGAGAAATTCCGGCACAGGCGGCTCCGGTCTCGGCCTCTCGATTGTCAAAAAGCTGGCGGATCTTCAGAACATCAAGATCACCCTGACAAGCCAAAAAGAGAGAGGCACCTCCTTCAGGCTCACCATTCCTTCCGCATGAACAGGCGCCTGACACCATCAACCCTCCACGGCCGGAAGCAAAGCTCCCCCGGCCGTTTTTTTTATGCAACTTTTAAGCCGCTCTTCAGACCGCTTTAAGCTCTCTCAACTATCTTTGTCCAGTAACATTATCAATGCCTTAACGCTACCCGACAATGTGGGACTCCGTGCTTATACAGAGGGCTCTGCCGCTTTCCATCTCTTATATCCTCCTGATTCTGGCAACAATCGCTCTTGACTTCATCCTGCATTCTGCAACTCTGGTATGGGTCGGCAGATATCTCGGCATTGCCGGAACCCTCTTTGTCATCCTCTCCTTTGCCTATTCCGCCAGAAAAAAAAAGCTGCTCATGACCGGGCCGCACAAACTGTTTCTCAAGCTGCACTGCAATGCCGGCTGGATCGGCACCCTTATGATTCTTGTCCATTCCGGGATTCATTTCAATGCCCTTCTTCCATGGACAGCCACCGCCTTCATGATGATTGTGACCGGCAGCGGCCATGTCGGACAGTACCTGCTGAAAAAGGTTCGCGAAGAGGTGAAAATGAAGCAGTCTGCTCTTGATGCGGAGGAAGAGAATGAAAATATGGCGGATCTCTATTGGGACTCCATGACCGTCAAGGCACTCGAACAGTGGCGAGGAGTGCACATGCCGATGGTGTCGGTTCTTATCGCTCTTAGTCTGACCCACATCTTTACAATTCTCGCATTATGGAACTGGAGGTAAACAGGTGAAACCGCTCTTCATCTTCATAACGTCGGCAATTCTTCTCGGCGCCATGGCAGTGGCTTTCCCGGAACAGCTCCTCAGCCCCGGTACTCTGATGAGCGGGCATCAGAAGCTTGAAAGGGAGTGCCTCAGCTGCCACAAGCCATTTGAGGGGGTAAAAGCCACCGTATGTGCCAGCTGCCACAAGCCGAATGATATCGGAGTCAGGAGTGTCGCAGGAACTCCAGTAGAGGGAAACCCCGGAAAAGCACTCTTTCATCGTGGAATAGACCGGGCATCCTGCCTAGAGTGCCACTCGGATCACAAGGTGGTTCTTTCGACGAAATCCTATAAACCATTCGTGCATGAGCATATCAGTGAGTCATTGAAGAACAGCTGCATTATCTGCCACAAAAAGCAACAGCCACAAAACGCACTGCACCGCTCCTCCAGAGAGAATTGTGCGGCATGCCACACCACAAGAAAGTGGAAGCCTGCTACCTTTAACCACACAAGCCTGACCGCGAGTGCGGTAACCGTATGCATTGAATGCCATAAGGGTGACGAGCCTCGCGATGAGATGCACCGCAAATCCTTTGCAAGCTGCGGCACATGCCACGCCACAAAAAAGTGGAAACCTTCAACGCTCAATCATGACAAGTATTTCAGGCTTGATGAGCCGCACCGGACCAGCTGCGCCACCTGCCACACCGCGCCAGGCAACTATAAAAAATACAGCTGCTACGGATGCCATGAACACACTCCGTCAAACATTGCACGCGAGCATGTCAAGGAAGGTATATCGAATTATCAGAACTGCGTTAAATGTCATCGAAGCAGCAGCGACAGAGGGGATGAGCACGATGATGATTGAGCCAACAACCTCCTGAAAACCAGAAGAGACCACATTGCTGCGGTCTCTTTTGGTTCATCTGCCTGCGTCAGGGCAGGGCGCGTGAATAATCAGGGCGTCAATGTTCGTCCACATTGATCCTCATGGAGAAGAAGGAGCGGTGAACAAAGACCAGCGAGAGAAGGAAGAAAATCGCTGCAAGGCTGACGGCAATGCTCGCATCAAGCTTGATGGCAAGCTCAATGGCAAGCAGACCGAAGAGCGTCGTGAACTTGATGATCGGGTTCAGGGCGACCGAAGAGGTATCCTTGAACGGGTCGCCGACCGTATCACCGACAATGGAGGCATCATGAAGCGGGGTGCCTTTGGCGTTGAGCTCGGTTTCGACGATCTTCTTCGCGTTATCCCATGCACCTCCGGCATTAGCCATGAAGATGGCCTGGTAGAGACCGAAGAGCGCAATAGAGATCAGGTAGCCAATAAAGAAGAACGAGTCAAGGCACGCAAATGCAAGCGTACTGAAGAAGATGGTCAGGAAGAGGTTGACCATTCCCTTCTGAGCAAACTTCGTGCAGATCTCAACAACCTTCTTGCTGTCATCTGTCGAAGCTTTCTCGACGCCATCAAGCTTGATGTTGTTCTTGATGAATTCAACGGCATAGTACGCTCCGGTGGTCACCGCATTCATTGAGGCACCGGTGAACCAGTAGATAACCGCGCCACCCATCATCAGGCCAAGAAGGAATGGCGGAGAGAGAATGGAGAGCTTGGCAATCGCGGAAACATCGGCCAGGCCGTTGGTCAGAATCATGATAATCGAGAAAATCATGGTCGTGGAGCCGACCACAGCCGTACCGATAAGCACCGGTTTGGCGGTTGCCTTGAAGGTATTGCCTGCGCCGTCATTGGCTTCGAGGTAACGCTTGGCATTGGTAAAGTCAGGCTTGAAGCCGAACTCGCTCTCAATCTCCTGCTGGACATTCGGAATGGTTTCGATAAGCGAAAGCTCATAGACCGATTGAGCATTGTCGGTAACCGGACCGTAGGAGTCAACGGCGATGGTGACCGGGCCCATGCTCAGGAAGCCGAAAGCCACCAGACCGAAAGCAAAGACCGAAGGAGCGAGCATGATCACCTTTTCGAGGCCAACGGTAAGGAGTCCCTTCGAGGCAATCAGTTCGGGAGTAAGGCCGAGGGTCGTAATGCCCAGCGTACTGAGACCGTAAGCGGCGCCCATCAACCCGACAATAGCCAGCCCCATCCAGTAGGCGCTGAAGTTGCCGGCAACAAGTCCGGAAAGGATATTCAGCGCTGCACCGCCCTCTTTCGAACACTGCACAACATTGCGGACGTGAGCACACTCGGTGGAGGTAAAGCGATTCACCAGCTCTGGAATAAGCGCTCCTGCAATGGTGCCGCAGGTAATGATAGAAGCGAGCTTCCACCACATGGTGCCGTCGCCAAGCGTGCTGATCAGGTAGTAGGAGGCAATGTAGGTAAGAACGATCGAAACAATTGAGGTAAGCCACACCAGCGTTATCAGTGGCGTTTCAAAGTTCATCTCCTCAGCACTGGCGAACCTCATTTTGGCGATGGCAGAATTGACCCAGTAAGAGACCGCGCTGGCCAGAATCATCACAAGGCGCATGGCGAAAATCCAGACAAGAAGCATGATCTGCACTTCGGGTGCCTTGATGGCAAGAAGGATAAAGGAGATCAGTGCAACACCGGTAACGCCGTAGGTTTCAAAGCCGTCAGCAGTAGGACCGACAGAGTCTCCGGCATTGTCACCGGCACAGTCGGCAATAACGCCGGGGTTGCGGGCGTCATCCTCCTTGATTTTGAAGACGATCTTCATGAGGTCGGAACCGATATCGGCGATCTTGGTGAAGATACCGCCGGCGATACGGAGCACTGAAGCACCGAGAGACTCGCCGATGGCAAAACCGATAAAGCATGGTCCCGCCATTTCAACAGGAACGAAGAGCAGGATGCAGAGCATGACGAAGAGCTCGATGCTGATAAGCAGCATGCCGATGCTCATGCCGGCCCTGAGGGGGATGGCATAGGTCGGGAACGGCTTGCCGCCAAGGCTGGCAAACGCGGTTCTTGAATTGGCAAAGGTGTTGATCCTCATGCCGAACCATGCAACCGTGTAGCTGCCGAGAATGCCGATAAGGCTGGCGACAAGAATGAAGATGACCTTGATCGGTTCCATATGACTGAGCCAGCCGAAGTAGGCGACAATAATGGCGCCGATAAGAACCCAGAGCACAAGAATGAACTTGCCCTGCGTGACAAGATAGGTTTTGCAGGTCTCATAAATCAGTTCGCTGATCTCGCGCATTGCGCTGTGAACAGGAAGAGAGCGGATGCCCATGTACTGCACGACGCCAAAGATCATACCGAAAAGGCAAATCGCAAGTCCCCACATGAGGAGCACATCTCCGGGTATTCCGCCAAGAAAAGAGACTGCGTGTAAATCCGGCAACTTCAGATCGGCCTCGCTTGCCATGGCGTTTTGCGCCGACAGCAGCATCCCGAGACCTCCAAGAACCGATCCGGCTCTTGCTAACCAGGTAACGTTCAAAGGTTTTTTCATTGCGCTTTTTTTGCTTTTTTTTCTTGATTCAAGAAAAGAATGTTTTCAAGGGGGAGCATCAGTGAAAAGCAACCCCGCATGAAACACTATGCTTCTAAATTGCAACTTTTTTAATGAATCTCAATACCTTTTCGCAGAACTTCTTAGCAGTGAAAAGCGCCCTTTTTTGCTCCAGTTTTCGCATTTTCTCAGGGGGCAGACAGATCAATATTACCGATTTTGACCCGGCTCAGCTATATTCATTCCGTTGACGCTGCACCCTGTTCTCTACCCCACAGTTTGACCGCTTCGCCATGAAACTTATTGCAGGGCTAGGAAATCCCGAATCACGATACGTCGGAACACGCCACAACATCGGTTTTGAGGTTGCCGAGCTGATAGCCGCCACCTTCCAGACTGGATTCAGTGCAGGCAAAGGGAAATACCTCGAGGCCAAAATCCGCCATGGGATGGAGCAGGTCGTCATCATCAAGCCGATGACCTACATGAACCTCTCGGGCCAGGCTCTTGTTGCCGCCATGAATTTCTACAAGATAGAGGCTCCTGACATCCTGGTCATCTGCGATGACCTCAACATCCCATCAGGCTCAATACGGCTTCGTTCAAAAGGGTCGGCCGGTGGCCAGAATGGCCTGAAAAACATCATCGAGTGCCTGGGAAGCGAGGAGTTTGCCCGACTGAGGGTAGGCATCATGCCCGAAGAGCGGCCTCTCGGGTCGCTATCGTCGTTTGTCCTTGGAAAGTTCAGTGAGGGGGAACGGAAGGTGATGGAGCAGGTAGTGCCGGTCTCGAGGGACTGCGCACTCGACTTTGTAAAAAACGGCATAAATCATGCGATGAACCACTACAACAAACCGGCCGAGGGTTAGCCGGCGGCAAACTGTACAGGAACATCCTGGCGGCACTCCCCTGCGGACATCTTCTTCAAAAAGAGAATGGCCCGGGCATTGAACTCGCCCGGCTGGTCAACATTGCAGACATGGCCTGAATTGACTATCACCTCAAGCCATGAGTTGGTATGGCGTTCGATGATAAGCCTTACGGCGGGAAGGAACATGTGATCCTCTTCCCCCATCAGGTAAAGGGTAGGAATGCCGGTATCCTTCTCCTCAAAATATCTCAAGAGCGGAGTCAGCTCATAGGTCAGGCTGAACCAGCGCATGAACTCTTTCTGGGCAACCTTTTTTGCCTCATTGACAAAGAGCAGGCGCGACTTTTTATGGCGCTCGCTCGGCATGATGATCCATGCAAAAAAGCTGTAGAGCCACATATAGGGAACGAATCTCTTGAAAAGGTTTCCAAGGGTGACGAGCACCTTTGCCCGGACGTTAAGCCGTATGATCGCCCCTCCCATAACCATGGAGCGGACCCTTCCGGGTGCGATCTCGCTGAGATTGCGGATAAGGATGGTGCCCAGAGAGATGCCGATGAAATGTGCCTGCTGGATATTGAGGGTATCGAGCACCTCGATGATATCGAGCGTGATATCCTTGAAATCGTAGTTTCTTGCCTCTTTGGCAATGCCGTTGTTCTTGGACTTGCCGTGCCCCCTCAAATCAACGAGCAGAACGTTGAAATGCCGAATGAACTCCTTGATCTGAAGGAACCATATTGAAGAGCTCCCACCCGCGCCATGCACGAAAACAACCCACGGAGCACACGGGTCATCATGTTCATATGTCTTGTAATGAAGCATCGAGAAAGACCGTTAACAACATTTCCCCTCAGGGTAGATACAACAAGAACAGAACAGAAAAAGTTACACTCCGCTTCTAACAGCCCGCACCAGTTCGAAAAGGGCTATACCGGCGGCAACAGCGACATTCAGCGAGTGCTTCGTTCCATATTGCGGAATTTCAAGCACCTCCTCACACAGCTCAAGCAGTTCTGGCGGAAGACCGTCGACCTCGTTGCCAACCAGAAGACAGACTGGAAAGTCAGCTGGAGAGAGCGCGGTATAGGGCCGGCTGCCTTCTGCTATCTCAAGAGCGCATATTCTGACACCGGCAGCCTTGAGGAGAGAAAGCGCTTCAAAAGGGTCCGGATAATACTCCCACAGAACACTCTCCTGGGCACCAAGCGCCGTCTTGTCGATCTCCTTTCTCGGCGGCACAGCCGTATATCCGGAAATAATCATCTTCTCAATGCCGGCAGCGTCTGCAGTGCGGAACATCGCCCCGACATTCCACATGCTGCGAATATTGTGCAACATCAGGCTTACCGGGTGCTTCTGCCACGCTCTGTACTCTTGCAGACTCAAGCGGTGCATCTCTGAACCATGGAGCTTTCTGAACCCGTTCATCTTAAAGCGACCTCAGCTTTTCAATGAGACGCCGGTTCTCCTCAACAAGGCCGACATTGAACCTGAGGCAATTCTCCATCAGCGTGTAAGCGGAGACATTCCTTACAAGGATGCCATCCTGCTGCAGGTTCCGAAACACCTCTCCGGCATCACGCACTCTTATAATCAGAAAATTTGTATCACTCCCGAAGGGTTCAACACCGTCAATGGAGAGAAGGTCAATATACAGTTTTTCCCTTTCATGGAGAATATACGATACCGCATCGGTTACCAGCGAGTAATTCGCAAGAACATGCTCAAGGGTAATCTCGGCTAGACGGCTCGATGCAAAGGGAATCTTCGGTTTTGCAAGCTCGGCCATGAGTGGGGGCGGCGCAATAGCGAAACCGATGCGGATGCCGGCAAGAGCCAGAGCCTTTGACATGGTTCGCAGCACCACCACATTTGGCAACTCCCGAATCAACTCGAGAGCGGAACTCTGGCGCGAAAACTCGATATATGCCTCGTCCACAAGCAGAATGGCCTCACAGGATTCGGCTACCAGCCGGACCTCATCGAGAGAGATCGACCTGCTTGTCGGATTGTTTGGAGTGGAAAGGACGATTAAATCGACCTGCTCCGCACGCGCTGAACGGATAATGGCATCGACGTCGAAATCCAGACCGGGGTGCATCGGCACGCTTACAATATCAGCCTGCAAAAGCCTGGCGATTTTTTCATAGAGAGAGAACGATGGATCGGGAATGAGCACCTTCCGACCTCTGCCCAGACAGGCAAGAAATATGGTATAGAGCATTTCGTTCGACCCGTTGCTCATCATCACCGAGTCCGGTGAGACTCCCAGAAAATCAGCATAGACCTGCATGCCGCGGTATGGAAGGATCTCGGGATAGCGGTTCCAGGACTCCCTGGAGAACGCTCCGAGAATCTCCTCCTTGAGCCACATCGGCACATCAAAAGGACTTTCGTTCTGGTTAAGCTTGATCTCCGCCTGCTGCCCCCCTTCGACCTTGTAGGCGGCGATGCTCCTCAATGCGGGATTAAGAAGAGTCTGAATATCTCTCTGCATGTGCCGAGCCTCTCTCTTGTTGCGGTGAAACACCCACTAATACTCCCCTAAAAAAACATCTTTTTCAAACAATTCATGAAATATATCTGGACAATCATCATTTTTTTTATAAATTAAAACAAGACAAAAAACATCCAATATAAAAGGGGAGTTATGAACAGAATCAAAAAAACACCTTTGGATCTTCTCGATGACATATACAACCTCGCATGGTGGATGACCGGAAGCGAGAATGCATCCTGTGAGCTTGTCACCAAAACGTACCTCAGCGCATCTACCCAAACAAGGGAGACAGAGCTGATAAAGTCCTTCCGCAAGAGCTACGTCGATCTCTTCGGACAGAAAGCGGAGTTCTCTTCAGCGGAAAAAAGCCGCTGCAGCGACCGGAACCTTATGGAATCGCTGAAAAACAGGGCTGCTGACATTAAGCTCTCTGTGCTTCTGTGCGAGATATCCGGCCTGTCGCACCGCCAGATCTCCGAGGTTGTCGACAAGCCGGTAGAGACGGTAAGGCTCTGGCTCTACTGGGGCAGGAAACTGCTTGCCGATGACTGCCTCCTGAAGGCTTCTGCCTGAAACCCGCCATCTCTTTTTAAAGGCCGCTTCTCCCACAGGCGGCCTTTTGCTTTCCGTCCCTGCTCTTCATATATTTCGGCTGAATGCAACAACCTATATGTCAATTTCAAGATGATTATTCTCACCGGCGGAGCTGGATTCATTGGCAGTGCAATGCTTTTCGAACTCAACCGCAACGGCGAGGAGAGGGTCATTGTTGTCGATGATCTTGGCTCTACCCAGAGCGGAAAATGGCGAAACCTTTCCGGGCTTCATTATTCCGACTTCATTCCAAAAGACCTGCTGCCTGCTCTTCTCGAGAAGAATGCGCTGGGAAAGATTTCGGCAGTCATCCACATGGGGGCAAACAGTTCAACGACTGAGACGGATGCCGACCACCTGCTAGTTAACAATTTCGGATACTCCAAAAGCGTTGCCTCGTTCTGCCGAATTCATGAGGTGAGGCTTGTCTACGCTTCAAGCGCCGCCACCTACGGAGACGGCTCCTCCGGCTACAGCGACTCTGTCGAAAAGCTCGACAGGCTCCGCCCGCTC
Source organism: Chlorobiaceae bacterium (assembly GCA_037142155.1). Taxonomy (GTDB): domain Bacteria; phylum Bacteroidota; class Chlorobiia; order Chlorobiales; family Chlorobiaceae; genus Chlorobium. The sequence goes on from JBAXBE010000023.1 coordinate 9,983, forward strand.
AACATGTACGGATACTCCAAGCAACTGTTTGACCGGTGGGCACTGAAAAACGGCATTCTCGACCATGCTGCCGGCCTTAAATTCTTCAATGTCTACGGCCCCAATGAGTATCACAAGGGCGAGATGAGCAGCGTTGTTTACAAAGCATTCAATCAAATCCGCAAGACAGGCTCCGTGAAACTCTTCCGCTCACACAGGCCGGACTACCAGGATGGCGAGCAGCTGCGCGATTTTGTCTATGTCAGGGACTGCACCAGGATCATGTCATGGCTGCTTGAGCACCCCGACTCGTCGGGGCTCTTCAATGTCGGCAACGGCACGGCAAGGAGCTTCAGGGATCTGGTAACGGCAACATTCACAGCCCTCGCCACGCCCCCCGATATCAAATACATGGATATGCCTGAAACGATGCGCGACAAGTACCAGTACTATACCTGCGCCGATATGACGCGGCTCCGCTCCGCCGGGTTCACTGAACCGCTTACTTCACTGGAGCGTGGGGTAAGCGAGTATGTGGGGGACTATCTGGCAACCGAAAACCCCTATCTCGACCTCCTCGTCAAACAGCCATAATGCCTAAACATCAATCGACGTTGACAACAGAAAAAACAATCGAGATCCACGCCATGGAGCCCGTCCTTCTTTTCGGGCCCTACGACTCACACCTCAAAAGAATCAAGACCGAGTTTCCTCTTGTCGTCATAACGGCAAGGGGCAGCCGGATAACCATACGGGGCGACGCAGAGGATATAGAAGCTCCGGAACGGGTCTTCAGGGAGATGATGCACCTTGTCAACCGGCACGGCGAAGTGCTCGACAACGACCTCAGCGCCCTTATCAGCCTTGCGCTATTCCCTGCCGCACCCGATCATACCAGCTACCCTCTTGACGCCGATATCATCGTTTCGACACCCGACTATGCCGTGAGGGCAAAGACCGACGGACAGCGACGGATGGTTCAGGAAGCCAAAACCAATGACATCGTTTTTGCCATCGGTCCTGCCGGCACAGGCAAAACCTATACGGCCGTCGCCGTCGCTGTGGCCGCATGGAAATCGAAAAGCGTCAAGCGTATCGTTCTGGCCCGTCCCGCCGTGGAAGCAGGTGAAAGCCTCGGATTTCTGCCCGGTGACCTCGCGCAAAAGATTGACCCCTATCTCCGTCCTCTCTACGACGCACTTCAGGACATGCTGACCGCTGAAAAGCTGAAGCTCCTCACCGAACGCAGAATCATCGAAATTGTCCCTCTTGCCTACATGAGGGGAAGGACGCTCAACAACGCATTCATTATTCTCGATGAAGCCCAGAATGCCTCGACAAAGCAGATGAAGATGTGCTTGACCCGGCTCGGCATCAACTCCAAGGCGATCATTACCGGTGATGTCACTCAAATCGACCTCCCAACAGAGATGCAATCAGGACTGACAAGCTCTCCTGAAATCCTGAAAGACATCAAGGGAATCAGCTTTGTCTACCTCGACAAATCCGACGTGGTCCGCCACAAGCTTGTGCGTGACATTGTCAACGCCTATGAGATTCACGAAAAAAAATAGCCGCGACTCTCTTCACCAGGAACTTTGACCCGGTGCGGCGGGTTGATGAGGTTCTACAGAGGCTGGATAATCCGGAATGACCCGGCATCATCGATCAAAACCATTGAACAGGGAGAGCGCTATGGCACACCGTATAACCGATACCTGCACCTACTGCGGAGCCTGCGAGCCGGAGTGCCCGGTCAAGGCCATCAGCCCCGGCGATGATCTTTATATGGTGGATGAGAGTGTCTGCGTCGACTGCGAGGGATTCCATGATGAAGCCGCGTGCGTGGCAGTCTGCCCTGTAGACTGCATCATCAAGGTGTAAGCGGCTGAATTACAAGCTCTGAACCCATAATCTCAAGAGAGGTTCCTGCGTGCAGAGCCACTCTCCCTCAACAATAAAAGAGGGTAAGTTTGAGGGTTTTTTTTGACCTGACCAAAAAAACTTATATTATCCGAAATTGACCCGAATCGTTCTTTCTTTCCTATTTTTTCAACATTTAAGCGAGGAATCGTAATATGGCACTCTACATTACCGAAGAATGCACCTACTGCGGAGCTTGTGAACCGGAATGTCCAGTCACGGCAATCTCTGCCGGCGACGATGTTTACGTTATTGACGCAGGCACCTGTACCGAATGCGACGGCGGCGAAGCTGCTTGTGCAGCTGTTTGCCCATCTGACGCTATCGTCAAGGGATAAACCATCAGGTAGATGAAATAAAAAAAGCGGAAGGCGCAATCCTTCCGCTTTTTTTATACCCGCTTTTGATTCCCCGATCACTCTGCCCCATAAAAGGCATACGCGCCCTTACACCTCGTAATCAACGACCCTGCGTTCCAAAGAGGCCTCACCGATAAAGGGCTTCAGCGCTTGATGAAGAGGATGCTCCTGATAGGCCTGAAGAGCTGCACGATCGACAAATTCGCTATAGAGTACGACATCCCCGGAACTCTCTCCCCCGCTGAAATCGACTCCCGCCTCAATTGCCATCATCCCGGGAATTCTTCCCCTAAGAGCCTCAAGTTTTTCCTTGAAGAGCGCGGCATTAGCAGGGCGATCATTTCCATGCGCAACGTCCTTCAGACGCCACATGACGATATGCTTTATCATGAGTCACTACAATTGAGTTGTCCGAGAGGAAAAAACACTTCCCGTTAAACCGTTGAATGCGATGCGGCTCAGGAGAGGTCCGCCTTCCGTCTCTGTTTTCTGAGGGGCTTCGACAAAGCAAGATCACGCTTCTTGGTCTTCCTCATCGATTTTGAAAGCGCCAGCGCCTTTCGATCCTGCTTATGGGTCGATTTTGCCAAAACGACGGCATTGCGATCAGCACGGCGGCCATGTTTGAGCGAAGCTATCGCCACCGCTCTGCCATGCTTGCCGGCACTGCGGCCGCCCTTCAGCGAACGACCCGCAACTCTCACCCCGCTTGCGCTCTTTCCTTCCGCGAGCCGCATCCTTACCCCTTTTGCGCCGTGAGCAACAACGATCCCCGCCCGATCCGCACTGTTCACCTGAAGCGCGCTGTCGAACATGTCGGCGGCGACGCCCCAGCGGTCCGTCTTTGCATTGAGCATCACCAGAAGAACATCGCGGTTATCCTTGATGGCCCTGCCGATAAGGCAGCGACCGGCCTTGCAGGTATATCCTGTCTTGATGCCGACGGCATAGGGATATTTGTCGAGCAGCTTGTTGTGTGTCTTCAGAGAAAAGACCTTATGGTGCGTCTGCTCAGTAAAGACCGCCCTTTCCAGCCTTGCAATCTCATTGAATACCGGATTGCGGATGGCGTGCTCGGTCAGGCACAAAAGGTCCCCGGCCGTCGAGGTATTGCCGAGATAGATCCCCTTGTCGAAGCCCGCGGGATTGGTAAACCTGGAATTTTTCATGCCCAGCGCCTTCGCCCGGGCATTCATCGATGTCACAAAAGAGTTGACATTTCCACCAAGATAGATGGCAATGGCAAACGCAGCATCGTTGCTCGAGTTGACCATAGCTGCCTTGACAAGATCGCCAAGCTTGACCCGATCCCCGACCCTCAATCCGGCCTTAGAGGGCTCAACCTCAGTCGACTCTTTCGTTATCACCACATCCTGGTCGAGCTTGCCGCTCTCAATAGCCATGATGCAGGTCAACACCTTGGTAAGGCTCGCCGGGGATACCGGCCTGTCGATATCCTTCATCATCAGCACTTTTGAGCCGGAGATATCCTTGACGATATAGGACTCAATCGGAATCTTTAAAGGAGCGGCATCCTGCCTGGATTCGGCATGAAGCGGACAGAGAGAGGGCAAGGATGCAACAAGTGAAATGGCGATGCAGAGGCGGACTGAAAGGAGATTCCTGCATGAAACTACTGCCTGCTTCCAATAGCGGACGGTAACGCTTGTCAGTGGTTGATCTGGCATGGGACGTTCTCCGGGGGGAATTCTGGTTAGTCTGGAATAAAACGAAAGTACAAAACCGGAGACATTATCTTCCGGGTTATTTAAGAAAAAAAATCAGTTCAAGGGCCTATCGTTCCCCTCTTACGGCCTCCCCGCACGCCAGCCGCCTCGTCGGGGGATAACTCGACAGATGAAAGCATCGACTGATACTGCCGGACGTCGAGCAGCACGACCGTGCTCTTCCCGTACTGAGTCAGCACGAGTGGACGCCCGGTCTTCTTCACCTGCTTCACCATGGAGGCTGTATTGGCACGAAACTCCGAAAGCGGCCTGATATCTTCCTCAAGATTTATTCTTCCCATAAAAGAGACAATGCGTTGTACGTTAATACGTAACGTTTATTGTACGCAATTCCGTATTATAAAACAAACATCTCCCCTGCCAAACGAAAGCCATCTTCTCTTGGGAGAGAGGCAAAACGCAAGCAATGCCGAAAGGCTTTTTTCAGGAAGATGGGGGAAGGCTATCGAGCCAATTGATGATATCAGGAATGGCGTCGTCTGGAGCCTTGATGTGACTGAATTCCAGCTGCAGATAGCCGTCCCCCGGATTTACAGGCCATTTGTCAAACACATACGATTGGCCCGCGTCATAAAGAGCATCGCCCTCTCCGGCGACTATCCAAAAAGAGGAAGCCCCAAGCGGACTTTTGAAGCAGACAGAGGCATTGAGGCCACTCCTACCGGATCGCTGCAGCTGAAGGAAATGCTGGCGGTCATATCACTGATTTCCTCCCTGCCCTGATTTCTGTCAAGAAAAAGTGCATGATCGCCCCCCTTTCCAGCCCTGATCATCTCTCTTGCCCCGTCGAGGTCCGCTTTAATGGCCTGACGGGACTCGACTCTATCAGGGGTGTGCCCGGGAGCAATGGCAATGATCCCGTCAACTTTCTCACTGCCATAGGCGGCGCAGGCAATTGCCGCATTGGCGCCCGTGCTGTGTCCGGCGATGACGATTACGGTTGCCCCGCGCTGCCGCAGCTCCCTGACCTGCTCACTCACCCTCTCCAGAGCGGCAGAACAGTCAACATCGTATCAGCTCACTCGGCTCCACAGCATCAAGGGAGTCACAACCAGGGAGCCCCGACTCCTCATTGAACGAGCCGGATTGCCGATATGGCGGGAGGGATCTCCCCATTTTCCGTGAAGCAGGACAACGCCTACCTGCCGCCCGGCGGCAAGAGCGAATCCGCTGGCGAACATGGAGAGCAAGAGCAACATGGCTGACGCCTTGCAAAATGACCTGGACATCTGCAGAAACCTCCATTGTGCATTCTAGCCGCATGAGATCGGCAGGAGTTATTCATTCCGTCAGGCCGCCGGCTTCGGAGAGCCTCGGCTTGGGCGACTGGAGGAGGGAAACATCCATCTGCTTGAGCTGCATGACCAGCTTGAGCGTATTGATAACCAGCTCCCTGACGGAACGCTTTATATAACGGCTTTTGAAAAATCGGGTGTAGTTATTTTCCGTATCCTCTGCTATCCAGCCGCGGCTCCAGCCGACGAAATTAAAAGGGGGAAACGTAAAACCCAGATCGGTAAAAAACGAGTTGAGCTGACCTGCCACCCCTTGCACGTTATCCTGACCGCCGGTGATTATGAACGAGGCCACCTTGTTGCGAACAAGCACCCTGTCGTAAAGAGTGATCTGGTTCTGGACGGTGTTGAGTCTTTCGGCCATCTTGTAGTAGAGCGACGAGGCGTTGCCCCACCTGATCGGAGTAGCCAGAATGACTGCGTCCGCCCAGAGTACCATTGAACGGTAAACTTCGTTCATCCCGTCACCCGGATCCATTTCCGATATTGAGCAGGGCCATGTGCAGGCCCTCTCGTGGCGGCTGTAATAGCCTTCGCAATGCCTGAAATCAAGCTCCCGCAGCCTGATCATCTTCACCGAGGCTCCGAACTCCGAAGCAGCATAATCGAGGGCGCTCTGCAGTGCCGTTTCCGAAGTGGACGGACGGGGCAGGTCGCGGTTCATATTGGTGGCTGAAATTCCAAGCACATTGAGGGAGGTCGCTGTCGTCAGATAGTCAAGATTTCTGAGGTCGGCAAGCTGATCACGCTCATGTCCCGCCATGAAAGCCGCTGAAACAGGCTCCTCCGAAACGAGGATCATGCCATCCTCAACCCTCACCTCATAAAGGGCCTGCCTGTCCGGATAGTCCTCAGGCGCTTTGCCCGTCTTCAGATTGTACTGCCAACCATGCCAGGGGCATGTCACATAGCGCTCACCGTCCGCAAGCGACCGGACTGTCCCCTGTCCGAGATCGGCGCCCTTGTGGATGCATGCATGATCAAGCGCCGTTATGGTACCGTCGTAATGAAAAAGCGCGATGCTCCTTACGCCGGCACTGACTGTCCGGTGGCTGTTTTCAGGAAGCTCAGCGACCGACAGAAGCGGAATGAATTTCATGGTAACCCCCTCTTTATCGTTCCGACAGGGCAAGTTTGAAGGCAAGACCAACAAATACCGCAGCAGCAGCTCTGTTGACGACCAGTTGTGCCATGGCGGAACGGCGGAACCGCTCTCCGGCTCCCCCGGCAAAAATGCTGACGGCGCCAAAGACGATCATGGTTGCGATGATGAAAATGCCCCCAAGCTGAAAAAACTGCACGGTCATTGATCCCCGCATGGGGTCGGCGAACTGCGGCAGAAATGCCATAAAAAAAAGCGAAACCTTGGGATTCGTCAGGTTCATGACAACCCCTCGACGGTAAAGCCCGCTTCTGGAAAGGAGCGGAAGAGCATCCGCTCCGCCATCCGAACTGCCGGCACTGAATGCCTGCCATGCAAGATAGATCAAATAGGCCGCGCCCATGAATTTCAGAACGGCAAACGCCACTAAGGAAGCACGGATGATGGCGGCAAGACCGAGTGCGACTGCCACCGTGTGGGCAATCAGGCCGGTCGACAGGCCAAGAGTGACATAAAAGCCCGCCGCACGGCCGTTCTGAAGAGACTGCGCCAGCACGAACAGATTGTCGGGGCCTGGCGAAAGCGCAAGCAGGAGTGATGTCGTGAAGAATGCCAGAAAAGTATGGAAGTCGATCATTGTGTTGCTGTTAATAGTCAATAGTCAGATGGCCTTCTGGCAGTAGATGACATCGAACCTCTCACCCAGCTTTTGCCCGACCCCGACAAGACGGCCGCACTCCCTGAACCCGTTGTTCAGATGGAAGCGGAAACTCCCTTCATTGAGTGAAGAGATGCTGGCAAGAATCGAAGAGATACCCAACTCCCGGGCTCTGGCTTCAAGATGGGCGAAAACAATCTTTCCGATGCCCATACCGGTATATCCATGCCGGAGAAAACAGGTCAGTTCAGCGGTGGATGAAAATGCCTGGATCGAGCTGTATGGCCTCAGCATGCCAAATCCGAGGGCCTCGCCGGAGCCGTCCCTTGCCATCACTGCAGGGTATCCCCAGGAAGAGTGGATGAAACCCTCAAACCTGTCATAGGAAAGCGGCTTTTCGGTATATGCTGCAAAACTGTTTTCGGTATAGTAGTTAAAAATATCAATAATATCCTCGCGGTCGGCGAGGGTAATCGGTTCAAGAAAAATCTCCATAGCTTCCATAACTGACAACTTGTTGCATTCTACTCTTCTGCTCTCCATGAACAGCGAGAAATCACTCCAAACCTGACTCCCCTATTTGCGAGCCGATGCCGCTCTCTGCCCTGCCGAAAGTTTCCCGCCGTAATGACCCAGCAGCACAACGACAGGAAGCATCATAAAGAGCACGAAGAGATCTATCCAGTGAAGCGGACCTTGCTGAATCAGGATATCAGGAACACTCAAGCCGAGCGTAACGGAGGCAACCGAAAGCATAAAAAGCAGAAGGGAGAGGCGGATCTTCTTCCTGAAAACCGGAGTCGGCGCCCCCTTGTATTTTATCTTCCACTCACGAATGCCCGAAAAAAAAGAGACCGGAATAAAGAGAATCACAATAAAAAGGAGATGCAGAACGGTGCTCCCCATTGAGAGATCCCCCGAAAGCAGGAAGAGCGAGAGATAGAGTACCGCAACGGGAATAAGACCATTGCTGAAATGTGCAGCAACAGCATGAAGAAGAAAACTTTTTTTCATCTCCTGAAAAAAACGGATTACCGCTGTAATCATCTTGCTTCTGTTTCGACTCGATTGATTGATGCACGCCACTCACCGCGTCCCATAATCTAACAAAGAACAAGCCATGAACGCAAGCCCGGGCGAACCTGCGCCGAAGAGGGGGTGGCGTCAGTGCATAAAAAAAAGGAGGCTTGGCCTCCTTTTCACTCCCGATGTCTGAACCCGCTCAGAAGATGTATCTGGCCCCAAGCAGGAAGTTGTGGCTGAAGCTGCTGATATCAGTCGCATTCCCTGCGTCGTAGGAAGATGGCTTGAAATAGCGGTAAGCAAGGTCAATGGTGATGTTTCTCGTTGCAGGAACACTCACTCCGGCGCCAGCCTGCCATGCAAACAGTGCGCGATCATAGGATATGGTCGGCTCACTGGAATGAATGGAGGCAACGCCAAGACCGGCCATGACATAGGGGATGATGCTGTCATACCTCAAATCGATATCATAATATCCGTTTACCATGTAGGAGTAGAGGGAAACCCGGTACCCTGATACTTTGGACTGGTCGATGCCATTCAGCTTTATCTTTTCGACATCGTGCGACTGGAATCCGAAAGCGGCTTCAGCACGATACGACTCACCTTTGAGGCCGACACCGAGCGTGAAAGGGACTCCCGTCTGGTAGGTGATATAATCGGTCGAAGAGATGCCGGAATAAGTCGCATCCGAGTTACCGAAAAAGCCCGGTCCAACAGAACCGCCTACATACGGAGATGGCGCTGCGACGGCTGGCAAGGCAAAAAGAGAGAGCGATGCCACAGTCAATAAGAATTTTTTCATTGGTTGAAGAGATTTGGTTCATGTGAATTTGAGACTCTCCTTATATGCTTCACAAACCGTGCCACTAGCAGTCAGGCAGCAATAACTCACTTAAAAAATGTAAGTTGAGCGAGCATATGCGGGAGGAATAACGAAGTCATCAAGACCGAACGCATCATAATGATACAATAAGGTGCCGCCAGTGTAGACGGGTACCGCCAAAGGCGAAGCATCCTGCCTGCAGAAAATGCATTTGCCAGAAACGGGCAGGCTTTCTTCATCGATAATTTGCGATATGTGGTTCCGTTCCTTAGTATTACATGTTATGTTAAGCCTGATTGTCTGGCCCTTTCACTAATTGCAATTCCGACCTGGTGAGTTCCCCTCGCACAAAACACGATTCGGAGCGACACCCTCCCCCCCAGAGCGTGTTAGACCCGCTCAGCTGCCGAAAACCGGTAGCTCCGCTGGTGCGCTCCCGGGAGTCTCTCTCCAGGCTTGCGCTCTTCCTCAGGTTCCTCAAGCCGATAACATGGATTCCGGTCATGTGGAGCTTTCTCTGCGGCGCCGTCTCAAGCGGACGTTTCGGCTGGGGTGACCTCGGCGGCATGAAGTTCATCCTTGCCATGCTCCTTACTGGCCCTCTTGCCACCGGCACCTGCCAGATGCTCAACGACTATTTCGACAGGGATCTTGATGAGATCAACGAACCATCCCGGCCAATTCCGGCCGGAGCCATCTCCCTGAAGCATGCAACCATGCTTATTGCAGTGTGGTCGGTGCTGTCGGTCATCACAGGCTACCTCATAGAGCCGCTCATCGGGTTGTATGTGGTGATCGGCATCGTCAATGCCCACCTCTACAGCGCCAACCCCATCAAGCTGAAAAAGCGACTCTGGGCGGGCAACACTATTGTGGCCGTATCCTATCTCGTCATACCATGGATCGCGGGCGAAATCGCCTTCAACCCCGCAGTCTCCATCCACTCCCTGCAGCCATCGCTGATCGTTGCCGCGTTCTTCACCCTTTCCAGCACCGGCACCATGACCATCAACGACTTCAAGTCAATCGACGGTGACCGCCAGGTCGGCATCAGGACCCTTCCTGCCGTATTTGGAGAGAGGGGAGCAGCAACGATTGCTGCCATACTGATCGACCTTGGCCAGATCCTCTCTGCGGGCTACATGCTTCTCATCGGCCAGAAGACCTTTGCCATGATTGCTGCTGCCCTCATCATCCCGCAGATCCTCCTTCAGTTCAGCCTTGTACGCTCGCCAAGAAGCATGGATGTACGATATAACGCCATTGCGCAGAACTTTCTGGTGGCCGGCATGCTGGTCTCTGCCCTTGCCATCAAGGCTGCAAAACCATGAGATTTTCCGTCAGGCCCGAGGTATCGGTTATACTGCCTTCATTCAACCGGGCCGCGCATCTTGAAACCGCCATTAAGAGCGTTATCCGGCAAACCTTCGCTGACTGGGAGCTTATCATCGTCGACGACGGCAGTACCGACGATACCTTCAAGCGCGTTGACCCTTACATACAATGCACCAGTAAGATCCGATACATGAAGCATAGCAACCGCAAGCAGGCGCTCTCCCGCAACGCGGGCATGCAGGCATCCTTCGGCCGGCACATAACCTTTCTCGACAGCGACGACCACTATCTGGAAAACCATCTTGAATCAAGAATGGCGATCATCAGGGCGCGGCCGGATATCATGCTGCTCTCGGGCGGCTTTCTCTCTGATGAAACAATCATGGTAAAGGACCGCCACAATCCTGAAATGCTCGTCCATATCCGGGAGTGCACACTCGGCGGGACCCTTTTTGGCAAAAGGGAGCTCTTTTTTGCCATCGAAGGATTCAAAGATCTGGACTATGCTGAAGACTCCGACCTTTGGGAGCGCGCAGTGGCGCTCTTTGCGACAAAAAAGATTGAAGAGCCGAAAACCTATGTCTACGGGCGGGCCGCGGACAGTATCACCCTCAACCACTAGCAATCCATGATCTCATCGGTCACCGTCTACTGCAGTTCGAGCAATCTTGCTCCGGCCGAATATTTTGCGGCAGCCGGCGAGCTTGGCCGAAACTTGGCGGAACGGCGGATAGGTCTGGTCTACGGAGGAGGACGGGTCGGGCTGATGGGCTGCATCGCTGATGCTGTGCTTCAGAACGGCGGGAAGGTCAGGGGAATCATCCCCCGCTTCCTCGAAGAGCGTGAGGTCGCCCATTACGGGCTCAGCGAGCTCCATGTGGTCGAAACCATGCACGAGCGAAAGATGAAGCTCGCCGAATGGGGAGATGCCTATCTGGTACTTCCCGGAGGGTTCGGCACTCTCGACGAGTTGATGGAGGTCATTACCTGGAAGCACCTCGGCCACCACCAGAAACCGATTATTCTGTTAAACCTGAACGGATTCTGGAACCAGCTCCTCGAGTTTTTCGGGCGCATCGCATCGGAAAAAATGCTCCCGGCCAATTACGCATCATGCTGCCGGACATGCACCAGCGTCGGAGAAATGGTTGAACTCCTGACGGAAAACCCTTCCGCCTGAATGGCGCGTTGAAGCTGCCGAAAAGAGGCAAGTGGAACATCTCGGGTTCATCCGGCGTTGCTAACAGAGTCAAGAGAATGCAACGTTCCACAAAACCCCGACAGCGACATGAAACTCATCTTCGTCTATAACAGCGACAGCAACCCGATAAGCAGCCTTATTGACCTGGTTCGCAAGATCATCACTCCCGAAACCTATGACTGCTCGCTCTGCAAGCTGACCTACGGGCCCTTCACCGAGCTTGATGCCTGGAAACAGTTCCGCACCTCCATCGGCGTGCCTATGGAGTTCCTCCACCGTGACGAGTTCGAGAAAAAGTACAGACTCACCTTTGAGTACCCCGTAATCCTGAAGAACAGCAACGGAATCGGGGTACTTATGCCGAAGAAGGTAATCGATGGCTTCAATGGACTGGATGAGCTCATCGAAGCCGTCAGGGCGGCGGTGAAGAGGACTGACTCCGTATAGTAAACTGAATCAATCGAGAACAGCAACCTGGCAACCCTAAAAGCGCTTCTGATAGATGTGGCAATAGGGCTGGTGACCGTTCTTCTCGTAGTAATCCTGATGATAGCCCTCCGCCTCCCAGAAGGTTCCCGCCTTTTCCACGCTCGTCGCCACCCGGTATCCCTTTGCTTTCAACTCTGAGATAAGCTTTTCGGCAACCCTCTTCTGCTCATCGTCAAGATAAAAAAGCGCGGAGCGGTACTGCGTGCCGATATCCGGCCCCTGCCGATTGACCTCGGTGGGGTCGTGGATTTCGAAAAAGAGCTTTGCCAGCGTCTCATAGCTCACCAGGGCCGGGTCGAACTCTATCTCCACAGCCTCTGCATGGCCGGTCCTGCCACTGCAGACATCCCTGTAGGACGGGTGGTCAACCGTGCCCCCTGTGTAGCCGGACTTTGCTGAAAGAACACCCTTGAGTTTGTCGAAATGGTACTCGACACCCCAAAAACATCCCCCGGCAAATATCGCCTTCCTGCTGCGAGTTTCTGCCTTTGCTTCTGGCTGAAAATTCAGGGAGACGGAGTTGACGCAATGTCGGACATTTTTCGAGGTCAGACCCTCACTGAAAAAGACATGACCGAGATGGGCGCCGCACTTCGCGCAGACTATCTCTGTGCGCCTTCCATCAGCATCGGGAACCTGCTTAACGGCGCCCTCAATAGCGTCATCGAAACTTGGCCAGCCAGTGCCCGACTCGAATTTGTCGGAGGAGCGGAAAAGCGGCGCCTCGCAACGCCTGCAGCGATAGGTCCCAGACTCCTTGTTGAGATAGTATTTGCCGCTGAAAGGCATCTCCGTGCCTTTATGCACAATCACCCGTTCCTCATCGGGCGTCAACTGGTTACAACTCATCTTCTCCTCCTTTTGAGCGGTGGAACGGTCACCTGCATAGAAGCGCTCTGCGCTCTCAGGCGAGCATCCTGTAAGCAGGCTGAGCATAGAGCAGAGCAACAGTGCAAAAAGCCTCATTGCGGACCGCTGTTTTTGGTAATCCATCATCGCAGTATAACCGGCTTAATCATCAGATAATTGCACATTGAAAACGAAAAACGCCACCGAACCATAAGCCCGGTGGCGCCACATAAGCTGTTATCGGCTAAGCACTCCGAAGAAAAGAAGCTCAAAAGAGGCCGGTAAGGGTGATGCCATAGCCCGACGGACCGGTTTGGGTCCGGACATTCCAGTTCTTGTTGTGCGTTGTAAAGACATTGGCGCTCATGATACCGACGGCCGCCCCTGAGATGACATCCCGGGTATAGTGCTCTTTGGCTTCAACCCTGCTGTAACCAACAAACGATGCCGCCAGATAGGCTGGAATGCCATAATCCAGACCATAGCGCGTGCGGAGAAACTCTGCTGCTGCAAAGGAGGTCGAGGTATGGCCGGAAGGAAAGGAGTGTTTCCCTCCATTCGGACGGGTCTCGGGAATGGTAAACTTCAAGCCGTAAGTAACACCAAGAGTCAAAATACCTGACTCCGCCAGCTGCACAAAGCCCTCGCTGTCGTGACGGTCGTATGTCACAGCCGCAGCACCTGCTGGAAGGAGAATCTGAAGAATGCTGCCCGCAGTCTCAACGCCGGAAGCATGTGCCTCATTCAGAAGCGTACAGGAGAGAAGAAATGAAAAAAAGAGGATGCTGGCACGACTGATGAACTTCTTCATGGGGTGAAAATTAAGGTTGTCGTCAATGGTCAGGCAATAAAATCTCAGCAGCCGGGAAATCAGTCCCGGAGGGAAGTTGCGCCACAATGCGGCAAATCGCCGAAGTGGCAGACAGGAAGCAAGAGAAAAAAGTCAACGCATTTTGTTTGGATTGAGGCCACCAAAAAGAGCGCCGAAAGCCTGGCTCACGAGGCTCCCTGTAGCAACCAGACCAATCCCGACCACTGCGATGCCTGTCAGGCCATGAAGGATTGGCATGGCAACCGGGGTGACTATCGGCCCAAGGACAAGCGGAGCGCCAACCTTCACCGTAGTAGCCAACATTTCTGAAGGGTTATTCTGATCCATAATAGTTGATGTTGAAATAATTACCAGGAGCGTTGCAAAAAACAAAGGCAAACCATATACTGGAGCACTATTGAAGGACAATTAGCTCAGTTGGTTAGAGCGTTCGCTTCACACGCGAGAGGTCATAGGTTCGAGTCCTATATTGTCCACATCCTCCCAAGAAATTAATAATCAAGAACTTACAGTCACCAAGAAATATTAAGTCACACCTCAGTTACATTTCGCCCCGGAAAACCGCAACAAAATAGCTTACTACGCTCTAGACACCCGTGGTGTCAGGTATCCTCCAAACACCACAGAATCACACAATATACTGATTTACAGAAATTCCTATAGAGGCCTGCGTTATTTCTCTTTTCGCACCATCTCGGTAAAGTGCGATTGCTGATCCAGTGGCTTCAATGATCTTTTCGCCAAGCAGCGGCGCAACGTAAAACCCGGCAATACCGAGAACCCCCTCCCCACCGGTCTTCATTGAATGAGTCATACTGCACTGTGCGCTAGACGGCCAACATGCAGTCATGCTTAGAATGGATAAGCGCATCCGTCGCCAATACTGCCCGTATGATCATGGCATTAAGGGAGCCAGAGAATCAAGAACATACCTTGCGGCCGCACTTGCATCCCAGGATATCCCGCTCGTCAAGAGTGGAGACATATCATTCAGAAAGCGAGGATCATTGGGTTTTTCCTGCAGGTTCATTTCAAATTCGGCCCTGAAAATCGGGTATTCTTCTTGCTCCATGTATTGCATGAAGCAGGTAACAATACTCTCTGGGTTAACCTCTCCAGGAAGCAAAGCCTTCGACTGGACGACTCCCGCCCACTTGCGCATAGTTCCCGGTACCACCTCGGCATAGCGTTCCGTGCTCTTTATGGAACGATGGCCGAGCATCTCCCGGACAGCCTCGATGGGTGCCCCAGCTGCTAATGCGAGCGTCGCCAGAGAATGGCTGCCCTTGTGCGATGAAATCGTCTTCATGTCGATGCCAGCTCATGTTGCCCATCGCTTCAGTGAGAGATTATATGCCGGTGGGGGTTCCATATGCTTGCCTGGCGGCCTCCCCTTATTATGGTTCACAAAGCCAAACTTCTCTCGACGAAGAGGGGGAAGCTGCGTTCCAGAGCGTGTCAATGAAGAGATAATGAGCTTTGGTGTAACGCGAAAAATCGCTATATTGGGTACCCGAAATTCCAAGCTATACCTAACGAGAAAATTCATGCCCCATCATATAGATGCATTGGCAGCCGTTCCCGTGAGACGATATACCGCAAGGATTCGTGCTGTGGCGCGCTTTCTGGCGGTATGCTTCCTGCTCTTCGTCGTCCCGCTTACAACCTCCTCCGTTGCACAGAGTGAAACCACACCAGATAGTCCCGCAATCGCTCAGGAGGAGAAGAGTGTTGATGCCCCGGATCAGACTATCGGCCACATGGGCTCTTTTTTCAAGGACGTGATCCAATATTTCGGAACAAGATACAGATGGGGAGGCACGACACCCAAGGGGTTCGATTGCTCCGGTTTTGTAGGGTTTATGTACAACAAGGCGTTTAATATGAATCTCCCGAGGACATCAAAAGAGATGTCTTCCATGGGCACCAGAGTCAGTAAAGAAAATCTGCAGCCGGGTGATCTGGTGTTTTTCAAGACCAGGGGAAAGGGAATTAATCATGTCGGCATCTTTATCGGCAGTGATACGTTCGTGCACTCTTCCACTACAAAAGGTGTAACCGAAGAAAAGCTGATACAGAACTTCTACGAAAAGCAATTTGCAGGTGGTGTTCGCCTTCTGAACAATGCTCCCGCAAAACCAGCACCAGTCAATACCCCGCAGTTGCTCTCTCCTGAGGCATAGATCTTGGCTATTCCAGCGTCAGTCTGGTTTAGGACAATCTGCCGGCACGAAGTATTTCGTTGCCGGTTTTTGCGTTTATAGCGATCGGGTACTATTGAAAACTGAAGTACCCGTTTCTTCCGTAATTAACCTTCAATTCAGGAATATCTGCTGCTGTCAGTGTCTGAATTTGGCGAAACGCCTGGTTAGCGCTATCGACAAGAGGCCCGCCCTCATTTATCTGTTTTATAGATATCGCATTGCCATAAACAAAGCTGCCGTCTTTGCGGATATGGAGCTTAAAGACTGGGGCAATCCCGCTAATGCCTTTTAAATTGAACTGGCCATAGGTACAAAAGTTCCCCATTGAATAGGCGATAAAGCGACCCTTGTAGCAGTCAATTGCACGCGTTACATGAGGACCATGACCAAGCACCACATCCGCCCCTGCGTCTATTGCCACACGGGCAAATGCATAAACATCACCCCTGTCCTCGTCATAAAACTGTTCGTGCCGCCTTGGAACATGTGCATACCGTGAACCTTCCCCCCCGCCATGAAATGAAACAATGACGATATCACACTGTTGCTTCAGAGCGGCAATTGTTTCAGTGACTTGTTTATAGTTATTTACAGACAAACATGGTGCATTCGGGGCGAATGCAGTGAACCCGACCCTGACGCCTTTAACGGCAATGATATCAGAAGGGCACTGTTCCAGACCGGCAAAATGGAATCCGTTTTCCCTAAGAACTTTACAGGTGTTATCCCGGCCGGGACGCCCAAAATCACTCATATGATTGTTGGCAACTGAAAAAAGATTTAGTCCCGCAGCTTTGAGTTCCGGCAAGAAATATTCGGGTTGACGGAAAGCAAAGCATTTTGATTGATCGACACATCTCTTAGCCTTGCCACCGGCATCCAAAATGGGCCCTTCGAGGTTGGCAAACGATATATCAGCGTTTTTCAGGATTTCGCCGATTGGCTGGAGCAACGCTGTGTTTCGGGGCGGCAAACACTCCTCTGACGGGTAATTAGTGCCCATCATGATATCGCCAACAGCAACAATGGTGATTAAAGAATCTTCAGAACTTTCATGGTTTTGCCTTGTACTATCGGCAAGAGTAATCGGCGCACTCCCCGTATTAACACCTGTAGAGTGCAGCTTATTCATCGGTGGCACCAGTGAAATGAAAATCACACTGATAAGCGTTATTTTTATAAGGGGTGATTTCATGGCAACAATATTTTCAGCTTGAAAAGCAGAGCGTCCCGGCTTTAGAACCACCCTGCCTTAGCCACTCATGATACTATGTTACGGAAGGAACAGCGCCCGGAGCTGGCGACCAAACTCCTCAGGTGAGTGCGGGATTTCGGGGGTGTCCGTTCAGAACTCCTCAATATAGAGCTCACCCGGTTCGTCCGGATGGTTGCGCCTGTAGCCGTATTCCTCCAGCCAGGCCGACACATGGGCGACCATATCAGGCTTTCCGCTGACAAAGAAATGTGTCCGCTCGGGGTCCGGGGAGATATTGAATTCGTTCTGCAGCACATCCCGCTTCAAGAGATCCTCAATCATCAGTCGGTAACCATCCCAGTGCTCATCGGCATCGGTCAAGGTAGGCACGTAGAAAAAATTTGGGACAGTATCGGCCAGAAAAGTCAACTCGCTATAGTAACCAAGATCCCTGCTGTGCGTTGCGCCATGAATCACCACCATCTTGCTTTCTGGCCTCTCAATGATATGGGAGCGGAGAAAACTGATATAGGGGGCGATTCCTGTTCCTGTGGCGACCATGATGATATCGCTTCCATCCGGCGCCTCGTCAAGCCTGAAGAGGCCCGCAATCGCATTGCCGACATGGAGGCGATCGCCAACATTGAGATGGAAAAGCCGCGAAGAGAGCTGCCCTGACTTAACCTGTGAAATAAAGAATTCGAGCTGGCGGGTCTCGGTTCGGGCAGAAGCTATGGAGTAGGGTCGCTGGATCAGCTTGTCCGGATCGGCAGGAAACTCCTCCGGCTCCGAGTTCACAGAGCGCTTTTCCGAACCAAAGAGACCAAGCAGAATGTACTGGCCCGCCTCGAATTTTTCCAGAGCCTCATCAACATCAATCCGCAAAACCATCAGGTCCGGATTGACCATAATTTTCTCTGCAACTGCAGCATTATACTGTGTCCTGTCCATAATCGCGCCCCCCCCCTTCCGATACTGTTTGAGAACGGCTAACCCGTTGAAGGAAAATAACATTCCTCAGCCAATAACCGTTCAATTCCTGCCTGCTGTTTCCATCGGGGTGTCCATCATTGAGAATTTAGAATTCAAAATTCACAGGAAGGATTGTATGTTATCAACATGAACACTGCAAACACCGAAAATCTGATTTTCAAAAAAATAGCATGGCACGAAAACCCTCTTGCCAAAGGGGTTTACGAAGAGTGTACCTTCAAAAGCTGCAACTTAAAAAGCGCCGACCTCTCCGCATTCACCTTCAGGGATTGCACCTTTGAGGAGTGCGACCTCACCCTGGCGAAATTGAACGATACCTGCCTTCAGGAGGTGCGATTCAAGAACTGCAAACTCCTCGGCCTGCAGTTCAACCAGTGCCGGGAGTTCCTGCTTTCGCTCGGCTTTGAAAACTGCATGCTCAAACTCGCCACCTTCTACAAGCTCAAGCTGAAGAACACCCGATTTTCCGGCTGCGAGCTTCATGAAGCGGATTTCACCGAAGCCGACATGAGTGGATCTGTGTTCGAAACATGCGACCTTTTGCAGGCCATCTTCATGCACACCAACCTTGAAAAAGCCGACTTCCGTTCCTCTATCAATTTCTCGATCAACCCCGAACACAACCGCCTCCGCAAAGCCCGCTTCACCCTTCCCGAAGTCACCGGACTGCTCGACTTTTATGACATTGTCATAGAGTAAATCCCAAGCAGTGAATTATTGCATTCCCTTTGGGGTTTATGAAGTTGGAAGCAGTGAAAACAATGATCATAACGGAGGCAACTATGGCTACTGAGCACAATCCTGTCAGCTGGTTTGAAATTCCTGTGAACGACATGACCCGCGCCAAAGCGTTCTATGAAGCAGTAACGCAGCTGTCGCTTGAAGAGCATGAGATGAATGAGTTGCAGATGGCATGGTTTCCAATGAGCGAGACCGGCAGCGGAGCCGCGGGATCGCTGGTGAGGGGGGAGATGCAAAAGCCCTCGCTTGCCGGCACGCTGATCTATTTTTCAACGCCTGATATCGATAGCGCACTGGAGAGGGTCAAGAAGAACGGAGGAAATGTCATCTCCAAAAAAACAGGAATCGGAGAGTACGGATTCATCGCATTTTTTGAAGATACCGAAGGAAACCGCATCGGACTGCACACCCCTCCCGCAGGGATGTAACTTGTTCATTTGCCGTTTGACGGCCAATCGAAAAAGGCAGCATCCCCCGCTGCTTTTCTCTCCTGTTGCAAATGCTTATTCCTGCTCGCCGGGAAACTTCGGAGGCTCCCAGTCATCGTCAATCATCTCCCAGTCACGACCGACAACATCCCCCATCGGAGTCCCTTTCAGGTAGACGCTTCGTGTCGCCGGGTCCTCTATAAGCCAGTCGCATAGAACGGACGAACGGGAGAGCGCGCCATCGTAAACACAGAGATCCTTCCAGTATGTTCTCCCCTCCCGCTCCAGGTAACAGTCAAACCCCAGCTTCCACCACTCCTTGAGGAGCGCTTCCATAGCCTCGGGATTCATCGCTCCGTCACGAAAAAGATGGTCATCGAACCACACCCTCGCATTCAGTGCCGGCTGATGGTCACGCAAGCACTGCACCCATCCCCCCGGATACTTCTGCTCGATGATTGCAAGAGGAACAATCAGATCCAGAAACTCGGTCATAACCGCCATAGGTGCCTCCCTTCAAACCTTCTTTACGAATTCAGATTTCAACTGCATCGCTTTAAACCCCTCAATCTTGCAGTCGATATCATGGTCACCATCAACAAGTCGAATGTTCTTCACCTTCGTGCCGCCCTTGAGCGCCGATGAGGAGCCCTTGACCTTGAGATCCTTGATCACCGTCACCGTATCGCCATCCTGCAGAATGGTGCCATTTGCATCCTTCCAGATGCGGGACTTTTCCTCGGCAGGCGCCGAATTGCTCCACTCGTGGGCGCATTCCGGGCAGACCAGGAGAACGCCATCCTCGTAGGTGTATTCAGAATTGCATTTCGGGCAGTTCGGCAAGTCGCTCATAATCTTCCTTGTTATACATTTATTGGAATGAAATTTTGCGACATAATAATGATTTCCCCACCAAAAACAGTGCGCCTGAAAACCTTCTTGCCGTTAGCGCAGTCTCACAAACCATTTGATACTTCAACAAAGGGCTTTGGACATGGCTGAGGCCCATGCTCCTCAAGGGCTCAGTTGGCGACTTTCTTCAGAAAATAGGAACAGCGTTTCCGGTTGATGCCGTCGGCGATGTAGACGGTGAACTTGTCGGGCAGGGGAATGGGAATCTCTATCCTGTCGAGTGCCACATAGACGGGAACGCCAAAAGCTGTTTTTTCGGGAGCGACCATCACCTCCCTGCTGTAGGATCTGACTCCGAAACGGGTGCGTTCTTTGTAGCCATACATCTCATAGGCTGGCGGGGGCTCGCGGTAGTTGTGGCCCCGCGTGCGGAAGAGCTCCTTGCCGGATTCGTCCTTGATGACGTAGGTCCAGTTGGTGCCGTTGGCCATCTCCCATATATCGCCGAGCAGATTGGTGTAGATTACCCCACCTTTGGGCACTGAGTCAAGCAGCTGATCGATCTGCTCCTGAGGCAGCAGCTCGTTGTCGGCCCGCTCTTTTTCATCGAGGCGGAGCATTTCACATGATTTATAGACGAAGTCCCGGACTCTGGCATGATTTTCGACCGTGGCAACATCATACCGCTCTTTTGCTGCACCGAGGCTCGCAGCAAGAACCATAAGCACCATAATACAGAACGCTTTCACCTTCATCCTGACATCTCCTGTTTTGGGGTTGACACTAAACAAGTATAGGCAAAATTCCGGAATTGCCGTTGGCAACCAAACGGGGAGAGGAGTGCTTAGCGCCAGCCTCCACCCAGAGAGCGGTAGAGTTCCGCCATGGCGGTGAGGTGCTGACGGCGGACGGAGGCAAGGTCGAGGTCGGCCTGCAGGGCGCTGGTTTCGACGACGATGACTTCGAGATAGGTTGCCATGCCGCTCTTGAAGAGCAGACCGGCGTCGGCGGCAGCCTTGTGGAGCGTTGCGGCGCGCTGTTGGGCAACAGCCTCCTGCACTTTGACCTTCTCGAGCTGAACGAGCGCGTCGGAAACCTCACCGACGGCCTTGAGAAGCGAATTCTTGAAAGAGAGCTCCGCCTGGTCGCGCACTATTTTCGACTGATTGTATTTCGCCCTGAGCTGCCCGCGCTGGAAGATGGGCTGAACCAGACTCCCCTGCACAACGCCGTAGAGTGAGCCGGGAGTTGTGAACCAGTTGCTCGTCTTGAAAGCATCGACTCCGCCGGTTGCCGTAAGGGTGAGTGATGGATAGAGATTGGCCTTTGCCTCCCCCATGTCGGCATGAGCAGCACGCACGCCAAGCTCGGCGGCCCGGACATCTGGCCGATTCTGAAGCAGGGCTGAGGGGATGTCAGAGGGAAGCGCATCAGCAATCTTGATGGTAAAGAGCACCCGGTCGCGCTTGATGGTGTAGGGCATTTTGCCACAGAGGATGCTGAGGGCGTTCTCTTGCGCCGAGACCTTCTGTTCGATGACAGGAATGGTGCCGGCAATAGCCTGCCGTGATGCCTCCTGCTGCTGGACGGCAAGCGCGGTTACCTGACCTGCCGTATACTGAAACCCGATCATTTTGAGGGTGGTGTCGGCAAGCGCAAGGTTTTTGCGGGTGGTCTCCAGCTGGGCGTCAAGCATGAGCAGGTTGTAGTACCCCGAGGCGACATCGGCCACCAGCCTGGTGCGAACTGCTCTGGCAGCTTCGCCGCTCTTCAGGTAGTTGGCCTGAGCCGATTTGCTCCTGCTGCGGATCTTCCCCCAGATATCTGCCTCCCAGCTTGCTGCCGCAAAAGCGGTGTAATCATCGACGTTTGTCTTGACGCCGTTGTCCGAAGGGTGGGTTTTGGTGTTCTGCGCGCCTAGATTCAGGCCCGGCAGAAGTCCGAGCTGTGCGGCGTTGAGGCTCTGCTTGGCGTAGTCGATATTTTTCAGCGCAATCCGGAGGTCGATATTGTGCACCACAGCACTGTCAATCAGCTCACGGAGTGTGCCGTCAGCAAAAAAACTCCTGTAGGGCAAGGTGGCCACCGAGCTGTCAGCCGGGCTCCCTTTTGCTGAGGAAGGGGCTCCGCGGTATGCGTCAGGAAAAGCCACATCGGGCCGCTCGTACTGACGGGTAACGCCGCATGCTGCAAGGCTGAGAGCCGAGGCCATAAGCATGAATGAAAGAAGCTGTTTTCGCATTGGTTCTCCTCTCTTTGGCGTCATGATGCACTCCCCTTTCTTTCCTTCTCTTTATCTGCAACCTCATCAAGAAGCACTCCCGCCTCCACAATGGCGGCGGCGGGGCCGGTGATGCGCTCCTGCAGGGACTGGAAGGTGATGAAGAGCACCGGGATGATGAAGATGCCGAGCACCATGCCGAAGAACATGCCGCCGATAGCCGCGGCTCCGATGGAGTGGTTGCCGAGGGCAGCCGGTCCTGAAACGAACATGAGCGGCAGGAGGCCGGCAACAAAAGCCAGCGAGGTCATCAGAATCGGCCGGAGCCTTGCCCGGGCTCCTTCAATGGCTGCAGCGGCTAGCGAGCTTCCCGCCACCCTGCGCTGGAGGGCGAACTCGACGATGAGAATGGCGTTCTTGGCGAGCAGACCGATGAGCATGATAACGGCGACCTGCACGTAGATGTTGTTGTCGATGCCCGCCATCTTGATGCCGAGGAAGACGCCAAGCAGCCCTGTCGGGATGGAGAACATCACCGCGAGGGGAAGAAGGTAGCTTTCGTAGAGCGCTGCGAGCAGAAAGTAGACAAAGATAATGGAGAGCGCGAAAATAAAGAGCTGCCCGCCGCTCGACTCAAGCTCTTCACGGCTCTGGCCTTTCCAGTCGTAGGTGTAGCCTGATGGAAGGCTCGTTTTCGCGACCCCTTCAACCGCCTTGATGGCCTGACCGGTGCTGAACCCTGGCTTGACGGTGGCGTTGATGGAGATGGCATTGAAAAGGTTGAAATGGTCTACCGCCTCGGTTCCATAAACCCGTTTCAGGGTGATGAGGGAGCTGACGGGCACCATGCTGCCTGCTGCATTCTTGACGAAGATGCCGTTAAGCGAGGCGGCTTCCGCCCGGTCGCCCGGTTCCGACTGCATCATCACGCGGTAGTATTTGCCGAACCTGTTGAAGTCGGAGGCCTGCATGCTGCCGTAGTATGCCTGCAGCACGCTCAAAAGCTCCCTGACGTTCACGCCGAGCTGGCCGGCCTTGATGTTGTCAACGACAAGCTCATACTGCGGGTTGGTAGCCTTGAAGGTGGTGAAGGCAAAGCCGATTTCCGGCCGTTTCATCAGCTCGCCGATAAAGCCCTGCGCAATGTTGCCGAACTTGTCGAGAGGGCCTCCACTGCGGTCCTGAAGCACAAATTCGAGACCGCTGACGGTGCTGAAACCGGGAACGGTCGGCTGGGCAAGGGCAAAGAAGGAAGCTTCCCCGCCTGCAAGCTTTTTGTTGATCGTGCCGAGAACCTTCTTGATCTGCCCGTCAGGCCCTCGATCCTTCAGATCCTTGAGCTGCAGGAAGAGCAGGCCCGATGAGGGAGAGGAGCTTCTGGAAAGGACGTTGATGCCCGAGATGGAGAGCACCTTCTGCACGGCCGGCACCGTCTGGAGCGTTGCGGCAGCCTTGTCCATGACTCCCCGCGTGCGGGTAAAGGAGGAGCCGGGAGGCATGGTGACGGAGACAATGACAAAGCCGTTATCCTCATCGGGTATGAAGCCGGTCGGGGTGGTTTTGAAGAGCAGCGCCGAAACGGCAACCATAACACCAAGCAGGGTGAAGGTGAGCCGCTTGTTGCGAATGAGGAAAATAATCGAGCCGAGGTATTTGCGTTTCATGCCGTCAAAACCGGCATTGAAGGCTGTAAAGAATCGGTGACCGATGTCGCCGAACTTCTTTGACTTTGCATGGTTGCCCTCATCATCTGCATCATGAAGATTAGTGAGGAAGAGCGCACAGAGCGCGGGGCTGAGCGTCAGGGCGTTGACGGCAGAGATGAGAATGGCGATGGCAAGGGTGAAGGCGAACTGCCGGTAGAAGACGCCGGTGGACCCCTCAAGAAAGCCGACCGGAAGAAAGACCGATGCCATGACCATGGTAATGGTGACGATGGCGGTCGTAATCTCCCTCATCGCCGAAACCGTGGCGACTTTAGAGGGATAGTGTTTCTGCTCCATCTTGGCATGAACCGCCTCCACCACCACAATGGCATCATCGACCACAATGCCGATGGCAAGCACCAGCCCAAAGAGGGTGAGCACGTTGATGGAGAAACCGAAAAGGTTCATAAAGAAGAAGGTGCCGATGATGGCGACCGGAACTGCAATGGCTGGAATAAGGGTTGAGCGCAGGTCCTGCAGAAAGATAAAGACCACAAGAAAGACCAGCAGGAATGCTTCGACAAGGGTATGGATGACCTGCTCAATCGACTCGTCAACAACCTTCTTGGAGCTGTAGGGAATGGCGTAGGTGACGCCGGAAGGAAAGGAGGCCGATGCCTTTTCGAGCACCTTGCGCAGGCCGGTTTCGACCTTGTTGGCGTTGGATCCCGGCGCCTGGTAGACCGCAAGCACCACGGAGGCCTGACCGTTGGCCTTGGTATCGACGGTGTAGCGGTAGGCTCCAAACTCGACGCGGGCAATGTCGCCAAGGCGGAGCAGCGAGCCGTCCGGGTTTGCGCGGATCACGATCTGCTCGTAATCGCCGGGATAGGGGTTCTTGCCCTTGTATTTCATCACATACTGCATCACCTCCGAGCTGTTCTCGCCGAACGAGCCGGGTGCAGCCTCAAGGTTCTGGCTCTGGATTGCCGCAGCCACCTCCTGAGGGGTCACGCCGTAGGCCGCCATCTGCTGCGGGCGGAGCCAGATGCGCATCGAGTAGTCAAGGTTGCCGTAGACCGACACCTGGCCGACGCCCGGAACCCTCGAAAGGTCGTCGACAATGTTGATTTTGGCATAGTTCTGCAGGAAGGTCTGGTCGAACGCCTTGACGCTGCTGGCCAGATTGATCAGCATGATCTGGCTGTTCTGCCGCTTGACGGTGGAGATGCCGATCTGGTTGACCTCGGATGGCAGCCTGCTTGCCGCCTGAGCGACGCGATTCTGAACGTTGACCGCGGCCTGATCGGCATTGGTGCCCTGTTTGAAAAAGACCGCAATGGAGAGGGAGCCGTCGTTGGCTGAGGTCGAGGTCATGTAGGTCATGTTCTCGACGCCGTTGATCGCCTCTTCGAGCGGAGGAGCGACAGAGCGGCCCACGGTTTCGGCGCTGGCTCCGGGGTAGCTTGCCGTCACGGCGACGCTCGGCGGCGCAATATCGGGAAAGCGGGTGATGGAGAGCTGGTTGATGCCGACAAGGCCGAGAATCACCAGAAGAATCGAGATGACGGTGGCCAGAACCGGCCTGGATATGAATCGTTCAAACATGGCCGGCCAGGTTTAAGATTCGCTCGGCGGCAATGAAAACGTGACTTGCACTCATCATTTCTTGATCTCCCTCTTCGATGCCGGTGCCGCTTTGGCCGGCACTGCTGCCACAACACTCACAGGCCTGACGGGCTTGATGACCGTGCCCTCCTGCAGCTTTTCGATGCCGGCGGTGACAATCACCTCCCCGGCCTTGATCCCCTCACTGACGATATAGCTGCTGCCGCTCTTGCCGGCAACGGCGATAACCTGCTTCCTCACGCTGTTGCCCTTGCCAAGCACGAAAACGAAGATCTTGTCCTGCAACTCCACGGTTGCCGCCTGCGGCACCAGGAGCTCATTGTGGTAGAGCGACTCAATGACGACCTTGCCGCTGCTGCCCGCACGAAGGGTCGCCTTGGGGTTCGGAAATGCAGCCCTGATCCTTACCGATCCTGTTCCCTGGTCGAACTGGCCACTGATGGTGCCGATCGAACCTTTTTCGGGATACAAAGAGCCGTCGGCCATGATGAGCGAAACCGGAGCGACCCTCTTCACCTTTTCCTCAATGCTGCCACCTGCATAGTGCTCACGGAATTTCATAAAGTCAATCTCGCTCATGCTGAAATTGGCAGAGATCTCGCTGACATCGCTGAGCATGGTGAGCCATGCGCTCTGATTCTTGCTGACCAGACTACCGACACGAAAGGGGATTTTGCCGATATAGCCGCTCACCGGAGCCTTGACGGTGGTATAGTCGAGATTGACCTTCGCTGCCCGGGCAGAAGCTCTGGACTGTTCGACAGCAGCAATCGCCGCCTGGGTATTGGCTTGAGCCGTCTTGAGCTGGATATCGGAAACGACATTGTTCTGCACCAGAGGAACAAGCTTCTCCTCGTTCAGCTTTGCAGCAACAAGTGTCGCCTCGGCAGCATGCTGAAGCGCAAGAGCGCTGTTGTACTGCTCGCGGTAGGGCGTGTCGTCGATCTTGAAAAGCGCCTGACCGGCCTTGACGAATGCGCCTTCCTCGACATTGATCGAGCGAAGGGTACCGTCGACCTGCGGACGGACCTCGACATTGACCTTCCCTTCAAGCATGGCGGAATACTGGGTTGAAACCGTTGCATCACCTGCATTGACGGCCATCACAGGCAGGGTCGGCTGAGACTTCTTCGTCTCATCGCTCTTTGCTCCGCACCCGGAAAAAAGAAAAGCGGTGCAGACCGCCAAAAGCGTCGGAATAGCTAAGAAACGTCGTATCGGGGTTATGCTCATCTTGTCAGTTTGATATTGGGCAGCAATTTCCCGCACTGGCAGAACCTGCGGGTAATGCGGAGGCGCAAGAGTTGCAACAATATAAACAGATCATCAGGAAAAAACGTTTATAGCACTATTTTTAATACTCTTAAGTGAGAAACTCCCGGCGGTGGAGGATTCAGAACCGGCATATGCCTGAAAGCGGACAAAGGTTGAACGCGAAGCTGCCAACAGAATCTTTTTGAAAATGCAAAATAGAGTGTAAATTAGAGCCCATTTATACGGAGAGGTCGCATAGTTGGTCTAGTGCGCTCGCCTGGAAAGCGGGTAGGGTG
>JBAXBE010000024.1:0-29954 GCA_037142155.1 Chlorobiaceae bacterium
CTTTCTTGAAACGGTAGTAGAGAACGGAAAAAAAATCCATATCCGCTATGGTTGGCGTTGACAAGATCCGGCCGAGGCTGGTTAAGGCGGAAGGCGTTTCTGTTGCACCTCTCTGTGGCTTGTTTCAGCGCCCGGAAAAGTTCAGTGAAGCATTGAAACCGGTGCGACGAGCCATCAGGAGTGCCACTCAATCAAGGCCGGAATTTACGATTCTCATGAAACATTACAAAGTCATTTGATTCAACAACATCCGCCAGCTATGCCGTGGGAGCGAAATAGCAGGTTCGCTCTCGGTTTCAGCAAGCACTTCTCTCTCCTGCCAGGGTGATAAGGGCGCGCTTAAGTCCGGAGTTCCTTACAATCTTCTTTCTGACTGCGCTGCAGAAGATTGCTTCACTGCTCCATAGCTCAACACTTGTTTTTGCTCTGGTGACTGCCGTATAGAGCAGCTCCCTCGTCAAAATCTCTGAGTCGAGCGGTGGCAGAATCAAGAGCACCCGCTGAAACTCAGATCCCTGGCTTTTGTGGACCGTCATGGCAAATGCCGTTTCGTGGGCCGGAAGACGTTCAGGCGGAATGCTCCGGAGGGCGCCGTCCGATCCCTGAATAAATGCCATAAGGTCATTTCCTTTCAGCGGGTCGGGAAAGATGATGCCGGTATCGCCATTGAAAAGCTTCAGGGTGTAGTCGTTTGCCGTGATGATAATCGGCCGACCTCGATAATATGGGGTGTTGCACTCTACGAGGCTACGGCGCCCGAGAATCTGTTCGATGGCGCTGTTTACAGCGTTGATGCCGAAGGGGCCTTCACGAAGGGCACAGAGAATCCTGAACCGCTCAAAGAGGGCGATGGCTTCTCTTGGAGATGCTGCGCGCAACAACTCCCGATATGCCTCGATTGCAGGAGTTTGAAGCATTTTCAGGAGCCTCTCGCGTGAGGATGCCTCACCGGGTGAGAGTTCCTTCCAGCAGATGGCATCAGAACGGCACTCTTTGAGAAGCGCCATTGCCTTCATGCCATTGCCCGCATTGATTGCTTGGCTGAGCTCCCAAATAGGACTTCCCTCTTCAAACCTGAAGCTTTTGTCGAGGACATTCACCGCATGGTCAAGCCCGCCGGCTTTCTGCAACTCTTTTCTGCTGCAGATGTCTGCGAGCACCGATCCGGCCTCCACAGAGGAGAGCTGATTGCGGTCGCCGAGAAGAATAATGCGGGCATCAGGCCGAAGCGCAGTCAGAAGGGCCGTCATCAGGGGAAGGTCAACCATCGATGCCTCATCGACTATGACTGTATCGTATGAGAGAGTGTTTCGGGCTGAATAACGGTACCCGGCATCTCCAGGTCTTGAGCCCAGCAGGCGATGGATGGTCGAAACCTCAAGCGGGATTGCATTTCTTACCTGCTCATCGCAGTTTATGGACTCCAGCGCAAAGGCAATCGATGACTTCAGCCTTGCTGCGGCCTTGCCTGTCGGTGCCACTAGGGCAAACCGGTGGTGAAGCCCTTCCGGCTGCTCGAGAAGAAGTGCGATGATGCGGACCACGGTCGAGGTCTTGCCTGTCCCGGGGCCTCCGGAAATGACCGTGAAGGCTCTATGCAAGGCAGCGGAAGCGGCCAGCTTCTGCTGGATGGCATCGCCGGAAAAAAGGCGTTCGAGGCCATCGGCAAGACGGGATTCATCTATACCAGGAGAAATCACTCGGGCTCTCAGGGTGATGTTCCGGGCGAGGGTATCTTCATAGCGCCAGTAACGGTAGAGGTAGAGTCGGCCCTCTTCGTCAAGAATCAGCGGTCGATGCTCTCCGGGCCTTCCGGCACTCTCCAGAGAGCGCACCATGCCGAGGAGCTGCTCGATATTCGGCAGGTTAAGCGGAGCTCGCCCCTGTATGGAGATGGTTCGGCCTGCAATCTCCCCAAGATCGAGGCATATGCTCCCTTTACCTGTGGCCTGGCTGAGGAGCGATATGACCAGACGAAGCGGCTGTTCGGCCTCAGGTCCAGCTCCCCTGGAGAGAAAAGAGGCGGCGACGCCGTCGATTGGGCGTTCATGAAATTCAATCATCATCGTGCATCCTCCCCTGTTTCAATCAGCAGTGCGGCGAGCTCGCGGATAAGGGGTTCCGGCGGGAGATCCCTGAATATTCCGGTCTCTTCACCAGAGGCGGCGCGCACCCCTCTCAGATAGATATAAAGGACACCCCCGAAATGCGTCGTGTAGCTGTAGCCGGGGACCCGGATGGAGAGATAGCGGTCGAGCGCCACGGCGTAGAGCAGGTACTGCAAAGCGTAGCGGTGCTCCTCCATCGAGGAGCGGATAGCCAGAGCGTTGTAATCCTCCGGCCTGTTGCCAAGATGGTTCGATTTCCAGTCGAGAAGCCAGAACCGCCCTTGATGCTCGAATACCATGTCCATGAAGCCCATCAAGAATCCCTTGACTGGATGAAAATCGAGCGATGCAGCCAGAGTCGCAAGGTCTGTGGTTTCGGTGATGAGCCCATATTTTATGAGCAGTGCAGCCAGCGCCGGTGCCGTCAGTCGCTTGAGAGGGAAGAAAAACTCAAGCTCGACCAGCTTGCAGGATGGCTTGATGCCGCTCAGGGTGCATGGTGTTCCAGTGAGCATGAGCGGCGTGGAGAGAACCTCATGAACCATGGAGGAGAGCGCCGGCTGCCAGCTCTCATCGAAACCGTGACGTTCCAGAAGTTTTTCAACAATCTCTTTCACCTCAAGCTCTCCGGCTGAGGAGAAGTCGAGCGATTCGAAGATTGAGTGCATGAGAATGCCGGCTCTGGCTCCGCGATCGAACGCAAAAATGGTCCGGTCCTCTTTAGCCGGCGGCTCGATTCGCAGAGGGGCGAACGCTGGTTCATCACGATCGGGAAGCTCCGGAGCCCTCTTTTGCAGGCGACTGAAAGAGGTGAAGCTTGCGACCCTCCACCCCTGATCAATCTCTGCATCAAACCGCCGCACTTCCCTTCTTTTGGCATCGCTCTCTGTCGCTCTGCTCGGAGCTGGAGGAGTTGAGAGCAGGCACTCTTCAGCGGTGAATTTTCTGAATCCTATGCAGCCCTCCGAGCTCATGGCAAGCTCCCTCAGCGTATTCTCAATCTGCGAAAACCTCATCGCTCCAAACTCGCGGCGGGCAAGGCCGACCATGTCCCGGCTTTGCTTCGCCTCATCCGATGTGTTGAGCAGGTAGGCAGCTGGCGGGAGAGCTGGAGGGTCGTTCTTTTTTCTGCCGTCGATCACCCTGCCGGTAAAGAGAACGCACCGGCTCTCTGCTCTTGTGAGGGCAACGTAAAAGAGGCGGAGGTTTTCGGCGAAGGTCTCGCGCTCGGCTTCAACCCGGTGGCGGGCGATATTCAGAGAGCCGAAATCCTTGACAAGCCGTCCGTTCTCATCGTGAAACTGCACGACATCGAGATCTTTCGAACTGGAGCCGAACATGAACGGAGCGAATACGACGGGGTATTGAAGCCCCTTGCTGACATGGACGGTTACAATTCTTACGGCCGGCTCGTCGCTCTCGAGGCGTATCTGGTACTCCTCTCCAGGCTCTTTTGCCTCAATCTGTTCGCTGAACCATGAGACGAGGCTCTCCGGACCGAGGCCCCTGTCGTGCGCCTGGCGGTGGAGAATCTCGAAGCAGTGCAAGAGGTTGGTGAGGCGGCGATCACCCTCCTTGCCCGGAGCCGAAAGCAGTCGGCGGCGTATGGATTCATCCCTCATCAGCGCTCTTGCCATCTGCATGAACCCGCTTTCGATCCAGATACGGTGGTAGCGGCGGAACTGCTGCAGGCACTCCACCCATGCGCTCTCCTCTCTGTTCAGGCGCTCGATGTCGCTCCCCGTTCGCCCCATCATGCTTGTCACAAGCGCAGTGCGAACCAGCCCTTCACTTCCCGGATCGGCAAGGGCTGAGATGAGGGTGCGGAGCTCCAGGGCCTCCGGCGAGGTAAAGACACTCTCGTCGGTCCTCATGACCGATGCAACGCCCCTCCCCCTGAGGGCAGCGCGCACTGCGCGTGCCTGCCGGTGGGTACGTACGATGACAGCGATATCGTCCGCCTCAATCCGGCGGCCCTCGATGAAGGTCTCGGGCTCAAGAGAATCGGAGAGGAGAGCGGCAATCATCCTTGCCGACAGTTCGGATGCAAGACGTTCAGAGACGGCAGCATTCATGTTGCCGTCCGGGGTGGACGGGTCGATAAGGCAGATCTGGAGTGGCTGGGCAGGGCCCTCCTTACCGGAGGGACTTTGATGCGTGCTGCCTGCGGTGAGCGGATGATAGGGGATTCCTTCAAAGACAAAGGGTCGGCGTTTCTCTTCAAAGAGCAGGTTGAACGCCCTGAGCAGAGCAGGTGTCGAGCGCCAGTTTGCGGTGAGCGTAAAGCGCCGGTCTTCTGAAACATCCGAGGCCGCCCGCAAATAGGCAAAAATATCGGCTCCCCGGAAGCTGTATATCGCCTGCTTGGGGTCTCCAATCATGAAAAGTGGAGCGTCCGAACCCGAAAAGATCGTCCTGAAAATCTCATACTGCACGGGATCGGTATCCTGAAATTCATCGACAAGCGCAGCACGGTAGCGATTCCTGATGGTTTCAGCAAGCACTCCCGCCCTCTCCGGGACGGTAAGGGCGTCGTGGAGGTCGGTCAGGAGGTCGTCGAAAAACCTGACGTTCTCTTCGCGCTTTCGTTCGGGGATGTTCTTCCGGTAAAAAGCGAGCAGCTCTGCCTTGAGGGCCAGGACTCTTTGTTCGACGCACGTCTGCAGCTTTTCGGCAAGCACAAAGAGCCTGTGCTCGGGAGGGGCTCCTTTAGTGGTGACACCAAGATCAATTGCGGATTTGGTCAGTTTTTCAAAGCCGGTGAAGAGCGCCAATGGGTTCCCTGCTGCCGTAAAGCGCTCCATTGCGTCGAAGAGAATCTTGAGCTTGTCTTCACGATAGTTTTTTTCAGAACGGCTGAGCCCCTTGTTTTCACGAAGAAGCCGCTTTATCTCCTCTCGTTCACGGTGCCAGAGCTCACTGAGCTCCTGAAAGGTCAGCAGGCAACTTGCTTCAAGCGCAGCAACATCCCCTTCGCTGAACGCCGGAATCACGCCGTCAATCCCGCCGTTCTGCATCTCGCGAAGAAAAGCCGTGAACTTCAATGCAGAGAGCTTGTGGCCTATCACGTAATCAAGCATCGGGCTATGATCGCCAAAAAAGTGGAGGCGCCAGAAATCATCGCTCACCTCCTGCAGAAGTCGCTTCTGATCGCTGATAAGCTCCCGGTCAAAGGTCGAGCCGCTTTCGAAAGCACTCTCCTGCAGTGCGCGAAGAGAGAATCCGTGTATGGTCATAATCGCGGCACTGTCGAAAGCCGCAAGGGCGGCAAAGAGGTGCTCAACGGCATCCTCAGGCTTTCCGGAGGAGAGGGTACGCTCTTTGAGCCCGGCAAGAAACTCATCGTTCGTTGCCCCACCCTCTAAAACATCGAGTGCCTCGCGGACTCTTCGGCGGATGCGAAGTCGCAACTCCCGTGTTGCGGCATCGGTGTAGGTTACCACGAGAATCTGTTCAGGCATCAGCTTTTGCTCGAGAAGCAGGCGCAGGTAGAGGGCGGCAATAGCGTAGGTCTTTCCGGTTCCGGCGCTGGCTTCAATCAGGTTGACTCCCGACAGGGGGACGGTGGCATGGTTGAGCGGTTTCATGATGCCCCTCCATGGTCGAGCATCGGAAGAAGAAGGGTGTCGGCAATAGCCCGGAACTCCATGCCAAACGGCGGCTCGCTTCCAAAACAGCGGCTGAATGCGGGGTCAGACCCTTCGCCCTCAATATCGCCATACCCCTCAGCCCAGGCCTTTGCGGCAGCCTTGAGGCGCTCCTCATCGCTTTTGCCGAGGGCAAGAGACCAGGCGGTCGAGGCCTTCGGGAAGAACGGCAGAGGCTCCGACAGTCCCCGCCAGTAGAGGGAAAGAAGCGTTTCCAGATGCAATCTGGCATCGATTACCGCACTGTATCGTACCGTTTTGTCGCGCATGACCAGAAAGCTCTCTTTGGGATAGCCTTCAGTGTTGCTTGCATTGAGCGCAAGATGCGATATCCATGAACGGATGCGATCAATCTCCTTCATCGAGGCGCAGCGGTAGAAAAGCTGCCCGCTCTCGGTGATTCGGTCGAGCTTGCCGGTCAAAAGAAATCCGCCGGTTTCGAGGGTCGTATCGAGCGGCGCCAGAGCTTTTCCCTCCCGCTTTTTGAGGTCGGAAGCAAAACTCTTGACATCGGTGACGAGACTTTGGAACAACCGCTCCCCGTGAAGTGCAGGCGGAAGGAGCCCCCTGCTCTGAAAGCGCGGGAGAAGGTCCATGGCCTCTGCACCGCCGAGTTCCGCTTCGAGCAGTTCCTGGCGCATCATGTAGGCGTCCAGTCCATTGAGCTCAAAAGGCTCACGCTCGTCAAGCGGTTTTGGTGCCGAATTGAGAGCCATACCGAGTCGCGTTTCAAGAAAATATGCGGCCGGATTTGCATAAAAACGACAGAGCTTTTCGATGGTGACCGTTTTCAGTTCATCGTCAGGCTGTTGAAGAGGTGCATCGAGAAAGGGCCTTCTCTCATCGCCGGAGGTACGCCCTCTGTGTGCCTGGTAATTCTCAGCCGAATAGCTGAAGAGTCCGGAACCGGGCGTGAAATAATCGGGATGAAAACCCTGAAGGCGATGGTTGACAATGAGCTGCTTGAAGGGATCCTCATCATCCGGGATTTCAGTTGCCTTCCGTCCCCGCTGCAGCGCATCAAGGAGCTCGCTCACCAGAACGGAGGGAGGGAGTTGCGCGTTGTCCCGTATGCTGCGACCTACGTAGCTTATGTAGAAGACGTCGCGGGCAGAGAGTATCGACTCAAGGAAGAGATAGCGGTCCTCATCACGGACGGAACGGTCGCCACGCCGGGGTTCGCTGGAAATCAGGTCGAAGCCAAGAGGGTGCTGCTGGCGGGGGAAGTCGCCGTCATTCATGCCAATCATGGCAACGACCCTGAACGGAATGCTTCTCATAGGCAGCATTGAGCAGAAGGTGATGCCGCCGGTCATGAATCCCAGACCCTGCTCGGCCTCTTCAAGCTGCATCTTAAGCCATTGAATCATGACCGGAGCTGAGAGGGACTCTTTGAATCCGGCCTCCCGGCAGGTTGACGCGAGCGAATCGATTGAGGCATTGATTGCTGCAAGTTCACGCTCGGAGCTCTCCTCGGCAGTAATGAAGCTCGCGAGCATGCCGAAAAAGAAGGTCCGCCACTCCTCCGGGGATTTCGCTTCTGCCAGGGATGAAGCAAAGTGATCGACGCTGTCAATGAAGGTTGCAAATTTCCCCAGAGTCACAGCAGAATCGCCCTGGATGGGGTCGTAAGGCAGAATGCCATGGTAGAGCAATCCTTCATCCGCCATCGCGTATCCCAAAAGCAGGCGGTCAAGACCTGCTCTCCAGGAGTTCTCCCGGTAGTCAGGCAGATGAAGCTTTTTTCGGTCTCGATCGTCCATTCCCCATCGTATGCGAGTATGCTCGATCCAGCTGCGGACCCTCAGGAGTTCCAGGTCATCGAGCCCGAAGCGCCGGCTTACCGGTGGTGAAGAGATGAGGTCAAAGAGCTGCGGAGCGGTGAGGCGGCTCCGATAAATCTCAAGCAGTTTCAATACAGCGGAGCCGATTTCGCCCTCGTTCACAAGGCGCCTGTCAGCCACCGAATGGGGAAGAAACGGTTGCCCCTCCCCTTTTGAGCCAAACACCGTGGAGATAAAGGGCGCGTAGGTCTCAATATCCGGAGCCATCACAAGAATATCTTTCGGAGTGAGTCCGGCCGTCGTAGCAAGAAGATCAAGGATATTGTCGTGCAGCACCTCGACCTCCCTGAGAGGCGTGTGGCAGGAGTGTATCTGCACGGAGCGGTCTGAAGCGCTGAGTGGCGTTCGGTGGCTCTCCCCGACACTTTCGGCAAGGTTCAGGATCTCACTCTGGAGGGTGTGCAGAAGGGTCTCCTCGCCGGGGTCCAGGTAGAGCTCCAGATGGGTGGCGGCGATATCGGCAAGGTCGACCACCAGCTCCGAGAAATCCCGACCGCTTCTTCCGAGTGAGGCGAGCAGCGGGTTGCCTTCGAAGAGGAGCTCCCGCAGAGCGGCAGGCCGTTTTATCCGGTCCTTTGCCGAAACGATATCCCCCCAGTAGTGCTGCGAGGGGCTCAAGATGAAAAGATTGAGGTCGGTAGCCCGCGAAACCGCGGAAAGTATTTCGAGATGGAACGGTGGCAGATAGGATAGAGCGAAAAGCGTCAGTCGTTCAGGAAAGAGATCGGTCGGGAGCGGAGAGTGCATCATCCTCTGGCAGAAATCCGCCTTGAGCATTCCCCGGTGGCGTGCTGAGGTTTCAGAGATGATTGTTCGCCAGAGTTCAGGCTGCCAGGCATTATCTCCCCCCCCTTTTGCCCCGCCTCCCTTTTCCCATTCAGCAAGCATTTCCGGCCGATAGAGCGTGTACTGGTCGAAGGTGTCTGCGATTTTGCCGGCAAGCTGAAACAGTTTGACTCCATCGGGGTCAAGGGCAAGGTAGGTGTGAAGAGGCCTGAAAACCGCATTCCTGGCAAGATCGGGCAGAAGACGCATGATTTTCCATCGCATCACCTCTTTCGAAAACCCTTCAGAATCGGCATGCTCGAGTCCTAAAGTGGTAAAGAGGGTTCGGACAAGTGCGTTCGGAAAGGGATACTCAGCGTTCGCCCAGACGCCAAAACGGGAAGCAAGCTGCATTGAGAGCCACCGCTGCATGCCGCGGCTCTGCACAACAATCACCTCGCTCTTGAAGGGTGAAGAGAGGGGGCTTTTTTCGATGGTATCGCCGAGTGCCTGAGCAAGAGCCTCCATCCGGTTGCCGGTATAGAGATTAAGCGCCATGCATGGGGGCGGTTATGTAGAATCTTTCTCTCATCGTCATTGGGTCCTGAATGGAGGCGTCGGGGCCTTCAGCCGCTCTGTGAAGCATCGATGGCTTCCATCGCTTTGCGCCTGAAAGCGAGCGGATCGGAAATATTCGGTATCGGCGTGATGCCGCCGCCAGTCCCGTTGATGTGAAGCGTTCCGAAGCCGAAGATGCGGCCCAGTATCCCCTGATCCACATGCAGGCTCTCTACCTTGCTGTGGTTGAGCTCAATGGTGCTTCGTCTGATGAATCCGAATTTGGCAACGACCCGTTTCGACGTCACGGCAAGCTCAGTAGCCTGATGGCGCATGAGTGCCGTCAAGGCGTGCCACACTCCCGGAACCAGAAGTGCCAACCCCAGGTTTCTCGGCACCAGTGCCCCTTCGGCATTTCCTGACAGGGATGCCAAGAGTGCAAACACGAGCAAAACGGCTGCGGCAAGAGAGAAGAAAACCGCTCTCGAAAAAATAATCCAATGAAGTCTGGCCTGGATGCAGATCCGCTCTCCCGGCATCAGATTGGTCTCGACATATCCCAAATGAATGGCCTCCGTTTACATTGTTGTGCCTCTGCCACTTACACAGAGAGTAAATTTGTAAATCAATATAGGCCATAGAGCAGGACATGCTCAAATGAAACTGGAGAATTCCCCCTCGGGCGTGTGGCGATTCAGGCCAATTAAGGGCCTGAAATCGCGTTCATTTTCTACTGCCAATGAAAAGTGACGTGATAACTGCGGTCGCGGTGTAGTTTTGTTGCTTTTTTTGTGGTATTTTCGTGGTAGGTGTTTGGAAAATAATATGGAAAAGCAGTTAATTAAGTATTGTTTCCATAATACGCCGGGCTTGAAGGGTTTTTTCTACCCCAAAGAGTTAGCTTTACGAGGCTCTTCGATGCTCTCCCGGTAAACACGAATGACGTAGATTTGAATTTCTGCTGCAGTAAAGACCGAGCTCCGATAGAGTGGATACTGGTTTTTTTATTTTTGCTGCGGGAGTTTGTCGGGCTGATGCTTGTCGAGCTTGGTGGTGATTCTTTTGTCTCAAGACAGGTATAGTAATCTACGAAGCTGTACAAAAGTCAACCAGTAAACGTTTTTTTTCCAACATTAAAACAATCCCCTACTATGTCAAAAGCAGAGTTAGTCGAGCAGATTGCCGCTCAGGCAAAGCTTACCAAAGCTGATGCAGACCGTGCAGTCAACGCATTTATCGCAGCAGTAAAAGGAACCCTGAAAAAAGGTGATGACGTTACACTCATCGGATTCGGTACCTTTACCACCGTTGACAGGCCGGCACGCAAGGGCCGCAATCCGCAGACCGGAAAAAGCATCACCATCAAGGCGAAGAAAGTTGTCAAGTTCAGGCCTGGAAAGGCTTTGAAAGATGAAGTAGGCGGCTGATTTCACTCCTCTTCACGTTTTTCCCGTTAAGTCCATCATGCATCAATGCTTGATGGACTTTTTTTATTTCCTGCCGTAATTACGCTATCAATTTCCCCTGAACCGTGGTATTGTGCCCCTTGAATTCTTTGTGGAATTTCAGGTGTTGGCCTTTCTGCCGTGCGTTCATCCCGTCCGCGTAACTATTTATTTTTATGAATCTTTCGTGAATAGAAAAATAGGTCTATATTGAGTCGGTTTTAATCACCTTTTCCGCCTGTCCACCTGCCTCCGGAACTCACAACGCAGTTCACCGGAACTTCCGGCAACACAAGCTGAATTTATCCCCTGCAGTGCACACCTTGACCTGGTACACATAGTTTACTAATGGAATTCTCAGAAAAATCTCTAGCCTTACATCTTGAATCACGCGGTAAAATCGAGATAAAGTCAAAAGTCAGCATTAAAAACCGCAATGATCTCTCACTGGCCTATACTCCTGGCGTTGCCGCTGTCTGTACTGCAATCGGCCATGACAAGAGAAAATCATATACCCTGACCAATCGGGCCAACCAGGTGGCTGTTGTCTCGGACGGCACAGCTATTCTCGGACTCGGCGATCTTGGTCCCGAAGCTGCGATGCCTGTCATGGAAGGCAAGGCAATCATCTTCAAGGAGTTTGCCGACATCGATGCCATTCCGCTTTGCATCAACTCGGTGGATATCGACGACATCGTCAAGTTCTGCAAGCTTATTGAACCGAGTTTTGCGGGAATCAACCTTGAGGATATTTCTGCCCCGAGATGTTTCGAGATACTCGAGCAGCTCGAGAAGGAGCTCTCCATTCCAGTCTTCCACGACGACCAGGATGGAACAGCCATTGTCACCCTCGCGGCCATCATCAATGCCTGCCGCCTTACCGGCCGTCATCTCAAGGACCTGAATATTGTCATCAACGGCGCTGGAGCCGCAGGTATCGCCATCGCAAGACTCCTCATCCATGCTGATGTCAAGGATGTCGTGCTCGTCGATACCCAGGGAGCCATTTACGACGGTCGGCCAGGCATGAACCCGATCAAGCAGGGCATTGCAGAGGTCAGCAACAAGGGGCTGATTCAGGGTAATCTTCAGACAGTTCTGGAAGGTGCCGACGTTTTTGTGGGCGTCTCGCGCGGCAATATTGTGACCGCCGCCATGATTGAAGGGATGAGCGACTCCCCCTTCATCTTTGCCATGGCCAATCCGACTCCTGAGATTATGCCGGAACTTGCTTACAACGCGGGCGCTGTCGTCGTAGGCACCGGACGTTCCGATCTTCCAAACCAGGTGAACAACGCCCTTGTTTTCCCTGGATTGTTCCGCGGACTGCTTTCGACCGGAATCAGGAAGGTCACCCCGGAAATCAAAATGGCCGTTGCTCACGCCATAGCGCATTCAATAACTCCGACGCACGAAAGCCTCATGCCTACAGCCTTCAATGAGGATGTTGTGCAGAATATTGTTAACGTTATTGCTGAGATTGCATCAAGAGCAATGCCACTGGAGAGTGATACGGTTTGCGCGCTCTCCTGAGAACGGAAAAAATCACCCCTTACCCATGCAATTTGATTCACTGGGCATCATAGAGCCCATACTTCGCTCCCTCAAGGAAGAAGGATATACAGTCCCAACGCCTATTCAGGCCGAGGCGATACCAATCGTCCTGACAGGCATGGACCTGCTCGGATGCGCACAGACCGGAACCGGCAAGACCGCGGCCTTTGCAATTCCTATTCTTCAACTCCTTTCGGCTGAACGTTCCAATGAGAAAAAGAGGAAGGTCAGAAGCCTGATTGTCACCCCGACAAGAGAGCTCGCCATACAGATCGGCGAGAGCTTCAGCGCCTACGGACGCCATACAGGCCTCACCAACACGGTTATTTTTGGCGGGGTCAACCAGAATCCCCAGACCTCGATACTGCAGCGCGGCGTTGATATTCTCATCGCGACTCCAGGGCGTCTGCTCGATTTGATGAATCAGGGGTTTGTTACCCTCAAGGATATCGAGATTCTCGTTCTTGATGAGGCTGACCGCATGCTCGACATGGGCTTCATTCACGACATCCGCAAGATTCTTTCGGTTGTGCCGAAGAAGAAACAGTCGCTCTTTTTTTCGGCCACCATGCCGCCCGAAATCGTCAGGCTTGCAGGCACCATTCTCAACAAGCCGGCAGAAGTTTCGGTCACTCCGGTCTCATCGACCGTTGAGATCATCAACCAGCACATCTACTTTGTCGACAAGGGGAACAAGAACCACCTGCTTATCGATCTGCTCAGGAACGAAGAGATCAAAACCGCGCTGGTCTTTACCCGCACAAAGCACGGCGCCGACAAGGTTGTCAAATATCTGCAGAAGCACCATATCACCGCAGAGGCAATCCACGGAAACAAGGCGCAGAATGCACGCCAGCGTGCCCTGACCAATTTCAAGGCGCAGGCGACACGCGTCCTTGTGGCAACCGACATTGCTGCTCGAGGCATTGATGTCGATGATCTTGAGTACGTGATCAACTTTGATATTCCGAACATTGCCGAGACATACGTGCACCGTATAGGCCGCACCGGCCGTGCCGGCGCCAAAGGCACAGCCTACTCGTTCTGTGATGCCGATGAGAAGGAGTATCTTCGCGACATCGAAAAGCTTATCGCCAAGAAAATACCGGTGATTGATCTTCACCCCTATCCCCTTTTGGACCACAACC
This sequence comes from Chlorobiaceae bacterium, assembly GCA_037142155.1. GTDB lineage: Bacteria > Bacteroidota > Chlorobiia > Chlorobiales > Chlorobiaceae > Chlorobium. The sequence continues at coordinate 13,070 of JBAXBE010000024.1, forward strand.
CCGTCAAGGCTCCTCTTCAGCAGGGCCGTGGCAGTTCGGGTCACCCCGGGCCGAAACCACCGGCTCAAGGCTCTTCAAGGCGCTGGTTTGCAGGGCGGCAGGGCAAGTCGCGCTAGGTGAGGCTACTTCTCTCTCTGCTGTCGTCAGCTCTCTGACTGAACATCAATCTCCCTCGACGACCTTGTTGTGAACTGCGGTCGTCAGGGTATCGATTCGCTCGGCCAGGTCTCTGACGAGCTCGGTGAGGCGGGTATTCTGCTGAAGCAGCAGAAGAATCTGTTCAGACTGTCGGGCTGCCAGCATTTCGCGCTGCTCGCTTGCCATGGCAAGCGCCTCCCGATGCTTGGCGTCAGCATCCGAGTGCGCCTTGTCCCGATCAGCCTGCCTTGTCTGCGCAAGCAGGATAAGGGGCGCGGCATATGCCGCCTGAAGGCTGAAGGCAAGGTTGAGCAGGATAAAGGGGTAGACGTCAAAGCGGGTTTGGCCTGTGGCATTCAGGACAATCCAGACGGCGACGATAACGGTTTGGCCGATGAGAAAGACCGGCGTGCCAAAAAACCGGGCGAACGCCTCCGCCTTCAGCGCGAACCAGTCATCACCGAAGACTGAACCGAGATGAAGGTGCTGCAAGTGGAACCGGAAGTAGTTGTCCGGTGCGACGGCACCAGCGTTCTCCTCACTTTTTTCAGGATTGTCTTTCAACGTTTCAGCCATGGTGATCAGTTGTTGATTTTCCGCATGTAGGCTGGAGTATCGGGCTTGCCCTTCGAAATCCTCTCCTCATAGGGTGCTCTTCCTGGTACGGGATTCGTCGTCCATTTTTCAACAGGCTCGCTGATCTTGATATCCTTTCTCAGGTAGGCCGGAACACCAAGATCCGACTTCTGATAGGTCACAGCGGGCTCCTCAACCTCCTGCTTCACATCCGGCTTGCGGTGGCAGCCGGTGACGAGAACCGTCACCCTTGTCTCTCCGGAGTGCTCCCGGTCGTCGATGTAGCCATTGATAATCGTCGTGTCACTGCCGACCTGCTCCTCGATATAGGTCATCGCTTCGGAAAGATCCCGCATGGAGAGCTCGCCGGTAATATTCACCAGAATCCCTTTTGCCTCTTTGACTGAAATCCCCTCGAGTCGCAGCGTTTCAACGGCATTTGTCGCGGCCTGCAGTGCACGCCTTTCGCCAGCGGCCACCGACGTTCCTATCACCGCATCACCAGCGCCTGTCAGCAGCTCGCAGAGATCGGCAAAGTTGACGTTGATATGCCCGCGGCTGGTAATAATGTCAGCTATCCCCTTCGCTGTCCTGTAGAGCAGGTCGTTGGCGAGGATGAACGCCTCATTGACCGTTGTGTTGCTGACAGCCCCGTTCATGATGCTCTCATTGTTGACCAATATGAGCGTGTCGATGTGCCGGCGCAACTCTTCAACGCCGCTTTCCACGCCTCTGGCATTCATTCGCCTTTCGCAATTGAAGGGTTCAGTGACAATTCCCACGGTGAGAATGCCCATGTTTCTGGCAATAAGGGCAATCACCGGTGCAACCGTTGAGCCGGTTCCCTTGCCCATTCCCGCCGCGATGATGACAATGTCGGCACCTTTGAGCTGGGCTCCGATGTTGTTGGCGTCATCTTCGCCAAGCAGCGGGTTGGAGAGTGCCCCTCTGGAGAGAGGGACCTGCCCGAAGCCGTTGGAGCCTCTCTTGCCGACTCTGACCCTTTTCTGAGCTTTCGAGAGCACAAGCGTCTCCGGATCGGTATCAAAGGCAATGTATTCGACACCTTCGATTGACCGGTCGATCATATGGTTCAGCGCATTGCATCCGCAACCGCCGACGCCGACAATCTTTATGGAGATTCCTCTGTCCTGGATGTTGTCAAACTGTTCAGGATCTACTATGAATGCCATCCGTCAATCCTTTCTTCTGGGAAACGTTAAGGGGGTATCGCTCTCTGCTGAAATATAGAAAAGATGCTTCATGAAGCGAATAGCATGGTTGTGTTCAGCTCGCTCTTCATCAGTTTGAAGGGTGAAGTGTTAAGGGTGAAGGGTGAAAGGTCAGAATACGGCGTGCTCCCCGAGCTCCTGGCCGGCGAGGCCCTCTTTAAGCACCCGTTTGTAGAAGTCGCGCAGGGTATCATTGCCGTATGATGGCGTCATCTCTTCGCTGTATTTTCCGCTCTTCGAATCGAGCACCAGCATCGATTCGGAGCAGTAGTATCTGCCGATTCGGGCGAACTCCGCCTTGTCCTCGAGTTTCGGGAAAATTCTGGCAAGCAGGCTGAGGAGCGGGATGATCACGTCGAACATTCCAATCGGCATGTTTTTGAACTTCGGCTCACGGCCGAGCAGCTCAAAGAGCAGCTCTCCCTGCTCCCGGGCAGAAATGGCCTTGCCCGGTCCGCCGATGGGCATGATCCTGTTCTGCTGTTCGGGAGTTTCAATGCAGTCGGCAATGAAGCGCGCAAGATCGGCTTCGCTGATGGGCTTGCAGGCGGTCAGTTCGCCGTTGCCGAACATGATGTAGGGCTTCCCTTTTTTTACTGACTCCACCTGGCCGGCAATTGACTTGAAAAAGGCTGTTGGTCTCACGATCGACCAGGTCAGGCCCGACTCCATCAGCTCGCCCTCGAACTTCAGTTTTGCGCGCTGGAACTCCAGCAGGGGCTTCTGTACGCAGATGGCTGAAAGGAGCACAAAGTGGGCGGCGCCGGCAGTTTTTGCGGCGTCAAGCGCGTTGCGGGTAGCCTGATAGTCGATATTCCACGAGTCCCTGATGCCCCCATTGCGGGAGGTAAGGCATGATACGACAACGTCGAAGTGCTCCCCCTTGATGCCATTCTTCATCAGCGAATCCAGGCTCCCTACATCGCCCAAGCGCACCTCGGAGCCCTTCAGCTGCCGGCGGATCTCCTCCGCCCTGCTCACCCCTGAGCGCTCACGGGCAAAACTCACCACCTCATAGCCTCTCTGCACCAGTTCACGGACCACAAACTTGCCGATGTAGCCGGTTGAACCGACAACGAAGATGCGCCGTCTTTTAGGGCCGGAGGTATGCGAAGATGTATCCAAGGTTCAGTGATGGTTATGGTTGAGTCTGCTGCGGAAAACAACCGATATCATGCGTTCTAAAATATTCAGATGCTAAATAAGAGTGGTTCTCAACTCATAAATTATACGAATAAATCGAAAAGAGCCGTCATTGTCATTTCGTCCCGACTTGTTGACTCCTGCTCATGAGATCCCTCTCTTTGTTCGGGATGACACAATCCGAAAATCCGGAATCCAAATTCAAAATCCGGAATCCTCCCCCACAGCAATTATCTGGTCGGTGATTTCGGTGAAGGCTATATCGTGGCTGATAAGGAAGAGCTGGTCGTACCAGTGCTCAGTCAGCTCTTCGCGGCCGACGTCGATGGCGCGGAATGCGTGGGCCAGGTTCTCCCGGCGGGAGGCGTCAAGGTTGGAGGTTGGCTCGTCGAAGAAAGCGATCCTTGCCCCGATGGTCTGCAGGAGCGCAAGGCGAAGCGCCACAACAGCACTCATCGTCTGGCCGCCGGAGAGCTGGTCGTCGCTCCTCTCTCTCGTCGCTCCATCTACCATGTCGCGCAGGATGATCTGGTAGTTCTCGCCCCACACAAGCTCCTCGTCCGATTCTGCAATGGTGCGGTAGATGCGGTCGGCACGGAGGGAAATCTCTTCGCGGAACCGCTCGGAAAGCTGGGCGGAGACGTTTTTGAAGACATGGTTGCGCAGGAAGATGACCAGCCGCTCCTTTTTCTGAAGTTCAGCAATCGATGCCTGCCTGAGGGTAACATCATCTTCAACCTTTTTGAGCTCCTCTCGCTCATTCTCAAGCCGCACAAGGGTTTTCGCCAAATCAAGAATCTGCTGACGACGGGTGGCAACCTCTGCCACCGAACGATCCTTTTCATCTCGCAGTAACCGGTGCTCTTCAGGGTTGTATTCGATCAGCAAACCTTGATGCTCAAGCTTTTTGGCTTGCAGCTCTTTTTTCAGGTCTGCCAGTATTTTGCTCCACTCTTCAAGGATCTTTGTGCGACTTTCCAGCTCTTCGGAAGCGCTCAGGTTTGTCGTATAGCTGTCGCGAGCACCCTGAAAAAGCGTTCGATTACGCTCGGCCTTGGTAATGTCGGCATCAACCCCGGCAAACTTCAGGAGTTCTTTCTTGAAGGGGGCAATGCCGTTCTGTAGCTCTACGAGTTGCTTCTTGAGGATTTCAAGGGGTTCACGTCTCTGATGATTGATTCCCCGCTTTTCGGAGATGCTCGCTCTCTGCTTCTCCAGCTCTTCAAGCCGGACCAGGTCTGCCGCACTCTTTCTCACCTTGGCTTCAGCAATTTTGAGCGATGCACTCAATCTTGAGATTCGGCCATCGAGAGTAATCGCTGCATCTTGCAACGCACTGCTTTTTGCTGCAAAGAGATCAAGGGGTTCCCGGCCTTCGATGTTGCCGCACTCCTCCTGAAAGTAGGGGCAGATTCCTGACTCAAGCCGGGTCCGTCCCTCTTCAAGAGCATCAAGCTTCCCTTGATAAACCGAGCGCTCAGATTTTGCCCGCTCTGATTCATCCCTCAGCGCTTGAAGCCCTTTCTCATCGACATCGCCTCCGCTCTTTTCGAGAAGTTCAAGGCGGTCCTTGCAAAGGCGGGATTCCTCCGTATCAAGATCAATTTCGGTTTTGCTGATGCCGGCTTCCTCAAGCTCAACCTTCTGAGCAAGCACGAGCACATCTTTTTCCGACGCGCTTATCTTCTGCTCCAGCGTCCTGCGGTTCTGTTCCTTCAGGCGAAGTTCAATGAGAATGCGGTCCGCGCTATCATATTTCTCTTTGCCCTCACGGGATGCTTCGACAGCTTTCTTTGCATCTTCAGCCTCCTCAACACGCAGTTTCTGAGCGGATACCTTTTCAGTTCCTGCTTCAATCCTGCCGTTAAGCACCTCAATAATGGCGGCAAGGGCTGCAATCTTTTTCTCACGCCCATCAAGCGCCGCAAGCCGGCTCTGAACCTGTAACAGCGTCCCTTCAATCGTTTCAAGTTGACTTTTTCCCTCAACAAGCGAGCGCTCTGTTTCGGATTGCTCCAGCTCCTTTTGAGGAAGAACAGCAAGCTGCTGGATGAGATGCGCTATCATCTCCTTATGGCTTTTCATCCTGTCATGCACTGCTGTGAGCAGCACCGAGGTGCCCTTGTACGTTTTTCGCCAGGTATCAATGCCGAGTATCTTGTCGAAAGCCTCCTGCCGACTCATGGTCTGTTTGATGATAAAGGGGCCGAGGAACTCGTTCTGGAAGGGGCCGATGACCAGCTTGAACTGCTCGGCCAGAGGTCGGCCGTTGTCGAGGCCGAGCAGCTTGGCTATCCGTGTCCCGGTCTCCTCGATGTGTGCATGCTCCTCGACTTCGAACTGCGCTCCTGTCTTCTTTTCGAGCAGCCATTTCGATGCGGCACCGACCGTGCGTGAAACCCGCCACACATCAGCCGCATCATCTTCAAAGAGTACCGAGATCTTCCCGGACTTTGCTCCTATGGAGACGAACCGTGATACATTGGAGACGAAATCCTTTGCATCGACGCCGAAGAGCGCATACCCGATAGCCTCAAACACCGTGCTTTTGCCTGCGCCGTTTGCTCCTGAAAGGACGTTGATGCCCGGCGAGAAGGAGAGCAGGGTTTCGCGGTGCGACTTGATATTCTGCAAGTGAATCGAAACTATCCTCATGGCAGAACTCCCTCAAGAATGCCAAGCAGTTCCTCTCCATCACACTCGCCTTTCATGACCTGATCGCGTATGGCAATGGAGAGTTTCACAAGCTCCTCTTCCCGCCCTTTGTACTCGCTCCTCGACGATATAAGCCCAAGGAGGACGTCGCCTTCGATTTCGGCAAGGTTTTTCAGCTCCTTTTCCGATCCTGACTCGCCGGTGACGAGTGAGAGATGGTTTTTTATCTCAACATGAAGCGGACGGCAAAGCTCGGCAACGGTCGCTCGCAGCCGCTCCTTTCCGAGCTCAAAGGGGTGGAATCCGACCCTTCCGGTGAGTTTCAGCTCAAGCAGTGGTGCCCTGGGGTCTTCGACGCCTGCGGCTTTGGCGCCGACCTGCTCCCTCAGGCGCAAAAGAGCCTCTTCGGCGCTTTGTGCGCCATCCAGATCAACATTCATCACCAGCATCGGGCGTGGCGTGGTCGTGCGGAACTCGTGCCGCCATCCACACTCTCCGCTGGTAACGATATAATAGCCCTTGGGGTAGCTCCCTTCCCCGAAATTGACGCACTCAGGCGAGCCCGGATTGAAGGCGTAGGTGCGCCCCTCGGGTGTCGGGAAGGTATAGGGCTTGTGGCCATGGCCCAGCGCCACATAATCGAACTTGTCAGCCAAGGGAAGCGCCTCTTCGGGTTTCATGTTCCCGATCTCGACCGGCGAGCAGCTCCAGATGCCGACATGAAAGAGGATGATGTTGTTTGATGTGGTGACGGCCTCGCAGATTCGCTCGACGTGGCTTCCTGCCTGAGCGCCGATGTAGCCGAGGCCGTAGATGTTCACCCCTCCGATTTCGATATGGCCCCCTCTTCCCTCATCCCTGTCGAACGGGTCGAAACGGTAGCCGCCATCATCGGTTCTTGAAGGGCGCAGAAGAGCAATGTAGCCCATCTCCGAAAGAGCCTCCATCCATGATATGCTGTCGCGCCGGTGGATCCAGTCGTGATTGCCCTCAACGGCGATGCAGGGTATGCCGCTATCCTTGAGCGGCTGCAGAGCCTCAATGGTGCGGGCGAATGTCCTCGGCAGAATCTGGCCAGTATGGAAGAGGTCGCCTGCAATAAGCACAAAATCAACCTTTTCAGCGACCGCCGCCGAAACAATTACCCCCAGCATGGTAAAAAAATCCTCATAGCGTGCAGCTTCGCCTTCAGCACTCCGATAGCTCTTGCCGAGATGGATATCCGCCGTATGAAGAAATTTCAATCCCATGGAGTTGGTGCTCTCCTGCCGTGTTTAAAGATTTATCGTAGGTCAAGATAGGTAAATGGAAACTGCTTTTTTCGATACTCTTGCTACGGAGGGATGTTTGCATCGGATGAGCGAAGAGCTTATTTTGCATTGCAAATGCAACGCGTAAACGGTATTGCCAATGAAAAGCGCCTCACTGCCATCACTTAGAGTTGAACCTGAACTGCGCAATGCTGCAGAACAGGTCTTGCGGGAAGGGGAAACCCTTTCAGCATTCATCGAAAACTCACTGCGGGTCAACATAGAAAAACGCCTCTTTCAGAAAGAGTTTATCAAGAGAGGGCTTGCTTCCCGTGAACAAGCTCGAGAAAGCGGTGATTACGCCGATTCAGGGGAGGTAATCGATGAGCTGCAGCGCATGCTTGCCGAAGCCAGAAAGAAAACGCCGTGAACTATACGGTGCGCTATACACAGGGGGCAAAGGCGGACCTTCTGCGACTCTATGATTTTCTCCTCGAAATAGACCTCCAGGCCGCCGAACAGGCTATGGAAGCAATAAAGAGAAGCATGCTCATACTGAAGCACTCCCCTTTCAGTTGCAGAAAAGCCTCTGCCGAACAGCCCTTTCTCCGGGAACTTCTCGTTGCCTTCGGTAGTGGTGGTTATGTCGCACTGTTCGAAATTGACAACAATCACACTGTTACCATACTCGCCGTGCGGCATCAGCGGGAAGATGACTATTACTGAGCGATTTACATTGCCCGGTTGATGAGTGTCGGGCTGTGCTGAACGGTTCGGGCGTAGCGGACCGCGGGCTTGCCGAACACCATCGCGTAGCCGATTTTGTGGTCTTCCGGAATGGCGAGCCGCCTCTTTGCCTCCGGCACCAGATCGTCGATTGCCCACTTGGCAAGGCCATTCCAGAGCGTTCCCACGCCGTTTGACTGTGCGAAGAGCTCGAAATACGACATCGCAATCATGCAGTCCTCTTTCGGGCAGGCAACATGCTTCGGTGCCGAAGTGACGAGCAGGTGCGGCGCGTTGCGGAAAATGATGTCGACCTTGTGCTTCTCCCATATCTCGATGAACCTCACAAAATACTCACTGCCCTTCGGCATGAGCCCCTCACGGTGCAAGCGCACCAGCCCTGCCATCACCTCGTCGCGAAGGGCGGCAACCTTCTTCTTGTCGTCCAGCACCGTAAAAAGCACCTGGCGTGAGTTCACACCGGTAGGCGCATGCCATGCAACGTCCAGTAGCCGCTGGAAAAGTGCGGGGTCGAGGTTTTCATCTTTGTAGGCTCGCACCGAACGCCGCCCCTTGATGAGGGTTTCAAGCGCTTTGGGGTCGGGGTATCCATCCGCAAGAGGGATGCTGTTCTGTGGCTTCAGCCCGAGTATCGAAACAGAGCCTGTCGGGCAGATTGCCAGGCAGTGCTCGCATTTGTAGCAGGTCGCCTCCTTCTCAGGGGAAATGGAAGGATAGCCATTATCCTCCATAGCAATAATCCTTGCAGGGCAGTCCATAGCGCACGTGCCGCACTGCGTGCAGCTTCTCTTGTCTATCTCAAATTGTAGCATAGTAAACCCCGGGTTTGTTTAGTGACTATTCAAGAATTTCCCACTGCCCGCCTTTCGGGGCGCCGGTACGTCGCACAACCGCCCTTCACTTTGCGGTTTTTGAAGATTTCGTTCAATTGAACGGCTTGTGACGCCAATAAATCCGGCAAGATCAGAGATGGTTATCGAACGGTTACGACCGAGCGCCGCAATAATTTTCTCCGACGCTTGTGAACGCATCTCTTTCAAGCTGTCAAGCAATGTTTGAAGCATGAATTCAATAAAAGGCGTCGATGCGGCCAATTTATAGGAAGCCTCCAACGCCTTGTAATAATTGGCTTGTCGGATTTTAATAAGCGATTCCACAGGGAGATATGCCAGCATCGGTTGCCATCTGCTGAGAATCAGAGTTTGCCATAACCGCCCAATCCGGCCGTTTCCATCAGCAAAGGGATGAATAAATTGGAACTCATAATGGAATGCGCAACTGGCAATCAACGGATGAAGCTGAACAGATGCTATCCATCCAAGCAAATTTGACATAAGCTCAGGTAATCGTTTTGCAGGCGGTGCCATGTGGATCAATCCTTTGCGGCTGTAGATGCCTGCATGGCCCGATCGATAGTGTCCGGCATCATCAACGAGACCCGCCATAAGCAAGCTATGAGCAGCAAGAAGATCCTGGGCAGATTGAGGTTTCCATCTGGAAAGCCGTTCATAGGTAGCGTAGGCATTGCGTACCTCCTGAATTTCATGAGGCAAGCCGAGAACAGGTTTTCCGTCCAGCACTGCTGTCACCTGCTCAATGCTCAAGGTATTGCTTTCGATGGCAAGTGAAGCCTGAATAGTCCGGATGCGATTGTTGCGTCGTAACTGCGGCGTCAGTGAGGTGTTCTCAGGAACTGAGAAGGGTGTTACATGCTCCACAATTTCGCCAACCTGCTGCAATATCAGTGGTGTGATGGAAAATGGGGGCTCATAACCCATATCATGTCCTCCACGAATTTGCCTCGATGCAGGTGAGATATTTTTCCTGCACATAAGCTGTTAAGGCTCTCAGCGCATGCTGACCGGTACCCGAAACAAGGTAACCAATTGACCAGGCATTCACAATCCGCGGTATGCCGGTCGGAGAAACTCCTGCCTGAAAAAATTTATGCAACATTTAGGATTGCTTTCAGAGTCGTTTAAGGATTGCGGGGCTACCTTTTAACCGTACGATGAACATAGCTTGAACGAACGAAAGCGACCTCTTTGACAACAACGCAAAGCGAACGAAGCGATGAAACATTTCAAAAGAACAACAGCAGCTCCACTTGCCGTCGGGGCATTCATCTTGGCCATTCTGGGGGGCATACTCTTTTCCCTGCACGGAATCGTCGGCATGGAGCAATCAGCGCAACATGTCTCGGTGAGCTGCTTGTTTGTGCTAGCCGTAGTGCTCCACACAGCCCTGAACTGGAAACAGTTCACCTGAGAGCCTAAGGTAAAAAACAGCGTCCGTCATGGTCCAGCCCAAGGTTGTGGGGCAGGATCATGACGCCAACGCTGAGCTCTTCCTCCCAGTCATTACGCCCCTCTTCTCGAAATCAAAAATCGCTTCAATCTTGTCCACTTGAGTCCACTGCGCCGTGTTTGAGGCAATGGGTTTGTCCTGTTTCCATAGATTGCCATCCCCGGCTACCAACCTCTCATGCCTACGGCATTTTCCCAAATCCAAAAGCCATAATCCCATCACTCTTCAATTCGTGAAAATTCGTGCAATTCGTGGACACCTCTTCTCCAAAATTCAAAATCTCTTAAACGATCGTATCTTGCCCTAACGCAAACCATCAACCACAACCCAATCCACATGAAGAAGTTAAAAGCCAAAGGGCTGCAATGGCTGAAAGGATTTCATCTCGTTGCCGTTGCCTGCTGGGTCGGAGGCGCGGTTTCGCTCATCTCGCTCTACTTCCTCAAGCAAGGCGGCGTGAGTGATGGAGGTGTTCTCTATGGGATAAACCAAGGGCTTCATCAGGTCGATATGTCAATCGTCGTCGTTCCCGGTGCCGTCGGATGTCTCCTGACGGGGCTCGTCTACTCAATATTCAGCAATTGGGGTTTTTTTCGGCATACCTGGCTGACCTTCAAATGGATCGTGACCCTGTCGGCCATTATTTTCGGCACCTTCTTTCTCGGCCCGTGGGAATTTGCAATGATGGAGATCTCCGGAAAGCTCGGCCTCGCCTCCCTGCATGACCCCGCCTACCTCTACAACCAGAAGATGAACATCCTCTTCGGCACCCTCCAGGTCGCCCTCCTGATCATCACCATCTTTATCTCAATCCTCAAGCCCTGGAAGAAGAAAAAAGAGAAGTAGTCTGATTTGGAAAACTGTGTGAAAGGAGTGTCGCAAATCCCCTGCCGTATCCCGCATAGGGGTAGCGCCGACCGTAGGCAAGAACCCGGTCGCGGTAGGCGCACCGGGTGACAATGGCATCAGCCGCTGTCACACTCATGACCGTATCATCAGTGAAATGACAAGCGGGATGGAAGAGCGAAAACTCTATTACGCGCATCCTTTTCTGTTCAGATACAACTGCCGATGCACTTTGTTTCTTATTCATCGTTGCCCTCCTCTTCCTCAACGCACTCAACGCACTCAACGCTATCCGGCCACGCCTCGTCCGCCCATGCGTTCGCGGTTTCATCAGAAATCTCCCCTTCATCGAAGATGTAGGCCCACCGCTGGCAATCCCAACCGAAAGGCTCCCCTTTCCAATACCTGACCAGTAGCTCTCTGGAACCCTCAATCCAGCCGCAATCTGCAGGAAACCAGCCAACGTCGAAGTCATTGATGCCATGCGCATCGGTCGAGTCAGCCGAAGCAGTGACGACGTATCGGTTGAAGCCTGGATAGAGAGTGACATAATAGGACTCCGGCCAGCTGTAGCCGGGACCGCTGTCTGCCCAATTGATCGTAAAAAGAGCTCTTGGGAAAAACGCCTCCTGCCTCTGCTCATGCGGCGTAATCTCGCGCCCGAACATCACATCATCTCCACGGGAGCAGTACCATTGCGGAAGCCGGTTCTGGATTTTGCCGAGCGCGAGGCGGGCAACAGCGTGGGGAATTTCAAGCTGCTCCTCATTTGCCTCTTTTTTGATGAAAATCCATCTCTTGACAGGAGCATAGATATCGATGCCCTTCAGACGGTCAGGGCGTTCGATGCCGAAGTAATCGCTGAGGAAGGCTTCCTCAGTTGGCCTGTAGGGTGTGGTGGTCATCGCGGTCTCCGTTTTGGTTTCGAAATGCCACCAGGAGTCCACAGAAATGGAAAAACCGCCAGAACATCAGGCGGTTTTCAGCTTTTTCCCTTTCGGGCACATCTGCTGCGCTGCTTGCCACCGCGGCCATATCGGCTCGGTTGGCGGATCCCGGAACTCGGAATCTCTCCTGATGTATCTGGAGCGTAGAAAAAACCTATGGAATTGCAAACCGCTTTTTCAGGGAGGGGGTAAGTGTTGTGGCCGCTAACTGGCGTCAGAAGTGAGTGTTATGAATGTCGTTCCTCGGTTTTCCTGTTAAACCAGCATTGGCTTTTGTATCTGACGAAACTATTGTGTAAATAAAAATTTAAAAAATTAATACTCTCCATAGACAGCATAGAGTATATGGCTGTCATAGGCGATATAACCACAGTTATCAATGGCATGAGGCAAGGTCTCCCTGTAGGCATTTACGATCTCTTGTCAACGCCACAGTTGCGAAAGCGGCTTGAACAGGCAGGTCTCTTGGAAAGGGCGGAATGGTCTGCATTTGAGCCAGAAGAACTGAAATACCGGATGGCGCTGCCGCTTGCACGTGAAATTGCAGGTTTTATCAGTGACGTGGTCGCTGGGAAAAATGCAGAGGCATTAGAGGCTGCATTGCATGATGCACTTGAATCGCCCGAGATTATGAGTTCAATCATAAAGGCGATTTCTCCGCTCTCAGCCAAGTCACTTCAGCAGATTCTTCCGCCTGCGCCTCTTATAGTATCTAAGGTTCGTCCAGATACTCCGCTCTCTGTATCTGCTTTGCTGACGGGCTCATCCCGCAGTCCTGCATTGCGAACGCAAATCGTCAAGGAGCTTGCCAGTTGCGACCGTGCTGACTGGTTGGTCTCATTTATCAAATATGCGGGCATTCTGCCGTTGCTTCCGGCTTTACAAAAATTTACTCAGATATCGAATTCTAATGGGAGTCCGCGCCTACGGGTTGCAACCACATCATACATGGGGGCCACCGATATAAAGGCGGTCAAGGCCCTGCTTGGCTTGCCGAATACCGAGGTTAGAATCTCTTACGATACCAAACGCACTCGCTTGCATGCCAAGGCCTATCTTTTTCATCGAGAGACCGGTTTTGGGTCAGCTTACATCGGCTCAGCAAATATTTCAAAGGCTGCTCTTGATGAAGGGTTGGAGTGGACTGCGAAAGTCAGCCAATATGAAACTGAACACCTGTGGAAGCATGCAATAGCAACGTTTGAATCACACTGGGAAGATGAATCGGAGTTCACCCGGTGTGAACCAGGGGATTTGTCGAGGCTTGAACAAGCGCTCTCGTCGGAGCGTGGTGAGGGAACCACGGAAGAAGCTATATCATTTTTTGATTTGCGGCCATACGGTTATCAACAAGCCATACTTGATGATATTACCGCAGAACGTGAGAGTGGTAAGCATAAACATCTGGTAATTGCTGCCACTGGGACAGGAAAAACCATTATAGCAGCTTTTGACTATAAACGTTTTTGTAGTGACCATCGCGGTCACCCTCGTCTATTGTATGTTGCTCATCGGGAGGAGATCCTTAGTCAAGCACGGTTCGCTTTCCGTCAGGTATTAAGGGATGGGAGTTTTGGTGATCTTGTCGTTGGCGGCAGACAAATCACACAAACCGACCACCTTTTCTGCACGGTTCAAAGCTGGAAAAATCGCGATTTTGAAAAGCTTGCACCCTCTCATTTTGAGTATATCGTGCTCGATGAGGCCCATCACGCGAGCGCTGACTCTTATCAGAAACTCATTGGTCATATCCTCCCGCTATCATTACTGGGTCTTACAGCAACACCCGAACGATCAGATGGGGAAGATATCCGAAAAGACTTTGGGGGTGCTTTCACCCATGAAATCCGTCTGCCTGAGGCGGTTGAGCGTGCGCTACTAACCCCTTTCCATTATTATGGCATTCCGGATTTGGCGGGGCTCGATTTCTCGGCTCTTGCATGGAGACGCGGAAGTTATGACACAACCGAACTTCGTAACCAGCTGGAGGGCAATGCAACCCGAGCAATGTGGGTCATGAGCCAAACCGAGCGGTATGTTACGGATATGAAGCAAGTAAAAGGATTGGGGTTTTGTGTGAGTGTTCGCCATGCCGAATTTATGGCCAAGTTCTGTAATGAGCATAATATTCCAGCTATAGCCCTGAGTGGTGAGTCTGATAAGGAGGCTCGGAGTAGAGCTCAGCGGCAGCTTGAAATCGGGGAGGTCTCTTTTATTTTTTCGGTGGATCTCTACAACGAGGGGGTTGATATCCCTTGTCTTGATACTGTCCTTTTTTTGCGACCAACAGAAAGTCTTACCCTGTTTCTGCAGCAGCTTGGGCGTGGACTCCGGTTGCACGAAGAGAAATCACACCTCACGGTACTTGACTTTATTGCTCCACAACATCGAAACTTTAGCTTTGCCCGGCGTTTTACTGCGTTAACCAGCCGCCCTGAACTACGCATAGACAAACAAATAGAGGCTGACATGCCATATCTTCCTGCGGGCTGTTTTATGCATCTCGAAAAGCAGGCCAAAGAGCATGTTTTGGAAAATATTCGTTCAGCCACCGCAAGCCTTCGTGGATCACGACTACTGAGTGAGCTGCACCTGTTGCGTCAGGAGATTAAAAGAGAGCTTACGCTGTCAGACATGCTTGAATTTCTGCGACTTGATACCCCTGATGAACTTTACCGTAGAGGCCTGCCTCATCAACTCCTTGCCGAAGCTGAAGGAAATTTGGCATGCGACGACTTGTTGAATATGAACGACCAACTTGCCAAAGGTTTCCGTCGCCTTCTGCTTATGGATGACCCTTATTTGATTCAAGATGCCAGAGACCTTTTGTCAAGCGGAGTAAGCAGTTCGGCTATGACAAAGATATTGATACACAGTGTTTTATGGGGAGGGGACAAGCCTGATGAGGGGACGCTGGAGCAAGCGCATGATTTCTTTAGCTCGCGTAGCGGATTGCTTCATGATTTGAGTGAACTATTCGATTGGCTATTGGAAAACCGTACACCACTGATCAAAAAACAATTTGCTCACCAGACAGGACCGCTCATCTTACATGCTTCGTATACTCGAGAACAAATAACCCATGCCCTTGGCCTTGGCACCTTCCAAAACCCTAAGCCCTCAAGGGAAGGCATCTTAGAAGTTCCTGATCGAAAACTCGATATCTTTTTCGCCGATATCAATAAAAGCGAAGCGGATTTCTCCCCTACAACGATGTACGAAGATTATGCTATTACCGATCGGAGATTTCATTGGCAAAGTCAATCGAAAACAACTGAGAGTTCTGCGGTCGGTCAACGTTACATTTATCATAAAGAAAGGGGATATACCCCGATCTTGTTTATCCGCGACAGAAAAAAACTTTCCAATGGCTTGACCGCTCCGTACTTCTTTGCAGGTCCGCTCCAGTACCTGAAACATGAAGGCTCAAAACCTATCAGCTTTATCTGGGAATTAGATTACCCCTTACCAGCCAAAGCGCTTTCATGGGCGAGAATAGCCGGTTGATATGAAACTTATGGACATTCATAACACGCACTTCCCTGAAGAGATTTCGGATTCCGGATTCCGGATTTTGGATTGGAAGCGTGTCCGGTGATTTACCGGCAGGGCTCGCTTGCCGTGTCGGGGGCTTGCGGGGGGACGGTGAGCTGCATGTTGCCCATCTGGGGCATAATCATCTGGGATTCAAGCGCGGATTTTGCCTTTCACGTATTTGTGGATGAGGCTTGAAATAAGCGTTTGGTATGGAATGCCTTCTTCAAGCGAACTCGCCTTCAGGCCTTCAAGGTCCTGCTCTGAGAGGCGGATATTGATCCGCTTGTTTTTCCGTGTCGTATTGCGAGCGTACCCTTCATAGCGCGCTTTCAACGCGGTAAAATCCTTTACTGATTTCCATTCGTCATTTTCATACGATGTCAGTAAATCGTTCTCATTGTTTTTCTGCTTATGCATCACAGGTCTCTTTTGAGGTATATTTTTGTCGCTTTTCGACTGGGAATAATTGTCTGGAGAAAAACGGTTTTCTCTGTTTCTACGAAAGGGACTAAGTATGCGTAATTATTTATATCGATTACAAATAGCATTTGTCCTCGATACTTCATCTGGTTCGGATGCTCTAACATGTCCAGAAGCTTTCCTTCTTTCAATACCGGAGACGATAACCTCAAATGAGATGTTGCGTTCCAGCTGAAGAGATTTGTTTTTCTTCAGGTTCCAGTCAAAGTGTTTCATGCATAGATATAACTACAATGTGAGCCTCTTGCAACCCCGAGTAATGAGAATGGGGCGGGAGAGATTCTCGATACTGGAGCCAACATGTCGCCGCTACGCGGCTTGGGGGATGCGAGTTTACGATGTACCATGGGTTTGCACCCATGGCTACCGACAGGTCGCTCCTCTGGAGCTGAATAAAGCTAGAGGACGACATTCATAACACACACATTCGATATGCCCTCCTCATCACGAACTTCCATCGCCTGATGGTTGAACTGGACCCGTCCAAGTAGACAAAAAACAGGAGAATTTAAGTTAGTAACTCGCCCGGTTCATGCAGCGGAATGGCGCTGCCCCATTTCATTGAACTTATCCACGATCATCGCTCCTCCACCGCATGCCGATACATAGACTTCATCTGGTGTTTGATAACCCATTGACTGATGCAACCGCTCGGTGTTGTAGAAGTGAAAATAATCCTGCAATCCCTGATACAGTTCGGCTCCTGATCCGTAACCTTTCAGATAAAGGTCTTCATGCTTGAGGCTGCGCCACAACCTTTCGACGAACACGTTATCCAGTGCCCTACCTCGACCATCCATGCTGATACGAATGTCGGGATATTCCCTGATGGCGCTGATAAATGCTTCGCTGGTAAACTGGGCGCCTTGGTCAGTATTGAAGATTTTCGGTATCCCGTATTTACCAAACGCTTCCTGCAGGCAGGAGACACAAAAACTGCTGTCCATCGTGTTCGATAAACGCCATGCCAGAACCTTTCTTGAATACCAGTCCACAATGGCCACCAGATACATGAACCCTCGAGGTA
>JBAXBE010000025.1:0-27551 GCA_037142155.1 Chlorobiaceae bacterium
GGTTGGCGCCCATGGCTACCGATATGTCGCCCCCCTGGGGCTGAAGAGAAAAATGGGATGGATTTTTTTCTCCCATGGGTCCCATAAGGTCCCACAAAATAATCCGGCTTAGCTCCCGGCACTTCCCAACTCTTTTTTGCGGAACTCAATTTTCAGCCACTGCTCCTGATAGCCGGCTTCGGCTACCCTCATCCCTGCAAGGAAGACGGGGAGAATGACACTCTTCTGGTAGTTGCCGATCCTGACGCTCATGGAGTCGCCGATCTGCATGACCTTGGCCTCCATGCGGTTGTCGAAGACGAAGGGGAGGCGGAGTTTCATGACATAGTGGCCGTCGCTGATTTTCGTGATGAGGGTGTGCTCCTCATGGAAGAAGATATCTATCGGGTTTCTCTCTTTATAGACCAGGTCGCCCACAATTTTCAGCATCTCGAGCCCGAGCACTTCGCGCTTGAAGAGCGGCACCCTCGTAATCGGTATCGGGGCGAAGGAGCGTTCAATCTGTTCCAGGTATTTCTGCTGTATGGTTTTCCACTCATTGAAGTAGGCGCCGTCAACCTCATCCATGTAGACGCGGTTGATTACCACCTGGTCGACCGTGATGCCGTAGAGGTTCAGATAGGTGAGCGCGCGCATCGACTCCTTGACCACCATCTTTTCGGGGTTCATGACGAGTCGCACCGTTGTTCTGGTGCCGTCGGAGAGAAGTTCGACGATTCCCTCGATGGAGGAGAAGAGATGGTCTATCTGGTCGTAGACATCGGCGTCCGGCACCATGTCATGCAGCCTTCCAATCCGTTTTGACAAAGGACGGATCATCGGTTTGACGACATACTTCTCAAGGTTCCGCATGAGCTTGAGCATCCAGCCGAAGGTTTCGGGGAGTGAGAGCAGGCGGAGCGTTTCGCCGGTCGGCGCGCAGTCGACCACCAAAAGGTCGTACTCCTTCGACTCATTGTAGCGCTTGATGTATGAGAGCGAGAAGAGCTCCTCCATGCCGGGCAGCACGCCCATCTCCTCGACATAGATGCCCTTGATGCCCTGCATTTCCATGAGATGGGCGAAGTGCTCCCGGACAATCTCCCAGTTGAGCGTGAGGTCGCCGTAGACGCTCACCTCCTGCCCCCAGAGGTTGTCGGCTATTTTGAGCGGCGAGGGGCCAAGCTCAATGTCGAATGAGTCGCCGAGGCTGTGGGCCGGATCGGTAGAAATGACGAGGGTCCTGTATCCCATGGATGCCGCCTTGACGGCAGTAGCTGCGGCAATAGAGGTCTTGCCGACTCCCCCTTTCCCCGTGAAAACGATGTTTCGCATGGCGCATCGGTTTTTGCTGTTACGGGGGAGTAAGATGAACAACGACAGTGGCGGGCTGAAAATTCACAGAGGAGAGGAGCTTACAGGACAAATGGGGTTTATGAAAGAATAAAGATCATTTTTTTGCCTCTCTTTGCCTTGGTGTATTAAAAGGGTATCGGTATATTTCAGGCGAACGATAACAGAAAGACCAAAACCGGCATCTCCAGATTGAAATGAAGGTTGACGGGTTTCGATTGAGCTCCGTTCCGTTCGGGTCAGGAGTGAATCCTGAAGCTCCAGATATACGGTTCCTGACTCATGGTTTGTTGGTGATGCGCTCTTCTGTCACTACGTTATGCTATACAAGGGGTATATTTTATCAGGAAGTCGCCTCACCCCTTACGGCACGTTCAGCTGAACGGTCATCGCCGTATTCGCCAACCAGAGAGGAGAAGCAATGCAAGCGTCCGGGAACTGCCTTAATCTTATCAAGGAGTGCGAGGGGTTCAGGTCGGCCCCTTACCGTTGCCCGGCCGGAGTTCCGACCATCGGCTACGGATCCACGCGCTACGCCGACGGCCGGCCGGTCAAGCTGACCGATCCGCCGATTACCGAGGAGGTTGCACGTGAGATCATGACGGCGACCCTTGTCCAGTACGAAGCTGCTGTTAACCGTTACGCTACCGTGCCGCTGAACCAGAACCAGTTCGATGCCCTCGTCGACTTCGCTTACAATGCCGGGGCCCAGAACCTTCGGACCAGCACGCTTCTCAAGCTGCTCAACCAGAGCAAATTTGAAGAGGCAGCTGCCGAGTTCGGCAAGTGGGTCTACGGCGGCGGTAAAAAACTCGGCGGCCTCGTCAAGCGAAGAGAGATGGAGCGTCATCTTTTCAGTCAGTCAGGCTGAACAGAGATGATGCGGCAGTTGACGACCAACCCCAACCAGTATTGCAATGAAGAGTCATATTGACAGCGTGGCGTCATGGCTGAACCGGACGGAGTATCCGTTCGAGTCCCGTTATTTTTCAACCCCATCCGGAGTAATGCATTACGTGGATGAAGGAAACGGCGATCCAGTTGTTTTTGTTCACGGCAATCCGGTATGGTCCTTTGTCTACCGGAATCTGATCAAGTCGTTGCGGGGGAGATGGCGCTGCATTGCGGCTGACCATATCGGATTCGGCCTCTCCGACAAGCCGGAGGAGTGGAGCTATTTGCCGGAAGATCATGCTCTCAATCTGGAGCTGCTGCTTGAGTCGCTCGACCTGACGCGCATTACGCTTGTCGTCAATGACTGGGGCGGGCCGATCGGGCTCTCCTATGCTCTTCGGCATCCCGAGAAAATCGCAAACATCGTCATTTCGAACACCTGGCTCTGGCCAGTCGATTCTGACTGGTATTATCAGGCATTCAGCGGATTTATGGGCGGATCGGTCGGGCAGTGGCTGACCCGCAGCTTCAACTTTTTTGTCAGGACCTTCATGCCGGTGGTTTTCGGCGACAAGAGAAAGCTGACGCATGAAATCCATCGGCACTACATCAGGCCATTCATGAATAGGGATGAACGCAAAGGGATGTGGGTTTTTCCCAAGCAGATTATTGACTCTTCAGTTTGGCTCGCGTCGCTTTGGCGGAAGATCGGTATGCTGAAAAACAAGAGGGTGCTGCTTGCATGGGGGATGAAGGATATCGCATTCAGGGAAAACGAACTGAACCGCTGGAAAGAGGTTTTTCCGGATGCCGAAACCGTTCGTTTTCCCGATGCCGGGCACTATGTCGCTGAAGAGCGGGGGGCGGAGCTGGCTGTGGCCATCAAACAGCTTTTGCAGGCTAGAGAAACCTGACAATCTCCTCAAGGGGCTTCCGGCTTTTCGGCATCGGCGGCGAGTTCGGGGCGGGATAGCCGAGGGGGGTAAAGGCGAAGAGCTCTTCCTCTTCCCGCATGCCGAGCGCCTGCTTCAGCATCTCCTTGTCGAAGGCGGCGATCCAGCAGGTGCCGAGCCCTTCCGATGCGGCGGCAAGCACGAGGTGGTCCATGACGATGCCGAGGTCGGTTTCGATGGAGTTGTAGCCGTCCTTTTGGCGCACCCATGCGTTTTTGCTCTCGCCGGTAACAATCAGGAGGCAGGGGGCTTCCTGTATCCACGGCCGCTGATAGCAGGGATAGATCTTTTCGAGCATTGCGGGTGTTCTGACCACGAGAATCCGCCATGGCTGGAGGTTACAGGCCGAAGGGGCCATTCTGCCGGCTTCGAGAACTCTGTGGAGCACCTCTTCGGGTATGGGGCGGTCTCGCTGAAAGGTCCGTATGCTGCTGCGACTCTTGACAAGGTCGTAAAAGTCCATGGTACACCCCCTTCAAATGTGCTGAATCCTTGCGAAATCTTTTGAGATGGCGTTGAACATCCGGTTGGTGGCGGTCTGCATGATGATGGACATGCCGGCGTTGGTCATGAGCTTGATGATCTGCTCGGGGATGATCCGGAAGGCGGGGTAAAGGATGAACTTTACATCGACCTGCAGCTGGAAGTTGACCCTTGTCTGTTTCTCTTCCATGCGGTGGAGGTCAAGTGATGCGGAGGCTCTGCCTTCGAAAAGGTAGTTGATCGGGTCCTCGACTTTGGATGGCGCGGGGTAGTGCTTCCAGCGGATCCTTCGGCCGACGGTGTGGTCCCGTATCATCTCCTCCGTGAGCTGTTCGGGTGTGTGGTCTTCAAGATGCACCGGCAGTTCGACGAGCAGTTCATCGGTCTGCTCGACATAAAAGACGACGTCAAACGGGTTGTTCTGGGGATCGGTGACGCGGAAGTGCCATTTATAGACATTTTCAGTGTCGGTCAATTCGACGCTGTGGCAGAAGGGGTTGAAGCCCAGCACTTTTTTCTGGTCGCCGAGATAGTTGGCGGTTTTTTCCAGCTCTTCGTGAAATATCCAGTCCCCTTTGCTGGTGCCTGTTGACTCCATCTCCATAATCGCGATCGGGTAGGTTCTGTTTCGTGAGCTTTTCGGGGGACTCTTTCCGGAAAATATAATGAGAATTCAGGGGAAAACTACTGGCACTGAAAGTTCGGTACCGGTCACATGAGTTCGGCTTTCAACCGTTCGGTCTGGTCGTGCACTTTGAGCGCGTTGATAATGTCGTGCAACTCTCCCTGCAGGATCTGCGGAAGGGCGTGGCTGGTGAAGCCGATGCGGTGATCGGTGACGCGCGACTGGGGGAAGTTGTAGGTGCGGATCTTGGCGCTCCGGTCACCGGTTGTGACCATCGAGCGGCGCAGGTCGGCCCTCTGCTGAACCTGTTCGGCAAGCTGCTGGTCGTAGAGTTTCGCAAGAAGCATCTTCATCGCCCGCTCCTTGTTCTGCAGCTGCGAGCGCTCTTCCTGGCATGCGACAACGATTCCGCTCGGCATGTGGGTGATGCGTACGGCGGTCTCGACCTTGTTGACGTTCTGGCCCCCTTTGCCGCCGCTGCGGTAGGTGTCGTAGCGCAGGTCCTCGCGCCGGACCTCGACGTCGACCTCTTCGGCTTCGGGGAGCACGGCGACGCTGACGGCGGAGGTATGGATGCGTCCCTGGGTCTCGGTGTCGGGCACTCGCTGAACGCGGTGCACGCCGCTTTCATATTTCATGGTGGAGTAGACGTCGTGGCCGCTGACCTCCATGGTGATTTCACGGAAGCCGCCGGGCATGGAGCTTTCGTTGAAGTGCATGATCTCATACTTCCACCCCTGGCTTTCGGCGTAGCGCTGGTACATTCTCAAAATGTCGGCGGCAAAGAGCGCAGCCTCCTCTCCGCCAGTTCCGGCGCGAATCTCTACGATGACATTGCGTGAGTCGGCCTCATCCTTGGGCAACAGGAGCACCTTGAGCTGCTGCTCGAGTTCAGGCAGCTTTTTCTGCAGCTCCAGGATTTCGGTCTGGACGAGCTCTTTCATCTCCGGGTCTTTCTCGCTTTTCAGCAGTGCCTTTGACTCATCCAGTTCGGTTTGTGCCTGTGCGTAGTCGTCATAGGCATGCACAATCTCCTTGAGGTCGCTGTACTCCTTGTTGAGTTTGCGGAACCGGGCCTGATTGGCGGCGGCTGCCGGGTCGGCAAGCAGCCGCTCAAGGTCGAGGTGCTTTTCCTTTATGTATTGCAGTTTTTCGAGCATTGCTTCCTCTTCGCCAGCCTCAGGGGTTGACGATGTCGTTGATAAGAATGAAGGCGAAGAGCGCCAAAAGCAGAGCCATGCCGACCTGCTGGATGTGCATTTTTATCGAGAAGGGAAGCTCCCTCCGGATTATAGCCTCGATGCCATTTAGAAGGAACTGGCCTCCGTCAAGCGCAGGAACGGGGAGGATATTGATGACGGCCAGCGAGATCGAGAGCATGGAGAGAAAGTAGAGAAAGCTCACCGGACCCTGTTCGGCACTTCTGCTTGCAATCTTTGCGATTTTGATCGGGCCGCCTACCGATTTGCGGAACTCCTCCTGGCCGGTGAAGATCTTGGCGAATCCCTGAACGGTCATGACGCTCATCTTCCATGTCTGGCCTAATCCGTCAGTTATTGCTTCCCCGGCACCGACCTTTCTGCGCTGGGCAGGAAGTATCTGGCGGAGCGAGATGCCGATCTTGCCGGAACCGGAGGGAACCACGGTGGTGAGCACTGCCAGACCCTTAGCATCGATCTCTGCGGGCGAGAGAACTTGTCCTTTAACAGGCTCGACATACTTCCAGGCTATGGCAATGGGTTTGCCTGCATGAGCGGAGATGATGGCGACGACCTCTGCCCAGTCAAAGACCGGTTTTGAGTCGATGGCGGTGATGAGCGCACCCGATTTCAGGCCGGCAAGTTTTGCGGGCTGCCGTTCGAGAACCTCTTCAACAACAGGGGGGACGATCGGGCGGATGCCGAGTCCCTTTTGCTCGTTGATGCGCGACATGATATTGCGGGGGGCAGTGAGGGTCAGGCTCTTTCCCTCGCGCTCGACGGTGAAGTTGAGCGTTTTTGCTGTAAGCAGCTCGGGGTCGAGCGCCTCCTCCCAGCTGGCGACAGGTTTTCCGTTGACTGCACGGAAGCGGTCGCCGCTCTTCATGCCCATGAGTTCGAAAACCGAGCCTTTTTCGACAAATGAGGGGGTGGTGATGGCGGTTCTGGCCTGACCGAGCACCAGCGTGACGCCGGTAAAGATTACGGCGGCAAGAAGGAAGTTCATGGTGACGCCTCCGGCGAGCACAACCATGCGCTGCCACGCAGGCTTTGCCCTGAACTCCCAGGGCTGTACCTGTTCGCTTTGAAACTCAGTATCAAGGCTTTCGTCAACCATTCCGGCGATTTTCACATAGCCCCCGATGGGGAAGACACCGACGCCGTACTCGGTTTCGCCGATCTTCTTTTTCCAGAGCCTGAGACCCCAGAAATCGAATCCGATATAGAACTTGTCGACCCTCATGCCGAAGAGTTTGGCGGTCAGGAAGTGGCCGAGTTCATGGGCCGTCACCAGAATAAAAATGGCAAGTATGAAAAAGAAAATCGTCATCAGGAGATCCATGGCAATCGTACGTTTCAGTATTAATAAACGGGGAGGCCGACTTGAAGGGGAGCCCCATTGAACAAAGTCATTCGATAAATTTCAGTGCGCTGTCACGAGCCCAGCGGTCAGCCTGCAGGTACTCCTCGAGCTCGACCGGCGAGAAGGCTTCGTGCGCCTGCATGGTTCTGTCGACTGTTTCAGCGATTTGGGTAAAGCCGATCTTTTTCTGGAGGAAAGCGGCTACGGCAATTTCGTTTGCGGCGTTGAGTACTGCCGGATAGGTTCGGCCGGCCTTGAGGGCCTTGAATGCCAGAGCGAGCGCGGGGAATCTGTCGGTATCGGGCTCTTCGAAGGTCAACGTTCCTGTTGTTACCAAATCGAGCTTGTGGACGCCGCTTTGACATCGATCGGGCCAGGCAAGGGCGTAGGCAATGGGTGCGCGCATGTCGGGAGCACCGAGCTGGGCGATGAGGCAGCCGTCAATATATTCGACCATCGAGTGGATGATGCTTTGAGGGTGCACGACGACGCCGATTTTTTCAGCCGGCATGTTGAAGAGCCAGTGCGCTTCGATGACTTCGAGTCCTTTGTTCATAAGGGTTGCCGAGTCGATGGTAATCTTTGCGCCCATGCTCCATTGCGGGTGCTTCAGCGCGCGCTCAGGGCCGACCTTTTTGAGCTCTTCCTTGGGAGTATTGCGGAACGGGCCGCCGGAAGCGGTAAGGATGATGCGTTCGACATCCTCAGTGCGATGTCCCTGGAGCGACTGGAAGATTGCCGAGTGCTCGCTGTCGACCGGAAGGAGGTGGACGTTGTGCTTTTTGACGAGGTCGGAAACCAGCTGCCCGGCCACGACAAGGGTCTCCTTGTTGGCCAGGGCGATATGCTTGCCAGCCTTGATGGCGCTGACGGTCGGCACAAGGCCTGCCGCGCCGACGATGGCCGATACGACCATGTCCGTGCACTCAAGAGCGGCGACCTTTGAGGCCCCTGCGGTTCCGAAATGGATCTCAGGCTTGTACTCTCCAAGCATCCCTTTGAGCGCCGCCACCGAGGCCTCATCCCTCACCGAAACCATCAGCGGCCGGAACTCCCTGATCTGTTCGGCAAGTCCCGAGATATCCTGCCCTGCGGCAAGGCCTGCAATGCCGAATTTTTCGGGATGCTGCCGGACAACGTCAAGGGTGCTCAATCCGATCGAGCCGGTAGAGCCAAGGATGGCGAGTGATCGCATAGTGTTGAACAAAAAAAAGTTGCCGGGTTTGCTAGCGCCGAATTACCGGCCTGAATTTATGCTTTTTCGGGAAGGCTTACAAATAAGCGTTGAACGCCTGCGGTGCAATGCGGCTTTTTCTATTTGTACTTCCATGGAAATTATGGTATAATGATGCCCCGTTTGAAGGGTTCCTAGCTCAGCTGGTTAGAGCGACTGGTTTACACCCAGTAGGTCGGGGGTTCGAATCCCTCGGGACCCACATCGTCACTTCGCAGTGTGGCCTAAAAAGGCAGGATTTTCCTGCCTTTTTGCATTTATACAATAACCGTAAACCCGCCGATGCCACCGAGAGGAGCTCTCTCCTCTTTCCTGATTGAGGTGACTCTCGATCGCGAGGGGCCTTTTTCAGCCCGCCTTACGAGCTCCTCAATAAGCTCCTCCGGACCCTGTACCTCAATTTCCACCTTGCCGTCCGGACGGTTGCGGACCCACCCGCTCAGCTTCAGCTCGTTTGCCGCACGGTCGATGAACATCCTGAACCCTACACTTTGCACAAGGCCGGAGACCGTCAGATTCACTCTTTTCGTCATGGTTAACCCGGGCTGTTGGTCAGGGTGTTTTGCGGGCATCTCTCAGCCGGGCGACGGCCGCCTCAAGCTCGGCCTGCTCACGCTCGCTCATGGTCAGCTCCGGCTCCTCCACAGCGATGGCTTCGGGCTCCTCAATCTCAAGCTCAATGTCGGGTTCGATATCCTCGGCGAGCGTAACCGGGAAGAGTCCTTCCGGGCGCTTGCCGAGAATCTCCTCAATCTGGCTGTACTGGAGCATCTCCTTCAGGAGCAGTTCACTGGCAAGCCGTTCAAGCTTGTCGCGGTTCAGGTTGAGCAGCGCTTCGACCTTGATGCGTGACTCTTCGACGATGGCCATGACCTCCCGGTCGATAAGGCGAGCGGTCTCCTCGCCGTACTTCTTGTCGATGCCGGGGCTGCCGTAATAGGGGTTGTTGCTCTCGAAGAAGGAGAGGTTGCCGAGTTTTTCGCTCATGCCGTAGACCATCACCATGTTGTAGGCAATGCTGGTCACCTTTTCAAGGTCGTTCTGGGCGCCGGTTGAGATCTCATTGAAAATGATCTGCTCTGCGATGCGTCCCCCGAGCAGGCTGCAGATGCGTGCCAGCAGCTCGTTTTTGGTCATCAGGTAGCGGTCCTCGAGCGGGATGTTCATGGTATAGCCGAGCGCGCTCATCCCCCTCGGGACAATGGAGATTTTCTGGACCGGATCATTTTCCGGCATCATCCAGCTGATGATGGCATGGCCCGCCTCATGGTAGGCGACAATCTGCTTTTCGCGCGGGTTGATGACCTTGTTCTTTTTCTCGAGACCGGCAACGACACGCTCAATGGCATCTTCGAAGTCCTTCATCTCGATGCTCTGCTTGTTGCGGCGCGATGCGAGCAGTGCGGCCTCGTTGGCGGCATTGGCAATCTCAGCACCGGCAAAACCTGGCGTCTGCGAGGCAAGGGCCTTGAGGTTGACGTCCGCCGAAAGCGAAAGGTTCTTGGTGTGGACCTTGAAAATGTCGATGCGGCCCTTCAGGTCGGGCTTGTCGACCATGATCTGGCGGTCGAAACGGCCGGGCCTCAGGAGGGCGGAGTCGAGCACGTCGGGCCGGTTGGTTGCGGCCATGAGAATGACGCCTTTGTCTGTCGCGAAACCGTCCATCTCGACAAGCAGCTGGTTGAGCGTGTTTTCGCGTTCGTCATTGGCTCCCATCATGGCGCCCTTTCCTCGGCTGCGGCCGACGGCGTCGATTTCATCGATAAAGATGATGCAGGGAGCTTTTTCCTTGGCCTGCTTGAAGAGGACGCGCACCCGTGCCGCGCCGACACCGACAAACATTTCAACGAAGTCAGAGCCGCTGATGCTGAAGAACGGTACGTCGGCCTCGCCAGCGACAGCCTTGGCCAGCAGGGTTTTCCCCGTGCCCGGAGGGCCGACCAGCAGCACGCCCTTGGGGAGTTTGCCGCCGAGCTTGGTATACTTTTTCGGATCCTTGAGGAAGTCGACGACCTCCATCACCTCCGCCTTGGCCTCGTCGAGACCGGCGACATCCTTGAAGGTGATGCGGGTGTGCTCGTCGAGGTTTTCATAGAGCGCGGCCTTGTTCTTGCCGATATTCATGAACTGCGAGCCGGGTCCGCCCATGCGCCGGAAGACGAAGAAGTAGATTCCTATCAAGAGGGCGAAGGGGAGCAGCCACTGCAAGAGCTCGCTGATCCAGGTGCTGCTCGGCAGTCCCTGGTACTTGATCCCCTTGCTTTCGAGCAGAGGGACCAGTGTTTCATCGCGGACAGGGTTGACATAGATCTCCTCAGGCTTCGGCTGGGACTGCGGGAGGTTCACTCCCGGGCCATCCTTTGGTGGCTCCTTTGAGACGATGCCGGAGGAGACGCCGGGCTTGAGCTTGACGTATATCCTTTCCGGAGAGAGCTTTACCGATTCTACCTTGTTTTCAGCTATGAGCTTTCGGAAGGAGCTGTAAGGGATCTCCTGTGAGGTGCCTGACCAGAAAAAGGCAAGCTGTATACCTATGAGAAGAACAATGACGACCACATAGTACATGATCGAGAATTTCGGTCGTGGTATGTTGTTTTCCGGTTCGTTTTTATAGGGATTTGGGGGTCTGTTCGTTTTTTTTAACATCAATCGACAATCATGGTTATGGTAATTCAGCGGCACATGCGGCAAGGGTATTCATGGCCTATAATTTACGGGAATCTTTCATTTAAAGAACTATGTCGTAAGAAAACATATCATATATTGACAAACGTAAAAATGAATTCCGGCAACTATAAGTTTCATGATGTTCTGCCGGAGCACTGTTTAGCCGGCAGCGGCCTTCACGATTTATGTAGCCCGCATCTGCCGGACGCGATTCCGATAACCCCATGCAGGAGAAGAGGCAGATGAGCTCAGCCCGGGACAAGGCAAATTCCAGAATTACAGCATTGCAATCGCTATTGTGTGTCGGCCTCGACACCGATTCGGGGAAGATTCCTGATATTTTTTCCGGCTACGCCAATCCCGTTGTGGAGTTCAACCGCGCCGTCATCAGGGCGACACAGGATGTGGCCGTCTCTTACAAGATCAATACGGCCTTCTATGAATCGAGGGGAATCGAGGGTTTGAAGGATATGGAGGAGACGCTTGTCGCCATTCCCGATGCAATCATGACCATCGCCGATGCAAAACGCGCCGATATCGGCAATACCAGCAAAATGTACGCGAAGGCCTTTTTCGAACACTGGCCCTTCGATGCGGTGACGGTTGCCCCCTATATGGGCGCCGACTCCCTCGAGCCTTTTTTCGCGTATGAGGATAAGCTGGTCTTCGTGCTCTGTCTCACCTCGAACGAAGGCTCTCAGGATTTTGAGGAGCAGCTGCTGAAGAGCGGTCGTCCGCTCTACCGCTCGGTGCTCACGAAGGTAGACTCATGGAGCAGGAACGGTAACGGCGGCGTCGTCGTCGGGGCTACCAAGAGTGCTCTGCTTGGCGAGATACGCCAGGAGGCACCGGGACTTTTTCTTCTTATTCCGGGAGTGGGCGCCCAGGGCGGATCGCTCGAGGATGCCGTCGATCTTGGGGTCGACGCCAACCGCCAGAGTGCCGTAATCAATGTCAGCCGCACTCTTATCTATCCCCAGCTCCCGGAATCGGGTTCATTTTTGTCGGTTGACGAGTATGAGCGCGCGGTCTCCCTTGAGGCGGCAAAAATTCATGCCGGGATGAGGCGGGTATTATAGTTCTAGTAGTTCTTGCCTATATTAAGTCACGTTTCGACTGCTAATCCGGGTTGGCTTTCACCGTCGTTGAACGCCCGGGAGGCTTTCTTGAGGATTAATTTCTTTGAGGATTAAATCATCAATTTTTTTGCCATGTGTGGAATAGTCGGATATATAGGGTGGCGTGAAGCCGCCCCGCTCTTGCTGAATGGCTTGAAGCGGCTTGAGTACAGAGGGTACGATTCTGCGGGCATAGCCCTTCTGAACGGGACGCTTTCGGTGATGAAGCAGAAGGGGAGCGTCAGCGGCCTGGAGAGCGATACGGATGCGGCTCGCGAGGAACTCAAGGGGGCCACACTCGGTATCGGTCACACGCGCTGGGCGACCCATGGCGACCCGAGCGACCGCAACGCCCATCCGCACATGAACAGTGCGGGCGACATCGCCCTCATCCATAACGGTATCGTTGAAAATTACTCTGCCCTGAAGCAGGAGCTGATCTCCGAGGGGTATCACTTTGCAAGCGATACCGATTCAGAAGTGCTGGTCCATCTTATCGACCGCATATGGAAGAGCGACCCTTCGCTTCCGCTTGAGTCGGTTGTGCGCAGTTCACTCCGTCATGTCGAAGGAGCCTACGGCATCTGTGTCATCTCCTCGCGCGAACCCGACAAGATCATTGTTGCCCGCAAGGGAAGCCCGCTGGTGATCGGTATCGGCAAAGGGGAGTATTTCATCGCCTCCGATGCGGCCCCGATTGTCGAACACACCAACAAGGTGGTCTACCTTTCCGACGGCGAGCTTGCCGTCATAACCAGGGAGGGCTATACGGTCAAGACCATCGAGAATGTCGAGCAGGAAAAGCTGGTTACGGAGCTTGATTTTTCGCTTGAAAAGATAGAGAAGGGCGGGTTCGAGCACTTCATGCTCAAGGAGATTTTCGAGCAGCCGACCGTCATGCATGACGTGATGCGAGGGCGCGTGCGCCTTGAGGAGGGCAAGGTCTGCCTTGGCGGCATTGAGGACTATCTTGACCGGCTTAAGCAGGCCAAGCGCATCGTCATCTGTGCATGCGGCACGAGCTGGCACGCCGGGCTGATTGGCGAGTACCTCATCGAGGAGTTTGCCCGCATCCCCGTCGAGGTCGATTATGCATCCGAGTTCAGGTACCGCAACCCGATTGTCGGTGTTGATGATGTCGTTATTGTTATTTCGCAGTCAGGCGAGACCGCCGACACCCTCGCCGCGCTTCGCACGGCCAAGGAGAAAGGGGCGCTTGTCATGGGCATCTGCAACGTGGTCGGCTCTACCATTGCCCGCGAAACCCTCTGCGGCATGTACACCCATGCAGGTCCGGAGGTCGGTGTGGCATCGACCAAGGCGTTCAGCGCGCAGGTCATCATGCTCTACATGCTCGCCCTCGCACTCAGCAAGGGCAGAACCATCTCCCACAGCGAGATTGCGCTTAACCTCAGGGAGCTTGCCGATCTTCCCGCAAAAGCCGACAGGATTCTCAACCTCGACAGCCAGATCCAGAGCATCGCAGCAATATTCAAGGACGCAAAAAACTTCCTCTACCTCGGTCGCGGCTACAACTTCCCCGTCGCGCTCGAAGGGGCACTCAAGCTGAAGGAGATCTCCTACATCCATGCCGAGGGCTACCCTGCCGCCGAGATGAAGCACGGCCCGATTGCCCTGATTGATGAGGACATGCCGGTCATTTTCATTGCCACCCACGACAGCACCTACACGAAGATTCTCAGCAACATCGAAGAGGTCCGGAGCCGCAAGGGGCGCGTCATTGCCATCGCCAACGAGGGCGACAAGGAGGTAGCACGCCTTGCCGAGCATGTCATCTACATTCCGCAGTCCTCAGGGCCGATCACGCCGCTCTTGACGGTCATACCGCTGCAACTGCTTGCCTACCACATCGCTACGCTGCGCGGCTGCAACGTCGACCGGCCACGCAACCTTGCCAAGTCAGTGACCGTGGAGTAGTCCCGTTGGGGGGGGATTTGCCCAATCCATTATCACAGTCCGAATTCAGTCCGAAGCGGGGGAGCACCGAGGTGTTTTCCCCGGCTTCGGCTTTTGTGTTCTGGCGCGCCGGGAATTATTACGGGTAAGGGCATGTTCAGTCATAGGTTATCCTTTGTATTAATCATTACAGGCAGTTGTTCTATGCAGGGTCATATCGTTATTACCGGTGCGACAGGGGTTATCGGTGTCGAGCTTGTCGAGAGGCTTGTCAGTCGAGGTGAGAAGGTCGTGGTGTTTGCGCGCTCTCCCGACAAGGCAGCCGGGAGTGTTCCCGGGGCGGCCGGGTATGTCAAGTGGGATTCCGGAATGGAGTCAGGAGAGTGGACAGGGTTTGTCAGTGGCGCCAGGGCGGTTATCCATCTTGCCGGCAAGCCGCTGCTCGAAAGTCGCTGGAGTGCGGAGCATAAGGCAGAGTGCTACGATTCGCGCATTCTTGGCACACGGCATCTGACTGCGGCAATCGTTTCGGCGGCCGAGAAGCCCGGGGTCTTTATTTCCGCCTCAGCCATCGGGTATTACGGCTCCTTTGATTCGTGCAAGGATACCGACGATCTTCTGGAGTCCTCTCCCGGAGGTAGTGACTTTCTTGCCAAAATCTGCATTGACTGGGAGAAAGAGGCTCTTCCTGCGGCTGACTGCGGGGTGCGACTTGTCCTTTTGAGAACAGGAATCGTCCTTTCGACCAGGGGCGGGATGCTGCAGAAGATGATTACGCCGTTCAGCGTTTTTCTCGGCGGGCCTGTTGGTTCGGGGAGACAGTGCATCTCCTGGATCCATCTCGATGATGAACTCAGCTGCATCCTTGAAGCGCTGGACAACCCCGCTTACAGGGGCGCAATCAATGCGGTCAGTCCGAAGCCGATCTCCATGAAGGATTTTGCCGCTGTACTGGGTTCGGTTCTGCACCGTCCATCGCTCCTCCCTGTGCCGAAGCTTGCCGTTCAGCTTCTTCTGGGTGAGGGCGCTGACTATGCGGTCAGAGGCCAGAGGGTCAAGCCGGGATTTCTCGAGGATCAGGGTTTTATT
Organism: Chlorobiaceae bacterium; assembly: GCA_037142155.1. Taxonomy (GTDB): domain Bacteria; phylum Bacteroidota; class Chlorobiia; order Chlorobiales; family Chlorobiaceae; genus Chlorobium. Next base: position 14,875 of record JBAXBE010000025.1, read on the forward strand.
TTCAGGTATACGAAGCTCTCCGATGCCATCAGGGAGCTGGTGGGCAATGAGAGGTGAGGTGCTGTGGGCTTGCTCGAAAGCCTGCAGCTCATCCGTCAACGAAATTTAACGGAGGAACATCATGGGAACCAGAGGACGTGAAATTGTCGGGGAACATCTCCCCCGGGTGCTTGAGCTGCTCAGCAAGGCATTTGCTGATGAGTGGCTGGCCTACTACCAGTACTGGCTTGGCGCAAAGGTTGTTCAGGGGCCGATGAAGGATGCAGTGATTGCCGAGCTGCTCCAGCATGCGGCCGATGAACTTCGCCATGCCGATATGGTAACGACAAGAATCATTCAGTTAGGTGGAACCCCCATTACCAGTCCAAAGGAGTGGTTCACCTGGGCCAATTGCGGCTATGCGGCCCCGGACGACCCCTTTGTTAAAAAAATTCTAGAGCAGAACATTGCCGGAGAGCAGTGCGCCATCAATGTCTACAACAGCATTATCGGGGAGATAGGGCTCAAGGATCCGGTCACCTACAATCTTGCAGTCCAGATTCTTCAGGATGAGGTGGAGCATGAGGAGGATTTGCAGGCACTGCTCGAAGATCTTGGAGTCTTCCTCGTCAGGTCATAGGAAACGATCCGGAGGACAATAAAAAAGCCGGGCTATCAACCTGGCTTTTTTATTGAAACAGCGAACGAGGGCTATCAGTAGCGATCCCTTCTTGCCGGCCTTTCTTCGCGCGGTCTTGCTTCGTTGACCTTTATGGTGCGGCCTTTCAAATCTTTGTCGTTCATAGATTCGATGGCTTCGCGACCTTCACTGTCGTTAGGCATGTCGACAAATCCAAACCCCTTGGAGCGGCCTGAAAACTTGTCGGTAATGATGTTAGCGGTGTCTACCTGCCCGAACTGGGAAAAAGCTTCACGCAGATCATCTTCAGATACAGTGTAAGGCAAATTGCCAATGTAAATATTCATTGTTAGTCTCTGTAAACATGTGCATTGCCAGGAAAGAGACGCTGGCCGTTAACCAAGGCACAAATTAAACGGCACAAGCGACCAGCCAACCATTGGCTGATTTGGGGGTACAATTTACCGTAATTACCAGTGTATTTCCAAAAAAAACCGTTTCATACGCTGCTTTTTGCCTCCGGACGCCACCTTCAATCCGATGTGAGTGATGCGCGCTCATCCCGGGAGAGTTTCCGGTCAAATACCGTTATTTCCACGATTATGTAATAAAATGTGTCTCTGGTTTGGCTGGGCATTAATAAATAACTACATTTTTGTTATTATCGTAAATAATTAAGGTCTGCGTAATTTTATTCGATCGGGTTATGAGGAAAAGAGTTGTGGCGTCGGGAGTGCTTCTGCTTGCAGCACTGATGGTCCAAAGCCAGGCATATGCGGCTGAGGCAGTTGCTACCGACAGCGGCACTACGGCATGGATGCTGACATCCACGGCACTGGTGCTTCTTATGGTTCCGGGGCTTGCCATGTTCTATGGCGGCCTCGTCCGGACAAAAAATGTGCTCGGCACCATGATGCACAGCTTCGGCTCAATGGTGATTATCGGTGTGCTTTGGCCTCTGGTGGGGTATTCGCTGAGTTTTGGTCCCGGGGTATTAGGCGGATTTATTGGATGGGACAGCAATTTGTTCATGCTTCAGGGGATCGACGAAAAGATTATGCCGACGCATATTCCGGAGTATGTTTTTGCCATGTTTCAGGGGAAATTTGCCATCATAACGCCAGCGCTTATTGCCGGTGCCTTTGCTGAAAGGGTCAACTTCAGGGGGTATGCGCTTTTCATCGCCCTTTGGAGCATCTTTGTCTACAGCCCGATCTGCCACTGGGTGTGGGCGTCTGACGGCTTTCTTTTCAACCTCGGAGCTGCCGGTGCCATCGATTTTGCCGGCGGAACCGTCGTGCACATCTCTTCGGGAGTCACCGCCCTTGTAGCGGCGCTCTATCTCGGCAAACGACGCGGTTATCCGCGCAATGTAATGCACCCGAACAACCTTGTTATGACCCTCATGGGCGCCGGTCTGTTGTGGGTCGGCTGGTTTGGCTTCAATGCCGGGAGTGCCATTGCCAGCGATCTGGCTACGGCAAGGGCGCTTACCGTCACTCAGGTTGCGGCTGCGGCCGGAGCGTTTGCGTGGATGATTATCGAGATGTTTCATCACGGAAAGGCCACAAGCCTTGGTGTCGCTTCGGGCATTCTTGCCGGTCTGGTGGCAATCACGCCAGCGGCAGGTGTTGTGCAGCCTTCCGGCGCGTTTGCGCTCGGGACTCTTGCCGCCTCAATCTGCTACACGGCGATTTTGATCAAGAACAGGCTCGGTTATGACGATAGTCTCGACGCTTTCGGCGTTCACGGTGTAGGCGGTATAGTCGGCGCCTTGGCGCTGGTCTTCTTCATCCGGCCGGCATGGATGGCGGCGGCGGCAGCAAAGACAGCCACAAAGAGCTGGACTATGTGGCAGCAGCTCGGAGTCCAGGCGACGGCGGTCGGCGTTACCATCGCATTCGCCGCCACGGTATCCCTTCTGCTGCTTGTGCTTGTTGAGAAAACTGTCGGGCTTCGCATCACTGAAAACGAGGAGATGAGCGGTCTCGACCCCAGTATGCACGGCGAGCATGGATACGGCCTCATCAATCTCAATTAATTTCTAGCAATGAAACTCATCACCGCTATCATCAGGCCGGACAGGCTCGATCACGTCCGCGAGGCGCTGATTCAGGCCGATATAACCAGAATTACCGTCAGTCGGGTGACCGGTCACGGTCGTCAGGAGGATATCGATATCTACCGGGGCCAGAAAATTGCGCCGAACCTGATACCGAAGATCAGGCTGGATATTGCCGTCAACGATGAGTTTGTCGATATCACTGTCGATACCATCATTGATGCGGCGAGCCATGGAGAGGGGGAGATTGGTGCCGGAAAGATATTTATCACCCCTCTGGAGGAGTGCATCCGCATCAGGACCAGAGAGCGCGGCGGCACGGCGATTTAGGGGAGAAGCTGCGGTGAAGAAACATGCAAAAAGCCCTCAGTTCGACGAGGGCTTTTTTTTGTCATTTCGAACTGAAAGAGAAATCCCCTCACGACTCATCGGGATGAGACGGCAAGAGTAAGCCAGCCACAACCCAGCCCGCCGAGAGTTGCTCCGTGCCCGTATTTCTGAAGTTCATGAATTCAGGAACGTCCCCGAAGTTGCCCCCGAAGTTGCCAGGTGGCTTTTATATCGGGCCGGCTGCGGCAGGAGGAGTTCTCCACTCCGGAACATAGGTGTTGAGCCATGCCTCAGCCGTGAGGTCGCCGAGCTTGGCGGCCTGGCGGAAATCTTCAAGCCTGCCGTTCAAGTCCCCGGTCTTGCTTTTGGCGATGCCGCGGTGAAAGTAGGCTCCGGCCATTTTTTTGTCGAGTTCGATCGCCTGCGAAAAGTCTGGAATTGCTTCGGCAAAGGCGCCGGTCATGTTTTTCACCACTCCCCGATTGTAATAGCCGACCGCCTTGAAATAGGGTTCGCCGCAGGCGATGACCATGGAGTAGTCGCTGATTGCCTGAGGGTATTTTTTGAGCTGCTGCATCGTCGCGCCCCGCATTTCATAGGCCATTGCAAAAGAGGAGTCCTTTTCGATAGCCTTCGAGTAGAGCTTTGCGGCCCCCGAAAGATCACCCTTCCGCTGCAGGGCGAATCCCTCGTTGAAATAACTGTTGGCGGACTCGGCAGATGCCGTGCCGACAAAAAGAATCACAGATGTGGCGACAGTGGCGACTGCACACAATATCCTGTTCATTGATGACTTTCCTGCGATGGCATCTATGGAATCAAAGGGGAATGAGGTACTCTTTACACTTCTCATCTATATAATAAATACTTTTTGCGAATCCGGGGCTTCTTTTTTTTGCCACTGACTGACATCTTCGGCCTCGGGGTTTCTTTGCGCATTTTCTCCCGCTTTTTCTATCTTGTTTCAATCGCCTTTACCAACGCACCAACCGCTCCATGTTCCGGATAAGCCTCGAAGAGTTCGAAGGTCCGCTTGATCTGCTGCTGTTTTTTATCCGGCGCGATGAACTGGATATTTACAACATCCCCATCTCGAAAATCACGGCCGACTTCATCAGCTATATTCATGATGTCAGAAACCTGAACCTTGAGATTGCCGCCGAGTTTATCTATATGGCGTCGATGCTGATGAGCATCAAGGCGAAAATGCTGCTTCCCCGTCCTGCTGAAGAGGGTGGAGCCGCTGATGAATTCGACCCCAGAACCGAACTCGTGCAGCGCCTGCTTGAGTACAAGCGCATCAAGGAGGCCTCAACCGCACTCAGTCTGCTTGGCGAAGCGCGCGAGAGCATGTTTGCGCGGGGGCTTTTCGAGGATCTGGAGGCCGAGATTATCGACGAGCTCGATGAGCCGGTCAACCGCCCGACGCTCTACCATCTCATGCTTGCCTATAAAGCGGTGCTCGACAACATGCCCCGCACCATGACCAGAAACGTAATGGACGCCCCGGTGACGGTCGAAGAGCAGAGTGCCCTTATTCTCTCAAGGCTGAAGGAGCGGGTCCAGGTCTCCTTCCGTGCGGTGCTCGAAGGGGTGACGGAGCGCATCATTCTTGTCGTCACCTTCCTTGCCGTGCTTGAGATGTGCAAAAACAGACGGATCATCGTGCTGGTCAAGGATGGCTACGATGATTTCTGGATAGCCCAGAGATCCGGCTCCTGACTGGCAGCCAACCAACATTTTAACCCCTTGCGATCATGCCGGAAATTGTTCCATTGAAAGGTGTTCTCTACAGCGAAGAGATGCTGAAAGGTGCCGACGACCTTATCTGCCCGCCATATGACGTTATCTCCCGGGAGTTTCAGGAGCAGCTCTACCAGCGTTCGCCCTTCAACGCCATACGCCTCGAGCTCCCCATGGAGTCTGATCCCTACGAGGCGGCAGCTTCCCGCCTTGAGGAGTGGCTCCGCGACGGTGAGCTGCAAGCGGACTCCCTTCCGGCAATCTACCCCTATTTCCAGACCTTTGAGGACTCCGAGGGCCGGACGCATACCCGGAGCGGATTCTTCTCGGCCATGCGCCTCCATGATTTTTCGGAGAAAAAGGTACTGCCTCACGAAAAGACGTTGTCCGGTCCCAAGGCTGACCGCCTGAACCTCTTCCGGAAGACAAAAGCCAACATCAGCCCCATTTTCGGCCTTTACGCCGATGAGGAGAAGATTGCCGACCGCATCATCAAAGCCTACGCCGATGCTCACGAGCCGGTTGTCGATGCGCTTTTCCAGGGGGTGCGAAACCGGATGTGGAGGATTACCGATCCGGAGCTCGCCGGCCGGATTCAGGACTCCATTCTTGAGCGCACGGTCTATATCGCCGACGGCCATCACCGTTACGATACCGGCGTGAACTACAGCAGGGAGCGCGCCGCCGCCAATCCTGCCCATACCGGTCGGGAGCCCTATAATTTCATCCTCACCTTTCTGGCCAATATTTATGATGAAGGGCTGATTATTTTTCCAATCCACCGGCTGGTGCACAGCCTCGAAGGGTTCGATGCTTTGGCATTGAAAGCGCGCCTTGAGGAGTACTTCGCCGTGGCCGAACTGCCCGACAGGGATGCTCTGAGGGCATTTCTTGCCGAGGAGGAGTCCAGCTACGCTTACGGCGTGGTCACTTCTAGCTCCGTTCTCGGCATACGGCTGAAGGTCGATTCCGCGCCCCTGCTCGATCCTTCCTGCCCCGAAGCGCTCGGGCGCCTCGGCCTGGTGCTCCTGCATGACCTCGTGCTCGGGCGGCTGCTCGGCATATCACAGGAGGCGATGGCAAAGCAGAGCAATCTCCTCTATGTCAAGGACGACAGGGATGTTTTTGAAGCGGTGGATGCCGGCCGCGTTCAGGTCGGATTTGTTGTCAAGCCGACGACGGTGTCGCAGGTACTCTGCGTTTCGGAGACGGGAGAGGTGATGCCGCAGAAGTCGACATTCTTCTACCCGAAGCTCATGACCGGAATGCTCTTCAATTCGCTCGACTGATCCCCTCATGGCTGAACAGTTCGCCTCCCGCTCCGCCGAAGAGACCCGCGCGATTGCCCGGCAGTTTGCCTCGAGCCTGAAAGGCGGCGAGGTTGTAGCGCTCTCGGGCCAGCTCGGCGCGGGCAAAACGGAGTTCATGAGGGGTGTCACAGAGTTTTTCGGGTGCGACGACCAGCTCTCCAGCCCGACATTCCCGATCTTCAATATCTACCAGGGCTCTCTGCAGGGAGAGCCGTTGACGATCCACCATTTCGATCTCTACCGCATCGACTCGCTTCGTGAGCTCGAGGCGCTCGGGTTCGATGAGTACATTGATTCCGCTGACCTCTCTTTTGTTGAGTGGAGTGACCGGTTTCCGCAATATGCGGGTATCTACTCCGCAACTGTCCTGCTTGAGCATTCTGGGGAAGAGATGCGCGCGATTAGCATAAAACGCAGGGAGAGATGAATATTCTGGCCATAGAGTGTACCCACCAGGCGCTTTCCGTTGCCCTGTCGAAAGGTGGTGAGGTTTTTGAGGCGAACGGCAGGGAGTGGAAGAGGGCCGCAGAGTCGCTGGTGCCGCTTGTTGAAAAAGTCATGGCGGACAGCGGTCTCTTGCGAAAGGAGCTTGACGCCGTCGCACTCTCTGCCGGGCCGGGCTCGTTCACGGCACTTCGCATCGGCATGGCCACGGCTAAAGGCATTGCCTTTGGGCTCGGCATAACGCTGATTGCCGTCCCGACGATGCCCGCCATGGCGGCAGCCCTTCCTTCGGGCCCTGAAATGATTGTTGCCGTCGTCCCCTCGCGCAAGGGGGAGTACTACATTGCGACCTACAGGGCGGCCGATCTCGCCGCCGGAGTGTGGCACGACGAGGTAGGGCGCGGCGACGCCGAAGCTGTTGCGGCAGCCGCCAAACTGGCCGTGGGCTCTGGCGCGACAACGGTCGTCGGCCGAGGGCTCCATGAGCTTCAGCCGACGCTTTCCGAAACGGGCGCAATCTTTATGGAGGCAGACTTTTTTTCTGCAAAATCCCTCTTTGCTCCCGCCATCCGGCTCTCCGTATCAGCTTCCGCAGGCCCGCCAGGCGGGGTCGTTCCGGATTACCGCCAATTGTTTGTTCCCAATGTTGGGGGAGTGTGAATCATTGCTATATTTTCAGGAAGATTTTGTAACAGAATTTGAAAATGGACGATGAACGGAGGCTTATGAGCGGCGCGAAAAAGACAGGGAAAAAGGCGGCTGAAGTGGTTAAAGAGGTGGCAATCAGTGAATTGCTGGCAAAACGGTGCGCGGAACTAGCGCTGGAGAAAAAGTGTGAAGAGGTCAAGATTCTTGATCTTCGGGGGCTGACCTCGGTGACGGATTTTTTTGTCATTGTGACCGCCGACTCTGAGCGGAAAGCCAAGTCGGCTGCGGAGCATATTGTCGATGAGCTTAAGGAGGATGACGAGCGTCCGCTGCATGTGGAAGGGATGGATTCCATGCACTGGATACTGATCGATTATTTCGATGTTGTTGTACATATTTTTATGCCGGATGAACGGCGTTTTTATGATCTGGAATCCCTCTGGTCGGATGCCCCGGTTCAAGCGGTGACAGAATCGTAATCAGGCGTTATCTGTATTTATCGCTTGTTTTTGAATCTTAGCTGTTACCGGATATCGACGGATTTTTTTACATTATCCAGTCGGGTTATTTATATCAATTATCACTCAGGATCTACCTATGCAGCGCGAAAGAATAATCCCTGTCAGTATTGAAGAAGAGATGCGGGGTTCTTATCTCGATTATTCGATGTCGGTCATTGTCAGTCGAGCGTTGCCCGATGTGAGGGACGGTCTGAAGCCCGTTCACCGCCGCGTGCTGTATGGTATGCACGAGCTTGGACTGCAGGCCGGCAAGCCCCACAAGAAGTCTGCCCGTGTGGTTGGTGAAGTGCTTGGCAAGTTCCATCCCCATGGCGATACGGCGGTCTATGACTCTCTTGTTCGTCTGGTTCAGGATTTCTCGCTGCGCTATCCACTCATTGACGGTCAGGGTAACTTCGGTTCGGTTGACGGCGACTCTCCGGCAGCCATGCGTTATACTGAGGTCCGCATGAAGCCGATTGCCGGTGAGATGCTGAAGGATCTTGAAAAAGAGACTGTTGATTTTGCCCTCAATTTTGACGACTCCCTCGAGGAGCCTACCGTTCTTCCCTCTTCGATTCCCAACCTTCTGGTCAACGGCGCTTCCGGCATCGCCGTCGGCATGGCAACCAACATCCCTCCGCAGAACATGCGCGAGGTGGTTGATGGCATGATTGCCCTGATTGCCAATCCTGACATTGAGGTTGCCGATCTTATGAAATATGTCATTGCCCCGGATTTCCCGACCGGCGGCATCATCTACGGTTACGAAGGTGTCCGGTCTGCCTATCTGACCGGCAGGGGCAAGGTTGTTATCCGCGCCCGTGCCCTGGTGGAGGTCACCCAGAAAAACGGCAGGGAGTCGATTGTTGTTACCGAGCTCCCCTACCAGGTCAACAAGGTCCGTCTGATCGAGAAAATCGTCGAGCTGGTGCACGACAAGAAAATTGATGGCATCGCAGATATCCGCGACGAGTCCGACCGCGACGGCATGCGTCTGGTCATCGAGCTGAAGCGGGATGCGGTCGCAAAGGTTGTGCTCAACAACCTCTACAAGCACACCCCGATGCAGGACACCTTCGGCGTAATCATGCTGGCGCTGGTCGACGGCGTGCCGAGGATCCTCAATCTCAAGGAGATGATGGTCTACTACATCAAGCACCGAAACGAGATTGTGCTCCGCCGGACGAAATACGACCTCTCAGCAGCTGAAAAACGGGCACATATCCTCGAAGGCCTCAAAATCTGCCTTGACAACCTCGATGCGGTTATTGCAACCATCAGGGAGTCTCCCGACGCATCGGTAGCACAGGAAAGGCTCATGGAGCGTTTCGGTCTCTCCGAGATCCAGTCGAAGGCTGTTCTTGAGATGCGCCTTCAGCGCCTTACCGGCATGGAGCGCAAGAAGATCGATTTGGAGTACACCGAGGTGCTGGCTCTTATCGAGGAGCTTCGCTTTATCCTCGGAAGCCCCGAGCGGCAGCTGGAGATCATCCGCGACGAGCTGCTCAAGGTCAGGGAGATATATGGCGATGAGCGTCGGACGGAGATTGTGCCGCAGGAGGGCGATTTCTCCATTGAGGACATGATTGCCCAAGAAGATGTGGTGATCACCATAACCCATGACGGCTTCATCAAGCGGTTCCCGGTTTCGGGATACCGCCGCCAGGCAAGGGGAGGCAAGGGCGTGACGGGGGCGCAGGCGAAGCATGACGATTTCGTCGAGCACATGTTTATTGCTTCCACGCACAACTACATCCTCTTCTTTACCACCCGTGGACGATGCCATTGGCTGAAAGTTTACGAGATTCCGGAGGCGGGTCGTGCGGCAAGGGGCCGTGCACTGGCCAACATCATGGAGCTCCAGTCGGGCGAAAAAATAAGGGCCTATATCAATATCCGGAACTTCGACGAGCCGGGATTCATCGTCATGGCGACAACCAACGGCATCGTGAAGAAGACCGCGCTTGACGAGTTCTCTCACCCAAGACGCAACGGCATTGCCGCCATTACCATTGAAGAGTCGGACGAGCTGCTCGACGCACGCCTCACTGATGGCGAACACCAGATCATGCTTGCCAAGAGCTCCGGCTATGTGGTTCGCTTCCCGGAGGCCGAGGTTCGCGCCATGGGCCGGACCGCCATGGGCGTCAAGGGCATCACGCTCGACGACGGAGAGAAGTGTATCTCAATGGTGACCACGAAGCGCTTCGACACTTCACTGCTTGCCGTTACCGATAACGGATTCGGCAAGAGGAGCAGAGTCGAGGACTACCGCCTGACGCGCCGCGGTGCCAGAGGCGTCATCACGCTCAAGGCGCATGAGAAGATCGGTGCGCTTGTCGGCCTGCTCGACGTCAACGACGACGACGATCTAATCATCATCACCACGCACGGCATCGTCAATCGCCAGCATGTCTCCGATATCAGGCTGACCGGCCGCAATACCTCCGGAGTAAGGCTCATCAGGCTCATGGCCGGCGATATGATCGGCGCGCTTGCCCGTGTACCGAAATCCGACGAGGATGGCGATCCTGACTTCCCGCTTGAGGATCCCGATGGTCAAATCGGCCTTTCACTGTAACAGGAATGCATGTAACCAATAGTAACGGAGTGAATTATGGCAGAGAATAAGCCCTATATCATCAAAGAGCAGCCGGGTACGAAATACTACTGCGCCTGCGCCAAATCACGGAACCTTCCCTACTGCGACGGAGCGCACCAGGGGAGCGGACTCGGTCCCTATCAGGTCGAAATCGAAAAGGAAAAGACGGTAGCCATTTGCGGGTGCGGAAAGACGGCGGCACCTCCCTACTGCGACGGAGCGCACAAGGGCCTGTAAGAGGAGCGTAGACACTAACAACCACATTAACGATCAGCGGATCTCATGGCCCGACCGAAAAACGTAAAGCATATTTTTGTCACCGGAGGAGTGATCTCCTCGCTCGGCAAGGGAATCCTGTCGGCATCGCTTGGAATGCTGCTCAAGAGCCGCGGTCTGAGGGTGGCAATCCAGAAATATGACCCCTATATCAATGTGGACCCCGGTACCATGTCGCCCTACCAGCATGGCGAGGTCTACGTCACCGACGACGGAGCTGAAACCGATCTCGATCTTGGCCACTACGAACGATTTCTTGACGAGTCCACCTCCCAGGCATCCAACCTGACCATGGGCCGGGTCTACAAGTCGGTCATTGACAAAGAGCGCCGGGGGGAGTATCTTGGCGCAACGGTGCAGGTCGTGCCTCATGTCATCGACGAGATCAAGGACAGGATGGCCGAGCTGGCAAAAAGCGGCAATCTCGACCTGCTGATTACCGAGATTGGCGGCACCATCGGTGATATCGAATCGCTTCCCTTTCTTGAGGCGATGCGTCAGATGAAGCTCGAGATGGGTGACCGCAACATGCTGAACATCCATTTGACCTTCGTGCCCTACATCAAGGCGGCAAGCGAGCTAAAAACAAAGCCGACACAGCACAGCGTGAAAATGCTGCTTGAGACCGGCATTCAGCCCGACCTTCTTGTCTGCCGCAGCGAAAAACCGCTGTCGCGCGAGATCAAGAACAAGGTCGGACATTTCTGCAACGTCAACGACCTGGATGTCATCGGGCTAAACGATTGCGAGACCATCTATGATGTACCTCTTTTGCTGCTCAAGGAAAAGCTCGACCTTCGCGTGCTTAAAAAACTCGGAATCAAGAAATACAAGGAGCCAACGCTCGACTACTGGCGCGACTTCTGCGAGAGGGTCAAGTCCCCCGAGGATGGAGAGGTCACTATCGGCATCAGCGGCAAGTATACCGAGTACCCCGATGCCTACAAATCGATTCTTGAAGCCTTCATTCACGCCGGCGCGAGCAACAATGTCAAGGTTAACGTCAAGCTGCTCAAGGCGGAGGACGCCGAGCTCGACAGCTATGATTTTAAGAAGGAGCTCGAAGGAATCAGCGGCATTCTTGTCGCCCCCGGTTTCGGTGACCGCGGTATCGAGGGGAAGATAAAGTTCATACAGTATGTCAGGGAGAACAATATCCCCTTCTTCGGCATCTGTCTCGGTATGCAGTGCGCCACCATAGAGTTTGCCCGCAATGTCTGCGGTATGCCGGACGCCAACTCTACGGAGTTCAACAAGCGTGCGCGCTTTCCGGTCATCGACCTCATGGAGCACCAGAAAAAGGTCAAGGAGAAAGGCGGCACGATGCGCCTCGGCAGCTATCCCTGCATCATCAAGGAGGGTTCCAGGGCTCACGCCGTCTACCAGAAGTTCCTCATCAACGAGCGTCACCGCCACCGCTACGAGTTCAACAACACCTTCCGCAAGAACTTCGAGGATGCCGGCATGGTCTTTTCGGGCACCTCTCCGAACGGTGAGCTTGTTGAGATCGTCGAGCTGAAAGATCATCGCTGGTTTGTCGGGGTACAGTTCCACCCTGAGCTCAAATCGCGCGTCATGAAGGTCCATCCGCTCTTTCAGGGCTTTGTGGCCGCAGCCAAGGAGTTTGCCCGCGGATCCCGCCAGATGGAGCTTCAGGTCGATATTCCCTCGTTTTTCCCGATAGAAGAGTAGATTCGACCGATCTGACCGATCCGGCTGATCTGACGGATCGGTCGGATTTTTTTTTAAAAAAGTTTTCTTGAGAAAACGCGAGAAAGAGTTTGGAAGTATGGTAGTGGGGTGATACATTAGGAGCCCACTGAAGATAAGGGTGGGCAAAAGCCTGAAAGACGGCACATGTTATTTGAGAGTTGGCTGATTGAGAGGGAACTGCTGAACGGATGCTTTGAGGGTGAAGCTGTCGAAAGAGAGGTGAAGCCGAGAAGAAAAGAAAGAAAGTTTTTGCAGATATCGAGAAAAGATGTACATTGGTTTCCCTTGATCGAAGATGATCAAGTTCTTTGAATTTGTTGCTAAGTGAACGCCAAAGTCAATTGCTTTGAAGTTTAACGACTCAAAGTATAATTTAGCCGGATCAAACAGATTAAACTCTACAACGGAGAGTTTGATCCTGGCTCAG
>JBAXBE010000026.1:0-21445 GCA_037142155.1 Chlorobiaceae bacterium
ATGAGCAAACTTATTTTCTCTCGATAGCTGCCCTATAGATGGGGAGTACTTCACTACGTGTTTGATCAAAACTGGCGCTATGTTCGCTGGAATGCTTATGATCGCGACATCATTAACGGCAAGACTGAGGCCGAGATGCCCTCGGTATCAGCCTCCGAAAGCATCCACCCGGATGACGTCCCTTTTCTTGCAGAGAAAATGGAGGAGGCTTTTGTGACCGGGAACGATGAAACCATTGAGGCCCGGGTACTCCTGAAAGGCGGCCCGGAATTCAGGTGGTTCCTCTTAACCGGAAGATGGGTGGATATCAACGGCGAAACGCTCGGCATAGGCTTCGGCATCGACATTACCGAACGCAAGGCTGCCGAGGATGAACGCCGGAAATTAAATCGCGCCCTCCTTGCCACAAACAAATGCAACGACGCTCTCATTCATTCAAACGATGAGCTTGAGCTGGTGCAAAAGATATGCGACATTGTTGTTGAAACCGGAGGATACCTGATGGCATGGATCGGGTATGCGGAGCAAAATGAAACAAAAACAGTTCGCCCTATTGCCCATGCAGGGCATGGTGACAATGATCTTAACATGATGAAAACATCATGGGCGGACATTCCCGAAAATCAGGGGCCAACGGGAACGGCGATTCGTACCGGCAAACCTTTTTTCATCGACAACATTCTTGATATTCCAGCCCTCAACCCTTGGCCGGGAGCTGCTGAAGGCCATGACTATCTCGCCGTCCGCTCTTTTCCGCTGAAAGCAAACGATACCGTCCTGGGGGCCCTGACGATTTACTCATCATCGCCGGAGCTTGCCAGTGCCGACGAAGCCGGACGCCTCATAGCCCTTACCGATAATCTCGCCTATGGAATCCAGGCGTTGCGGGACCGTCAGGAAAAGGAGGCGATGGAGGCCGAGCGTGAAAAACTCCAGAGCCAGCTCCTGCAAGCCCAGAAAATGGAAGCTGTCGGCCAACTTGCAGGAGGTATCGCCCACGACTTCAATAACATGCTGACGGTTATCCTCGGCCACACTGAAAAAGCCATTGCTGCGGCCCGATTTTCCCCCGATGACCTGGAGGCCATCCATAATGCAGCCACCCGATCCGCAGAACTTACCCGTCAACTTCTTGCTTTCGCAAGGAAGCAGCCGGTCTTTCCAGAGGTTCTTGAACTGAACGCTGTCGTAGAAAAGACGCTCCCCCTGTTGCGACGCCTGATTGAAGAAAATATCACCTTCACCTGGGCACCGGATAGTTCCCGGGCAATGGTCAGGATCGACCCCACGCAGATCGAGCAGGTGCTCGTCAACCTTTGCATCAACTCCCGCGACGCCATCAGCGATAAGGGAACAATAACCATTACCACCAACCAGCTCCACTTGAATGGAGAAAAAAACGACACTCTCCATCCGGATGCCATTTCCGGCGATTACGTAGTACTGACGGTTATCGATAACGGGGCGGGTATAGCGGACAATGTCCTTCCGTATATATTTGAACCGTTTTTCACAACCAAGGATATTGGCAAAGGAACCGGGCTTGGCCTTTCGACGGTCTACGGGATTGTCAAACAAAACGACGGACTCATTGACTGCTGGAGCAATCCGGGCAATGGCACCAAATTCAGAGTCTATCTGCCGCTCTACGATTGCCCGGCTGCCGAGCTGGTTAAAGACTGTCCAGGCACTGCGCCCTCAAAGAACTCCAAAAGGGTACTGCTGGTTGAGGATGAGCTGACCGTCCTTAATATCTACCGGCAAGTTCTCGAAGAAGCCGGATATCAGGTACAAAGCGCCGCCTCGCCCTACGAAACAATCAGGCTTTTTAAAGAGCATAAAGGGGATTTCGAGATTCTCGTGACTGATGTGGTCATGCCCGAAATGAACGGCGTTGAGCTATCCGAAAGACTAACGGCAATCAATCCGAAGCTCAAAACGCTGTTCATCTCCGCTTACACGGCAGAAACGCTCTCTCAGCATAAAGGGATTAACGAAAAAATCAACCTGCTTGAGAAACCGTTTACGACTGCAACGCTCCTTAGCAAGATCAGCATGACGCTGCAATCCCTCGCCTAGAGGGTGCGGCTGATCTGGTGGCGAAAATATCTGAAGAATCCCCCCTTTTTTTCCTGATTGACTTGAGCTTATCAAGCACGTCATCTATATTGGGAAACAGTTCCGGTTGCACCTCAGACCCACTTTTTGAAGCAGTAATTCGATGAGAGAAAAACTGATTTTCGAACACTCCCGCCCCGGGAGGAAAGGCTATGCACTCTCCCTCCGTGACCTTCCCCAAACGCCTCTCAGCAGCATTCTTCCTGCAAAATTTTTGCGACAGGAGCCGGCCGCACTTCCAGAGGTTCCGGAAAGCGAGGTCGTGCGTCACTTTGTGCGGCTGTCGAACATGAACTACCATGTCGACAAGAACATGTACCCGCTGGGCAGCTGCACCATGAAATACAATCCGAAAATCAACGACTATACCTGCGACCTGCCAGGGTTCAGCGCACTTCATCCGCTCCAGCCTGCCGCAACAACTCAGGGCGCACTTCAGCTGATGCATGAGCTCGCCGAGATGCTGCGCGAAATTGCCGGCATGGCCGCCGTTACCCTGCAACCTGCCGCAGGTGCCCACGGAGAGCTCACCGGCATCCTGCTCATCAAGAAGTATCACGAGTCTATCGGCTCAAAGCGCCACAAGCTGCTGGTTGTGGACTCTGCCCACGGCACCAACCCTGCTTCTGCTGCGCTTGCCGGGTATGAGATCATCTCCGTGCACGGCAACGCCGATGGCCGCACTGACCTCGAGAACCTGCGCCAGAAACTCGATGGAGATGTCGCCGCCTTGATGCTGACCAATCCCAATACCATCGGACTTTTTGAGAAAGAGATTGTCGAGATTTCAAGGATGGTGCACGCCAACGGCAGCCTGCTCTACATGGACGGCGCAAACATGAATGCCCTGCTCGGCATCACCCGTCCGGGCGACATGGGCTTTGATGTGGTTCACTACAACCTTCACAAGACCTTTGCGGCCCCTCACGGGGGCGGCGGTCCCGGAAGCGGCCCTGTCGGGGTCAGCGAAAAGCTTGTACCATTCCTCCCTCTGCCGGTGATTGAAAAGAAGGAGACGCCTGAAGGCGCCCTCTACGCACTCTCCTATGACCGCCCCGAAAGCATCGGACGGATGATGAACTTCTATGGAAACTTCTCAGTACTCGTCAGGGCATACACCTACATCCGCATGCTCGGCCCTGAAGGGTTGCGGCGGGTCTCGGAAAACGCCATCATCAGTGCCAACTACCTCCTCAGCCGTCTGCTCGGAAGCTACGACCTCCCTTACCCTAAACCGGTGATGCACGAGTTCTGCCTCTCCGGGGACCGCCAGAAAAAAGCACACGGCGTCAGAACGCTTGATATTGCCAAACGCCTGCTTGACTACGGCTTCCATGCGCCGACCATCTATTTCCCGCTGATTGTGAGCGAGGCCTTGATGATTGAGCCGACGGAGACCGAATCAAAAGAGACGCTCGATATCTTTGCCGACGCGCTGCTCAAAATTGCCGAGGAGGCCGAGAAGAATCCTGAGCTGGTGCTCTCCGCACCGGTAACAACTCCGGTCAAAAGACTTGATGAAGCCCAGGCTTCGCGGCAGCTGAACATCTGCTGCCAACGCTGAACGACCTGATACCATTTTTATATTTGTACCGAAAACCCTACACCGTGAAAGCATGATTAACATTACTCCGGGATATGCCAATAGAACAATCGCAAGTCCTTGTGCTCAACAGCAGCTACGAACCGCTGATTGTCTGTGACGCCCGCAAAGCCCTTCTTCTCCTTTTCGGAGGCAAGGCCGTACCCGTCCATGAATCCGGCCGGAGCGTAAAGAGCATATCACGCAGTTTCCCCCTGCCGAGCGTTGTCCGCCTCAACATGTTCGTCAGGGTTCCCTACCGACGAATCATTCTCAACCGAAAAAACATTCTTCTTCGCGACGCCAACCAGTGCCAGTACTGCGGCAGGACCGAGCTTAAGCTGACCATCGACCACATGGTTCCCCGCTCCAGAGGCGGCGAGGACTCATGGGAAAACCTCATCACCGCCTGCACGCGCTGCAACACCCTGAAAGGCAACCGCACGCCCCGCGAAGCCGGCATGCTGCCGATGAAACAGCCTGGTCGCCCGAGCAATCTCCTCTTCATGCAGAAGGTCACCACCACCCTCACCGAGGAGTGGAAACCCTACCTCTTTATGAGCTGAACAAAAAAAAAGGAGGCCCGCGCCTCCTTTTTGACCGCATGTGGATTGCTCAGAAGCAGTATCTGACCCCGGCCAGCAGATTATGGAAACCAAACGAAAGCTCCTCCCCGCCAGTTTTAACTGATAATGGCTTTAAATAACGGTAGCCAAGATCACTCACCACGACATCGGAAGCCTTGAGGGCGACACCGGCGCCTGCCTGCCAGGCAAAGACGCTCTTGGTCGTCGAGCTTTCACCCGAAATGGCAGGCTTGAGGCTGGCACCGCCAAGACCAACCGTGACGTATGGAGAAGCAGATGACTTGTCAAGGTCGATATCGTAGTAGGCATTGGCCATATACGTCCACATCGAAACCTTGTTGCCTGGGAGTGATACCGGGTGGAACAGATCAAGCTTCGCCTTGTCCACATCGTTGACCTGATATCCAAGCGCGGCTTCAAGGCGGTATGCATCACTCTTGATTCCGACCGCCCCAACGAACGGCACCCCTGTTTTATAAGCGTACATGTCTTTTACCGTGGCGCCCAAAAATGTCTTTTCGGTGTTTGTTGCCAGTCCCAACCCAACCGAACCGCTCACATAGGTCGATGTTGCGGCGGAAGCAGGTGCCGCTGCCATAGAGAGCGCTGCGAGTGTCAACAACAACTTTTTCATGATCTCCCCTGTTTTGTTTTTGAAAAGAGCATAATTCTGAGATTGCCTGTTGATTAAATAGGATATTTTAGCGATATCCGGCCAAAATTCAAAGTGTCTTTTGCGTATATGAGAGATTATTGCGTACTCGAAGGGCGAACAGCATGATGCAATCCATAGAGCGCTCTCCGGCCTGATATGGAGCAGAGAATGCCTATATTCTTTTTACTGGGAACTGCGGCCATAAGCGCCCGCCGAGACCTTGAAGCATAGCTGATGAAGAACATCTTTGACCCGGAACTGATAGTGCCGCTCTGGCTGGAACGCTTTTGCAGAAGAAACAGCGCCCCCCTTCTGTCCGATGAGGAGCGCATGAAATTTGCCATCGAACTCGGACGACAGAATATCATCCACAAAACCGGAGGTCCTTTCGGCGCAGCAGTATTTGAGCGCGCCTCAGGAGGTCTGGTGGCTGCAGGGGTCAATCTTGTCGAAGGGAGCAACTGCTCCCACGCGCATGCCGAGATGGTCGCCCTGGCAGTTGCCGAGCACCGTCTCGGTTCATACAGCCTGAATCGCCAGGGTCTGCCGGAGTGCGAACTGGTAAGTTCATGCGAACCCTGCGCGATGTGTTTCGGCGCACTCATCTGGTCGGGCGTCACCCGTCTGGTCTCTGGCGCAACCTCCCGGGATGCTGTGGATGCAGGGTTCGACGAAGGGCCAAAACCTGATGCGTGGCCGGAAGAGCTCGAAAGGCGGGGAGTTGAGGTGGCGCAGGAAGTGCTGCGGGATGAAGCCCGCACCCTTTTCAGGGAGTACCTCGAGGGAGGGGGCACACTTTATAACGGCCGGCCCGCATCCCGATAACTCCCATGCCTGTTTTACAGGGATTTTTTTACCTTAACCTTAGAGGCAACAATACTTCGCTCGCCAAAAACGGCCCGAAGGAACTCCGAACCCCATGAAGAAGCATCTCCGCCCCCTCATCTCCTGCTGTCTCGTCCTCCTCGGCACGACGTTCCTTTTCAACGGGGCATGGGCATCACCAAAGCCTGGAGGCGAACGGTGGCAGGCGCAACAGATTTTCAGCCGAATCGACCCGGAGATCGAAGCCACCCTCCAGCGGATGACGCTTTCCGAGAAGGTCGGACAGATGCTCATCGCTGAGTCGGAAGGACACCTGACAAAAGGCGATGACAAGCACTACCGGCAGCTAAGCCGGCTGGTGCAGCAGGGGAAAGTAGGCGGCATCATGTTTCTCAAGGGTGAGGTTATAGGCGCAGGCATGCTTGCCAACCATTTCCAGACGATTGCCCCCCGCCCGCTCCTCTTGAGCGCGGACATGGAAAAGGGATTGGCCATGCGACTGAAAGGTGCGACTGAATTTCCGACAAACATGGCCATTGCTGCAACCAGGGACCCCGAACTCGCCGGTGAGATGTCGAGAGCCGTTGCTCGGGAAGCAAAGGCCATCGGCCTCAACCAGAACTACGGGCCGACGCTCGACTTGAACATCAATCCCTTGAATCCCGTCATCAACACTCGCTCGTTCGGAGACAGCGTACCGCTGGCAATTGCGATGTCGAGTGCCATTATCGAAGGACTCCAGTCGAACGGGGTGATTGCTACGGCAAAGCACTTTCCGGGACATGGCGATGTCACCGTTGACAGCCATAAGGCGCTGCCGGTGCTGGAGGCAGACCGCCAAAGGCTTGAGGAGTACGAGCTGAAGCCTTTCCGGGCGGCAATAGCCCAGGGGGTCATCAGCATTATGACCGGGCATCTTGCTGTTCCAAAACTGACCGGCTCCATGGAGCCTGCCTCCATCTCCAGGGCAGTGGTCACCGATCTTCTGCGGGGAGAGCTTGGCTTTCAGGGACTGATCATTACCGACGCCCTGAACATGAGCGCGGTCAATAATGGCAGGAATGTCCCGGAAATCTCTGTCAAGGCCGTCAAGGCGGGCAATGACCTGCTGCTCTTTTCACCTGATCCTGATCTGGCGCACCGCTCCATCATGAAGGCTGTCGAAAAGGGGGAGATTCCGATGGAACAGATCAATGCCTCTGTCAGAAGGATTCTTCAGGTCAAGAGCTGGCTAGAACTCGAGAAGAAAAAGCTGGTGAATGTGCATCGCATCGCCATTGAAGCCAGCCCCGCATCCCACCAGGCCCTTGCCCGAAAGATTGCATCGCGCTCGGTAACGCTCATCAGAGACAGGAACAACGACCTCCCCCTGAAAACCGGCGCACCCGAAGGGAACATCCTTGACATCATTCTTCAGGATAAAACCGACCCGGAAACAGGAAAGGGCTATATCAAATACCTCGATCGATACTATCAGGCCAGCCATATCAGAATCGATCCCGGCACCGATTCACTGGCCCTTGCATCCATAGCCGAGATGACCCTGAAAGCGCCGGCGGTGATTGTCACCTCCTATGTCCAGACACAGTCGGGCTCAGGCACACTCAGGCTCACCGAGAGACAGCAGCTGTTCATCCACTCGCTTACGGGAATAATTCCGAAAGGGACTCCAATGTTCTTCGTCTCTCTCGGCACCCCGTACCTTATCAACACTTTCCCGGAACTATCGAACTATCTCTGCACCTACTCGTCGAGTGAGGCGAGTGAAGAGTGCGCCGTAGAACTCCTCAGGGGAAAACTGAAGCCGGTCGGCGTCTTGCCCGTTTCACTCAAGGGCAATCCCCTGTAGAGATAAATGCCTGACCAATAAACCGTTAACCGCTCCTGAACATGGGAAGAACCGTTCGTGACGAATCAACTGCAAGCGCCTACTGGGCGGCCGTCAACACCTTTTGTGCGCTAAAGGACGTCCATGTCCTGGCCGATGCGCCAGTCGGCTGCTACAACCTTGTCGGCGTAGCGGTCATGGACTATACGGACGCTGTGCCCTACCTCGAGAACTTCACGCCGACAAGCCTTACCGAAAAGGAGATCGCCTCTTCGGGGAGCTCGGAGATTGTCCGCCAGACCATCGAAAAACTTCAGGCGCCCGGTCGGCAGCTGATTCTGGTATCGAGTGCCGAGAGCGAAATGATTGGCAGCGACCATGAACGGATGCTGAAGATGCACTACCCCGAAGTGCGGTTTTTCTGGTCGAACTCCCTTGGTGAAAACGAATGGCAAGGAAGGGATCGCGCCCTGAAGTGGATTCATGAGCAGTTCGATGACCAGAAACCGGCCGTGGTCGAACCCGGAACGGTCAGCATTATTGGGCCGACCTACGGCTGCTTCAACAGCCCCTCCGACCTACTGGAACTCAAACGTCTGATTTCGGGAGCGGGCGGAGAGCTTCGCCATGTCTATCCCTTCGAGAGCTCCCTCAATGATATTTCCGCACTGAAAAATTCAGAGGTCATTGTCGTCATGTACCGGGAGTTTGGCGAGGCGCTGGCGGGAATGCTTGGGCGGCCTGTTCTCCATGCTCCCTTCGGCTTGGCAGAAACCCGGGAGTTTATTCTGGAGTTGGGAGGACTGCTGAACAAAAGAGAGAGGGCAGAAGCTTTTCTGAAGCTTGAAAAACAGACCACCCTGAAGCCGCTCTGGGACCTCTGGCGCGGCCCGCAGGCGGAGTGGTTCCCGACCGTCCGCTTCGGTGTGACCGCTGCAAAAAGCTATGCGCTGGGACTCAAGCAGTTTCTCGAGGGAGAGATGGGCATGCAGTGCCTCTTCAGCCACAACTCTGCCGAGACCGACAATACCCTCATCCGCAATGAGATCAAGGAGAAACAGCCTCAGTTTCTTTTCGGCAGAATGCCGGACAAGATTTATCTGGCGGAACTGGAAGCCAAGACCCGGTTCATTCCGGCCGGATTCCCTGGCCCGATTGTGCGCAGGGCCCTCGGCACCCCGTTCATGGGCCACAGCGGCATGATCTACATCCTTCAGGAGATTGTCAACGCCCTCTACGACATGCTCTTCAACTTTCTGCCAATCAATCGCCGAACCTCGTCTGGGGAGGTGCCTCCCGGCAAGATTGTGTGGACGAGCCAAGCCAATCAAATCCTGAACGAGATGGTCAAAAGGGCACCCTTCATCAGCCAGATCTCTTTCGGCCGGGAACTGAAACGCAAAGCCGAGCTGCTGGCCGTCAAACAGGGGTCAGATACCGTCACCCCTGAGCTGCTGAAGATGGTGAGCTGATTTGGATTTTTTTATTATTTTTCGTATCCTCCAAGTCCACGATTCCGGACTCAGGGAATACTGCCTCTGGCAGAACAGCCCCCCTGACCGGACATTACTAACGAAAAGAGGCTGATTTGATTTTTTCCGGTGAAGCCGCGCCCTGGCGCCGGGCTTCAGCTGGAGCGAAACGACAGGAAAGAGCATGTCTGACAATCAGGAACAACTGGCTGCGATAGCCGTTACCCTGCCGGACGGGACCGTAAAATCGTTCCCTTCTGGTAGCACCGGTATCGATATAGCCCAATCCATAGGACGCAAACTCGCCCAGGACGCACTGGCGCTGAAACTGAACGGCAAATCGGTCGATCTCAGCCTGCCGCTCACCGGGGACGCATCCATCGAAATCGTGACCTTCGACTCCCCCGAGGGCAGGGATATTTTCTGGCACAGTTCGAGCCATATCATGGCACAGGCCATCGAGGAGCTTTTTCCCGCCAGCCGCTTCGGAGCCGGTCCCTCCATAGAGCAGGGATTCTATTATGACGTCGCCTCCGAGCACCGGTTCCGTGAGGAGGATTTGCGCCTTATTGAAGCCAAAATGCTGGAAATCGGCAAGCGCGACAGCAAAATCCAGAGAGAGGAGCTCTCACGCCAGGCCGCCATAGAGTTCTTCAAAACCACAAGAGAGGATCCCTACAAGGTCGAAATCCTTGAAGAGACCCTCAAGAACGTCGAGACGGTCTCTCTCTACCATCAGGAGGGCTTTACCGACCTCTGCACCGGCCCGCACATCCCGTCGACCGGTAAAGTGAGGGCCGTGCTTCTCACCAATATCTCCTCGTCATACTGGCGCGGCGATTCGTCGAGGGAGAACATGCAGCGCATCTACGGCATCACCTTCCCTTCGGAAAAGATGCTGAAAGAGCATGTCGAAAGGCTTGAAGAGGCAAAGCGGAGGGATCACCGTAAACTCGGTGCTGAACTCGGGCTCTTCATGCTCTCGCCGGAAGTCGGCAGCGGCCTGCCGATATGGCTGCCCAAGGGTGCCATCATCCGCAACGAACTCGAATCATTCCTCAAGGAGGAGCAGCGCAAGCGCGGCTACCTTCCGGTCTATACGCCGCATATCGGCAACATCGAACTCTACAAGCGCTCGGGACACTACCCCTATTACAGCGACTCGCAGTTCCCCCCGCTGACCTACCACGATGAGGAGGGCAAACAGGAGCAGTACCTTCTTAAACCGATGAACTGCCCCCATCACCACCTCATCTACAGCTCAGCCATGCGCAGCTACCGGGATCTTCCGATCCGTCTCACGGAGTTCGGCACGGTCTATCGCCATGAGCAGTCGGGTGAGCTTAACGGCCTTGTTCGCGCCCGCGGATTCACTCAGGACGATTCGCACATCTACTGCCGTCCGGATCAGCTGGTCGATGAGATCTGCAGCGCCATCGGGCTGACACAGTTTGTTTTTGGAACACTCGGGTTTTCTGATGTGCAGACCCGCCTCTCCATGCACGACCCCGCCAACCAGGCCAAGTACGGCGGAACGGCTGAGGTCTGGGCTCAGGCTGAAAAAGATGTCAAGGAGGCGGCTGACCGCATGGGCATCGACTACTTCATCGGCATCGGTGAGGCGAGCTTCTACGGACCGAAAATCGACTTTATCGTTCGCGATGCGCTCGGAAGGAAGTGGCAACTCGGCACCGTTCAGGTCGACTATGTGATGCCGGAGCGCTTCGACCTCACCTATATCGGCAGTGACGGCCAGAAACACCGCCCGGTGGTCATCCACCGCGCCCCGTTCGGCTCCATGGAGAGATTCATCGGCGTGCTTATCGAGCATACCGCCGGCAACTTCCCCCTCTGGCTTGCACCTGTGCAGGCTGTTGTGCTTCCCATTGCTGAAGATGTGCATGAGTATGCCGCAAGCGTCCGCCAGGCACTGCTTGATGCGGGAATCCGTGTCGAGCTTGACACCAGAAGTGAAAAAATTGGCAGGAAGAT
The DNA here is from genome assembly GCA_037142155.1 of Chlorobiaceae bacterium. Classification (GTDB taxonomy): domain Bacteria; phylum Bacteroidota; class Chlorobiia; order Chlorobiales; family Chlorobiaceae; genus Chlorobium. Next base: position 11,060 of record JBAXBE010000026.1, read on the forward strand.
TCGCGAGGCAGAGCTCTCCAAGGTTCCCTGCATGATCATTATCGGGCAGAAAGAAGAGGAGAGCAGCGAGGTTTCGCTGCGCCGCCACCGCATTGGTGACGAAGGGCGCTTCAGCGTCACGGAGCTGATCGAGAAACTCAAGAAAGAGATCAAGGAAAGAACCTGATTATCCAAACAAAACCTTAACGCATGAAGAAACAGAAGGTTACGACTCAGAAGCCGAAACTCACCTATCGAGTCAACGAGCAGATCCGTGTTCCGGAAGTCAGGATCATCTTTCCGGATGGCGCTCAGCAGGTGATGAAAACCATTGATGCCAGACGCATAGCTGAAGAGCGGAACCAGGATTTGATCGAGGTGCAGCCGAATGCGGAACCGCCGGTATGCAAGTTCGACAATCTGGGCAAGCTTCTTTATAAAATGGCCCAGAGGGACAAGGATCTGAAGAAAAAGCAGAAGACCACCACCCTCAAGGAGCTCAGGTTTCATCCGAACACCGACAAGCATGACTTCGATTTCAAAACGGCCCATCTTGAGGAGTTCCTTCGCAAAGGAAACCGCGTCAGGGCAACAATCGTTTTTCTTGGCCGTTCGATTATCTACAAGGAGAAAGGAATTGAACTTGCAGAACGCCTGACAGAACGCCTCAGCGTGGTCAGCAACCGTGAGGGGGACCCGAAATTCGAAGGCAAAAAGCTCTTTGTCTATTTCGAGCCTGACAAGAAAAAAATTGATGCCTACGATCGCATCAGAGCAAAAACCAGTGCCCCGCTGGCCCCTCTGCCGGAAGAACCGGAGTTTGATGAGGAGACGGGTGAGGAATAAAAAGATTTGAGACCATTTTTATACAAAAAAACAAAGGACGATCATGCCTAAAATGAAATCACACCGCGGAGCATGCAAACGGTTCAAGGCTACCGCATCAGGAAAGATCAAGCGTGAACGAATGAACGGATCGCACAATCTTGAGAAAAAGAACAGAAAGCGCACCCGCCGCCTCCATCAGGCAGCTTTGCTCGAAGGGACGAAGGCAAAGCAGATCAAGCGGATGATTCAAGCATAAATTTTCAACATTAACTTTTCACTACGATGCCTAAAGCAAATAATGCCGTAGCCTCAAGGGCCCGGAGAAAAAGAGTCTTAAAAAAAGCCAAGGGGTTCTGGGGATCACGCGGCAATGTTCTGACCGTCGTCAAGCACGCGGTCGATAAAGCCGAACAGTACGCCTACCGCGACCGTCGCGCCAAAAAGCGCAACTTTCGCGCACTCTGGATCATGCGTATCAACGCAGCTGCACGCCTGAACGGCACAACCTACTCGAGACTTGTCGATGCCATGAGCAAGAAAAGCATCGAAATCGACCGCAAGGCGCTGGCCGAGATTGCCGTCAAGGATCCCGAGGCATTTACCTCGATTGTCAAAGCGGCTATCGAATAAGCTTTATCCAGGTTTCAATGGAAAACACCATTCGCAGTTTACAGCAGGAGATTCTTGATTTTGAGATTGCCACCCAGGCTGATCTGGAGGCATTCCGCCTCCGCTATACTGTTCGAAAAGGGCTCATTGCCGCTCTTTTCGGCCAGCTCAAGTCGGTCGCCCCTGCTGAAAAACCGCGGATAGGCCAGCTGCTCAACACCCTTAAAGAGGCGGCGGATGCGCGCATCGAAGCGGCTGAAGGAAGGCTTGCCTCTACTGGAAGCGGCTCCGGAAAGAAAATCGATGTGACACTGCCCGGAAGACGGTATTTTACCGGCAGTGAACACCCGGTTCAGAAGGTGCTTGGCGAAATGAAGCAGATCTTTTCGGCTATGGGGTTCGGTATTGCGACGGGGCCGGAAATGGAGCTCGACCAGTACAACTTCGACATGCTGAACTTCCCTCCCGACCACCCCGCCCGCGACATGCAGGATACTTTTTTTGTCAAGAGCGGAAATCCCGGCCGTGATGTGCTGCTCAGAACCCATACCTCACCAGTGCAGATCCGCGTCATGCTTGACCAGAAGCCACCCATGAGGGTTATCTGCCCTGGCAAAGTATACCGCAATGAGGCCATCAGCGCAAGAAGCTACTGCGTCTTTCACCAGCTCGAAGGGCTCTACATCGACAAAAATGTCTCATTCGCCGACCTCAAGGCAACAATCTACTCCTTTTCCCGCCAGATGTTCGGCAACGATGTGAAGCTGCGCTTCAGGCCGAGCTTCTTCCCTTTCACCGAACCATCCGCTGAGGTTGACGTCACCTGCTACCTCTGCGGTGGCAAGGGATGCCGTGTCTGCAAGAAATCCGGCTGGCTTGAAATCATGGGGTGCGGCATGGTTCACCCGAACGTCATGCGCAACTGTGGCATCGACCCTGAAACATGGTCAGGCTACGCTTTCGGCATGGGTGTCGACCGGACGGTTCTCCTTCGCTACAAGATTGACGATATCCGCCTTCTCTTTGAAAACGACCTGAGGATGCTCCGCCAGTTCCCTGCATAGCACGCTCTCTGCCTGCTCAGAATGAGAACAAAACCTTTATTCCATACTCCGACGAACTGTTTGCAGGCTCAACGACTGTAACCGTAGTGCCCGCACCTGCCGCGTCGGTCACCACAACCGAATCGGTTGCCGACCTTCCAATACTCCAGTAACGGAAGAAGGGCTCGATTCCAAGAGAAGAAGATGCTCCGAGCTGCTTCTGAAATCTGACAGATGCCTTCAACCCATAGCCACGCTTCTGTTCATTGATGAACTCATTCGAACTTGAGGATCCGCCGGAAAGAAGCGCCGGAGAGATTCCGGTCACCTGCCTCCCCCGCCAGAACAGATCATACTCCGCCAGGCCGCCCATCGACCAGCCGTTTTCAAGTGGCGTAGTGATTTCAATCCCCAGAGGGGAGTAGTAGTAATTGGCCTGTCGGTCGTAACCGAGCGCTCCTGTGGTAGAAACCATGCCAAGAGAGTGGTCGTTAAGCCGTCTGTAGCCGATGCCAAAGAGGACGGTGACAAGTCTTTCTCCCTGTCGATAAAGATCCGACCCGGCCAGCACTCTGGCTTCGAGCATCGAATCATGAACCCCTTTTATCGACCCGGCCGAAGTGGAGGTGTAATCAAAAGATCCCAAGCTTGCCGAAACTTCACCCCTGAGCAGGTCAACGGCGCCAGGATGCTCGCTGTGCCAGCTATATCGGGCCTCGATACCGTAAAGCTCCCCCCGCTCTTCCATCAACCCCGGCTCGCTGTATGAGATATGTGAGCATGCCGGGTTTATCTCCAAAAGCGAACGCGACGGCGACGGGGCCGCAAAAAGCGCTGTCGATGAGAGTGCACTCAGAACAACAAGAGCGGTGAGCCTTGTAAAAAAGGTGCGAAACATAGCGGCTCCTGTTTGATTTCCGGACTAGATGCTTCTCTGAATACCTTAGCGGGCAGATGAGGCGGTCGCTGCAAAAACTGGCTGGTCGCGGTTAAACACAATACTTCTCTCGGCCAGCTCTTTTTCTGCGTCTAAAAACTCCGGGCGAGTGCGGTATGCCTCCTCTTCGGATTTGCGTCTCGGCTTTTTATGATCTTTGACCACCAGGAAATAGAGAAGCAGTCCGCCGACAACAGCCGCGCCGATGGCTACTCCAGAGCCCGACGAGCTTGATGATGCCGAGCTCGACCCGTCGTCAGAATCAGCAAACGATTTTACCGGAGTTGCCATCAACCCCATGACTGCCACAAGAAAAAACACAACGCTTTTTTTAACCATAACTGCCTCTTTGCTGTTTTTGTTTGATTTACCTTTTTACATAAAAGTCAGCCCGAGCGCACTCTGGGCCAGGGCCTCAGGAGACCCTCCTCCCGGCCCGGCAGTGTTGCAGGAGCGGAGTTATAAAGATATCGGAGCAATCAGAACTGGCGAGATATGCCGATCTGTATGCTTCTTGCGCTGAATGTCGCGAGCTCCGGATCGGGCTTGCCGGAGAGAGCCCACTCACCCCGCTGCTCATAGAGTTCCACTTTGGCATCAATCGCCCAGTCGGGGTCCAGCTGTTTGCTGACCTTCAAGCCGGCGGTGAGCGCTCCGAATGCTGAGAGTCTCTGGTCCTCGGTGTAGTAGGTAGCTGATGCCGGCGGGTCGGTCGGGGTCGTTGGGGTCGCCTTCTCAGCGGCCCCGACAGCAACATAGAAGTTCGCCTCGTTTTGCGAATAGAAGCGAAGCAACGGCGTCACCGTCCAGCCATTCTGCATCGGCTGGACATACTCCACGCCAAGCGTATGGGCCCTGATGCCGAAGGTGTCGGAGTAATACCGGTAGGAGAGACGGGCCGTACCGTCGGTGCCCTGGAAGTGGTGATTCCATCTGCCCATGACGGTCGTATTGTCCCTGTCCCTCGGCCTGTTGTCCTTGAGCTTGTAGGGATCGGTGTAATAGCCGCTTCCCTGTGAGTAGCCAAAGTTGATCTGTGCAATATCATTTTTCGACATCACCTGTGTTACGCCGATGAGCCCTGCCGTGATCTTCTTGCTCTCATTAACCACCACCTTATTGTTCGGATTGATGGTGTCATCCGTGAGGCTGCCTCCGAGAGAGAACGTGGTGTTCTTGTCCTCGGTCGAGAGCGTTCCCTGCAGGGAGTAGCTCTTCGAAACGTAGTCGGACTCACTGGAGTAGCTTGTGCCCGCCGTCAGCGTCCCCTGCTGGAAGTACCTTGTCAGCTGGGTATCAACCGCACGCCGAAGATCATTCATTGTCGTCAGCCCGGAGGTGTGATATGCCGGAGAGGCTCCCGAGACGGAATCGGAGGTGTAGGTTACGCCCAGAGACCACTTGCCGGCAATCGGCGTCATGGCCATGATCGAGTAGGCGTTGATGTTAATCCTGTCGGCAGAGCCTGATGAAGCGCCTCCTGCTGCAGAGGCGCCGGATATCACATCAACTCCCCGAACAACGCCGCGACGCTCGCTCCCTTCGCCACTGCTTCCACTTCCCGAAGAAGATGATGATACCGCCGAACTCTGGCTGTCGGCATAATTAAGATACTTGAAGCTGATGATGCCCCGTTCGGGCGCGGCTTCAGCATGGGCGAACTGCACGGAGGGCAATCCCATTGCTGCACCAACCAGAGCGGCACCAAGAACTTTTGACGCTGTATTAGAAACCGATGTCATAGTTTTCACTGGTATAAGGTTCTTGTTAATTGCAGCCGCATCCGCCGCCACCCACGCCGGATCCGCCGGACGCCCCCTCTTTGCTGCTGTAGATGTGCTCTGTGTAGCTGTTGTCAAGCCTGTCGCCCTCGAAGGTCATCTCAGGCCGGGCAAGGGTCCCCTTCTCCCATGGCTGCACCGCCTGACCCGCCGAACATGCCGACAATGCAGCCGCCGCGACGAGCAGCACGCCCTGAACCGTTTTTTTCATAATCTGTTCTTTCATTTTCCGCCCTCCAGTGCACCCTCGATCTGTTTTTCGAGACTCTCGCGGTCAGCCTCCTTGAAGCCCAGATGCTGGGAGATGACTTTCCCGTCACGGCCAATGAGGAAGCTTGTCGGCATCCCCTTGACGCCGAAGGCCTTCGGAGTCTCTCCCTTTGAATCAAAGGCGATGGTGAATTTTGCCGGCGTTTCTTTGAGGAATTTTTTGGCATCCGCACCGCTTGCATCGAGGTTGACGCCGACTACCCTCAGCCCCTGTGCACGGTATTTTTCCTGCATGGCGTTCATCCAGGCGAACGACTGGCGGCAGGGACCGCACCATGATGCCCAAAAATCCAGATAAACGACCGATCCGGCATTGGACGAAAGCCTGACCGGACCCTCTGCTCCTGAAAGCTCAAAATCCGGAGCGCGGGTGCCGGCATCAAGCGCGAAAGATCTCCCGCAGAAACCAAAGCAGAACAGAACCGCAAGAAGCAGCACCCTTACTTTTTGACGAAGAAATGTTGCCATTTTCAATTCATTTAATTGATTAAAGAAATCATGAAACATCATAAAACCATGGGCAACAAGCCGCTTGAGGCCTAACCATCTCCCAAGCCCGGGATAATCGGGCAAAAGAGCGTTTTTCCAAAGATAAACTGAAGCGGTGGAGCGGTATCTCTCTGTACTGATTTATGATACGCAACACACCCTTAAGCCGCCACTAAAGAAAACTTAAATTTCACTTAATTCGCGAAGCGAAAACAGGTGACCGCGAGTGGGGATATCTGCGGCGCGTTAGGCAGGTGAAAGCGCTGAAGAGCACAATGGTCGTTTTCCGATTGCCATCAACTGCCAAATCGCCTTTACGGAGAAAAAAAAAGCCCTGTTCCAAAACTGACACAGGGCTTACGTTTTAAAGAGCAATCCGGTCAAGCCGGGTTCTTCCTAAAGAGTCCTCAGGCTTCGGAGCCTTCGGCCTCTACCTCAAAATGCACCTTGACCGTTATGTCGGAGAAGATCTTGGCATCAGCTTCGTACTTGCCGAGAGCCTTGACCGGTGCTTCGAGGGTGATCTTGCGGCGATCGACTTCAAATCCCTGAGCCTTGAGGGCATCAGAAATATCGGCCGAAGTAACCGTACCGAAGAGCTTGCCTGACTCACCGGCCTTTGCATAGACCTTGAGTGAGACCTGCTCGATCTTCTGTGCAAGTTCACGGGCACTCTTGCGCTGCAACTCGACCTTTTTGGCCTGCTGCTTTTTCTCTGTTTCAAGAGCTTTGAGCGTTCCCTCGGTAGCTCTTATAGCGATACCCTGCGGAATCAGGAAATTGTTTGCGTAACCGTTCTTTACGGCAACAACTTCACCTGCGTCGCCAAGGGTAGCCACATCCTTTCTTAAAATGACTTTCACTGCTTAGCTTCCTCGTTCAATAGATTGCGAAAATGATTATTTGTATTCGTCGACAACATAAGGGATAACTGCCAGGAACCTTGCCCATTTCACTGAGTGGGTGAGCAGGTTCTGCTCTTTGGCAGAGAGCCCGGTGATGCGACGGGGAATGATTTTTCCCTGATCGTTGATAAATCTTTTCAGCTTGCGCTCGTCACGGTAATCGAAAAACACGACCTGATTCTTCGACACTTTCTTCTTTGACGCCAGGGCATTGCTCAACGACTTGTTGCCCTGTGATTTGTGGCCTTGTCCTTGTGTGAATTTCTGTCTCATAGGTTCATTACAAAATTTAGCTTAACCTGCCCGCCTCAATCGGAGGAGAGGTATTTGTATTCGTAAAGGTGACTTGGTTCCTCATCATGTACCTCACCATGGTGAATGTCATGACAGTCGTCCTCGATAAAGCCCTCTTCATCCTCCTCGCCGTTCTTCTTTCGCTTGTTGAGGAACTGGATTCGTCTGGCTTTGATCTCTACAACCGTTCTTGAAGATCCGTCCTGCGCTTTCCATGTGCGGCTCTGCAACTCTCCGTCCACAAGGACTGCCGAACTTTTCCTCAGGTTGTCACGGCAGCTTTCGGCAAGCTTGTTCCAGGCGACCACACCAACATAGCACACATCCTCCTGCCACTGGTGATTGCTGTCCCGAAACCGTCTATTGCATGCAATTGAGAAGTTGACGACAGGCGTTCCGCCTGAATTAGTCTGCCTGAACACCGGATCCTTTGTCAGATTTCCAGCTATAATAACACTGTTTATCTCAGGCATCTTTAATTCAGCCATAACATCATCTCCATTTAAATCTCAAAAGGTATCACGCACTGCCTGCTTCCAAACTGGCCCTGACAATCATTTAGCGGCTGTCTCGGACGCTGCGGCTTCACTGGCGGCGGCATCTTCCGGGCTGCCAATGACAACGCTGTACTTCTCAACCCTCTTGCGCATCTCAAGAAGTGCGCCGGTCAGGTGAATGATCAGGTAGCGTAACAGCTCTTCCTCGTAACGAAGAACCTTTTCGATTTCGGCGATAACAGCGGTGGCTGCGGTGAATTCAATGTGGGCGTAATAGCCGATTGTCTTCTTTTTGATCGGATATGCTGTCTTGCGGCGACCGATCTCAAGAACACCACTGATGCTTCCGCCTTTTTCAGTGATGACTCGCTGTACGAGCTCCATTGCAGCAGCGATAGCCTCATCCTGAAGCCCGCCGTCAATGATGACCGTACATTCGTAAAGTTTGTTTGTTTCCATAGCGCAAATTGCTGATAATTATTAGTACTGCTCAGTTGCTTGCAAAACGGTGAGGGTCAGACATTGCGCAGGCCCGCCCCACGGCTTCACGGTTTCCCGATGAACACCATCTGCAAATTTGAACCTTAAAGGTAAGGTATTAGGTTTACATTTCCAACCCCCGTTGAAAAACCTTCAGGTTGGCGATAGTTGCTGAAATAGTCAAGGATACGCCCCGCAATCTCCTGCTCCTTGAGATCGGTCATGCAGCGGAAATGGCCCTTTGGGCAACGCTCCCGGCCAATGTGGGAACATGGCCGGCAAGCGAGCCCATTCACCTCGAAGAGCTCAAACGGGGTGTGATAGGGAAGAAAGCCGAAGGCGGTGGAGGACGAGCCAAAGAGGACAAAGAGTTTTTTTCCGAATGCCGACGCCATATGCATGAGGCCTGTGTCGTTAGAGAGCACGGCATCTGAGCGTTCGAGCAGTGCCGCGGTCTGCATCAAGGAGCACTCCCCGGCAAGGTTGAGCACCCACGGGCGAACGGCGTCGGGTAGCTCGCTCATGATCTCGGTGGCATGCGTCGCATCCTCACTGCCGCCAAGCAGAAGCACCTGAAGCGGGCCATCATGAAGGAGACGCTGGAGAATCGATGCGAAGCGGGCCGGCGGGTAACGCTTGGTAAAGTGTTTCGCCCCGAAACAGAGTGCCAGTGTTTTCTGTTTGTCGGTAAAAAACCGATCGGCGTACGCCCTGTCAGCTTCTGACAGATAGAGCTCGCAGCCCTGAAGATCATTTTCTACGCCAAACTCAAGGAGCCCCTCCTCATAACGCTCCACCACGCTCACAGGCTTGCCGTACAGATTGATTTTGAACTGAACGAGCATCCACTTCTTCCAGTTCTCCTTGCGGTAGCGCACCACGCGTGGCGCCTGCACGGTTCGAATGATCCTGCGGGAACGGATGTTGTTCTGCAGATCGACCACGAGATCATAGCGTCCTTGGGGCAGCTCTTCAGATGAATAGGCTCTGGAAAGACGGGGATTGGAAGAGAGAAGCTGGACGAAGGGGGCTTTGGTGCAGTAGTCAATCCGGGCCGCCGGAAATGCCGCGCTAATGCGACGAATCAGCGGGGTGGTAAGAATGATATCGCCGATTGAACTCAGCCGAATTACCAATATCTTCTGCATTGAACTCATCCCGGTTATGACCAGAACTCCCACCAGGCTTTATAGCCCGGCCTGGTGAGCGAAGGGAGCGCGGCCTCCAGCCTGGCAATATTGAGTTCGATGCTTTGACGCAACTCCTCTTTACCCGGGAGTTCCCCTTTACGCTCCATGAGCATCTCGCCTGCCTTGCGGAACTCCCCAAGCGCCTCCCTGCAACGCCCCAGCGCGTCGAGAGCATGTGCTCGACTGAAGACAGCCTTGATCCAAAGCTTGCCGTCCTCCTTGTTCAGCTCACCCCTGCGGTTGAAATAGTAAAGCGCCCTGTCGGCTGAAGCGAGGCACTCCTCGAAACTCCCGAGATTGCCCTCTGCCGAAGAGAGGCTTGCGTAACAGAATGCATCAAATCCATCATGATCGAATGCCTCTTCATAAGGAATCGTCCGGGAGAGGGCCATCGCCCTGCGACAGCTCTCTCCGGCCTCAGCATACGCTCCGTCAAGCATCTGACGTTCAGCTTCTGCAAGTGCCATATATGCCTCGGCGACCTCTCTGAGTGGTTTCATCTATTCATTATTAGTTCTGTAACTCCCCCGATCAGAGAGACATCAGACTGTCAAGCTCAGCCGGGATCTCCGGCCGGCCTCTCTGGTTGAGCGCTGTCCCGATAATTTTAGCTTTCACGACGGGCTTGCAGTCCCCAAGGCGGAAGATATCCTGGTAAAAAGCGAACTTCAGGGGCGACTCCCGGCGCAAGTTGAGGCCGACCTTAAACCGGTCGCCGGAAACAAGCGGATACTTGTAATCAAGCTCTGCCCTTACAACAACAAGGTTGATGCCTCGCCGGGTATAGTCGCTGAAATCGATACCCACACCCTTAAGGTACTCATGGCGGACATGCTCCAGATAGTTCTGGTAAACGCTGTTGTTGACAATGCCCTGCATATCGCACTCATAGTCACGAACACTCATCTCCAAGGTAAACCGGTACTGCTCCATGGCTTTCGTTTTCCCGAATATAACGAAAACCACGATCAGTCAGATCCGTCCGATAACAATGATCGGCCAGATCGGTCACATCAAAACGACCAAAACCGGACAAAAAAAAAGCCCACCTGATGCATGGTGGGCTTTTATTAAAAACTCGGCG
>JBAXBE010000027.1:0-21304 GCA_037142155.1 Chlorobiaceae bacterium
GACGTGATGCACCGCACGGTCTTCAGAAAGGTGACGCAGCTGATGAAGAGCCCCGGTTCGAACGTTGACCAGCTGATTGCCGCGCTCAGCATCTCGCGCTATATCGAACGCATGGCCGACCACGCTACACGCATTGCCATCGAGGTCATCTATCTGGTTACCGGAGAGATTGTCCGCCACAGGGAGGGTCTCAATGAGCCCTTTACCGAACTCATCCAGTGATTGGAGCCGGTTTCTTGCAAAGCGGTGCCGTATGCAGTTTTTTTCTTGCAATTTATCCTTCGGGACTGCTAAATTGGGGGCACAAGGGAGTTATCGTCAAATCTATAAGCAAGGTGTTTTAACCCAATGGCAACTATGTTAGGCAAGCTTTTCGGCGATTCGTCGAAATCAACAGCAACCCCCCAGGCGTTTACCATCAAAATCGATCCGGCCAAGTTCGGCATTTCAACAAAGCCTGAGGAGACGGTTCACATCCAGCTTGAATCACTCAAGCAGAAGCTTACCAAACTCTCCTCGAACGTCGAGAACAACCTGATGCTCAGCATCAGGGCCTCCACCAAGCATAACGTTGAGCTGGCATCATCGGCCTTCAAGTTCGATGAGGAGTATATCCGCAAGGGCAAGTTCGAGATTGAGTACCGCACCCTTGCCTATGCGGCCTTCCAGAATCTTGATGAGAAGGATCTCAAGGCAGTCAAGGATGCGCGCATGATTCTGCGTGAGCTCGAGAAGCTTGCCCAGTTCGCGCTCGATATCGCCGATAAGGCCGAATACGTGCAGTTTGCCAATGTCCAGGAGCTCCACAAGGACGAGTATGGACTGAAGCCCATGGGCGACATTACGGCCGAGATGATCAAGAAGGCGGTTGAGGCATTTGTAAGCGGCAACTCGAAACATGCCAGCGAGACGCTCGTCATGATGAACGAGATCCAGAGCCTTTACCAGAGCGCTCTCCTGAAGATCAAGAGCTCGGTGAACGACCAGAATATCACGAATCTTACCGGTACGCTCTCTATCATCGAGCACGTGAAGGCCTCTGCTGATGTGGCCTGTTCAATCGCCAGCCATTTCTGCTGAGCGCCGTTTTCCCCCAGTTTATATCTGGTGAGATAGAGAGCGAACATCGGTTCGCTTTTTATCGTTTATCCCCTCTTTGCTGGTGATTCTCCTCTGGAGGGGAGGCGTTTTAAGAAGGTAACACCCTGGAGGCATGCCGCGTTTATCGAACATTTTTTCAATTCCGTACAATGAAGAGTGACCGATCCAGTGCCGGATGGTTCCGGAAAAGCAAGCTTATCCCCGCCATACTGTTTATTTCAGCTGTCCTTCTGGCTTTCTGGCTTTTTGGGCGCCGGGAGCCCGCAAAAGTGAAGCCCCAGGGCTTTTTTGATAGTATCCCCGTTTCAGTCACCGTCGTATCAAAGGCCGCTGTACGCGACAGCTTCAGCCTTGTCGGCACCGTCGAGGCCTTCAGGGAGGCTGATATCTATGCCGAGACCGCCGGCATCCTGCGCAAGGTCCTTGCCGGGCCGGGTGACAGGAAAAAGGTTGGTGAAGGACTACTGCATGTCGATGATGAACTGGCTTCGGCACGCCTGAAAAAAGCAGAGGCCCACTACCGCCAGTCATCAAGGGATGTGGAGCGCTATGGCAAGCTCTATGAGGAAGGCGCTGTGGCACTTTCGGCTTTTGAGAGTGCGCAGCTTCAGAAGGCGGAGGCTGAGGCTGAGTACACGGCGGCCACACGCAAACAGAGGGATGCGACGGTTGCCGCACCTTTTTCGGGGGTCGTGACGGCACGATTTGTCGAACAGGGTGAGCTGGTGCGTGAAGGGATGAAGGTGGCGCACATGGTTGATATGGCCAAGGTAAAGGTGATCGTCTTTGTGCCCGAAAGAGAGCTTGCCAAGTTTCATCCAGGTCTCTCACTCACGGTTACCAGCGACCTCAATTCTGGCGAGCGTTTCAAGGGGACGGTAAGCACGGTGAGCGACAAAAGCGGACGTGACCATACCTGCAGGGTGGAAGTGGTGCTCTCTAATCCTTCGAAGAACGCCTTCAGGTCAGGCATGTTTGCCCGCGTGCTCTATGAAGGTGGCGGAAGCAGGGAGGCGATTCTTGTTCCGCGTTCGGCGCTTGTTTCGGGAATCAGAAAGCCTGAACTTTTTGTTGTGGAGGGTGGCAAGGCTGTCTTGAGGAAGGTTGTCGCAGGTATGGAATTCCATACGCTGGTAGAGGTCACCGAAGGGGTCGCTGCCGGTGAGCAGGTGGTCACGAGCGGCCAGGAGGAGCTGAAGAACGGCTCCCGGGTCACCCTCATCACCGAGAAAAAGAGCAGGGCGAACCCATGACGCTGACGGAACTCTCCATAAAACGGCCGACGCTCATTGTCGTTCTCTTCACGGTGCTCGCCATTCTCGGCCTGTTCAGCTACCGTCAGCTTCAGTATGAGCTGCTGCCGAAAATGACCCCACCCGTTGTTACCATTGCAATCCGCTACCCCGGAGCCTCCCCCGGGGAGGTGGAGACCTCGCTGACGAAGCCGGTTGAGGAGGCGGTTTCGGCCATCGAAAAGATCTCCGCCATCACCTCGAATTCAACCGAAGGGCTTGCGGTCATCACCATCGAGTTTTCCAACTCTGCCAATATTGATAAGGCGCTTCAGGATACGCAGCGCAAGGTCAATGAGGTTCGCGACCGTTTTCCAACCGAGGCCAAAGAGCCGGTTATCAGCAAATTTGCACTTGATGAGGCGCCTGTGCTGCGCATCGGGGCTACTGCATCAATGCCGGACGGGGAGTTCTACACCATGCTCAAGGATGTTGTCAAGCCGCAGCTTTCAAGCATAGCCGGGGTGGGGCAGGTCTATCTGATGGGTGGACGGGAACGGGAGATACGGGTCAATATCGACCTTGAACGGCTGCAGAGCTATGCCCTGACAGTTTCCGATGTATTGAGGGAGGTCGGCAAGGCCAACCTTGATTTTCCGACCGGCAAGATTGACGATCGCGACCGGCAGTTTGTCGTCAGGCTTTCGGGCAAGTTCTCTTCGCTCGAAGAGCTGAAAAACCTTTCACTGCGCTCCTCAGCCGGAACAGGAACGGTCTATCTCCGGGATGTGGCAGAGGTCGAGGACGGATTCAGGGAGATCACCACATTGACGAGAGTCAATGGCCGCAGCGCGGTGGGCATTGTCATCATGAAGCAGAGTGATGCCAATACGGTCGATGTGAGCCGGCTGACCCGCTCGGTGCTCTCCAAACTCCAGAACCTCTACCGGGACCGCAACCTCGCCTTCGATATTGCGCAGGATGCCTCTACCTTTACCGTTGAAGCGGTGAATGCTGTTCAGGAAGACCTTTTCCTTGCCGTGCTGCTCGTTGCGCTCGTCATGCTGCTTTTCCTGCACAGCCTGCGCAACTCGCTCATTGTGCTTATCTCCATCCCTACCTCGCTGGTTACCACCTTTATCGGGATGTACCTCTTCGGCTTTTCGCTGAACCTCATGACGCTGCTCTCCCTGTCGCTCGTGGTCGGCATCCTTGTTGACGACTCTATTGTCGTCCTTGAAAACATCTACCGCCATCTGGAAAGGGGCGAAGAGCCCCGGGAGGCGGCTCTTCTGGGCCGCAACGAGATTGGCTTTACGGCGCTCTCCATCACGCTTGTCGACGTGGTCGTCTTTCTTCCCCTTTCGCTGGTCTCGGGCATTGTCGGCAACATCCTCCGGGAGTTTTCCGTGGTGATGGTCATCTCCACCATGGTCAGTCTCCTGGTCTCCTTTACCCTGACCCCGCTGCTTGCCTCCCGTTTTTCGAAGGTCGAGCATCTTTCGGGAAGCAATAGCTTCTCCCGCTTCGCCATAGCCTTCGAGCAGGGGTTCCAGAAGTTCCGTCAGCACTATCTCAGCCTTCTCCAGTGGAGCCTCTCGAACCCGCGCAAGGTCTTTTTCAGCGCAATCGCCCTGCTCTTTCTGTCGTTCAGCCTTCCAGCGCTTGGCCTTATTGGCGGCGAGTTTATTTCGGTCTCTGACCGCGGCGAGTTTTCGGTGAAGCTGGAGCTTGAGCCGGGCAGCCGTCTTGAAGATACAAACCGCTTGACGCGCATGGTCGAAGGACGTCTCTCCCGGATTGCCGAGGTCAGAAAGGTGCTTGCCAATGTAGGCGTGTCGAGCGAAGGATTTTTCAACCAGAGTGCCGACAACATCTCCGAGCTCAACGTGAAGCTTTCACCAAAGGGGGAGCGCTCCCGTTCCACCGATGAGCTTATGAAGTCGATTCGCGAGGGTCTCAGGGATATTCCCGGCCTGAAAACGAGCATCAACCCCATCGGCATTTTCGGTACGGCCAACGAGACCCCTGTTGCCATCATTTTCAGCGGTCCCTTGAGAAGCCAGGTGAGCCGTGTTGCCGAGGCCATGAGGGACAGCCTGAAAACGGTCCCGGGAACCGCCGACGTCAAGCTGACCTCGCAGCCCGGCAGTCCCGAGATGCGCGTTGTCATCGACCGCGAGAAGATGGCATCCTTCGGCCTGACCATTGCCGATGTCGGAGCAGCCCTGCGGACCGGTTATGCTGGAGATGAGGCCGGCAAGTACAGGGAGGGGGAGAACGAGTATGATATCAAGGTGAAGCTCGGCGACTACTACCGCAAGGATACCGGCTCTCTTTCGGGTGTCACGTTCAGGACGCCGCAGGGCGACCAGGTCCGCCTCGACCAGTTCGTCTCCTTCGAGCTTGACCGGGGTTATTCTCAGCTCCAGCGCAGGGACCGCAACAATGCCGTCTGGGTCAAGTCGCAGGTGGTCGAACGGCCGGTGGGGAGCGTTGGACAGGATATCGAGCGCATCATCGCCAACATGCAGAAAAAGGGGATCATGCCCCCAACGGTGAGCCGTGCCTATGAGTCGGACCTGAAACGGCAGGGGGAGTCATTTGGCACCCTCCTCGGAGCATTCATGGTAGCCATTATATTCGTCTATCTCATCATGGTTGCCCTCTATGACTCCTACATCTGGCCGATGGTCGTCATGTTCTCCATTCCGCTCGCCATTATCGGAGCGCTTTTCGCGCTAGCCCTGACCGGCAAATCGCTCAGCATCTTCACCATCCTTGGCATCATCATGCTTGTGGGGCTTGTCGGCAAAAATGCCATTCTTCTGGTCGATTTCATCAACAAGTTCCGAAGCGAGGGGATGGAGCTTACCAGGGCGATCATTGAGAGTGGCAATGAACGGTTGCGCCCGATCCTCATGACCACCCTTACCATGATTTTCGGTCTTCTGCCAATCGCACTCTCCCAGAGCTCCGGTTCGGAGTGGAAATCCGGACTTTCTGTTGCGCTTGTCGGCGGACTCCTCAGCTCGATGTTCCTGACACTGCTCGTCATCCCTGTCGTCTATGTCTGGTTTGACGGGCTGAAGGGAGGCCTCTCGAGGTTAATACGAACGAAAGGCCGATAGCGCTCTTGAGCGTGGCGCTGCCGGCTCGACATTTATCTTGATTCATTTTACCCATGTTGCAGATGCGCTTCTTTTCAGGCCAGTCGAGGGTTCTTCTGCTTTGCCGCATCCTTCTTGCCCTTTCCTGGATCTACCAGGGGGCGGTACCGAAGATTGTCTGCCGGAGCAGCGGGGAGATTGAGCTTATCGGTCATGTCATTCCGCTTTACCAGTGGGCATGCATGGCCGTGACATGGATGGGCGTGGCCGAAATCGGCTTCGGTCTCCTGATTCTTGTCTCGAGAGGAGGTTGGGTCTTTTGGTGCAATATCGTAACTTTAACGGGGTTGCTTCTCTATGTTGCGCTCTTTGAGCCCGCCATGTTCGCGTTGCCGTTCAACCCTTTGACATTGAATCTTTCGCTGATCACGCTTTCGGTAATCGCCCTCCTGGAGCTCGGCAAAATTAAACCGGAACAGGCATGAAGCCGCGACGTTTTGATTTGGATTTGCATTCGATTGCGGGACTCTTTCTTTCGTTTTCCGTAACCGTTATCGCTCTTGCCTCTCTTCTTGGCGCGGCAGGTGCTCTCTGGGGCAAGCTCTTTCTCTTGAAGCTGCATCCCTATCTTTTTTTTGTAGGGTTCGGCAATGTCGCCATTCTCCTCTTCAATCGCTATCTGACTGCGGCAATCTATCCTGAACTGAAGGTCAATCCCGGAAAGCAGCTCCGCTATCTTCTGGCGGTGCTTGTTGCATTGGTGATGATCACGGTTGCTGTGGCCATGGAGCTCCCGCTTTTGAAGGCGCTCACCGGGCTGTTGCTCATGGTTGTTGTTGCAAGTCCCCTCGGGGAGATCTTTACGACGCTTTCCGTGCCGAAAATCTGGAAAGAGGTCTCGGTGCGCTACTATATTTTCGATGTGCTCTTTCTGCTCAACGCCAATCTCGGTCTCTTTACCCTTGGCCTCAAGGAGGCTTTTCCCAACTGGGGGGTCATCCCGTTTTTCGTGACACAGTCATCCTATTTTCTCGGCTCCTCATTTCCTCTGAGCATCAGCGTGATGGGGTTTCTCTACGCCTATGCATGGAGCCGTTCATCGAAACGTGAGCTGATCAGAAAGCTCTTCAGTCTCTGGTTCTATGTTTTTGTCGGCGGGGTTCTCCTCTTTTTGATTGTCATCCTTGCCGGATACTATTTCGGCATGATGCTCATCAGCCACACGCTGCTTCTGGGGGTGATTGCGCTCTTGGCCGGTTTTGCGGTCTATCTCTACAACTTCTACCGCAGAAACTTCCCCCATCCGGCGCTCGCCTACCTTCTGAGCGGTCTTGCCCTGCTCTTTGCGACCAGCGCATATGGAATCATGAACATCTATTTTATCAAGGGCATCCCTTTCGGTTCCAGGCCGCCAATCCCTCCGGAGAGGATGTGGATCTACCACTCCCACACCCATGCGGCGCTTCTCGGCTGGATCACCCTCTCCTTCATAGGGATGCTCTATATCGTCATGCCGGCTATTGCCCGTTCGAACTCGCTTGAGCCGCTCAGAGGCGAGAGTGCGCTGTCGCCAATGCTCTCCGGACGCGCCATGCAGAGAGCCTTTGTGCAGCTTACCCTGCTGCTTCTGTCATCAACGGGGGTGCTGGTCGCGTTTTTTCTTTTGAATGACATGCTGCTTGCCCTTTCAGGATCTCTCTATGCAGGCGCAATCTATTTTCTGAAGGTCAATCTCTCACAGGAGTGAGTTTCTTTTTCTTTTTCTGTTTTTGTTCATTGTCGGCTGTCAATCGGGGAGAGTAGTGCCATGGGATCAGTGAACCGGCCGTATGTAACCGTTACCATACCGATGTACAATAACGCCCGGTTTATCGGTGAGACGATTACCTCGGTGCTGAGCCAGAGCTTCGGCGATTTTGAACTGCTGATTTATGACGATCACTCAATCGACGGATCATGGGAGATAGCCTCATCATGGACCGACTCCCGCATAAAGCGCTTCCGTAACCCGAGGAATCTCGGCCCGGAGGGAAACTGGAACCAGGCCATCAGCAATGTTCGTGGAAAGTATGTCAAGCTTGTCTGCGCCGACGACATGCTGCTCGAAGGCTGCCTTGAAAAACAGGTCGCCATTTATGATGATCCTGCAAACAAGGGGGTAAGTCTGGTCAGCTGCCAGAGGACCATCATCGATGCTGACGGAAAGACACTGGTCAAGCGGGTGAATTTTATGGATGGGGGCCGATGCCGGACTCCCGACGTGGTCCGAAAGATGATACGCATGGGCACCAACATTATCGGGGAGCCTGTCTGCGGGCTCTATCCGGCGGAACTGATCGCCAAAACCGGAGGATACAGTGCGAGAGTACCCTATACTACCGATCTTGAGTTCTGGATGCAGCTGCTACGGCACGGAGAGCTCTATGTCATCGATGAGCCGCTCTCGGCGTTCCGTATCTCCAGTCTTTCCTGGTCGTCCCGTATCGGGGAACTGCGCTACGAGCAGTTTATCGAGTTCATGATGCAGGCTGCCGCGGACGAGCAGAATGAGGTGACCGACCTTGACCTGTTTATCGGAAAAATCAACTGTGCAGTGCAGTCGATGACCAGCATGATGGGATTCAGGCTTTTTGCTCCGGCAGCGGGCGATAGCCGTCGGGAGAGGGAGTATGCTTGAGAAGTCCGGTGCCTGGCGCTGGTGAAGGGGATGAACATTTCAATCAAAAAGAGAGAACCATGAGACTGAGTGAACGTATTGTGCTCGTTACCGGAGCGGCGGGCGGGATCGGCAGGGCAACGGCTCTACGCCTGGCCGGAGAGGGTGCTGTGGTGGTGTCGAGTGATCTTAATGCTGCCGGGGCAGAGGAAACCGCCGACCTTGTCCGGCAAGGTGGGGGAGCCTCGATTTCCATTCCCGCTGATGTGACGCATGAGCATGAGATCGTCTCGCTCTACCGGCAGATTAAAGAGCGCTACGGGAGGCTTGACGTGGTCGTCAACATTGCCGGCGGGGACCGTGAGCCTTCGGCTGAAGTGGAGGATATTGATTTTGACCGGATGAGCGCCAATCTTGATCTCAATTTGAAGTCATGCATCATCTCCTGCCGTGAAGCCGCACGGATGATGAAGCCGCAGGGGTTCGGCAGGATTGTCAACATGAGCTCTCTGGTCTACCGCGGGAGTCCCAACCAGTTTACCTATGCGGCCTCCAAAGGGGGCATATACGCCTTCACCCGCTCCCTTGCGCTTTCGCTCGGCCGCTTCGGCATTACCGTCAACGCGCTTGCGCCCGCACTCGTCGAGGTGCCGGCCTTTGTTGCTGCACTCGGTTCCGATCGATGGGAGATGCTTCGCAAGGATTGCGCTGCCCGCTACCCCCTCGGACGGGTTGCCACTCCCGACGATGTCGCACGCTGCGCGCTTTTTTTTGCTTCCGATGACGCAGCATTCATTACCGGCCAGATTCTGGAGATCTCCGGCGGGGCCAGGCTCTGAGCTGCCGGACAGCCCTCATGCGTATCCGGCCCCGGGAGATTTTTTTCCCGGAATGGCAAAGCTTTTCAGTCAGGATTGTTAACTTCATGCCCATAGCAGATTCTGAAGCAGGCGTTGCCCTGAAGGCGTTGGCAGGAACCATTCCTTTTCCCAAACATGACCTTAACCAGTGATCCGGAAATAGCGCTGTCAGCAACGGCTGTACCGCGTGAGATACCCTTCAACTATACCTCCGCCGGAGACCGGCAGGCGATATCGTTCCTCATGGGTCCCCGAATCGTGCAGATGCTTGATGAGCTGCGGGAACTCCGTGTTACAGGACGTTCTGCCCGCCTGCTCATGGGCATCATCGGCGAGATCCTCATCCACAGAAGGAATCCTTACCTTTTTCAGGAGCTGGTGGATTCACCGGCAAGGCGCCGTCGTCTCTTCGAACGGGCGACTCAAGAGCTTGATACCATAGAGGGGTCGGCCAACGGCGAAACCCGTGTCACCTTGATTGTCGCTGCCGTTCGGGAGCAGTTTGAACGGTTCGGCGCCGCTGTCCGCAAAACCCCGGAACTTCGACGCCGCATGAAGCGGGAGCTCGGTGCCGTCGTCGGCCAGAACAATGTGCTTTTTGATCCCTTCTCGCTTGCCGCTCATGCGACCGATGCCACCGACTGGAGGCTTCATCTCCCTTCGGCTGTGGTGACCCCCGACGAGGAGTCGCAGGTGGCGCCGCTCATTACCGCTATCGCAACTATGGGGCTGAATATCATTCCCCGCGGTGCAGGAACCGGGCTGACAGGCGGGGCGGTTCCTCTCCGCTCACGCTGCGTGATTGTGAACATGGAGAAGCTCAATCGGGTGAAGGGGCTCTCTACGAGGGATTTTCAGCTTGAAAACGGCATGATCAAGGAGGCTTCGGTCATCGAGGTCGAGGCCGGAGTGGTCACTGAGCGGGCGATGGAGGAGGCAGACGAGCACGGACTTGTCTTTGCCACTGATCCAACGAGCGAATGGTCCTGCACCATCGGCGGCAACATTGCCGAGAACGCCGGCGGCAAGATGGCGGTCAGGTGGGGCACCTGCATCGACAACCTGCTCGAGTGGCGCATGGCGATGCCTTCCGGCGAGAACTGGACGGTGAAGCGGATCGATCACAGGCTTCGCAAAATCATGCACGAGGACACGGTGACCTTCGAGATATGGAGTGATTCGGGCAAACGCCTTGAGCGCATCGAGCTTCTCGGTACCGATATCCGCAAAAAAGGACTCTGGAAGGATATTACCAACAAGGCTCTCGGTGGAGTTCCGGGCCTGCAGAAAGAGGGGACCGATGGCATCATCACCTCGGCACTCTTTGTCCTCTATCCGAAATATCCCGAGAAACGGACCCTTTGTCTTGAGTTTTTCGGGCCTGACATGGATGAAGCCAGCCGAGTTATCGTTGAGCTGTCGAAGATATTTCCGCTTCTCTCTGAACGCAGTGAGGCTCTGCTTGCCCTTGAGCATTTTGACGACGAGTATATCCGCGCTATCGAATACAAGGTGAAGGCCCCAAGGGCGCAGACGCCAAAAGCGGTCCTTTTGATCGATATTGCCGGCTACACCTCCCACGAGGTGCAATCCGGTGTCAAGAGAGTAGAAGAGCTGCTGGAGACCCATCCCAACACCTTGATGTTTGAAGCGGGGGATGATGCCGAGGCGGTTCGTTTCTGGGCCGACCGTAAAAAACTCGGGGCGATTGCCAGAAGGACCAATGCGTTCAAGCTGAACGAGGATATCGTTATTCCGCTTGAAGCGCTTGCCGAGTTTTCGAGATATATCGATGAGCTTAATATCGTCGAAGAGCGTTATGCCCAGCGCCGCTTTATTGAGTGCGCCGTTGAAACGCTCTCCAATGCCAGCGTCAGCGGGGACGGAGGGCGTTTCGCCCCAAAGATTCCCGCAGGCATCGAGCTCTGCCGCATTTTTGGTGAGCGGATTTCCGGCGAATCGGCTGAGCCGCTGCGCTCGCTTGCCACGGTTCAGGAACTTTCCAGGGAGCTCGGAGAGCTGGTGCAGGGCTATCCCGATATGGAAGAAGCTATCGATACAGCCTTCCACCACGCCCGTGACCGCAGGATTGTTCTTGCCACCCACATGCATGCCGGAGACGGCAACGTCCATGTCAATGTGCCGGTTCTTTCCAACGATCGTCCGATGCTTGAGCGTGCCGACAAGGTTATCGACAGCGTCATGGCAAAGGTCGTCTCGCTTGGCGGCGTTGTTTCCGGAGAGCATGGTATCGGCGTCACGAAGCTCAAATATCTTGATACATCGATCATTGAGGAGCTGAACAGGTATCGCTGCAAGGTCGATCCGAAGGGAATCATGAACCCCGGAAAGCTCAATGACCTTGAGGCTCTCGATCATATCTTCACCCCCTCGTTCAACCTGCTCGAACTCGAGGCGCACATTCTCAGGCGTGCCCAGATTGAGGAGCTTTCGAAGAAGGTGAACTACTGCATCAGGTGCGGCAAGTGCAAGACAGACTGCTGCGTCTACTACCCGGCACGGGGAATGTTCTACCATCCGCGCAACAAGAACCTGGCTATCGGTTCACTCATTGAGGCGCTGCTTTTTGACGCCCAGCGTGAGCGCACCACCGATTTCGGCCTCCTGAAGTGGCTCGAGGAGGTTGCCGATCACTGCACCATCTGCCATAAATGCCTCAAGCCCTGCCCTGTCGACATCGATACCGGCGAGGTCTCGGTGCTGGAGCGGGAGATCCTTACGGAATGGGGGTTCAAGCACTCCTCGCCCGTCACTGAAATGACGCTCCGCTATCTCGACAGCCGCTCGCCGGCCTTCAATGCCCTGTTCCGCAAGACGGTGCTCAGGGCCGGCGGTGCCGTTCAGCGCGCAGGATGCCGCCTTAGTGCCCCGCTTCAGCCGGAAAACGATCCGCCCTCGCTCTATCTTCTCAGGCTGCTTCGCTCGTCGGTCTCTCCGGTTCCGGAGCGGACCCTGCGTGACGAGCTGCCGGAGTGCGGACCTGACGAGGTGCTTGTGTTTGAGCCCTCTGGAGAGGTGACAAGCAATATTTTCTACTTTCCCGGTTGCGGCTCCGAGCGCCTGAACTCGACCATCTCGATGGCGGCAATCCATCTTTTGCTTGAGCTTGGCGTGCGTGTTGTGCTGCCGCCTCCGTTTCTCTGCTGCGGCTTTCCCGCACATGTCAATGCGAAGGCCGAACAGTATTCGAGCATCGTGCTTCGCAACACCGTTCTCTTCAGCCAGATTCGGGAGATGTTCTCCTACCTGCATTTTGATGCCTGCGTGGTCACCTGCGGAACCTGCATGGAGGGGCTTGATGCCATTGAGACAGGGAAGCTGTTCGGCAGCCGAATCATCGATATTGCGGCCTATGCTCTTGAAAAAGGGCTTAAACTCGACGGGGCTGAGAGCTGCCTCTACCATGCCCCATGCCACGACTCCCTCTCCGGCAAGGCGCAAGAGACCCTTCAGGCTCTTGGTGGATTCGCCGGACTGACACCGGTGCCACACTGCTGTTCGGAGGCCGGCACCCTTTCGCTTTCACGACCCGATATCACCGACTCCATGCTGCACCGGAAACGAGACGCAATTATGGAGGTGATGCGCCAGACAGAGAGCACCGTCATCCTGACCAACTGCCCCTCATGCGTGCAGGGGCTCGGGCGGAATTTGGATCTCGGTCTGGAGCCGCAGCACATTGTCGTTGCCCTGGCCGAAAAGATCTCAGGCCCGAATTGGAGAGCGCATATGCTGGAGCAGGCATCGAAGGCAACGAAAGTCGGGTTCTGATCTGTTTTGAGGGGGGGGTGAGGAGTCGCCGGAGATCGGCCCTTTCCTCCCCCTTTGTTTGGAAGAAATAACTCTTTTTTGTAAAATAGGAAGTTGGAGAGTGTTCCCCAGACACTCGTTTTTTCCGGCAATCATTGCAAGGCTGATTCACGCTCGCTTTATCACAGCCGCCAATACATCAGATATGTCATTGATTTTGCTGGCCTGTATCCGGAGTCCTGCGCGGTATTTTCCGGATAGATGAACCCTCCCCCGGTTTCAGGAACAATGGTTATGAGTTGTGATACCAATCCGTCACAAAGCTTCATTGCGCGAAGCAGGGAAAGTGAACTGAGAAAAAAGGAGCCACTCTCAACGCCGCCAGCTGACGCAGCCGAGAGGTTCGGGGCTGACACCGAAACCATTCTTGTGGTCGATGATGAAGTTCTTGTCCGCAATATCACCCGGAGGTTTCTGGAGGGCTTTGGCTACCAGGTTCTGACTGCCGGAAGCGGAGCGGAAGCCGAGTCTGTCATTGATGCCTACCCGGGAAGCATCCATCTGCTCCTGACCGACATCGTTATGGCGGGCATGGACGGAAAAGAACTCTCCATAAGGATTGCCGGAAAGCGGCCGGAACTTAAAACGCTCTTCATGTCTGCTTATCCCCGGGAGGTGCTGAGAGGTGAGTGCATATTGGAGGAGGGTGCCGGGTTTCTCGGCAAGCCGTTTACCAGGACCGCCCTCTCTGAAAAGGTTCGCGAAGTGCTTGACAGCCGCAGGAGAATGGAAGCCTGAAGAGGATTACCACTTTTCGCTAAATGGTGCTACATTGAGAGAGTTTGTTCCATGCAACACCATAATGAGTAAAGGAGAGTGCGATGGCCATCGATTCTACACTGAAGCTTGCTCTTGATGCAATTGAGGATGCCAGAAAGCGCCTGCATAGGGCAAAGGATGATGCGGATGATGATTATGAGATACGTCAGGCCCTGAAGCATCTTGATGATGCCACCGACTTCATTCGCCGGGCATCCTCAGAGCTTCAGAAGTAGCGACTCATGATGATTGAGGCAATCCTCTGGGACAATGACGGCCTTCTGCTCGATACCGAGTCGGTTTTTTTTGATCTGACCCGGGAGCGGTTTTCCGACTGCGGCATTGAACTGACCGAAGAGTTCTGGTCAAGAGAGTATCTCGGCAACGCGCGCTCAAGCAGAGAGATCGCTGCTCTGCTCGGAATGGCGCCATCAATGGTGGCCCCGCTTCTTGAGCGGCGAAACACCCAGTACCTTGAGCTTATTGGCCGCAGTGTGGCGGTGAGGCCCCAGGTCAGGGAGACGCTTGAAGCCCTTTCAGGCAGGGTCCGGTTAGCCATGGTGACGGGCAGTCCCCGCAGCCAGATCCATACCATGCATCTCCAGAGCGGTCTGCTCGATTATTTTGAGGTGATCGTTACCGATGACGAAGTCGATAATCCGAAACCACACCCCGAACCCTACCTGAAGGCGCTCGATCTGCTTGGCGTTGCTCCTGGTGCGGCTCTTGCCGTTGAGGACTCCCTGAGGGGTTTTGCTTCTGCTGAGGCCGCCGGTATCGCCTGTGTGGTTGTTCCCAATCGCTTGACCAGACTTCAATGTTTTCATCGGGCCTTTGCGGTTGAAAAGAGTGTCTCCGGTGTCCTGAAGCATCTGAAGGGCCCGGTATCTCCCGTTGAACCTGTTTTGCCTAAGCCTGTAATCAATACAATTATATGAGTTCCCAGACGCTGTTCGATTTTCAGTGTGATGTGCTCGAGCTGAGCCATGACTTTCCCGTGCTTGTCGATTTTTGGGCGGAGTGGTGCGCGCCATGCCGCATGCTGACTCCTCTCCTCGAAAAAATGGCAGAAAAGGGAGGCTGCCGGTGGAAGCTTGTGAAAATCAATACCGAGGAGCATCCTGATCTTGCCAGCCATTACAAGGTCAAAAGCATTCCGAATGTGAAGCTTTTTGTCAAAGGCCAGGTGCAGAACGAGTTTTCCGGTGCCATGCCGGAGTCAGAGCTCGCCCTGTGGCTCAAAAAGAATATTCCAAGCCCCTATGAGAAGGAGATCGCTCTTGCCTCTGAATGCATGAGTGAAGGCAATCCGGTCATGGCCACATCGCTGCTCGAGGGAGTGCTGCACAATGAACCCGATAACCTGCCAGCGGCAGCTCTTCTTGTTCGACTGCGGCTTTTTTTGCACCCTCTGGATGCCATCCGCCTCAGCGAACAGCTTGAAATTGAGCCCGAGTACGCCCAGTTTGCCGAAACCGTCCGTTCTCTCGGGCGGCTTCTCTCTCTGGAGCATGATCGCCTGCCTCCAGACGAGGTCAGAGCCGACTATCTTGCTGCAATCGCCCAGCTCAAGGAGGAGCATTTCGACGGCGCTCTGGAGGGCTTTATCGGGGTGCTCAAGCGGAACCGGGCCTATGATGATGACGGTTCACGCAAAGCATGCATAGCGATATTCCGTTTTCTCGGCGAAGAGCATGAGATCACCCTCAAGCACCGTCGGGCGTTTGACCGAGCATTTTGAGTCGCCAGAGATAAACCCATGATAGCCCGCCAATGAAGGAACATTCGAAAACGGTAATAGGCGTCGATCTTGACGGGGTCTGCGCCGATTTTTATGACCGGATGCGCCAAATTGCCTCCGAGTGGTTTGAGTGCCCGCTCAACGATCTTACTAAAGAGGTATCTTACGGTTTGACAGAGTGGGGCGTAAGCGGTAAAAGCCAGTACGAAAGCCTTCATCGCTTCGCCGTCACCCAGCGGGAGCTTTTCAAGACCATGCCGATGATTCCCGGAGCCCGCAAATATCTTCGTCTGCTCTCCGATGAGGGGTACAGGATCCGCATAATCACCCACCGTCTTTTCATCCACTATTTTCATGCCTCTGCCGTTCAGCAGACCGTTGAGTGGCTTGACAGTCACGGAATACCCTATTGGGATCTCTGTTTCATGAAGGAGAAGGAACAGGTCGGCGCGGATATCTATGTCGAGGATACCGCCGACAATATCTGCCAGCTGAGGGAGAACGGGCTCTACACCATCTGCTTTGCAAACAGCACCAACCGCACTGTCGCAGCTCCAAGAGCCGACTCTTGGCAGGAGGTCTATGATCTTGTCAAAGCGTTTCGGAAATAGCCCCCTTCAGCAATCATAATTGCCCCTGATCGATAGCAAACAGCCAATGAAATTATATGTTTCATCGGCGCGGCACCTATTCCGCCAGAGTGCTTCATGAGCCGCCGATTTATTTCTGGGAATAAACTGTAAAGGTATTGCTGCACGCTTTCAATGTCGCTTGTTTTACCGATAATTGAGAGCGGTTATTATCCTTCATTATTCAATTGAAACGTCAGTTGCTTTTCTGTTCGGAGATAGCGTGAGCCAGTACGGCAATTACTTTATTTCGGCCTTGAAATCAGCTGCAGATTGTTGTTTTCTCTTGAGAAGTGACCGGCATGCGAGCCTCAAACTATTTCGGCGATACTTTTTGGACTCTCTGGCGATTGATGAGCGCATTCCTTCATTGCATTTTATGAGATCAGTTGCACGGGAGTTGCAGCACTTCTGTTTTATGGGAGATGATGCAAACGAGCCCGGCGAAGCCAATAGTTTTAATTTTCGGCGGTGAATCTTTTTTTTATTAGCAAAGAGCGTGTCGCAATGAAAGAAATCAATATCCATAAAAGAGATTTGTTTGTTGAATTAATAATTTTTTTTTTACCTTCGTCAATAGCCGATTGCATTTTTTATCACTCAGTTACTATCCGGGAAAAATATCATGTCAACACTTGCAGATATCAAAAATCAGATTGCCGAGCTTGAGCGGCAGGCAAAGCAGCTTGTCAGCAGTGAGCGTAAAGCCGTTATTGCTGAACTCAGGGAGAAGATGGCTCAGTACGGGATTACTGCCGAAGAGCTTGGAAAGAAAGGCAAGGCGCCGAAATCGGGACCAAAGGCGGCTCCGATTGTCCGTTACAGAAAGTCTGATACCGAAACCTACAGCGGACGTGGCCCAAAACCTGCATGGTTGAAGGCGGTTGAAGCGGCAGGTGGAAAACTTGAGGATTTCAAGGTGTAATAGCATCCCCTCCTTTTCTCGATCACTGAGAGTTTTCTCTCTCTGAGCCGAGAGCGAAAACGAAAGAAACCGGCCTTTGATCCGGTTTCTTTCGTTTTCAGATCATGTGGGGTAAACGCATCTGGCCGTGATGGCCGGATGTTCATCGCGTTACATAGAAACAGGCAAATTTCAGGTAGCTGGTTTCCGGCATCGAGAGCAGTACCGGATGGTCGAAGGGTTGCGAGTTTTTGTGGATGAGCCTGAGCTGGCATCCTGCCAGGAGCGCAGCCTGATGGACACTCTGCAGAAAGTCCTCTTCTGAAACATGGTGGCTGCACGATGCTGTTGCCAGAAATCCTCCGTTTTTGACAAGCTGCAGGCCGAGCTTGTTGAGCCTTTTGTATCCTTTCAGTGCTCCGGGGAGGTTCTTGCGGCTTTTTGTGAAGCTTGGAGGGTCGAGAATGACCAGATCGAAAGACTCTTTGGCCTCAATCATCTGTTCGAGCATGTCAAAGGCGTCGGCGGCAACAAGGCTGTACTCTTCGAAATTGTTCAGGCGAGCGTTCCGCTCTGCCCGCTGAAGCGCTTCCTGGGAGGCATCGACCAGAATGGCAGACTTTGCGCCGCCTTTGAGTGCGTTGAGGGCGAAGCCCCCGTCATTGGTGAAGACGTCAAGCACAGCCGCCCCTTCAGCAAGCCTTCCGATAATTCTGCGGTTTTCGCGCTGGTCGAGGAAAAATCCCGTCTTCTGGCCTTCCAGGAGGTCCACCTCATAGGAAATCCCCGCATCGTGTATGGTCTGCAGTGTTCCCGATCGTTCACCCAGGATAATGCTCTTGTGGAGCGTCAGCCCCTCGAGCTCGCGCAGGAGGGACTCATTGCGCACGACGATTGCCTGGGGATGGAGCATCTCTGCAAGGACTTCGCTGATCAGCGGGATGTGGCGGTCCATGCCGGCAGAGAATGCCTGCAGGACAATCCCGTCGTTGAAGCGGTCAACGATGAGTCCGGGAAGACCGTCCGACTCTCCGTGTACCAGCCGGTAGGCGTTGGTCTCTTCCGGACTGTAGATCTTGTCGCGCAGCGTGAGTGCTTCAAAAAACCGCTTCATGAAAAAATCCCTGTCAATCTCTTCATCCTGTCGGGAGAGAAGCCTGAAAGAGATAAGCGAATTCGGGTTGAAAAAGCCGACGCCCATGAATTTTTTGTCATGGGTAAAAAGCTTTACGGTTTCTCCGGCGGCTATATCGCGGGGAACGCTTTCAAGTTCGTTGCTGAACACCCAGAGGTGGCCTTTCTGTATTCTGTGGTGCTCTTTGGGCTTGAGATAAAGGGAGTGCATGGGCTGAAAAATGGGTTGTGGTTTTCTGGGCGCTGCATTATACATTAAACTTAACAATTAAAGGCAGCACTTTAAGTGATTTCGGACGCTGAATTTTTCTTGTGGATTGTGCAGTGAGCGGCATTTTGCATCGATGATAATTAGGTGACGGCGAAACATAACGGCATGAAATGATGAGAAGAAAGGGAGTTGTTCTATCTGCAGCACTGCTGCTTGTGTTGGGTGCGGGCTGTTCTGAGTTCCGGATGGCAGGGAGGGTCGAGCTTCCCGCAGAACAGACAGCGATGATTGCCGAGCATGCTGCGCTTTACCGCGAAGTGGCTGCGGCACAGCCGTTTATTGAAACGGTCGACGGTTACGCCGATGTCTGGATCAAGACTCCCAAGCGCCAGAAGCGCCTCTTTTGCAACATCCGGGTCAACCGCGGCCATGAGGCGCGCCTGATTGTCACTGCCGGCATTCTTGGATGGCCGGTTGCGGACATGTTTTTCAAGAGGGACTCGCTCTATGTGCACGATATGCTCAACAACAACCTTTTTCTTGGCAGCAACAACGACAGGAATATCGAGAAAATCATCGGGGTGAATTCCGGCTACAGAGTGCTTACCGAGGCTCTTCTCGGGGTGGTGGGCATTCCTGAACCCGAAAGCGCCATCAAGTCAGTGAAGAAGGGGAGCGGGCAGCTGCTCTTTACCGTTGAGAGCGCTCGGGGTACCAAGGAGCTTGTTGTTGACCCCATTCAACACACCCTCACCGCCCTTCTGCTGAAAAACCGAGAGGGCCGAACGGTGAGCGAGATCCATTTCAGGAACTTTGAACGAGTTGCTGTCACCGGGCGCACGGCCCTGGTTCCAAAGGAGATTGAGATGTTGCTTTACAATGGTGACGTCGAAGGCGTGGCCGGTCACCAGCTGGTAATCGCCTATGACGAGCGGACCTTCAACAAAGGGAGTCTTTCGAGCCGGTTTTCCATCCCGAAAAAGGCCAGGGTATTCAACCTTGATGATCCTGAAACGCTGCCCTGGATGTGATTCCGTTTGATCCAGGGGCATTGTCACCCTGCTAGCCGGCGCAATAAACGCAAAGAGGAGACACTTGCGGCCTCCTCCTGCGATCGGATGCTCGTATGTTTTGTTATTTCGCGGCGCTGAAATTTTTTGCGGCGAACTCCCAGTTAAGGAGGTTGTCGATGACGGTCGCCACATAATCCGGCCTGCGGTTCTGGTAGTCAAGATAGTAGGCGTGCTCCCAGACATCAACGGTCAGAATTGGTGTCTGGCCGCTTGTCATAGGGGTCTGGGCATTGCCGGTTTTGACCACTTTCAGTGTTCCTTTGTCGAGGACAAGCCATGCCCATCCGCTGCCGAACTGTGTGGCGGCGGCACTCTTGAGCTCCTCCTTGAATTTCAGGAAACTTCCGAAATCCTGGGCGATTTTTGCTGCGAGTTCTCCTGAGGGTTCACCGCCTCCATTCGGCTTGAGGCTGTTCCAGTAAAATGAGTGGTTCCAGGCCTGTGCGCCGTTGTTGAAAATGCCGACTTTCCCGGGATCTGCAGCACTCAGGGAAATCACTTCTTCAATGCAGAGGGTGTCAAGGGGAGTGCCTGCAACAAGGTTGTTGTAGTTGGTGATGTAGGTCGCGTGGTGTTTTCCGTAGTGAAACCCGAGAGTTTTGGCGGAGATATAAGGCTCCAGAGCGGTTTCCGGGTATGGAAGAGCGGGTTGCTGATAGGCCATGACAGGTATTCGGTTATAGATTGTACAAGGACTGTTGAGAGAGAATGAAATGATAGAGGAAATGATTAAACTTACTAAACTTACTGAACTTACTGAACTTACTGAACTTGCGATTCATGGATTTAGTTTCTTGAATCCGAAAGATTTTTTCATGAATGCATATTCTAAAAAGATATCAATAAAGGAGTTGTCGGCAAATGAAGATGCGTGATACGATCCGGAAATCGCTTCCCGTTCTTGTTTTTGCCTTTGCCTTGTCGGGATGCGGCCTGAAGAGTTCATCGGATCTTGATCAGGACGATGTCCGTTTTGCCGGGTTCTACAGCGATTATCTTCTGTTGTCCGGAGTAACTGAGGGTGATGAAGGCGCCCGCCTCACCGCTCCTGCCTCTCCCGAACTCGACACGCTTCTCGTCGGTCACTACCTTACCCGCGAGCGTTTCAATTTCAAAATCAGGTATTACAGGGAGAATCCTCTTCGTTGGCGGGCTTTGCTCGTGCAGGTTCGAGAGAATATCCGAAAGAAAACAGCTGCTGGCCGATGAAGAGCGATTCTCCTTTTCTTGTCGGTGTGACGGGCGGGCTTGGCAGCGGCAAGTCGACGCTTTGCCGCTTTCTTGCCGGCTTGGGGTGCGCTCTCTTTGAAGCTGACCGGGTTGCCCGCGATCTGCAGCTGCACGACCCTCAGGTAATCGAGGGAATCAAGGCTCTTTTTGGAGAGGAGGTCTACTCCTTCGACGTCGCAGCTGGACCGGTTCTCGACAGAAAAGCGGTCGCCGCTGCGGTCTTTTCCTCTTCAGAAAAGCTTGAAGCACTCAACCGCATTATTCATCCAAAGGTCTTCTGCGCGTTCGAGCAAGCGGTCCTCGATGCCGCAAGGGAGGGCTCGAAAATCCTTGTCAAGGAGGCTGCAATCCTTTTTGAATCCGGAGGGAGTCGGCGGCTTGATGCTGTCGTTGTTGTGGCGGCTGATATGGAACGGAGGATTCAGCGGGCAGTGGAGAAGGGGATGGGGAGCCGCGATGAGGTGATGCGCCGCATTGCCACACAGTGGCCGGAGGAGAAGCTGATTGAACGGGCCGATTATGTGATTTTCAACAACGGAACACTTGAGGAGCTGCAAAAGGAGAGCCGGGAGCTCTATGAAAAGCTGCTTGCCCGGGCCGTTAGCACTCAGAAATAGCCTGCGCCAGGAGCGGCAGCGAGACGCGGAAGCGGTAGGAGGTATCACTGTGGGTGTCCATGAACTCCTCATAGCGGTGTGCGACACCGAAACGCTCCGCCTTCGCTGAAAAGATTCTGTGGCCGAACTGAAGGTTGTACTCGTCAAGCGTTCCGCAGTCAAGGGGACGTGAGCCCGTAAAACGGGACCACTTGGTTGTGGAAAAAATGATTAAAA
>JBAXBE010000028.1:0-20091 GCA_037142155.1 Chlorobiaceae bacterium
GTGGCGGAATTGGTAGACGCCCGGGACTTAAAATCCCGTGTTCAGCAATGGACGTGCGGGTTCGATTCCCGCCTTCGGCACCACGACCCCCTTTTTACCGCCACACAGAACATTGCAGCAATCCTTCCCCCTTAAATTCTCAGCAGCCATGAGTTCGGAACCTACGAAGATCCTGCTTACCGAGGACGAAATGCCCCGCCAGTGGTACAACATCCAGGCCGACCTTCCGATCCCTCTGCCTCCTCCTGTTGGCCCCGACGGCACCCCGATCGGACCAGACGCTCTGGCTAAAGTTTTTCCGATGAACCTGATCGAACAGGAGGTAAGTACCGAGCGATGGATAGAGATCCCTCAGGAGGTACAGGCTATCCTGAAGCTCTGGCGCCCATCGCCGCTCTACCGCGCCCGTCGGCTTGAAGCCGCACTCGGCACACCGGCAAAAATCTTCTACAAAAACGAAGGGGTCTCTCCTGCCGGAAGCCACAAGCCCAATTCCGCCGTCCCGCAGGCATGGTACAACAAGCAGTTCGGCATCAAGCACCTCATCACCGAGACCGGCGCAGGCCAGTGGGGCAGCGCTCTTGCCATGAGCTGCAAGCTCGTCGGCATCGACTGCAAGGTCTTCATGGTGCGCATCAGCTTCGACCAGAAGCCTTTCCGCAAGATCATGATGAACACCTGGGGCGCTGAGTGCATTGCCAGCCCGAGCAACCTGACAGCCATCGGACGGAAGATTCTCGGTGAAACGCCCGATACGCCGGGAAGCCTTGCCATTGCCATCAGCGAGGCAATCGAGCAGGCCGTCGAGCGTGATGACACCCGCTACGCGCTCGGAAGTGTGCTCAACCACGTGATGCTCCACCAGACCATCATCGGTCTGGAAGCCCGCAAGCAGCTTGAAAAAGTCAGCCTCTACCCGGACGTCGTCATCGGGTGCGCAGGCGGCGGATCGAACTTTGCCGGTATCAGCTTCCCCTTCATCTGCGACAAGATCCATGGCAAGGATGTGCAAATCATTGCAACCGAACCCGAAGCCTGCCCGACCCTCACCAGAGGCCCATACATCTACGATTCAGGCGATATGGCCAAAATGACCCCGATGCTCCCCATGCACAGCCTCGGACACGGATTCATCCCTCCGGCCATCCATGCCGGCGGACTGCGCTATCATGGCATGTCCCCGCTGGTCAGCCATGTCAAGCAGCTCGGCCTTATCGACGCGACATCAATAGGCCAGCTGGAGTGCTATGAAGCCGCGCTGCTCTTTGCCCATACCGAAGGGTTCATTCCCGCACCTGAGACCTCCCACGCTATCGCCCAGACCATCCGTGAAGCCAAAAAGGCCAGGGAGGAGGGCAAGGAGAAGGTCATTCTCATGAACTGGTCGGGCCACGGCCTGATGGACCTGCAGGGATACGATGCATTCCTCTCCGGCAAGCTCAGCGACTATCCCCTGCCCGAAGAGCTCCTGCAGCGCTCGCTCCTGGCGGTCAAGGACCACCCGAAAGCACCGCAGATCTGAGAAGAAAAATGCGTTGTTACAAAAAAAGAGGCCGTCTGAAAAGACGGCTCTTTTTTTCGCCTGTTGAACACCTTTTCCATGAAGAGCGGCATGGATCGACACGCCGACATAACGCCGCTACGCGGCTGGAAAAAATAAATTTTCGGCTTTGTGCCTTACCAGCATGCCGCCGCTCTGCGGCTCGGGATTCCACTCCCGCAGGGAGGGCATGTTGGCAGCCTGGGATGCAAACCCCTGGAGACCACAGGCCCCTCCCCCAAATGCTCTTCAGCTCCGGAGGAGCGGCATGGATCGGGATTTCTCCCTGCCTTTGAAATGACAGGCGGGGATGTGAGATGAAACAACATGACCAACGAAAAAGCCCTCGTCGAAACGGGGGCTTTTTTATTGCACTATACTTGCGGATTCGCTGCTCTCAGCTGTCGAGCTTCTCCTCGCGCTTGCCTTTCTTGGCTGGAGCTGCAGCATCAAGAAAGCGGAGTTCCTGCTCTTTCTCGTCGAAGGATATTCTTATCGTGCTGCCTTCGGTGAAGCGGCCTTTCAGCATCTCTTCGGCGAGCGGGTCCTCGACATACTTCTGCAACGCCCTTTTCAGGGGACGCGCGCCATACTTCTGGTCATACCCCTTGTTGACGAGGAACTCCTTGGCTTTTTCATCGATCTCGACCTCGATACCCATCTCACGCAGCCTTTTGAAGAGCTTGCCTGCGGTAATATCGATGATTTTGAAGATGTGCTCCTTTTCGAGCGCATGAAATACGATGATGTCATCGATACGGTTGAGAAACTCAGGATTGAAGACCCGTTTGAGGGCATCCTCGATGCTTGACTTCATCGCCTTATAGTTTCCCGTTGAGTCATCGGGAG
Source organism: Chlorobiaceae bacterium (assembly GCA_037142155.1). Classification (GTDB taxonomy): domain Bacteria; phylum Bacteroidota; class Chlorobiia; order Chlorobiales; family Chlorobiaceae; genus Chlorobium. The sequence continues at coordinate 2,390 of JBAXBE010000028.1, forward strand.
AGGAAAATCCCATGCCGGAACCTGCACCGAAGTTCTTGATATCCTTCGCTCCGATGTTAGAGGTCATGATGATGATGGTATTGCGGAAATCGACCTTACGGCCGAGTCCATCGGTCAGCACTCCCTCGTCAAGCACCTGAAGGAGAATATTGAAAACGTCGGGATGCGCCTTCTCGATTTCGTCGATAAGCACGACCGAATAGGGCTTGCGGCGGACCTTCTCGGTAAGCTGGCCGCCCTCTTCGTAGCCGACATAGCCCGGAGGCGCACCGACGAGACGGCTGACGGAGAACTTCTCCATGTACTCGCTCATGTCGGCCCTGATGAGGGCGTCCTCAGTGTCGAAGATGTAGCGGGTCAGCGCCTTGGCGAGTTCGGTCTTGCCAACGCCTGTTGGGCCAAGAAAGATGAAGGAGCCGATTGGACGCGAAGGGTCCTTGAGGCCTGCCCGTGTACGCTGGATGGCCTTGGTGATCTTTTTGATGGCCTCATCCTGGCCGATGACCTCCTTGGTAAGGTCGGCCTCCATAGAAAGCAACCTCTTCGATTCCGACTGTGCGACCCTTGCAACCGGTATGCCGGTCATCATGGCGATAACCGAGGTGATATCTGATTCGGTGACATCATAGACACTCTCGGCTGCCCTGTCCTCCCACTCCTGCTTGGCGTGGTCAAGCGCCTCAAGCAGGTTTTTCTCCTTGTCGCGCAACTTGGCTGCCTCCTCGAAGTTCTGCATCTTCACGACCTGGTTCTTCTCGGTCTTGATCTCCTCAATGGATTTTTCAAGCTCAAGAATCTCATTCGGCACATGAATGTTGCTCAAGTGTACGCGTGCCCCGGCCTCGTCCATGACGTCAATAGCCTTGTCGGGAAGAAAGCGGTCGGTGATGTAGCGCTCGGAAAGCTTCACGGCCTTCTCGATGGCATCCTCCGAATACTGCACATGGTGGTGCGACTCGTATTTCGACTTGATGTTGTTGAGAATCTGGATGGTCTCGTCAACAGAGGTAGGCTCGACCATGATTTTCTGGAACCTGCGGTCGAGTGCGCCGTCCTTCTCGATATACTGGCGGTACTCATCAAGCGTGGTAGCACCGATACACTGCAACTCACCACGGGCAAGCGCAGGCTTGAAGATATTGCTGGCGTCGAGCGAGCCGGAAGCTCCCCCTGCACCGATGATGGTATGCAGCTCATCGATAAACAGAATGACGTCACGCGAGCGCTCCAGCTCGTTCATGAGCGCCTTCATGCGCTCCTCGAACTGGCCGCGGTATTTGGTGCCGGCGACCAGAGCCGCGAGGTCAAGGGCCACGACCCTTTTGTCGTAAAGCACCCTGGAGACCTTGCGCTGCACAATCTTGAGGGCCAGCCCCTCCGCTATGGCGGTCTTGCCCACACCGGGCTCACCAATCAGCACGGGGTTGTTCTTTTTGCGGCGGCTCAATATCTGGGCAACGCGCTCAATCTCCTTCTCACGCCCGATAATTGGGTCAAGCTTATCCTCGATAGCCAGACGGGTGATATCCCTGCCGAAATTGTCGAGCACGGGAGTTTTTGTCTTCTCGCCCTTTCGCGGTTCCGGCTTTTTTGGCTGACGCTCCGCTCCGCCCGAAGAGAATGATCCCTCCATCGAGGGCTCGTCCGATTCGCTTTTGCTGCTGGTTATGCTCATCAGTTCATCCCTGACCAGATCATAGGTCACGCCGAACTGCTCGAGAATCTGTGAGGCAATATTGTCGTCGCCCTTGAGAATGGAGAGCAGCAGATGCTCGGTGCCGATAATAGTGGACTTGCAGATTTTTGCTTCCAGATAGGTGATTTTAAGCACCTTCTCGGCCTGCTTGGTCAGAGGAACATTGCCCATCTGCGTTGCAGGAACCTTGGGATGCGTGCTCTCCTCAATTTTCTGCTTGAGGCTGAAAAGATCTATTTTGAGGTTCTTGAGTATCTTGGCGCCTATTCCCTCCCCCTCCCTGATGAGACCAAGAAGGAGATGTTCGGTGCCGATATAGTCGTGACCCAGCCTCAAGGCCTCCTCGCGGCTGAGACGGATGACATCCTGAACTCTATTTGAAAAATTTCCTTCCATTCTGTTATGTACCGGTAAAATTTTTTAGACTACCCTGCGCCATCGTCTCTGGCATGCACACGGGACTCTCTCTCTCTCTCTCTCTCTGAAAAGAATTATATAAAGATAGCGGGTTAAAAGCAATTCCATACAATGCAAAACTCCATCAAACCCCTAAAGGTTCTCCTCACTCTTATCCGCCCATGAACGTCCGCCGCATCCTCATAGACGACAGCAACCCCCAGCACCGGGAGCTCTCGATATACCGTACAGGAGCTGTCAACCGGGTAAGACTTCAGGATGAAACCTACAAAACCTACGGCACAATTGAGCTCAACGCCCACGACTACGCGGCACTCTTTCATTACGGTGTAACGGAGGCGCTCAACGCCCTCACCTTCATCTCCGAAAGCGGCAACGGCCTCGACAGCTGGGATGAAGCGTTCCTTCCCTCAAGCAGCCTCCCCTCCATGCGGAAGATTATCCGGGAGAGGATGAGCGCCATTCCCCCCGGCAAGCAGGAGCTGATCCTGCTTGGATGGCAGGATCAACCGGTCGGAGCGGCCTACCTGAGAAAGATTGAAACGGACAGATTTGTTGAGTTTCTCGCCTCCCTTGTGCACTTTCTTGACGAAGCGTCGAAGGCAGGTGACGACCTCGAGTTTATGTTGTGAGCTTCAGCAATAAAGCCTTCTATTCCGGCTGCAGCGAAGGGTCGGGATAAATGAAGGTGTAGTTCAATGCCTTCATCAGCTTCTCGCTGTTGACCAGCTTGTATGGGGCACTCTTACCTGACGTATCAAGAGGCGGAAGCTCCACTTCTGAGGCTTTCGCCGCACGGCTGTAGTACTCTTTTCTGGAAGGATGGACTGGCGCTGAGGCGTTGAACACCTCGCCCCACTGCTGCAGGCGGATGATTTCCGAGATGATCTTCACGCAGTCGTCCCTGTGGATGAGGTTCATCGGCTGATCGGGATGGGTAATGACCTTCATGCTGCCAAGCGAGTTCACAGGGTTGCGGTCGTAGCCGACAAGGCCTCCGAAACGCACAACCGTCGTCTGAAATCCGCTCTCCTGCATCAGCATCTCCTCGACATGCAGGAGCGCCTCTCCAGCAAGGCTCTCCGGGTCGAGAGCATCCTCTTCGACGACCTCACGGCATACCGGCGGATAGACCGAGGTCGAGCTGACAAAGAGCACAGAACGGACCGTAGACTGGCCAAGCGCATCAATCAGCGAGGAAAACTGCTCGATATGATACTCGACAATATCCTCCCGCCGCTCCGGCGGAATATTGACGACCAGAATATCGCTCTGCAGAAAATCGGTTATCTCCTCACCCTCCATCTCGGGGTTGAGATTGATCAGATAGGGTTCTATACCCGCCAGGCGAAGCGGTTCAAGGTTTTCCTCTGCCGTAGTCGAGCCCTTCACGGCATATCCACTCTTCAGTAAAGCTTCGGCAAGCCGAAGACCAAGCCAGCCGCACCCGAGTATCGTAATAGTTTCCTTCTGCATGGCAATGTATTGCGGTTACTGTTTCAATGACCTAATGTACATGATCAGTGACTGCATTTCAACTGAATTCACGTTGAGTTTCAAGCCCTTCAGCGGACCTGCGATACAGCTGTTGACACGAGTTGCCAGATTCGGATTTTTCCAGGCATTTTCAAGCCCCGAACCCTTTGGATGGCAGCTTGCACAACTTCGCCCGGAGGTCGCTCCGGCGAGTGCTGGAGAGTTGAAAAGCTGCCGGCCCTTTTCCAGCGATGATTGTTCACCAGCAAAAGCTCCGCCCCCGACAAGCAAGGCGAGCAAGATGATGAAAGGCGGATAAACGGTGAAGGTCTTCATAAGCGGGCTCCTGCTGGTTAAAAAAATTGATGGCGCATCAGGGGCTTTCGCCGCTGCCGGCCTGCTCGATCAGCCGGTCAAGGCAGTCGGCGCATATGCAGCTGTCATAATGTTCCGCGAGATGTCCCCTTACCTCATCCGGAACCGTTTTTGAAGCGCACCAGCATGATGAAGAGAGGCTGCAGGTGAACTCCTTGCCGCACATCGGGCAGAGTGCGTTTGTTTGAAGTCCGGTGTCATGTTCTTCTTGGCGCATCATGGTATCTCTTTTATTGTTTTACGGCGTCATCGCCTGCCGGAGAGCTTTTCTCCAGCCGGCAAGCAGCTCATCCCGCGCCGCGCTTGCCATTTTCGGGCTGTATACAGATGCAACACCCTGAAGCGCAATCAGTTCCCTGGATGAGCTCCATACCCCGCTCCCCAGCCCGGCCAGAAATGCCGCCCCGAGCGCAGTCGACTCTATCATTGCGGGTTTATGGACCGGGACGCCGAGCAGGTCGGCCTGAAACTGCATGAGAAACCCGTTGGCCGCCGCGCCGCCGTCAACCGTCAAGAGTTCAGGGCAAATTCCCGTATCTGCCTCCATTGCCCGGAAGACATCATGCGACTGGAGGGCGATAGACTCGAGGGCCGCGCGGACAAGGTGACTGCGGTTTGCTCCTCTTGTCAATCCGGTAATAATGCCACGGGCATCCGGCTGCCAGTGGGGGGCGCCGAGACCGACAAAAGCGGGAACAAGGTAGACTCCCGCGTTACTGCCTGCCGCCATTGCCACTGCTTCGGATTCTGCGGCACTCTCTATCAGATGCAGTTCATCGCGGAGCCACTGCACCGCCGCTCCACCGATGAAGACTGAGCCTTCAAGAGCGTAGCAGGCTGCGCCCTCTCTGTTGATGGCAAGCGTGCTCAACAGGCCGTTCTTTGAGCTGAAGAATCTCTCCCCGGTGTTCATCATCATGAAGCAGCCGGTGCCGTAGGTGTTCTTGACGGCGCCCTCATCGAAGCAGCACTGCCCGAAGAGAGCCGCCTGCTGGTCTCCGGCCACGGCCGAAATCGGCACCCCCTCGAGTTCCGCGAGAGCCGACACCCTGCCAAAATCGTCCATCGGGTTTTTGACCTCCGGCAGCATCGACTCAGGAATGGCAAAGAGGTCGAGAAGCTCCCTGTCCCACTGCTTTTCATGGATGTTGTAGAGCAGCGTCCGGGAGGCGTTGGTGAAGTCGGTGGCATGCACCCGCCCCCCGGTAAGCTTCCAGACCAGCCAGCTGTCGACGGTGCCGAAAAGCAGATGCTCCGGATTCAGACCCGCCACATTCTCGAGAATCCAGCGGATTTTTGTGGCGCTGAAATAGGCGTCAAGCGGCAGACCGGTCTTGGCGGCAATCAGCTCCCGATACGGCGCATACCGCCGGCAGAGCTCGCTCGTGCGGCGGCACTGCCAGACTATGGCATTGTGCACAGGTCTGCCGGTTTCCCTCTCCCACACAATGGCAGTTTCGCGCTGGTTGGTGATGCCGATAGCGGTAACCGTGCGACCGGCAACGGAGACGAGCTCCCTTGCCCCCTCCGCGACGCTGCGCCAAATCTCCTCCGGGTCGTGCTCCACCCATCCCGACATGTCGGGATAGATCTGGGTGAGCTCCCTGTAGGCTTTGGCGGCAACCCTGCCCCGTTCATCGAAAAGGATGCAGGTGGTGCCGGTTGTCCCCTGGTCGATAGAAAGTATGGCCATGCTTCAAGATATCATCCTTTCCATGAAGAAACTTCTCCTGACCGCCCCTCACTAGAGATAGCGCATGGCAATATCCAGCTCAATGACGCTCTCGCCAAGCGTGAATTTCGAATCGGCATACGAGGGTGGCCCCATGCGGCTTTTCGGGTTGTTCGAGCAGCCGACTCCCTCTTTGGGAATGCCAATCAGAAAAACCGTGTCCATCTTCCCGTTGCCGTTCTCATCATGATATGCGCTGACGGCATAAACCCCATAGGGAACACCCTCCATCACGCTCTCCAGTTTTGGATCATCTGCCTGAAGAACGGCAATCCTGACTGCTTTCTGGACCTTTCCCGGAAACCCCTCGCGAGAGGAAAAAAGCGCAATGCGGATCTGGCCTTTAGTGCTGCGGAGCTTGCTGAAATGCATCCTGATGGTTCCGACTGAGCCTGCCGCCGGAAGAGCGGAAGCGCTCTCCTCACCGGATGCCGTAACGGCAAAAGTGGTCAACAAGAAAAGGAGCAAGAGAGTTTTTTTCATGAGATGGCGCCTTTATGGTCAAGATTCAGATTACGAGCTGCTCCCGGAAGCACCGGGCCTCAAGCTTTTGAGCCGAGAATTTCACGGGCACAGAACCAGCCGCTGAGCATCGCTCCGGTAAAGCCTCCGCCGGGCTGCGACCATGCAGAAGCAAAATAGAGATTTTTTACCGGCGAACGGTTCGACGGACGGTTAAATGGGCCTGACTGTTCCGGCAGCTGCCCGTAGCCGTAAATCGCACCGCCGGGATTGAGCGTATAGCGCTCGACGGTCTTTGCAGTACCGAGCTCATAGTACTCGATCTCCTCGCTGATTCCAGGAATAAGCTTTTCGAGCCTTTTGATAAAGGCTTGCGCTACCATCTCCTTTTTCTGATGGTAGGCCTCCTCGGCAAGTCCCTCCCAGTCGCTCAGGTAGTCGATGGTACAGAGTGAACCGAAACTCTTCCCTTTGGGTGCAAGCCCGCTGTCAATCTGGCTGTAATCGACGAAGGTGAATCCGCGCCTGGTAATGTCGCCCTGAAGGGAGGCAACCACATCCCGCAATGTCCTTGCCTCTTCGTTATAGACAAAGGTGACGTAGGCCCGGTTGTTCAATGAGGAAACCTCACGCTTGAAGCCCAAATAGAGATTCATGACGCAGCACGAAGGCTTGAGGTTTGCAGTTTTTTTCTGAAGCAATGCGCGCTCCCTTTCCGGAAGCATCGCTTCAATGTTTGGAATTGCGGCATTGCCCACAATGATGTCGCCGTAGAGCGTCTGCTCCTCCTGGCTCGCTCTGCCGCGCGTTTTGCGGCAGACAACTCCCGTCGCCCTACCCTCCTCGGTCACAATCCGTGTCACCAGAGTACCGAGCATGACCTTGCCTCCATGGCTTGAAATGTAACCGGCGAGATAGTCGGAAAGCTGCTGGGAACCGCCCTTGATAAAGTGGCCGCCACCACTGTAGTAGCTGGCCTGGGCCATACTGTAGTAGACAAGGGAGAGCTCGTAGGGGTTATCGTGATAGTAGCCGAAGTTTGCCAGCAGCAACAGCTTGAGTTCCTCATCACCAATGATTCCGTCAACATAGTTGCCGATGGTCGAATGATCGCCGAACAGCAGATTGGGATGAAGGATGGCAAAGAGCGGAAAGAGCAGTGCCGCACTCTTGTTTGTGGCTACCACAAGATGAGGATAGAGCAAAGGGAAAATGGGCATCTGCAGCCGCTGCTTCCATGTTTCCAGAGGCTGACGGCTGACCTCGCGACGGATAGCCTGGATGGTGCGAAAAAATTTCCGTATCCCCTTCTCCTCATGAGGGTAGTTGCGCACAAGCACCGCTATAGCCTCATCCGTTTTTGCAGGAATGACGATATCCGTGCTCCCCTTTTTAAATCGGTACAACTCAGGAACCTCAACAAACTTCAGATGACGGAACACCTCAAGATCATTGAAAATCTCCATTTTCGGGTCTTCCGAATCAAGCCCGTCCATCTCATGAAGCCCCGCTTCAACCAGAAAATCCTTCCGTCTGAATGTCGTCGCGCACCCGCCAGGCACCGTGTGCTGCTCAATAAGCAAGACCTCCCTTCCCTCTTTGGCTAATTTCGCCCCGGCCGTCAGCCCGCCAAGCCCGCCGCCGATAACAATGACATCATATTTTTCCATTGCTCATTTATTTTCAATGAGAACCGCCAGATCGCACTGCTTTCATGAAAAAGTACCGCACTCGGGCATGGCATCTGCTGACATATGTTACATTCGGTTCCCCGTGGTGATATTTTTACGGATGCGGCTCTGCCTTCAGCAGCTTCAGGTAACGCTCCTTTCCTTCAAGAAACAGAAAAGATTCTACCCGTTCAGCGGCAATCCCGGCATAGTACTCTGCCATCATGCCCCCAACCCGCTCCCGGTTTTTTGATGCATTGCAGGCTTCCTGCAGCTCTGGCCTTCTTCAAGGATAACCCGCTGCTCTTCGACCATTTTGCTTTTCAGAAACGGCTTGAAATAGGCGAAATCAACGATGGTCAGAAAGGGGAACTTCTCCAGCCAGCCCTTGATTTTCAGAAACTCTTTCATGACGGAGATGGCACCGTTATACCTGAGATAAGAGATTATCGCGTGCTGTCGCCCGGCAGCAACGAAACATTACCGTAAAAATATATTATTTCCCTACTGTTTTTCGGTGAGGTATTTCCAGTATTTAGCAGGCATGTTGGATTTCTGCAGCCGGGGATTTTTGCGATCGGGGATGGCGATAGTGTTGAAGAAGGTCTTCCAGAGTGCCTGCACCTTTTTTTCATCCAGGGAGAGCGCGGGGGCTGTAAACTGTTCAATGGTGCCGAAACGGAGCTGACCCTGGCTCCACTGAGCCGCACAGCTTCGCTTGAGGTCATAGAGAAACCAGTGCTCGGCCCGGAGCCTGCGGCTGAAGTGCCATGCAAGCGGCTGAATGATGTTGCAGTCGGGCTCCATTTTGGCAAGGTATGCGCCGTCGCGCAGCTTTTCGAAGCGAAGCAGCCCCTCCATGCGGTGCAGCTCCCGCGATGCCTTTCGGGAGGTCTTCAGGATATCGTTCACCGCCGGATGGGTCAGGTAGCCCTTGACGGCGTCCCCATGACGCAAGGCAAGCGCCGCATAGCGGAGCAGGCTGGTTTCCATCCCCTCCTTTTCTGAAAGCATGAAAAAGTAGATGATGCGCGCGGCATCGGGAGCGTGCTGCTTCATGCGCGAAAAGAAGGCTTCGGCCCGAGCCTCGTCGCTGGCGATAAATAAACCCTCCTCGAACAAGGTGTCCTGGCGCATGGCAAGCATGGCCGATTCCGGCTCCGCCTCATCCTCGAGGATCCATGCAATGGCAGAGAGAAGGCCGTCCGGAGAGCCGTCATAGAGAAAGCGTTTCATGATGTCAAGCATGGAGGCCGGCAAGGAGCAGCTGCCGGGAACTGGCCGGAGCAGATGCCTGATGGCCGTCACTGTTCAGGAGGAGCTGACGGATAACAATCGGTGAATTTTCTGTTGAAGCCCAGGAGCTTCCGGAGCAGATGATAAAATATTTTGCACGCTTCATCACCACCCCGATCTTTTTCAGCCCTTCGGTGGTAATGGCTGAAAAGCGGCGGGCGGCGATGATGCGTTTGGCGGAGGTAACGCCGATGCCCGGCACCCGAAGAAGGGTTCCGTAGTCGGCACTCTTGATTTCGACAGGAAAGAATTCCGGATGGCGAAGCGCCCAAGCGGTTTTCGGGTCGAACGACTCATCGAGGTTGGGCTCGGCGTCCGAAAGAATCTCTTCAGCCGAAAAGCCGTAAAAGCGCAACAGCCAGTCGGCCTGATAGAGCCGGTGCTCCCGCAACAGAGGCGGGGCTGCGAGTACCGGCAGGCGGTTATCGCTGCTGACAGGAACGTAGGCCGAGTAGTAGACCCTCTTGAGGTTCATTTTTTTATAGAGCCCCTGGGAGAGCCGGAGAATCTGGAAGTCGTTTTCAGGAGTTGCGCCGATAATCATCTGGGTGCTCTGGCCTGCAGGAGCGAATCGGGGAGCCCTGCGGCTCCTACGTCGCTCAATCGCGCTGCCCTCTATCTCGCGGCCGATAAGCGCCATGGGCTTGAGGATGGAATCCTTCTGTTTCTGGGGCGCCAGCCTTTTCAGAGACACCTGGGAGGGCAGCTCGATATTGACGCTGATGCGGTCGGCGTAGAGGCCGGCTTTTCGAACCAGTTCGCTGCTGCAGCCGGGAATAATCTTCAGGTGGATGTAGCCCCCGAACTGCTCCTCGGTGCGAAGTGCTTCAACCACCGCGACCATGCATTCCATGGTATGATCGGGGCTCAGCATGACGGCAGAGCTTAAAAAAAGCCCTTCGATATAGTTGCGCCGATAAAAATCGAGCGTAAGATCAACAACCTCCCTGACCGTGAACGATGCCCGGGGAACCTCATTCGAGGAGCGGTTCACGCAGTAGGCGCAATCATACCGGCAGTCGTTGGAAAGAAGGATCTTGAGGAGAGAGATGCATCGGCCGTCATCCGACCAGGAGTGGCAGATACCGCCGCTGGAGGTATTGCCGATACCCGGAGACGGTCCCTCCCTCCTGCTCCCGCTGGAAGAGCATGATGCATCGTAACGCGCCGCACCGGAAAGGATCTGCAGTTTCGAATGGATCTCCATGTGTGGAATATACAGAACGGCAAAGAGAAAAAGGGGGCAATTAGAGCGCGCTCGACAATGAAGCGCGGGCGCAATCAGGAGAGCGGGAAACGGATGAAGGGGGGGGCGAGAAATTGAGTCGGCGTAGCGGGATTTGAACCCACGACCCCTTCCACCCCAAGGAAGTGCGCTACCAGGCTGCGCTATACGCCGATATGAAGAATTCGGGAGTAAGTATAAAAAAATCCAGCGATAAATGTACTATTTTTTTCGGCTTTCCGCGTTTTCCCTTAGCTCCATCTGCCCTGCAGAGATTGCCTCTTCAGTTGATTGTCAACATTATTGTCAGAATTGTCAAACTGCCTGCGATTTCTGCCAGAAAAATGAGAGACAGGGTTTTGAGGCGGACAGAAAATAATATCTTCTTCTATTTTAGTAACTTATAGGGTAAATAGCTTCAGATCGATATCCTCGTGCACCTCCTTCAGCATGAGACAGCAACGCATGAAGAGTGGAGTTCTCAACATTCTGTCAACATTCCGGAGAGGATTTATCTGGAGGCACGCCGGTGCTTCAGGTAGCCTATAACCGGGGGGGCTATGGAAACAAGGATAATAGCGAGAATAAGAAGCTTGAAGTTCTCTTTAACGACAGGAAGCTGTCCAAAAAAATAGCCGCTGTAACAGAAAAGACCTACCCAGAGCAGCGCACCGGAAACGCTGTAAAAAAGAAACCGGCCGTAGGGCATGGCGCCGATACCGGCGACAAAAGGAGTGAAGGTTCTGATAATGGGAATGAAGCGGGCGATGATGATGGTCTTGCCTCCGTATCTCGAAAAAAAGTCGTTGGTGCGTTCAAGATGTTCCGGATTGAAAAAACGTGATTTTTCATAGCTGAACACCTTGGGTCCGATATTGCGGCCGATCAGATAGTTGAGGTTGTCGCCCGTTATGGCCGCTGCCACAAAAACAAAGAAAAGCAGATGCGGATTAAGCGACGAACCCGCCATAGCGGCCAGTGAGCCGGCAGCAAAAAGCAGTGAATCCCCGGGCAGAAACGGAGTGACGACAAGTCCGGTCTCGCAGAAAACGATGACGAAGAGTATGCCGTAGAGCCACGAGCCATAGGCTGCGGCAAGGGTCAGAAGATGCTTGTCTATATGGATGATGAAATCCGCCAGGTAGAGGAGTATGCCTGTCAGTGTGTGGTCCATGTAGTCTCCTGAGTTAGAGGTAAAATCGGGTAAAATGGTCGCGCGCCTTGCCTTGAGCCGTCGTAATGTACTCAATCAGGCAGATTCCGGCAAAACACCAGCACCGGGAGGGCGGTCGATGCAGGCTGATAGAGGTGCCCAAAAGTTCTTATTGTTATATTATATTAGTTTTTGTTTTCGACTCAAACACGTAAGCCAATGAGTTACCTGGAGTCACAACGCTGCCGACTTTACTATGAGGACAGCGCCGAAACCGACCCCGAAGGGTTGCGGAAACCCGCAGTGCTCTTCGTCAATGGCTGGGCCATTTCAGCCCGCTACTGGACTCCGCTTGTCGAGATACTGTCGGCAAACTACCGCTGCATCACCTATGACCAGAGCGGAACCGGCCGGACAGTCATCGATGGATACGCACCCGACTTCACCATTCAGGGATTCACCGATGAGGCGGGCGAACTCATCGAGCATCTCGGCCTCGACAAAGAGAAAAAACTCCATATTGTCGGCCACTCAATGGGCGGCATGGTCGCGACGGAGCTCTGCCTGAGATACCGCAACGCCCTGGTATCATCAACCATCATCGCCTGCGGCATCTTCGAGGACACTGCATTCACTGCCTTCGGCCTCTTCATGCTCGCAGGACTGATTGATGTCACCATGAACTTCCGCAACATCTTTTTGATGGATCCGCTGAAGAAAATGTTCATCAACCGGGCTGCCGCCAAAGAGATCGGCCAGAAATACCGCGACATCATTGTTGAAGACTTTACGCAGTCCGACAAGGAAGCGACCAACGCCGTAGGAAAGTTCTCCATCGATCCCGAGGCTTTGAGAACCTACACCCGCCACGTCCTGCTCATCAGCGCTCCGGTACTCTGCTGTGTAGGAATGGAGGATCACACCATCCCGCCAGAGGGGACGATCACCCTCTTCAAGAGACGCAAGAGTAAATCCGCATCCCCGACCAACCTTGCCAAATTCATGGATCTCGGCCACCTGCCAATGCTCGAGGATACCGCGAGATTTGCCGGTGAGCTGAAAAAACATTTTGAATTTGCGGAACAATTGCATAAAAAGAGTCCGGTAGAACATGCTGGCACGAGGGAGGCCTGACCTCCTGCTCCAGCCCGAGGCATCCAGAGTGCCGGGTAAAACCCTAAGATCAATCGCTACAGTGAGCAAACTATTTTCCAGAAGCTATCTTCTCTTTTTTATTGCACTCGTCATCCTCACGCTTTCGCCATGGAAAGCAGGCGAAGCGGCTTCCCTTCTCGGCCTGCCAAGCATTGAGGAACTCGAAAACCCCAACCCCGAGCTGGCATCGCTTGTCTATTCGGAAGACGGCGTTCTCCTCCACAAGTATTTCCTGAAAAACCGCACCTTCATTCCGCTGAAGTCTATTCCGATGTCAGCACGCTACGCCCTTATCGCAACGGAAGACGTGGCATTCTATAACCACTGGGGCGTTGATTTGCGTCGTCTGACTCTGGCAATGGGCGAGAACATCATCAAGGGCCGCCGCCGCTGGCAGGGAGCAAGCACCATTACCCAGCAGCTGGCAAAGAATCTCTACCTCTCGCAGGAACGCACCGTATCGAGAAAGCTCAAAGAGCTGGTAACGGCAATTGAACTCGAAAAGACCTATACGAAAGACGAAATCCTTGCACTCTATCTCAATACCGTCTATTTCGGAGCAGGAGCCTACGGCATTGAGGCCGCTGCCCTTACCTATTTCGGAAAACAGGCATATCAGCTAACGCTGCCTGAGAGCGCCACGCTTATTGCAACCCTGAAAAACCCTACCGGCTACAACCCCGCAAAATCACCAGCCAATTCCATCGGAAGAAGGAACCTGGTCCTCTCGCTGATGGAGAAAGAGAACTTCATTACCGCAAAGCAGGCCGCTGCTGCAAAGAGAACTCCCCTTGTAGTGAAATACACGGGGGTCAATCGTCAGGGTCTGGCGCCATACTTTACCGAGTACATCCGTCAGATTATCAAGCCCACGTCGATGCTTAGCAACATCGACCTCTACCGTGACGGCCTCTCCATTCAGACTACCCTCGACAGCAGGATGCAGAAATACGCGCAGGATGCCGCAACCGAACATCTTGCCGAACTTCAGGCCGCTTTCGACCGCTCATGGCGCTGGACGGAATCGCTTAAGAACCAGATGATTACCGAAAGTGAACGGTACAAAGGCCTGAAAGAGGATGGACTCACCGACCAGCAGGCGATGGCTCAGCTCAAGGCCGATACTGCGTGGGTGAATGAGCTGCTCCGCGCAAAAACCAGGATTCAGGTCGCTCTGGTGGCCATAGACCCGACTAACGGTCATGTCAAGGCCTGGCTTGGCGGCAACAGCCTCTCTCCCGACGACTACAAATACCAGTTCGACCATGTATGGCAGGCAAGAAGACAGCCTGGCTCGACTTTCAAGCCGATTGTTTACACCACGGCAATCGACAAGGGGTTTCCAGCAAGCTTCACGGTGCTCGACCAGCCGCTTCAGCTTAAAAGTGGCAACGGGGTCTGGTCTCCGAGGAACTCCGACGGCTCTTCGGGAGGCATGACCACACTCCGCTCGGCCTTGACCCGCTCGCTCAACCAGGTGACCGTCAGGCTCGCCTACGAGCAGCTCTCACCTTCGGAAATCATCACCTATGCAAGAAAGATGGGCCTCAGCTCACCGATGCCCTCCAACCTCTCCATAGCCCTCGGTACTGCCGAAGTCTCACCGCTTGAGCTTGCGGGAGCATTCGCAACCTTCGCAAACAATGGAACATGGACCGAACCGATGTCAATTTTGAAGGTGCAGGACAAGCACAACCGCCTGATCTCGGAATCGAGCGTAAACCGCAGGTTTGCCATTGATTCGACGACCAACTTCGTCATGGTCTCAATGCTCAAGGATGTCGTCAACAAAGGCACTGCCGCCGCCATGCGCTCCCGTTACGGCTTCGACATTGAAGCGGCCGGTAAAACAGGCACGACACAGAGCATGAGGGACGCATGGTTTGCAGGCTTCACCCCGCAGCTTGTTGCCGTGGTCTGGACCGGGTTCGACGATGAGCGCATCAAGTTCACCTCGATGGAGTACGGCCAGGGAGCACGTGCAGCCATGCCCATCTGGGCAAAGTTCATGAAGCGCTGCTACAGCGACCCGTCACTGAAACTTGAAAACAGGTATTTCCATATTCCCGAAACGGTTATCGCCGTGCCGATGTCCGGCCACACCAACGCCCCGTCTGAACTGCTCGGCAACGACGTCTATATCGAATACTTCACACCCAAAGGGTTTAAATACTACCAGTCCAACCCCGGCCGCACTGCAGGAAGGAGCTCCGGAGTCGCCGAAGAGGCCCTCCCTCCGACTGAAGGCGAGGCTGTGATGCCCGCACCAAAAAAAACCGCCCCGGATTCACGAAAGCACCTGGAGAAGAGCTACTGAGTTTCTGTTCCTTTAATCAAACAACCGCGTTTTTATGCAATCGGTATTAGTACTGGATTTCGGGTCGCAATACACCCAGTTGATCGCCCGTCGTATTCGTGAGCTGGGCATTTATTCTGAGATTCTTCCCTACAATACCTCTCCGGCAACAGTCAGGGAGCACAACCCCGGAGCCATCATCCTCTCCGGCGGCCCGACAAGCGTCTACGACGAGTCAGCCATTCTGCCCGACCCCGGGATATTTTCGCTCGGAATCCCGATACTCGGCATCTGTTACGGCCTTCAGGCAATCGCCAAACATTTTGGAGGCGAAGTTGCCAGCTCTTCGAAACAGGAGTTCGGCCGGGCAAAAATCCTCATCAAGCGGGACGGCGACCATGAAAGCATGCTCTTCCACAACATTCCCGACTCCGACGTCTGGATGAGCCACGGCGACAAGGTCACCCGGCTTCCTGAAGGGTTCAGGGTCACGGCGAGCAGCGGAAATTCCGAGATGTGCGCTCTCGAAACCTACGGCAGCAAAGGCGCGCTGAAAATCTACGCACTGCAGTTTCACCCCGAAGTGCAGCACACCCTCTACGGCCGGCAACTGCTCTCGAACTTCCTCATCAACATCGCCGGCATCAAACCCGACTGGTCGTCGAAAAGCTTTATTGATCACCAAATCGATGAGATCCGCCGCAAGGCAGGCAAAGAGACCGTTATCTGCGGAATAAGCGGAGGCGTTGACTCAACCGTTGCCGCGGTACTGGTAAGCAAGGCGATTGGCAAGCAGCTTCACTGTGTCTTTGTCGATAACGGACTGCTCAGGAAAAATGAGGCCGAACGGGTGATGAACTTCCTCAAGCCGCTTGGCCTGAAAATCACCCTTGCCGACTCTGCCGATCTCTTTCTGAACCGCCTGAAAAGCGTGGCATCTCCGGAGAAGAAGCGGAAAATTATCGGAAGAACGTTCATTCAGGTCTTCGAGGAGCATATGCACCAGGAGAAATTCCTCGTTCAGGGAACGCTCTATCCTGATGTTATCGAAAGCATAAGCGTCAAGGGACCCTCCGAAACCATCAAGTCGCACCACAATGTCGGCGGTCTGCCGAAACGCATGAAGCTCAAGCTGATTGAGCCCCTCCGCGAACTCTTCAAGGACGAGGTACGTTCCGTCGGACGCGAACTCGGCATTGCCGAAGACATTCTCATGCGCCACCCCTTTCCTGGACCGGGCCTTGCCGTCAGGGTTCTCGGCTCCATCACCAGAGAGCGGCTCGACATACTTCGTGAAGCCGACGAAATCTATATTGAGGAACTCAAATCCAGCGGGCTCTACCAGCAGGTATGGCAGGCATTCTCCGTCCTCTTGCCGGTGCAGTCGGTCGGCGTCATGGGCGACAAGCGTACCTACGAAAACGTCCTGGCACTCAGGGCTGTCGAATCATCAGACGGCATGACCGCCGACTGGGCCCCGCTCCCGCACGACTTCCTCGCCCGAGTCTCAAACCGCATCATCAACGAAGTCCGCGGAATCAACCGGGTAGCCTACGATATATCATCGAAACCCCCCGCCACCATCGAGTGGGAATAACTGATATATTATTTTTTTTGAGGGGTTACATGTTTTGTGACTCCTCAAAATCACCTCAAACTCCGGCTATTTCACAACCAGCCGTTTAAGCCAAACACCTGCGATAAAAAGCCTCTCCGTATCTCCTCATTATTGCTGCTATTGAAGAACGTCCCTAACTCCCCGTGCCTGTTTTCATGGTAACCATCCCCATTCTAGACACGAAAGACTCACGATCTTCATCGTCAGGAACGATCTCTTTTTTTTCGATCCCACGGATGATCACATGATGCAATGTACCTGGTGAATCGAGCCTTGTACCTCTAGGCATATCGCAACTGGTTAGGTATTATCGAAGAGAGCTAACACCGGCAAAAGTAGTGCTATAAGTTCACGTTTTCAGGAACGTCCCCGTGTCGCTTGCCCGAGCTTCAAAGGTCAGACGCCGTCGTTACTTGGCTTTTCGCGACTACCAAGCAGAAAACCAAGCCCACTCCCGACAACAACGAGAACATTGTTAGCGTGCTCGGGTTTGCAGAAAAGTGTAAGTATGTACGAAATAATCAACAGGACGAGAATTACGCTGCCACAAATTGTTCGAGCAAAACTCTCTCGGGCGTTAGCCCACGCCTGAATAGTTTTTGGCGATTGCTTTTTAGGCTTCCCGAGAGTTCCTGCCTTATCAACATGGAGACCGGTTTCACTCATTGGGGCCTCCGACCAAAATATAAAAGTGAACGAGGTTCATATTTCCGAGCAAATAGTGCGCCATCTGGAAGTAGAGCCGACGACCGTCTATTTCTCCGAACTTCTGAGGCTCCGAAACTGCAGTACCAATTGAGTTTCTCCAACCAACAAATTCCAGGTAGACAATCCCGTCCTTTGAGTTCCAACGACCCTCGTATTCTGAGTTTTGTCCCGGGGTGAACTTTAAATCGAGTTTTAAGACGTCGTTCATAACAGGAATTTCAAGTGTCGCTGACTCATCATCAGGAAGCATTAAACTGGATGAAAAGACAATCTCTTTGTTTCCAATCCGAATCATAGTGATCACACCGGAGCATACTGTGCCACCTCTACCGGTGTAAAGTGTGCCACTCGTACCGGAGCATTATGTACCACCCCTACCGGTGTAAAGTGTGCCGGGTATTCCGCTAGATAGTGTACCACCCT
>JBAXBE010000029.1:0-17665 GCA_037142155.1 Chlorobiaceae bacterium
CGATAACCGATGACGCGGAAACCCTGCTCGGCGTCGTCTCCTTCCACGATATCAAAGGCGTCAAGCCTCGGCTGGATTGATATTTTCAGGGAGGATTTTGAATCCCTGAAATTTTGATTACGGATTGAAACTGAAGCCTCCATGCCGGTGTTTTCAGTCTATGCGTCATTCACCCAATCAATCTGTTCAGAATATGCCGGATACACACGCAACGTCCGCAGAACAGTTCTGGGCCCTCTCCGCTGAAGAGGCCTTTGAATCCGTCAAGAGTGACATTCATGGATTGACTGCCCGAGAGGCCCTTGAAAGAGCAAGAATCTCAGGAAGGAACACGCTTAAAAAAACCCACCGCTACTCATCACTCTCCCTCTTTTTTATTCAGTTCAAAAGCCCGGTCACCCTCCTGCTTATCTTTGCTGCCGCACTCTCTTTCGCCCTCAGTGACCGGACCGACGCCACGATCATCCTCTTTATCGTTCTCTTGAGCGGACTCCTTGGCTGGTGGCAGGAGCGGGGTGCTGCCAGTGCCGTCGACAAGCTGATGAAAATGGTACAAATCAACGCGCTCACCCTGCGAGACGGCCACGAGACGCTCATCCACATTGAGGAGATCGTACCGGGAGACGTCATCCTCCTCTCGGCCGGGGATATCATTGCCGGTGACTGCCTGATTCTTGAGTCGAAGGAGCTTTTTGTCGATGAAGCCGCCTTCACCGGAGAGACCTATCCTGTCGAAAAGAACTCCGGAAAACTACCTCCGGAAAGTCCTCTGGGCAGCAGAAGCAATACGCTCTTCATGGGAGCCCACGTCATCAGCGGAAAAGCAAAGGCGCTGGTGATGAAGACAGCAATGAGTACCGAGTTCGGAAAAATATCGGACAGGCTTCAAATGAAACCGCCGGAAACCGATTTCGAAAGGGGAGTGCGCCGCTTCGGCTACATGCTGATGGAAATAACCATGGTGCTGGTCGTCATCATTTTTGCCGTCAACGTCATGCTTCACAAGCCGGCACTCGATTCGTTCCTCTTCTCCCTTGCGCTCGCCGTCGGCCTCACTCCCCAGCTTCTTCCGGCAATCATATCGGTCAATCTCGCCTCCGGGGCAAGAAACATGGCCAAAAAGCAGGTGATCGTCAAACGGCTCTCTTCCATCGAGAACTTCGGAAGCATGAATATCCTCTGTTCCGACAAGACGGGAACCATTACCGAAGGGCGAGTGCAGCTGCATGAAACGCTCTCAGCGGACGGCCGGCCATCCCCGAAAGTGCTCGAGTATGCCTGGCTGAATGCAACCCTCCAGCAGGGATTTCACAATCCGATTGATGAGGCAATCATCTCAAGCCGTCATGAAAGCCTTGAGGGGCTTGAGGTACAAAGTGAGGTCCCCTATGACTTTATCCGAAAAAGGCTCTCCGTTCAACTCCGAAACCCGAACGGGAATATCGTTATCATGAAGGGCGCCCTTTCGAAGGTCCTCGATACCTGCACAATGTCAGAAACATTGAGCGGAGAGCTTGCGCCTCTGGATGAGCGGCGAGCATCAATCATGGAGAGATACCGGACCCTGAGTGCCGCCGGGTACCGGACGCTTGGCGTCGCATGGAAAAGAGGAGATGATCTTCATGATTTTACGCGCAATGATGAAAAGGAGATGATTTTTCTCGGGTTCATTACCTTTTTCGATCCACCAAAAAGTCATGTACGCGAAACCATCGCAAAGCTGGAAAAACTCGGCGTTTCGCTGAAAATCATCACGGGCGACAATGCTCTGGTGGCCGCGAGCCTTGCAAAAGAGATTGGCATGGAGAGGCCGGCCCTGCTTACAGGATCGGAAATCCGCATCATGAACGACCTTGCGCTCTCCCTTCAGGCCCCCCGGACGGACATCTTCGCTGAAGTTGAGCCGGAACAGAAGGAGCGCATAATTCTGGCACTGAAAAAAAGGGGAAACGTCGTTGGATTTATCGGCGACGGAATCAACGACGCTTCCGCCCTTCATGCTGCTGACGTTGGAATCTCTGTAGACTCGGCAGTTGACGTAGCCAAGGAGGCGGCTGAAATCGTCATTCTTGACCATGACCTTAAAGTGCTTGAGCAGGGGATTATCGAGGGACGAAAAACCTTCACCAACACCATGAAATACGTCTTCATGGCAACGAGTGCCAACTTCGGCAACATGTTCAGCATGGCTGGCGCCTCACTTTTCCTTCCGTTTCTCCCTCTGCTTCCGAAGCAGATACTTTTGACCAACCTGTTGACCGATTTCCCCGAGCTCACCATTGCCGGTGATCGTGTCGACGCAATCAACATCGAGCATCCGCACCGCTGGGATATCCGTTTTATACAACGATTCATGATTGCATTCGGACTACTCAGTTCAGCATTTGATTTTTTGACCTTTGTGGTGCTCAAGCTGGTGCTTCATGCCGGTGAGGCTGAGTTTCAGACAGGCTGGTTTGTTGAGTCGGTCATTTCCGCATCACTGATTGTGCTGGTAATACGGACACGAATGCCGTTTTTTAAAAGCCTTCCTGGACGACTGCTTATCATGGCAACAGCTCTTACCGTACTTGCCGTGTTAGGGCTTCCGTTTTCGCCATTTGCTCCACTCTTTGGGTTCACCCCGCTTCCGCTGGCGTTTTATGGATGGATGGGGATGCTTGTTGTCACCTACATCCTCTCGGCCGAGCTCACCAAGCATCTCTTCTACAAGCGCAGAGACAACCGGGGGTGATTTGGTTATGGCAAAAAAAACCCTGCCGCAAGGGCAGGGTGCATCCCGATGACGGATGAGCTACTTTTTCGGAGCAAAAATTGACAGCACAGTCTGCATAACCGAGCTCACTGTGCCCAGAACGCCGCCGGCAATGTTAATTGATGTCCGGCCGACAAAACCGATTACCGAGACTGCCGAACCAATCCCCAGCTTGAGAAGCTCAACCTGCTGCTGAGCAAGCTTCCCCAACGTCTCCGTAAGGGAGGCTACCGAACCTGAAAAGTCACTGGTTGTTCCGTTTGACATGGCTGTAGTTGTTTAGTGTTATGGAATAGCATGAGGGAAAAAATTTTCGCAATATTGACTCATTATTTCACTCAGTACACCATCTGACAGATACATCCGTGGAAGCACTCCATGCTCATCCGGATACAGAAGGGCAACATCACCACCCGAATGAACCGCACATCATATTAAACCCGATTCGGAAAAAAAAAGTGCCTGCCGACAGAAATAATTCAAACCCGCTTCATTATCCTCCTGAAAGTTGTATTTCACCTGCTTCTTTTTGTATTTTTTATGGAGGATTGGGGATTCATGCAATTTGCGCCCCCTCCTCTGCATGCTGAAATCTGTACCCCCTGCAGCTCTTTCAGGCCTGCTTGATGCTCAATCAAACGCTTGTACGCCTTACGGTCCTGAGGATAGCCCTCAGCCTTTTTCGGCTGGAGAACTGTTTGTTCCTCTCATACCGCGTACTCCGGGTTTTATCCCGTAGAAAGAGGGTTCTCTTTTTTTAGGCTCTGCACTATTTTTTCGCTGGAATAGGCGGGAGATGCCCGTCTTACTTGATGAAGCGGCATCGCTCTGGCTGCCGGTGTTCTTTTTCCATCTGATACGAACTTTGACCAACATGCTAACAGGAGAAATACCATGGATAAAAAAATCTGGATTGCTGCCGGAATTGCAGGAATGCTTGCCGGCCTGCCTCAATCGGAGGCAAAAGCTGAAGTGAACCTTCATATCAGTGCGGGGGATCGACCATCATTTGTGATCGACCGCAGGCCCGATTTTATCGCACTTCCCGAACAGGGCTTTTCGGTTTCGGTAGGCAGCCCCTACGACATCATTTTCTATGGCAATACCTACTATCTCTACAATGAGGGGCGCTGGTACCGGTCATCACACTATCGCGGACCATGGATCATTACTCATGAGAACAGGTTGCCAAGAAACATAAGAAGGCATCGCTGGGAGGATATCAGAAGATACCGCGATACAGAGTACCGCCGTCATGACCGTCGTGACGAACACCGGGACGAGCGCAGGGATAATCGGCGTGATGAGCGTAACGACAGGCGCCCGGATGAAGGCGGAAGAAGGAACTGACAGCACCGCTTCGGGGCGGGCACTGAACCCCCTCTGTCAGTGCCCGCATGAGCGGCAGGGCTCTCTGCTTTAGTTGTTTACAATTATTCGAAAATCGACAACGACTCCATGATGAACAAACAGCACACCATGACCAGGTTAAAAGCCCTTATTGCCTCAATGACACTCTTACTCCTCTCTCTTGCTCCAGATGCCATGGCCAGAGACGGCGTCGGGCTTGGACTCATTGCCGGCGAACCGACAGGAGTAAGCGTAAAGTTCTGGCTGGATGACCGTTCAGCTATTGACGGCGCACTTGCCGTCTCTCTTGCAGACAACAATCCGTTTCAGGTTCATGCCGATTACCTCGTCCACAGCAGCTCTTCAGTAGGAGCGGCCAGTGAGCTTAAGGGGTCGATGCCATGGTACTACGGCATCGGCGGAAGAATTAAGGATAATCGGTTTGGCGTCAGGGTTCCGCTCGGCATCACCTATCTCTTCAACTCGGCTCCGATGGATCTCTTCGCCGAAATCGTCCCCATTCTCGATGTAACACCATCAACCGAGTTTGCACTGAACGGAGCCTTAGGTCTCAGATATTATTTTCATTAATAAAGCCAAAGGTAGTTGACAGGGAGGGGCGCCTGTCTCATTTCGGGAGTGCCATCCTGAGACACTGGCTATGGTTAACCATAGCCAGCTATGCGCCAGAGCTTTGCATCCTTTGGGCTTATCGAACTGGCACAGAAATTGAAGGATGATATTGGAGCTCGGATGGAGCCATTACTTGGTCATCATCAAAATCTTCTACACCATGGACACCACCCATCTTTGTGATAGCTGCAGGTACAATTACAGGTTTTGTGACGGCAAGCCCTTTTTTGCGCAGGATAGCATCAATCCTGAAAAATACCGTTCACCCCATCAGGTGGTGGAGTGTGACTGCTATGTAAGCAAAACAGCGGAGAGGGAAAACCTTGCTGCTGCAAAGTAGTGGCTGAACCTTTTTAACACTACCATCATGTCAAACCCGACGACAGGAACTGCGCCCACTCTCTCAGGAACTCCGGCAGAGAGCATTGAAAAGATTCTTAATCTGCAGGTAGAACTGCTCAACATCAGCATAAAAACCGCATCCGCCTTAATCGGCCCTTTAGGAAAAGCATCAGTTGAGCTGGCGGAGAGCATCATGAACTCCCTCAACCAGGCAGTGCAAGCCGCTTGCGGAAAAACCCAGGGACGAGATTCATAACACATACTTGCGTGAAGAGATTTTGGATTTTGGATTCTGAATTTCGGATTACCCGCATACCGCAGGCTATGCGGCTTGGAGCCCTCTGCTCTTCCAGCCACTCCTTAATACATGCGCTCCATTGAGGGCGATTGCCATTATCAGGAAGGGGTGTCAGTGGAGGGGAGGCGAGTAACGGTGAGAAAGAGGAGCTTTCTTCAGCAATTCACAGCTGTTTCTCATGCTCGTTGCTTGTTGCTGGCTGCTCGGAGAGGCATCCGCCTTTGCGCTTCAATGAAGCTCCGCAGCTGGGGCAGGATGAGTGGCTGCATGGTTCCCCTTTCTGATGGGGCATTTCGAAACCGCATGCGGCACAGATGCAGATATCGGGCCGATTGGTGACAACCGTATCGCACAGAGATTTCACCACACCACCCCTGATACAAAGGCTTTTGCCATCAATAATAGCTTCAGCTACTTTTTTTCTGGCGACCTCAAGAATGCGGCCGAAGGTCTGTCGGGAGACATTCATCTTCAGCGCCGCATCCGCCTGATAGAGCCCCTCCTTGTCAGAGAGTTTTATCGCCTCAAGCTCATCAAGCGTCAGGACAATGCTTTTCAGCGCTTTGCGAGGAATACCGTCAGGGCGAAAGCAGGTAAACTTTGGCAGCTCTTCGACACACCGGCAATGGGTCGGCCGGCCGACACGATTGGCGTTCATTGGCGTACGAAATATTCGGAGGTAAGTAAATCCATCCCAAAGTATACGCAATCGGCACTCTTTCAAGCAAATCTCACCACCCAAAATCACTTTGCGATAAATCGGATGTTGTTTTGTTTTGAGCATAAGCTTATAATTGGGTTCTATTGCCGCGCATTCAGCAAAGAACCATATGCCGTTTGCTTAACCATTGAACACGCTCTATCATGAACAGCGAAATGATTGTCAGCTTTGCCGGAGGGAAAAAAGTCAATGCGGATTTCAACGGATTCACCATCCAGACCGATCAGCAGCCCTACGCCGGAGGCGAAGGAACCGCCCCAGAACCCTTTACGCTCTTTCTTGCCTCTATAGGAACCTGTGCCGGCATTTTCGTCCTCTCATTCTGTCAGAGCAGGGGAATTCCGACTGATGGCATCAGAATCGTCCAGTCACATACCGCTAGAGAATCCGGTCGAGGTATCGGTAAAATTGATCTCTCCATAGAACTTCCTCGTGAGTTCCCTGAGAAATATATGGAGGCGGTGGTGAGTGCGGCAAACCTCTGTGCTGTAAAACGCCATATTCAGGACCCGCCCGAATTCAGCGTTACGACTGTCATGAAATAATTGTCAGCTGCAAAAAGCAGGATTGCTGGTATGAAAGAAAAACCGTTTTGATTCGACGCATAATATGATTATTATTTGCGGCATATGCTCGTATTTCCACATATTCTCATAATGTCAAATATCAGCAGCGTCGAACAGGACATGCCTGCTTCAACTCATCAGTCTTTAACCTGTTACCATAATGAACATTGATCGAATCGTTTTAGCAGTTGCAGGCTGTATGATTCTCGGAAGTCTCCTTCTATCCGTATTTCTTCAGAACCCGAACTGGCTCTGGCTCACTGGATTTGTCGGAGCAAACCTGCTGCAGGCATCATTCACAGGGTTCTGTCCGATGGCGAAAATCCTGAAGGCCTGGGGGGTTGCTCCCGGCAGTGCCTTCAAGTAATCGTTCCTGTTATCACAGAGAGAAGTATTCGAAAGTTTTTCAGTTGAATCGTCCAAATCACCATTTATGGCAAAAGTTGTCGTTTTAGGCGCCGGAATCGCGGGACACACCTGCGCTTCGTTTCTCAAGAAAAAGCTCGGGAAACACCATGAAGTCGTTGTCGTTACTCCTAACGCTTACTATCAGTGGATCCCTTCGAACATCTGGGTCGGAGTGGGACGAATGTCGATTGACGATGTCCGCTTCGAACTGAAGAAAGTATATTCGCGGTGGGGGATTGTCCTCAAGCAGGCGAAGGCTCTTGAAATCCACCCGGAAGGCGACCAGGAATCCAGCAAGGGATATGTCAAGATCGAATACACCGACAGCGCCCGCTCCGGCCAGACCGAAACGGTTGACTATGACTATCTGGTCAATGCGACCGGTCCCAAGCTGAACTTTGAAGCGACAGAGGGACTCGGCCCCGACAAGAACACTTTCTCTGTCTGCACTTACAACCATGCCGCTCACGCCTGGGAGAACCTTCAGAAGATTATCGAAAAGATGAAGGCCGGCGAGAAACAGCGCATCCTTATCGGCACAGGCCACGCCATGGCAACTTGCCAGGGTGCAGCATTCGAATACATTCTGAACGTCGCCCACGAGATATCAAAGCTGGGGCTCAGCAATATGGCCCAGATTACCTGGATTTCGAATGAATATGAGGTCGGGGACTTCGGAATGGCAGGTGCGTTCATCAACAGGGGAGGCTACTACACTCCGACAAAGGTCTTCACCGAATCCATCATGGCCGAATACGGCATCAACTGGATCAGAAGGGCGGGTGTCTATAAGGTTGAGCCGGGCAAGGTTCTTTATGAGACCCTTGAGGGTGAGAACAAAACGCAGGAGTTTGATTTTGCCATGCTTATCCCCTCCTTCTCCGGAGTGGGGTTGACCTCGTTTGACAAGGCTGGCAATGATATTACCGAGAAGATGTTCGCCCCCAACAAGTTCATGAAGGTCGACGCGGATTACGCCGCAAAGCCTTTTGAAGAGTGGGCTGCCAACGACTGGCCCTCTATCTATCAGAATCCGATGTTCAACAACATCTACGCACCCGGAATCGCTTTTGCACCTCCGCATCCTATCTCCAAACCTATGGCGAGCCCTTCAGGGCGCCAGATCTTTCCGACAGCGCCGAGAACCGGCATGCCAGCTGGAGTTATGGGGAAAATCGTTGCGCTCAATATCGCCGAAAGAATCAAAGGAGCTACAGAGCATCGCCACAAGGCTTCGATGAGCAGAATGGGTGCGGCATGCGTCGTATCGGCAGGCTTCGGTTCATTTGACGGTCTCGGAGCATCCATGACACTCTTCCCGGTTGTTCCGGACTGGGAGAAGTATCCGGAATGGGGACGCGACATGAACTACTCCCTTGGAGAGGCGGGCCTTGCAGGACACTGGCTGAAGTTCATTCTCCACTATGTCTTTTTCCATAAGGCAAAGGGATACCCCTTCTGGTGGCTGATTCCAGAGTAACCTGAACGTCTGAAACTAATTTCAAATACCCAGAGCAATGGTCACCAATAAAGTCAAGGCATACTACGACGAGGCATACCCTCCGGTTCCGTCACAAACCACCCTCTACTGGAGAAAGAATTTCTTCTGGCAGGTCATACGGTTTTTTATTCTGAACTTCAAGATCATGCGCATCGTCGTCGGCGGTCACTCCTGATCAGCTGAACACAACCGAAAAAGCCGCCCAGAGGCGGCTTTGCGGCTTTATAGTCACTCTTCCCCCGTCTACTTTTTCGGCTCCCAGAAACAGCGCTTTGGAGAGACAATCGCCCCCTCATCCTTCAACACCTTCATTGCCTTATCAACTTCCTTGCGATCCAGCCCGCTCTTTGCGGTAATCTGGCCTGCGTTAACTGGCTCGCCAGCCTCTTTCATCACGTCAAGAACCTTCTCTTTTGCGTCCATGCTGCCCCCTCTTTAGGATTGTTATTGAAACCTCTTTGTCGTAAATCTACAATTTTTTCAGAAAAACAGAGCATTCCAATCCGACTTCCATATAAAGGACTGTCATCGAGGAAGGCTGGCAGGGATTCCTCGTCCGCAAAAGGGGTTTATTTTTATGTTTTTTTGGCATTTTTCATTTTTTGTATTGTAACTTGATAACTTAGGTCTGGTTTTACCCTTATCCTGTATTTACCCCAAACAACTCAACCCCGGGAGAGATCAATACATGAAGAAAACCATCGCATCAATAGCAGCCGCTGCCATGCTGGCATTTCCAATGCTTGTAAAAGCAGCTCCTCCGGTTAAAATCGGATTCATCAACTCCATCACCGGCAAAGAGGCCCAGATTGGTGAAAACCTGACAAACGGCGCATCCCTTGCTGTCGAAGACCTCAAAAAGAAGGGAATCCAGGTAGAGCTGATAAGGGAAGATGACGGGGGAGACCCGAAAAATGCGCTTGCTGCCTATGAAAAGCTTGTGACCCGTGATAATGTTATCGGCGTTGTCGGCCCCTATACTTCCGGTTCTGCAAACGTCGTTGCATCAAGGGCTGACCAGTACAAGGTCCCTCTTCTGGTCCCTGCGGCCGCCAAGGAAGAGATTACCATGAAAGGATACAAGAACGTCTTCCGCCTTAACGCACCTGCCGATGTCTATTCAAGTGTTCTGTTGAAAGCCGTTGCGGCATACAAGCCGAAAACCATCGCCTTTATTTATGCGGCAACTGATTTCGGCGTCTCTACTGTCAAGACCGCTCAGGCAAATGCCACAAAAATGGGGCTGACAGAGGTCGCCAATGAAAAATACCAGCAGGGACAGCCTGACTACCGCGCAACCCTTGCAAAGGTAAAGGCTGCAAATCCGGATCTCGTCTTTCTCGTCTCCTATGACGCAGATGCTATTCTCCTGATGCGACAGGCAAAAGAGATCGGTCTGACGCCCAAGGCTTTCCTTGGTGCCGGGGCGGGTTATACTACTGCTCAGTTTGCCCAGCAGACCGAGATATCGAACCTTGTCGTTTCAGCAACCCAGTGGACCGATGACGTCAACTGGCCCGGTGCTGCAGATTTCGCAAAGCGCTACAAGGCAAAGTTTTCAAAGGAACCATCCTATCACGCTGCCTGTGCCTACGAAGCTGTCCGCATTATGGTTGAAACTGCCACAAAAACCAGAACGGCCCCAAAACTCTGCACCGCTCTGAAAGCAGGAAGCTGGAATGGCATCCTCGGCCCGGTCAAGTTTGCAGACTACAACGGATTCAACAACCAGAACAACCATCCGATGCTTGTCCAGCAGATCTTCGGCGGCAAATATGAGACCGTTTATCCTCCTCAGTTCAGCAAGAAGAAGATGATCTATCCGTTCACCCGTTAACCTTCCAGAAAACAGATTCTTGAGAACAACGCCTCCGGCCAAATCCCGGAGGCGCTCTTTTGACACCACGGCCCTCAATGCTTTGCAGAAGTGGCGTAATATCTTTGAGTCGACCTTGACGCCTGAAACTCCATCTGACAGGAAGCACATCATGCAATTTCTTCAATCTCTTATTTCCGGGATACTGACCGGCGGAGTCTACGCTCTTGCCGGAATAGGCATGTCCCTTGTGTTCGGCGTCATGAATGTCAGTAACTTTGCGCATGGCGACCTGATGATGCTGGGCATGTATCTTGCCTACTATGCTTTTTCCCTCTTGCACATCGACCCCTATATTTCTCTGGTGCTGATCATACCGACGGCCTTTCTGTTCGGCTATGTCACCGAAAAGGTCTTTATCAACCGTGTCATCAGCCACCCCCATCAGAACCAGATACTCCTGACGATAGGTCTTGGGCTTATCATGAGCAATACCGCTCTTCTTGCATTCACGAGTGATCCGAAAATCCTGACGACCTCATACTCAAGCAGTTCATTCAACATCCTTAACGGAATCTCGGTCTCCACGCCACTGCTGATCTCGTTTCTGATAACCTGCGTCATTACGGCAATCCTCTACCTCTTTCTCTCAAAAAGCAACACCGGCATGGCGTTGAGGGCTACGAGCCAGAACAGGGAAGCCGCTCAGCTGATGGGCATCAACGTTTCGAAAATGAGTGCCATAGCCTTCGGCATCGGCACCGCGCTTGCCGCTACGGCTGGCGCCCTTATTGCCCCGACATATTATATACACCCTCTTGCCGGCCACAGTTTTCTTCTGAAAGCCTTCACCATTTGCGTTCTCGGCGGCCTCGGTTCGGTTGTCGGTGCGGCGGTCGGGGGCCTTATCATAGGAGTCGTCGAGTCTATGGCATCGACCTACATCTCAACAGACTGGAAGGATGTGGTTGTCTTCATGCTTTTCCTTGCCGTTCTCCTGCTTCGTCCTGAGGGACTGTTTGGTAAAAAAGGAGGTCAGTGATGAATAAGAATTTAATGCTCATTCCTCTGGTCGCAATCCTGGCATTAGTGCCGTTTTTCGTCGTTGATAATCCCTATATCACCGGCCTTTTGATTACCGTGCTCATGATGGCAACGCTTGCCTCGGCGTGGAATATCCTTGGCGGCTTCGCCGGACAGTACAGCTTCGGCCATGCCGCCTATTTCGGCGCCGGGGCCTACACGACGATGATCCTTATCTCGAAGTTCGATGCCAATCCCCTTGTAGGGATGACGGCCGGCGTCATCGTAGCCGGCCTTATCGCGCTCATGACAGGAAGCATTGTCTTCAGGCTTCGCGGCCACTACTTCGGGCTCGCCTCCATTGCGGTCGCCGAAATCGTTCGCCTTTCGACCCTTAATTTCGAGTTTACCGGAGGCGCACAGGGCATCCTGCTCTCAGATGTAACACTCTTCGGCATCGACCTGAACAGCAAGACCCCGTTTTACTACGGGATGCTTCTGGCCCTTATTGCCTCACTGGTGATCAACGCCATACTGAGGAGATCGAAGACGGGCTACTACCTCCAGGCCATCCGGGAGGATCAGGATGCCGCGGCATCGCTCGGCATCAACATCGCTTTCTACAAGAACAAGGCCCTGCTCATATCGGCCGCGGTAACATCAATTGCAGGAAGCCTTTATGCCGTCTATATCCGTTTTATCGACACTACCGCCGTACTTGACCTCCGACTTTCCATCGAGATCATCCTTACGGCCATCATCGGCGGTGTCGGAACCCTCTGGGGACCAGTGCTCGGTGCCGTGCTTCTTGTACCGCTTGCCGAGATTCTCCGTTCAAATCTCCTTGGCGATATGCTGGTAAAGGCCGGAATCGTGTCGGAGACATCCGGCGTCGGAGTCTTTCTCAAGGAGAACCTTGCTCATGCCCATGTGCTCGTCTACGGAATCATTACCGTTCTCTGCATTCTTTATCTGCCCAAGGGAATTCTCGGGCTTTTCAGGAGGGTTAAATGATACAGCATCTTCTCTATGTCAATCACGTCAGCAAGCATTTCGGTGGAAATGTCGCGATTGCCGATGTGAGTTTCTCGGTTGAAGAAAAGCAGATTTTCGGACTCATTGGGCCGAACGGGGCAGGGAAGACCACACTCTTCAACTGCATAACCGGTTTTTTCCCTGCCACTTCCGGAGACCTGATTTTTGACAACAGGAAAATCAACGCGCTCCGGCCGGACGAGGTCTGCCAGCTTGGCATGGCTCGAACATGGCAGCGGGTAAAGCCGCTCGGAAGCCTCACGGTCCTGGAAAATGTGATGGTAGGAGCCTTTGCCACCACCGACAGTACCGATGAGGCCGAAACGATGGCAATCGAACAGCTGAAAGAGGTCGGGCTTACCGATTATACCGCAAAATCAGCCGGCTCTTTGCCGATCGGTCTCAAAAAGAAGCTTGAGCTCGCAAGAGTCCTGGCGACAAGGCCAAAAATGCTGCTTCTTGATGAGATCTGCGGAGGGCTCAACCATACCGAAACCGACGCCATTCTTGAGATCATACGAACCCTCAGAAGCAAGGGAACCACGATTGTTTTCATCGAACACGACATGAAGGCGGTCACCTCCATCTGCGACAGGATTGTTGTCCTGAACTCAGGCGAAAAACTCGCAGAAGGAACTCCCGAAGAGATTACCAACAACCCGGAAGTCATCGCGGCATATCTTGGAGGTGGACACCATGCTTAACATTGAGAACCTTAATGCAGGGTACGGCGAAATGCCGGTTCTTCGAAAGATCAACCTTGAAATACATAAAGGAGAGATTGTCTCTGTTGTCGGCAGCAACGGAGCAGGCAAATCGACCCTCCTCAAGGCAATATCGGGCATGGTCAAATCCTCTGGGCTGATCAGCTATCAAAAGAAACCGATCAATACGCTTCAGGCTCACGCAATCGTCAAGCTGGGCATCGTCCATGTACCGGAAGGCAGAAAGATCTTTCCTGAAATGACGGTTACCGAAAATCTGATGATGGGAGGGTTTCTCCATCAGAAAGAGAGGGATAAGAACATTGAACGGGTGTTTACGCTCTTCCCGAAGCTCGCTGAACGCAGCAAACAGCTTGGTGGCACCATGTCGGGTGGGGAGCAGCAGATGCTTGCAATCGGCAGAGGACTCATGGGAAACCCGCAGCTCCTGCTTCTGGATGAGCCCAGCCTCGGTCTGTCGCCGCTCTTTACCGACGTCGTCTTTGGGGCCATTAAAGCCATCAATGCCGACGGCGTGACGGTACTTCTTGTCGAACAGAACGTCTACCAGTCACTCAGCATCAGCAGCAGAGGGTATGTGATTGAAACCGGCAGCATCGTTCTGACCGGAAGCGGCCAGGAACTGCTCAACAATCAGGAGGTCAAGAAGGCATTTCTTGGAATGTAAAACCGTTCAAGCAGTCAGAATATCTTCTCATAACAGGAAAAAGCCGCGATGTGACGGCTTTTTCCTGTTAATGCATACCCCTTTTCGATAGAGAGCAGGTGAGCATCATGAGTGCATTGCGATATTCCTTACAGTAACAACTTTACATAATATATATTATACAACAAAAGGCAAAAAAAAAGAGGCTATAGCAGAATCCATATCGTCAAAGGAAACGTCCTCTATTAACCGTTATCGACTCGTGGCGGTATCAAGGCTCATCAGAGCGAGTCCCGAAAGATAAAAAAAGCTGCGCCGACCATACAGATGCCCGCCCAGAGATAGCTCCAGCCCAGCTGCTTATCCATATACCACCCGGCAAATCCCGCGAAGACGATGATGGTGATTATTTCCTGCATGATTTTGAGTTGACCCAAGGTGAATGTCTGATACCCGATTCGATTTGCTGGCACTTGTAGCAGGTATTCGAAAAAAGCCAATCCCCAGCTGACGAATATCGCCATGATGAGCGGCTTGTGTTGCATGTTTTTAAGATGCCCGTACCAGATAAAGGTCATGAAGATGTTCGAGCCCAGAAGAAGAAGAATCGTTTTCATTCGTTTCGTTTTTCCTTTACCAATAAAAAAGGCGGAAACCGTGGGATTTCCGCCTTTTTCATTGTACTTGAGAACTCAACTGACCCTCCCCTTCTGAAACATGAGTTTCATTCGGAGAGCGTAATCAGTTGTAATGGGCCTACTTCTTTTCAGGAACGACGCGCTCTTCCTTCACAGCATAGTTGATCAGATAGTCGTAGAGCCTGATGAGGCGCGAGTTCTGATTGTTCTGGTCGATCCAGTGGCCAATCATGCCGATGGTACGGGCCAGAACGAAGAAGCCGTTGAAGGAGTGCTCCGGGAAGTCCAGATCGACGAGAATACAGCCGATCGTACCGTCAACGTTGAGGATAAGGTTATCCTTCTTGGCGGTGGTGATCTTCTGTACCTCAAGCGCATAGTCAAGGCACGGGGTGTGGAGCGTGGTGTGGTTCTTGACATAGTCCACCAGATACTTGACCCTCTTGTCAGGATTCTTGAGGCTCTTGACCCTGTGGCCGATACCCGGAACCGGACCGACGTTCTGCTTCATCCAGGTAAGGAACCCTGCGATGTCGTTCGGGTACTCCTTGACGCCATACTTGAAGTATTTGCCGGCATTGGTGACCGCTCCGCCGAAACGGGGACCAATCATGGTCATGCCTGCCGATACGGCCTGGGGCATGTCGATGCCTGCACATGCGGCGATAATGGAGCCGAACGCACCGGAGACTGCCGGACCGTGGTCAGCAGAGATCATAATGATGCGCTTGATGATCTCGGACTCCTCTCTCGATGGAAGCTTCTTGTTCCAGAGAAGACCGACAACATCCTCGATGCCGTATCCTTTTTCACACAGCTCGGAAGCAGCGTAACCGACATAACGGGGCTCTTCGCCACGATCGTCGGAAATGGTTGTGCGGATAAGAGGCTCGACAATGACCTCGCCCTGCTTCATAACCTCCTGGACACTCGGAGGAAGCGCAGGCAGAAGCTTTTCGTCGAGTTCAGCCTCAGGCTTGATGGCGCCGCTCTTGAGCAGCTCCTGGTAGACCTGCTTGATTGCCTTGCTCAGTCCGCCGAAGGTGTCGGGAACGATGGCTCCGGCATCACGAAGAGCATTCATTTTTGAGCGTGCCGAACCGAGACCTTTCTTGCCCTCCTTGGCACCGGCATGACCGAACTTCATGCCCTGCGGAAGCACTTCCTGACAGGTTCCGCCGATAGCCGCGATGAGCTTGATGCGGCGAACTTCGGCCCCAAGCCACTCTGCAGCCTCTTCCTCGAGGGTTCCACCAACTTCACCGACGATAACGACGGCTTTGGTCTCAGGATCGTTTTCAAACATGTTGAGGTAGGTCACGAAGTCCGTGCCTGGATAGGAGTCTCCGCCGATAGCAACAGCCGAAGTAATGCCGTCGCCGTTCTGGGCGCAAAGCCACATCGCCTCGTTTGACAGTCCACCTGATTTGGTAATAACGCCGAAGGAACCCGGACGGTAGAGATTACAAAGCTTCAGGTTCTTGTACTCACCGCCGATAACGCCAAGACGGCACTGTCCTGCAGAGAGGATGCCAATCGAGGATGGGCCGTTGAAAATCTTGCCCTGTTCGATAGCGTGCTTGCGCAGACGCTTTGCATCCTTCTCAGGAACGCCTTCAGTGATCATGGTGACCAGCTTGATGCCTTTGGAGTCAAGAGCCTCCTTGGCGGACTGGTAAGCCCTGGATGCACCGATATAAATCAGCACGGTATTGATCTGGGGATTCTCTTCAAGAGCTTTCTCAAGCGTCGAGTACACGGTGACGTTGTTCAGCTCACCACCCCGGTAAATCTCTTTCTGCTGGCCTTCCTCCGGCGGATAGACAAATGCCTGTACGGTCAGAGGCCTGTTGATCAGAAAGTCGAACTGGGCCATCCGCCTTGCGGCATTCAATCCGGCTACCCCGCCAATGATGACCGCTCGTGTTTCCTTATTTGCTAAAATGCTCACGATTCTTACGGTTTAATGAGTTATAAATTTCTATTGATTCATCCAATAAAGCCAGCCTCACGAATTCAGTGCAAGGTCGACGATATCGGTCATAGGCATGCTGCGGTCGTAGACATGGATATCAAATCCCTCTTCCTGCAGCTTCTTGATGGCAGCCAGGCCCTGGTTCTCGTTCGGTCCGCCACGGCGAACCCATATCTGCACGTTTTCCAGATACCCCTTTGACTTGCTCTCGCGAAATCCGTTGATGATGCCGCTGAAGGTAGCCTTGACATCGGTGAAGTTGGCGATGGCGCCACCCACGATGATGTGCTTGATATTCGGAAGTCTGCAAATCGTCTCTGTCAGAGCCTCTACTGCCCAGTCCGGGGGATCACCGGAATATTCAGCGTAGTTGGCAATCGTGCCACCGCGTGCCACAACGGCATCAGAATAGAATACAGAAGCACCGCCACCTGCGGTCAGGAGGGCGATATCTCCGCCCGGAACTTCAACAAGCTTGACCGAACCCTTGATGCGGGCATCGATATCCATAATCTGCTGTTCGGCCTCGGTAAAAGGACGTCCGATTTCGGAAACCGGCTTGAAATCCCAGTCCGGATGACGGAAACGGGCATCCCAGTCCACATTCATGACTGCGTCAAGTGCGGCAAAGCGCATGTCACTCTTGCGGATGACTAGCGGATTGATCTCTATTGACTGCGCATCTTCGTTATCAAAGCAAAGAATGAGGCGGGAAGCGATTTTTGCGACACGCTCGGCAACCTCACCGACAAAGCCGGCCTCAAGGGCGATTTCGGTAATACGCTCAAGCGTCGGGGTCTCATCAAGGGCAATGAAAAGCCTTTTGACCGTATCCCAGTTATCCTCGATATCAACGCCCCCCCTGTTCGACAAGAGCAGTTCGGCACCATCACGGTTGCCGGCCATCGAGACATAATACTCCTCGTCATGCTCAAGCATCTCTGCAACAATGACCTGGCGGACGACCGAAGTGCCGATTTCACGGCCGATCATCTCCTTTGCGGCCTCAAGAGCCTGGTCGAGATTGAGTCCAAGCTTTACAAGTCCAAGCTTGTACCTCCCGCCGATAGCTTCATGAGCTTTAACAACGAGTTTTGATTCTCTCAGCCATTTATTAGCTTCCCCAAGCTGGGCAAGTCGGTTGGGGTCCATGATCACAACATAATTTGGCACAGGAATGCCCCATTTGTTGAATAGTTTCATGGCTGGCCCTTCAAGTATCTTAGCCATACT
>JBAXBE010000030.1:0-15888 GCA_037142155.1 Chlorobiaceae bacterium
ATGGACAGATAGCTGGTATGATAGTAGTCATTCGAACCGTGTTATTCGTGGCGGGTGCTGGCGCTATGGCACCGGGTACTGTCGGTCGGATTTTCGGTACCGCAACACCCCCGATTACCGGTGCTACTTTATTGGCTTCCGCCTGGTCTTCGTCCCGTAGTCAGTTGGCAGCTCATTCCGGTTTTGCTTTTGAGCGAGAGGGCAGCGCCAAGATTGAGGTGAGCGGCAGCAAGGGACGCAGCGCCGCACGCCTCAATGTTTCGGTAGCAACCGACAACAGAAATGACCACCGAAGGTGGGCCGCCGTTTGAAAAATGAGGGTCATATCCAGATTTTAAAAACCGGTGAACTGTTTCTTACTCATGCAGATAAAACTTTTTACCATACCCGTCGGTGATAGCGGAAGCGCCATACAGGAGATGAACACGTTTCTGAAGGCACATAAAATTCTGGAAATCGATCAAAAGCTAATTAGCAACGAAAATGGAGCCAGCTGGTGCTTTTGCGTTCGTTACATTGAGCAATTTTTCAATGCTGCGTCCGAGAGCAAGGCAAAGGTTGATTACCGTCAGGTGCTCGATGAGCCAACATTCAAGAAGTTTTCGCACCTGCGTGAAATACGGAAACAAGTTGCATCAGCAGAAGGGCTTTCAGCCTTTATCGTCTTTACCGATGAAGAGCTTGCTGAGTTAGCCAAACTCGACAAGGTCACCATCAAGGGCATGCTCAGTATAAAAGGCATTGGCGAAAAGAAAGCAGAGCGTTTTGCTCATTATTTCATAGACAAGCCGGAACCAAATGAAGCGCCAGGGGCAGTTGCTTGAAAAGATAGTTGATCTGAAGAATCTCTACGAGGCATTCTACAAGGCACAAAAAGGTAAAATATCAAAACACGACGTTTACGCCTATAGCAAACAGTTGCAGAACAATTTGCTACGGTTGCAGCACCAAATCATTTCGGGAGCTGTCGAAACAGGAGGTTATCACACCTTTACCATTTATGACCCAAAAAAACGGCTTATTTGCGCCACCCCTTTTTCACAGAGGGTTTTGCATCATGCGCTTATGAATATCTGCCATGCCTCATTCGAAAAGCAGCAGGTTTCCACCAGTTTTGCAAACCGTCCCGGTAAAGGCACTTACATGGCACTCGATAAGGCAAAAGAGCATCATCGCCATAATCGATGGTATTTAAAACTCGATGTCCGCAAATATTTTGAGAGCATTGACCACTTAATACTGAAAAATCAGCTTCATCGAATGTTCAAAGATCAGCCACTACTGCAGATTTTTGAGAAGATTATTGACAGCTATTCTACTGCAGCAGATAAAAGCGTTCCAATTGGCAACCTGACCAGCCAGTATTTTGCCAACCACTATCTGTCGGTGGCTGACCATTATCTCAAAGAGGAGTTGCGCGTTCCGGCCTATGTTCGCTACATGGATGACATGGTGTTGTGGCATGATGACAAAGAGTCTTTGCTGGAGATCGGCTACCGCTTTCAGGAATATCTTGCAGGGGAGTTGCTGCTTCAGCTCAAGCCCTTTTGTTTAAACGAGAGCAGAAAAGGGCTGCCCTTTTTGGGCTATTTAATTTATCCTGTCAACGTGAGGCTTACCCAGCGAAGCAAAAAACGCTTTATCACAAAATCACGGCTTTATGAAAGCTACCAGCAAACAGGTCGATGGTCACAAAAAGAGTTTGCAAACCATCTCATGCCAATGGTCGCATTTACAGAATATGCCAACGCAAAAGAATTAAGAAAAAATGTGTACAGTACAATGGTGGCCATTAAAGAATAAGGGCATCAATCGTGGGTTCGAACCGTGTTATTCGTGGCGGGAGCTGGAACAATAACACCGAGAACTGTCGGTCGGATTATCGGAACAACAACACCCCCGATAACCGGAACAACAATATTGGCTTCCGCCTGGTCTTCGTCCCGTAGCTCAAAAGCAAAGTCGGATGACTGCCTCTGAACAGATTGATGACCCCGCCCCTGTAATCTTCAGGGCAAAGAGCACCACCACCCATGCCCGGCATTGGTAGGACGAGCCGGATAAACGTTTCGAAGATGACGGGCATTTTATATTTGCAACCAAGTGCTTCTCCTGCTTACATAATGTTGTGTCATGATCAGTATGTAAAGCCACTTTCTGTTGGCCATATATTGTTCTATAATGTTAATTATGTAAAGCTAATTTATTTCACCACAATAATTTACAGCTTTTCGCTCTTAATAACCGTCAATCGATCGCTTTCCGGCGGTGGCATCTGTATCGTTTTCGCTGCCGGCTGCACCGCCGCTTTCGCCTTGCCCAGCTCGCCTTCAATCTTCTCTATTAAATCATCATCCGGCAGCGCCACCCGCACAAACTGCTTGTTCAGCTCCAGCTGCAGCGTGCTCGAGTTGATCAGCACCGCAGCTTCGCGTGCTGCTTTA
Source organism: Chlorobiaceae bacterium (assembly GCA_037142155.1). Lineage (GTDB taxonomy): Bacteria > Bacteroidota > Chlorobiia > Chlorobiales > Chlorobiaceae > Chlorobium. Next base: position 2,445 of record JBAXBE010000030.1, read on the forward strand.
ATAAAGTCAAGATCCGCCCGCTTGTCCCGCAGCTCAAAATGACTCGGGTAGGTCACTTCATAACCGCTCTTTTCCGCATCAATGCCTTCCCAGGCGCAGAAGCATTCAAAGATGGCGTACTCAGTCAGCTGCAGCTGAGCCGCCTTTTCGGCAAGCAGCGTGTTCAGTATCTGAAACTCGGTCTCCATGGCCACCGCCGAAATCACCTGCGTGCGGTAGGTCCGGACCGGTGTCAGGTGCGCCATGCGGTTGATCATCTCTGTCTTCTTGTCAATTGCCGCAAGCAGCCCGCTGAGCGCTTCAGCATCGGCCGCAAGCAGGTAAGGCTTCTTTGCCGACTCGGTATCCTCTCCCATAAGAATAACGCCGCCGGCACCGGTTGAGGCCTCATCGTTGCGGTTCTTCACCAGCGTCTTGTGGTTTGAGCCGCGTATCATCTGCGTCAGCTCGGACAGGTCGTTATAAATGCTGATCTGCATCCCGAGGATATCCTGCAGGTCGGAGGCAGCAAGGCCTCGTGAGATTGATTTCTTGTTGTAGTGTGGAAATGCCGGTATCCTGCCCAGCGGGTTCGGGACGTCGGTTGTGGTCGTTGTCTCGCCGATGGAGGTTTTCGTCACAATATTGGTCGTGGTCCATTCCCGTTCAATGATAATATCGCCTTCGCGCGACGTTGTCTCTTCCTTCACCTTGAACCAGGTCAGCTCATAGCCGCCGGAAGGTTTCTGGGTAAACTCGAAGTCCAGCACATCAAGCGGCTTGTAAAAGCGCAGGTATGGCCGTATGCCGCCTGTGATTTCGTCCGCATGGGTTGTCGCCTTGACGTTCGGCTTGTCCACAATAATCCAGAGTACCCCGAACACCGATCCCCACATCTGGACCACTTTCATAAACTCGTTCAGTCCGGTCCCTTCCTTGTCCGCATCTTTCAACAGGCGGTTCAGCGACACATTGTTATTCAGTTTCCCGAGGTTCCGTTTCGGCGGGTCGCGCCATATAAAGCCGCTATAGGTCGCCACCACGCTCTCGCAATGGTTCTCAAGCGGCGTCTGCTTCGTGCGGGTCTGCAACTGCAGAGAGGTCTCGTTCTGGTACTGGTAGAGGAACCCCTGCGCCTTCCAGGCCGAACCGCCCTTGTACGCCGCTTCAAACATCTTCCAATCCTCAGCATTGGCATCATAAATCTTACCCATAACTCCCTGCGTTTAAGTGTATTCCAATAATCCCTCAGCACTCTCTTCCCTCAGAACTCAGCACTTTTTTTTAAACCCGCCAATGTATCGGCTGCACAAAGTTCCTGTCCGGCATCTTCACGGGGAATAGCTTTTCGATCGCATAGCCCGCAGCATCGGAAGCATGCGTCAGCTTCAAATCGGTTTTGTTGATATCACCGTTCTTCCAGGTAACCTGCTCGAAATCCTTTACGAGGTATGGGCAGTTCCGCACCCTCAGGCGTCCCTCACGCAGCATGTTGTTAACAGCGTTTACGCGGCTGCGCACCGGCGCCTGCTGGTTGCGCGCTTCCACCTGAAAGCCGCGGTCACGCAGTATCATAAAATCAGTTGCATCCGAAGATGTCTTGCGTGCCCTGCCGGACGGATCCGGAAACAGGCGGATGCCGGGATACTTCTCCGCCAGCTTGTCCGCCAGGTCATAGGTCGTTGCGTCCCTGAGCCTGATTTCATCAAAAAACTCGACACGGTCGCTGTAGAGCATGAATATTTCCGCCGAGAGGGCGTCAACGTTAAAATCAACACCGGCGCATATTTCAGTATGCCCGCAGGGTTCACGGTTGGGCGTAGCGGCATTCTCTTCCTTGCCGGTAAAGTATTTATAGACACGGCCTGACGTCAGGTTGACGAACTGGCCTTCAATAAAAGCGGCTCGCTGATTGTCGTCATAAGCCCGTTCCAGCATCGGCACAAAGTAATCCGGCAGGTAGGTGTTCTCCCGCGTACTTGCCCGCACGATGCCCAAATCAAGAATCTGCTCGTTGTTCTTGAACAGGTCATAACCCCAGTTGAACTGCTCCGGCGTACCTGTCAGAAAAAGCTCATAATGCTTCTGCATGGGCTCGCGAAGCCGCGCTAGCGCAATATCCATCACCTCTTTCTGCTGGATGAACGGCTCATCAATGCCGATGCTCGCCAGATTCGGACCTTTCAGGCTGCTTGGCTCATCGCCGCTTGCAATCCAGATTGTCCCTTCCCAGTTATGGATATAAAAGGTGTGCTCGGTTTTATTGTAGGTGTACGTGAGGTTTGACTTGTCGAGCATCTTCGTGATGGTGATGATCACCGTCTTGCGTGCCTGTTTGTAGGTCGGCGATATATAAAGGTGCGGCAGCGGACGGTTGATGTAGCTCAGATAGATCGAGCGCAGTGCCCCGATGTAGGTCTTGCCACTGCCGTAACCGCCGATAAAAAGCTTGATAAAGTTCGGCATATCCCAGAACTCCCGTTGGGGAGGGAGCATCAGCGATTTCTTGATGGTAAAGTCATTGCTCACTGCAATGCCTTTATATATTCCTGCACCACCCGCACATGCATATCCGCAATAGTCTGCCGCCCGCTTTCGGACTGCATGAACAGGCAGTCGCGGAGCCGGTCCATAAAGAGGTTTTCAGTCAGCACCGCCGGGCAGTTGGTTTTCGGCAGTATCGATATATCATCCGACTCCTTCGCGCCGCGCACCGCAAACCCCTTGAGGTATTCCGGCGACATATCGCTGAACAGCTGCGCCGCCAGGTCAGAGCGCGTTTTGCCTAAGCTCGTAAAGACTTCAAAGCCGCTTCCCTTGCCCGCATTGCCATGCACCGACAGAAGCAGGCACTGGCAGCCGTCCCTGTTAGCGGCAGCTATAATGCGGTTCGCCCGCACAATGCGCTCCGAAATAGAGACATCGAACATCTCCGGCACCAGCCGCGTGCACTTGATACGGGCGCCCGACAGAATTTTCTGGATGCGGTTCACGATGTCGCGGTTAAACTCCCACTCAAACAGCTGCGAGCCGTCCTCCCAGACCGGTGATCGTTTGCCCGGTGTGTTGTTGCCGTGACCGTTGTCGAGAATAACGTAGAGTGGTCTTTGGGGTCTCATTCATGTTCCTGTTTATTATTGAAGCGCCCGATGAAAAAGTCATACAAGGCAGATTCACGCCGGTATATCTCCTGGATAATCCTGTCGCCAAGGACACCCGCGATATAGCCGACAACGAGCAGCTTGTCACGGTCCAGATTCAGCACCTCCCCCACCAGGTAAGCAGGATAAATGGCCGCAAAGCCAACAGCAAACTGCACCAGCGTCTGGCGCCAGCTATAGCGCACGCCCTCTTTTACAGCATGCAGTATACTGGTAACCGTGCCGGCAAACCCGCTCAGTATCAGTCCGTACAAGTCTCTTCTTTCCATTGAGTCACCCTCTCTCTTTTATTCTCAGCACGTAGAACTCGGAACTCAGCACTATTTTTAATCAGCACTGTTGTTAAAAACTTCTCACCGCTCTCACTGAAGCGTAGTCCATGATCTTCATATCATCGAACGCCCAGCCGTCGTAGAAGGAGAAAATCTCCGCCAACGAGGCGCTTCGCTCGGTCGATGTCCAGTAGTATCCTTCCGGATCAAGCACGCCGATCGCCGTGCAGTTGATGCAGAGTTTCTCAAGCTCAACTTCACTCGGCAGATACCAGTTGTTGAATCCCCCGCCATTATAGGTGCGGCAGTTCTTTGCGGCGCTTGCCGTATGGCCTGCCTGCGCGATTATTTTTGTGGTGTTTGCGGCACCGGTACCAAAGTTGGCGCTTGTTCCCGTCACAGCGGCCGACGTGATATTGCTCCAGTAAGGGACCGCCGCCTGATCCTCCGCAGCGACAATCAGCCCGTGCGGCGTTGAAGCGCTGTAGCCCGGATCTCCCGCTACAAGGATGTAGCCACAGATGCCGCCGCCATACGCTGCTCCCACAACCGGAGCTGCAGCAGCGCTCCATACCGTTGAGCCATTGCAGACGAGCGCCGTCAGCACCGTGCCGTTAAAGGTTACCGCCGTTATGGTTGTTCCGTTAAAGGTGAGCGGCATCGGTCAGGTTGTTGTGAGGCTGAGGGTCGTCCCCGAAAGCGAGGCTTTCATGCCGCCATACACGCTTGCTGTCGCTTTCTGCGCCGCCGCATCGGTTATGCCGTAGCCGGCGAGCGTGGTCGGCTTGCCGGTGAGAGCGCTCCATCCAATGGCGCCCGGCAGCGTAATAATAGCGCCGCTTCCGTCCTTGGTATAGAGCAGCTTGTCGACAAGGTTCACGAGCAGTTCGCCGGTATCACATTGCGCTGTGGTAGGCACCCGGGCCGCTACCGTTGTGCGTTTCAGCAAGAGCTTTGCCATCTCGGAAAAGGTTTAATTTGTTCGAAAATATGCTGGTCCGGGGGCGAAAAACTTTTTTCAGCTCCTCGCCCGGAAACCCGCACAAACACAAGCGTATAGGCGTCAACTTCGTCAACTTTTGTGACCGAGTTTTCCCCTGTTTTTCTGCACTAATTTTTATTAAAAAGTGCCGCCGTCAACGAGCCCGACATCGACCGTCACAAACCCGTTTCCGGCACCTTTCACCCAGGTCATGCTGGTCCCCATCCTTACAACACCGTCAGCTCCGTCGGTTCCCCAGAGGTACCCCGCCGTACCGCCTGAAATGACGGCAACCTTCTCGTCAGATGATCCGGCCGGAATATTAAGGGCAGTCTTGAACGCATCAAAGGTGATCTTCTTCTCCTGCTGTCCGGTCGTCTCGCTGTAGTCATGCAGAATCAAAAGGTCATTGGCTCCGTCCACCGAAGCAAGCGTCACCAGCGCCTCAATGGCAGGCACCACAGGTATTCGGGTCGCAGCGCCCGTTGCAATGTGCAGCGTGCCGCGGTCAAGCGTCACCATCGGTTCACCGGCGATCATCCCGGTAGTCGGAAGGGAGGCAAAGTTACCCCGTTTCAGTTTTAAAGTCTGTGCCATCGTATTACATTTTAACTGGTTACATAATTCCTTCAGAGCTCTTGTTACATTTGCAACTTTTTACATTATTACATTGTCACATTGTTACATTTGTAAGTTTGTACATTCCCACATTTGTAACTTTACACATTGTTACAAATACACATCTGTTTATTTCTCTGCTTTCAGCATCTCAACGAGCCCGATACCAGCCATGCCGATCGGCAGTACAGTCCCGATCAGTTGCGGCGACACCGAAACGCCTGCAGCAGAAAGCACCGTAATAATCCCCCGCCAGGTGCTCGGTTCCATAAGTCTTGCCATAATCCATTCCATAGTTTTCATGTTTACCCGGTTATAAAGAATCCACTTCTCTTCCATCTCTTCACTCTTCTTTTTAAGCACTCAGTACTATTATTAAAACTCCCCCCCGTCAAACACTTTCGCATTCACCACATTGTTATCGACGATGAGGCCCGCCACCAGAATAAATCCGTCGTCCCTTATTTTAAGTGCACCGTCAGGCGCAGCAGAATCAACTTCGACAGCGCAGTGCATCTTCAAGTGTCCGCCTGGGCCAAGTGTCGTCGTTGCCGTTGGTATCAGATAAGCCATAGTTGTTTTCCCTTCGGTTATGCTTCCGCAAAGTGCGCCGCAGTATCGCTGAACCTGATTTCATACGATGCAAAAGCGGCATGCGTCAGGTTGGTTGTTACCTGCCATCCCCGCAGTTTCAGGGCAACAATATCCGCAAGCCCGGCGGGCGAAGGCATGCCTGTCGTGCCGCTGATGTCCAGCGTACCGTTTATAATGGTCGTCAGCCGAAGGTCATGCAGCAACCGGTCCACCGCACCGCTTTCCAGCGGCAGGTTCCGGCAGAGCAGCACAATTTCATCCGCCCAGCCCGAAAGGTCCCTGCTGTTATAGGTGCCGGCAAGCGAGTCGCTGAGATTGATATAGAGCAGCTCATGCGCTTCAGCCAGCATGCCGATATCGCCGCCGACAAGCGTCGAGGAAACATCAAAATAGATAATGCCCGCAGGCAGCCTGCCGAGCGAGCCGCCAATGGCAGTGCCTGCCGCCTTGCATATCTGCAGCTTCGGCATGCTCTGGAGCGAATCGATGTGGCCAACGAGCGATGTACGCTCAATAACAAGCTCTTCAAGCCCGAGAAGCCTTTCAAAAGCCTTGATGTCGCCCCGCATGCAAGCGTCCCAGTTGGCATGGAAAAGTGTCAGGAGCGCCACATCGCCCTTTAGCGAAATTTCGTAGCGGCCGGGTATTGAGTAAGCGCTTGAATGTACCGTAGGCTTCCCGCTGCCGATGATCTGGTAGGCCGTTCCCTTGCCCCAGTTCATGGTGCAGATGCCGGTGCCGCAAAGCTGAATCGAGCGTCCGCCCGGTGTTATGATATGGTAAAAAAGACCGGACAGGTAGCCTGGAAAAACGCGGTTGCTCCACCGGGTTTTCGGCACAAGACTGCCGTATATGTTCCACCCCTGCTGTGGGGTATAGCGGGTGATTTCATTAAACAGCTTCATCGAATCCGGCGCTGCCGTTCTCTCTGGGGAAGCACATACACTTTCTGGAGCGAACCGCCGTAATTATATTCCACCCCGTCGTTTATAACTGCGTAGATCTCTTCGGCATAGGCCATTTTATAGTAAGCCACCATCGACAGAAACCCCTCACCGCCGATAGCAGCAGCCAGTCTCGGCAGAATGTACCATCCAAGCACACGAAACACCGATGCCCGGGTCCATTGCGCCGCAGTAAGGTTGGAAGCATTAAAATAGCTGGTGTTGCCCACCGCACTGTTGACAGCGGTCTTCGTAGGATCAGGTATAATAGCCTGGTAAGGAAGCCAGAGCCGTTTGATATCACGCTCGATATCAGATTCAGCAAACCCGTGATATGCCGTAAACTCCGAAATCCCCTGATCAAAAACATAGGACTGGTATTCCATGACATCTAGATCGGTAGAATAAGGCATACTCTTAACTGGTTATTTTCCTGTTTTGCGAGCACTGTAAAAAAAAGAGGGGGCTGAACATCATTATTATTTTTCGCTTATGTCAACCCGCTCAGGTTTGGTCGTTATTTTTTTTACCCGCACATAACGCAGGCAAGGTTCGGGTCAAGGGTCTTGACACCGTAGAGCACGTCAAGCGCAACCTTCACGACCGATGCATCGCCTACATAAAAGACCCGGGAGCGCAGGATCAGTCCGGATTTCGGATCGGTCACGGTCGCCACCTTGGCTCCGAGGTTGTTGCCCATCTCCGAGAGCGGGGCAAAGGCCAAAGCAAAAGCGTTGCGGTGGAACGCTACATTCTGCACATGCGTGTCGAGGCGTACCGTTACCGCCGCACCGTCCGCCACATCAGCCGCAAGCGCCGGCGTAAAAGTGACGTTGCCGAACGCATTGCCTGCAGCCGTGCTGGTGCCGGTCACCGCATATCGCTGCGACTGGCCTGCAATGCTGAAGGTATCGCCATGCAGCAGCGTACCTGTTACGGCAGCTGCATCCAGGCTCATAGCGGTTGCTCCGCGTGCCGCTGCACCGTTTACAACGAGCGCGGTCACCGAGCAGGTTCCTTTGGTATGGGTGGCGACATTCGAGTTCGCAAACAGTTCAAGGCCGAACCGGCTGCCGATCGTGCCGTTCATCAGCGGGTCAACGCTGGTGGTTCCGGTAAGCTGGGCATTGGTAAAGAGCTCAAGCAGGCCCGCTTCAGCGTCAGGCCCGACGCAGGCATGCAGCAGGTTGTCGTTGAAAGGCACATTGTTTTCACGCAGCACTTTTTTCGTTCTGGTCAGATCCTTTATCTCGGTCGTGGCCGCCATGTCGTAATACCACGGGATATCACTGACAAGTTTTGCAAGCGTGACGTCGATATCATCGGCAAGCGCATAAACAGCCGGTGAGATATGATCGTTGATAATCTTTTCACTGGTATAGTTCAGTTCCTGATCGGTCAGTGAAAACTTCACCTCTTTCCAGTTGTCCAGACCGATAGAAACCATAGAGGTATTGATGCTCTGGTCGCTACTCGGTGCATCCTGCGCCTGAAAAGTCGATGGCCGGCTGATCTGGATGGTACTCCCCTTCTGCTGCGGCTGCTTGTCATAGCCCCGATGCACACGCACCGCGCGGCCGAGCGCTTTCTTCAGAACAATCAGCGCCTCATTAGCATAAAAGATCGGGTCATAGGTGGTCAGTGTATTGGTAGCCATGGTGTCCTTGTACGTTATGTTTTATAAAAAAAGTACTGAGTCATAGGGTTATCATGCTTGCATCGTCTTTTGTCATCATCATCTCAGTACCTGCGTCGAGCACTCATTCAGCTGTATACAATCTGCAGCGGCTTGCCCTCTTTCTGGGCAGCTTCCCTCGCAATGAGGTATTTGGCAGGGTCACGGGCATCAGCCTCACTGATTTTAGTCTGGTCGCCAGAGCTTGTGCTGCCTGAACCGCCGGATCCTGCACCAGGCGGACCGCCAGGCACAAAGTGCGGATTGGCAACAAGGAAATCCTCGGCAAGCTGCTCTATAGTAACCGGTTCGCCCTTTCTGAACAGCTGGTTTCCGGCCTTATCAACAACGATAGGCCCGCTTTTCGCATCATATTTTATGGACGGGCGAAGGAGCACCGCAATCTGTTCCGGCATGCGCGCTTTTTTGGAGGCAATGATCGAAAGCAGCCGGTGATCAACCTCATTCTGTTCAAGTTTCCCTTCAACCTGCTCGTATTTGCCGTGCAGGAGCGCATAAGCCGCATCTTTTTCTTCAATCGTCTTCTGCAAGAGCGCATCAAAATTGCCCTTGTCAGCAAGCTCCTTTTTCTGGCGAGCGGAATCAGCCTCTTTCAGGGCATTGTATTCGGCAGGGTCAATACCGTTAAACGGAGTCAGCAAAGCACTCACGCGCTCGGCAACAAGCCGCTCAACTTCAGCTTCCGTAAAACTTTTAGGCAGAGCAGCCGGCGGCACCTCTTTTTCCGGCTTGAATGTTTCAGAATCGGGCATGGCAGTGTCAATGAGTGGTGTGATATAAAAACATTATTGACGTATAATACCACTCTACTCGCATTGCAAAAGGCGATTATTATACGCCATGTGGGCGTAGTATCAAGTAGAGTGCGTTGTTTTAATGCAGGATGGTAGTTTGTATTTGTAGTAGTATATGTGTAGTATGTCTTGTAATTATGCCTAGCCAACAAAAACTACGGCGATGAGCATATCACAATGCATCAATGGCAGGGATCTGATAAATCTCTGGATTGCCTACGATAACGAGAGAAGGCATGAATATGATATCGTAAAACGGCACAGCATCACTCTTTATGAAGAGTATGTCAATGCGATTACCGATATTTATAAAGATGTGTTCTTCGTGCTCCCGCTATGTAATTTTCAAATCATGGATGCTGTAGGCTCTTGGCTTCACAGTAATCTGGCTCGGTTAGATGAAAACGCTTATATCCTCTTCATTGATGCCCTCGGTGAATGTTTTCCGTTACCCGATAAACGGGCATAAACAAGAAACCCCAGTTGATCACCCGGGTTTTCTTGCATCTCTATGCCTCTGCAGCATCAAGCAAATGACATGGTGCCGAGATAAGTCTTTATTGAATCATGACGTTCAAGTCCGAGTTTCTTGTGCAGCCTGTACCGTACATTTTCCATACCTCTAGTATTGATACTGTTGAAATGGGCCAACTCTGTCGTTGCATAGGCCAATTTTATAAGCAGGCATATTTTCAGTTCTCTGGTGTTGAGATTGGCGTGTTTTTTTTCGAGTTGTGATAAAAATGTGTTATCTGCTTCCGTCAGCTCCATCCTCAATCGCTTTGCGTTATCCTGTACCTTCATCAGATGCAGGCATGTATCAGTCATCTCCCGTTTCACGCTTGGCTCTATGTCAAGAACATATATCCGGTCAAGCAGGGCTCGCAGTACCGGAATCCTGTCTTCACTATTAACACCGGCAACTCGTGCCAGGTCTCTGTCATTTGCCGCAATTACAGCGTTAAGCTCATCTACCTGTTTTTGCAACTCAAGCGTGGACATCTCGGGCAGTTTTTCATTGGTGTTCATAGTCTATGGGTATTTTACTTATGGAGCTTGTATTTATTGAGTAATATAAACATAAAAACTGCTATTAATATACTAAGTATCTATAATAATTAGAGGTTATACAGATTATAGAGTTCTCTATCGAAGAGGCGGGAATAATTATTTTTTCGATGGAGGAAGATTTTTTGAAAGAAAATAATTACGTCATGCGTAATAGGTATTAGGAACAGGATCACTAGTCCGACTCCCATTTGGACCAAAATACTAACAACCAACAAACCATTAATTGATACTGTTATGAGAAAGAATCTTATCGCTGGCGTTATCGTTTCACTTGCAATGACCGGAATTTTTGGTGGCGTTTCTTTCGCAGCTGACAAAGCAGCAGCAAAAGACGTAAAGGCACCAGCAGCCGCAGCAGCTCCTGCAGCAGCAGCACCGGCAGCAGCTCCAGCAGCAGAAGCAAAACCTGAAGCAAAAGTAGAGAAGAAAGCAGCTAAGAAAGCTAAGAAGGCTAAGAAAGTTAAGAAAGCAGCTAAGAAAGCAGAAGCCAAGACCGAAGCAGCAGCTCCAGCAGCAGGACCTGGCAAATAAGGTTTCCTTCCCCTATATATTGACGGCTAGTGATGATAACAGAGGTTGAGTAGATGATTATAAAAGTCGTTGATATTACAGATTAGGATAGGCCCCTTCGCAAGAAGGGGCTTTTTTTATGCCCAACTATTTATTTTAAAATATTTTAACCCGCTGACAGTATTATTGAAAGAAAGTCTCGGCGCTTCGCGTATTAGAGGTAGAAAGCAGAATAATCTGTTTTCCAGGTAACTCAATAACTCTATCTACTGACACCTATGAAAAAGAATCTGATCGCCGGTATTATCGTTTCGCTTGCAATGACTGGTATTTTTGGTGGTGTATCTTTTGCCGGTGACAAAAAGGCAGAAGTAAAAAATGAAGCAAGAATCGAAGCAAAAGCCGAAAGGAAAGCTGAAGTAAAAGAAGAGATCAAAGCCGAGAAAAAAGCTGAAAGGAAATTTCACAAAAAAGCTAAAAGAGTAAGAAGGTCAAGACACGAAGCTAGAAAAGCAAGGCACGCAGAACGTCGTGCTGAAAGAAGAGCTGAAGCAAGAGAAGAAGCCGGCAAGTAAGATTGACCCTGCAAAAAAGGCCGGTAGTATTTAAAAGAAAAGCTCCTTCGCAAGAGGGAGCTTTTCTTTTGCCCGTGGTTCGGACTTATAAACTTCTTTCAGTCATAAAGGTGCCTTCCCGGCATACACTTCAGCGTGCGCTTTATGCTCAGCATAATTCTGCAGATAGCGCGAAACCAGCGGCGTGTTGCCTTTCAGCACCAGCAGGTTTTCAGCATTCTTCTCTTCAGCAGCTTTCGTGAAGTTGAATGAGCCGGTTAACAGTGTTATGCGGTCGATAATGATGATCTTGTTATGCGCAATCGCATGCACCGCATCGATGTAGGTCGGAATGCCTGCATGCAGAAGAAAATCCGCAGCAGTGTATTTTTCCCTCCGCTGGCTCTTGTCCAGAACAGCCTCAACCCTGACTCCCCTTTTCCTGGCATCCATAAGCGCCTTGGCGATCGGCGCAGAAGTAAACGAGTATGCCTGCACCAGCACTTCGCTCTTCGCATCAGCAATTTCCCGCACCACAGCAGCAGTAGCACCGCCCTTGGGCGAGTAGTAAACATCCGTTGTACCAAGAGACTGGAAGCGCTCCGCATGCAAAGCAAGCGGCATCTGCAAAAGCACGATGGCAAAGAAGGCGAGGATCTGCTTTTTCATTGCAGGCAAAAATCTATGTCAGTGAAGTAAGTGGTGTTGACGTCATATAAAAAAACATGCTGCTTATCTCAAATTGCCGGTTATTCCGCCAGATGTTCCGCTCATCGATTTTGAATATATGCTCATCAAATGTTGTGCAAGTTCTTCTGCAGCAATCAAATTTTGGATCTGTATCATTTGAATTTCGCTCATAAATCCTGCAGCAACCGAATTAAGTTCATCGTCTGTTAACTCGCTATGTACATCTTTCAGTTCAGCGTCTGTAATCTCAAATCCTTCGCTTTTTGCTACAGCAAGCCAGACGTCAACATCTTCAATTGCCATGATGCTCTTCCTGAATGCCTCGTTCGTCTTCATCTTCTGGATGAACGCTCTTGCATGATCAAGCGACATGATATATTTCTTGAGGGGTTAACGCAATGATTCTATCACTCGTAAGCTACGCGATTGCGGCAGCATTTGCAAAGCTGCCTGCAAAACGTGCCTGGTAAGTCATTCATTCTGCTATGGTTTCACAGTGTTTTTTGGTGGCTTAAATTTCCAGGAGCCAATCATTTCTTGAGCTTCATGAAATGATTCAACGAGTTGTGTTTCAGTTACCTCATTTATTTGACGTCGTAGTATGGCCAGATAGAGATGATCAGAAGCTTTTCGGAAGTTTTGTGCTTTTTCTTCGAAATTAATTGAATTAATGAGCCCAATAGAAACTGCTCCTGCAAATGCAAAGAAGCGCATCCAAATAATAGGGCTAAGATTTATAAGTTTATTGAGAAATATCTCGAATGTGGTCTTAATGTCTATAACCGCCGGTGTTGCTGTAACTGGTGTTGCTGTGGTAGATGTCGTTGAAAAGGCAACTACTGCAAGCGGTGCAATGATAGCTAATACTGCTAAAAATACGTATAGAGTCTGAAAAAATCCAGCACCAAAATTCCACTTGCTATAAAACTTTTTGAGGTCTTTATAGACTTCAGTATCCCACTCATTATTGCCCGTCAAAAAATATCTCGTTGGATGTTTATATGATAACAATTATTGCTTTTCAAGGCGATACTTCACTATACCCGCTTCGGGTCGCTGCTTGCCACAAGTTAATGCTGTAAAACTAAAGAATAAATACTTCCAGCTGCACTTTATTTATGCGATAATCAAAAAGTCGTTCAGTAATCCTTTTCGAAACCGATCTAATAAAAATAAATAACCCCGGTGGTGTGAGGCTTGGTGAGCCTCGAGTGTGAAATTACGGCTCATTATTTTTCAGTAACCTTTATCATCCAAGTTCCAGTAAGACTCTCCCCTGGTTTCCGATTATTTTCTGAAAATATAATTTCAGCCAGATATGTATGTCCTGCTGTAATCCAAATACTTTTGCTCAACTCACCCCCACTCACAACTCTAAACCCTGAAATGTATGGGGCAAAAGTAATGTTATGTAAGCCTGGAAGAAGCTCTATGGTGTCATTAGTACTGTGATGAACATGTAACTTCTCTCCATCAATAGCTATTACAATAAGTTTATTTCCTGATCCTAATGCCCCGCTTCCCGGACATTCAAGGAGTCCAATCATCTCTCTTGGCAAAGCTTTTCCGGAATAGCTCT
>JBAXBE010000031.1:0-15352 GCA_037142155.1 Chlorobiaceae bacterium
ATTGTAGGATATCATATGTACTGTTGAATACGACCTCTCCTCCGGTAAACCCCGATAGTGGTGCACGTTTTTTTACCATGCTACCTCCCTTTACGATGCCGCTATGCCTGCCACAAATGTAAGAATGTAACTTTACACATTTGTAATTTTGTAACAATGTGCATTTGTAACTTTGTACAAAGCTGGCCGGCATCCGCCTGCATGCCGCTTGCTAGCGCTCTGTTTTGCAATTGCTGCCGCAATCGCGTAGCTTTCGAGTAATAGATCGCTGCATTATCACCAACCCACGGAGGATATCATGTCATTAGACCAGGCAAGAGCGTTCATCGAAAAGATGAAATCGGACGAGGCATTCAGGGAGCGCATCATGGCCATTGAGGATGTTACAGAGCGCTTTAACCTCATCAAAAGCGAAGGCTTTGATTGTAACGAGGAAGAGGTTAAAGAGGTAGCAGAAGAGTTAAGCGATGAGGATCTTGATGCGGCGACGGGGGGGGGAGCATGGGGAGGTTTTTTAAATAGGGGCGTATTTTGCGCTTCTGATTGAAAATAAAAAACTTTTGAAAGAGTACGCGCCTCCGGGAACCCCCAAAAGCGGGACAGATTTTCGCCAGGCTACCGTTACGATGCCGCTATGCCTGCCACAAATGTAACAATGTAACTTTGTAACTTTGTACATCTGTAACTTTGTGCATTTGTAAGAATGTAAGTTGTTACATTTGTATAGATGATCATCTGTACCCTTGCTCATATCCACCTATAGGATACAAGCCCGCTGAGGCCACCCTTTTTATCCTTTGCCTGCCCTGGCACTCCCCTGCTCTTCATGCTTACTTGCGCTGTTGCTTTCGCTGCTTTATTAGATGCCGCTTTAAGCTTTGCTGATAAAGCTTTCGGGCTTTTTGCGCCTGTTGCCTTCGCCTTTGCTTTGGGGGTGAGCATTCTTCTCTTTTTATCGATTTATTTCTTTTATTTTCTTCTTTTTTCTTCGCAATGACACTCCTATACCGTATATTTCACTGTAGTAAAATAATAGTAAACGAGACGTCTTTACATGTTAACCCCAACACCACCTACAGGAGACGCTGCCATGAAACTTAAAGAGATAGAAAGCCTGCTGAAGGAAATTCTATCGAAAGTCAATACGATTCTGGAGCACTTGTCCGATACCTCTCCGCCTGAAGAGAAACCTGAAACACCCGATGAGCTGCCGATTGGTATTACCGATTGCATGAAGTTGCTCACGGAACTGGAAGGCAAACCCATCACCCGGGTAGCGGTATACAACAGGGTGAACAAGGGGACGCTTCCCCACTGGAAAAAAGGAAAGATGCTGCTCTTCTCGAAACGCGAAATCTTGAAGCTGTACCTCTGACCTCGAAAATGAGAGAGAGAAAAACAAACAAACAAACTATTACGACCATGGACCAACGAGAGACTGCTACACCCTTGATTTATTCCCGTATTGCGGCAATCATGGCGGAAGTACCCGCCATAGGTAAGAATCAGCGGAACCAGGAACAGAAATATCAATTTCGCGGCATTGATGATGTATACAATCAGCTGCATGAAATTTTTGTAAGGAACCAGGTATTCACGACCTCCGAGATTTTGGAGTTCACACGCAACGACTGGACGAACAAGAACCAGACCCTGATGATTGAGTATGCCCTCAAGGTCCGGTTCCGCTTTAATGCGCTTGATGGATCCTGCATCGAGACGGAAACGATGGGACAGGCCATGGATTCAAGCGACAAGGCAAGCAACAAGGCCATGAGCATGGCGCACAAGACCGCCCTGCTGCAGCTGCTTATGGTGCCGACCCACGGCGACAATGACGCGGATGCAACAACGTGTGACACCACCGGCTATACCCGCTACCAGAACACCGAACAGCATCAGCCGCAATATCAGACCACGCAACCCCCAAACATGCAGCCAGCACGCCCGCAGGCCCCTCAACAGGCAACTCCAAGAGTACCTGCGGCACCACGAACCCAGGAACACCAGAACCGGGGCTACAGCGGAGACCGCCCGGCATCCTACGCGGCACCGAAAGCGGCGCAGATACCGCAGGGCCAGCGTTCGCAGCAGCCGAACAGCCGCCCGGCAAGCCCGAAGCAGCTGGAGTACCTTCGTGACCTTGCCGCTCGGCCGGGTATCAGCGACGATGATGCGCGCGGCATTGCGGACTATGCTGCGCAGGGAATCACCGGCGACCAGTGCAGCCAGAT
Organism: Chlorobiaceae bacterium; assembly: GCA_037142155.1. GTDB lineage: Bacteria > Bacteroidota > Chlorobiia > Chlorobiales > Chlorobiaceae > Chlorobium. The sequence continues at coordinate 2,235 of JBAXBE010000031.1, forward strand.
GATTGATACCATCAATCTCTACCTCGGCGGCGGATGCGAAAGCATTTTCCAGCTAGCTGAAGCGCAGGCTTCGCAAAGCAGTGCGGCAGCATACATGGTGGACGAAATGCCTTTTTAAACGTTTGAAAAACCATTGAACGGTGAGGAACCGTCATGTTATTATTTTTTTAACCCCGACACGCTAATCATGCCCCCAAAGCAAAAGTTAGTTACGTGGGCCCCTGAGGGCCCACTCTTGGTACAGGAACCAACGGAAACGTATGGTGAACTGCCTCTTTTACCAGCACGCGAAAGAAATGCTGAAGCGAATACGTTTATTATTCCGGGAGAGCTGTACAGCTCGAAAAACTCCAGAAGACCGGTGCTGTTCAAGAACGGCAGCGGCAGGAATGTGGTGAAGGTGGTCAAGAGCGATGCTGCCAAGCGGCAGGAAACAAGCCTCTGCGCCATGCTGAACGCGCAACCCCGGTTCTGTGAGCTGATGCGCACCGAAATATCGCAATGCGACCGGCCGCTTCGTCTTGAAATGACCATCTACCGCCGCACCAACCAGCGGTTTGACTACAACAACATTTCACAAAACCTGCTGGACTGCCTTGTAAAAACCGGGATCCTTGAGGATGACAACGCTTCGATTCTTATCCCCGTCTATACGCCCTATAAGGTTGACCATGATGAACCAAGAACTGAGTTGAGGTTTTTGTGAGCGGGACCATCATCACGGGTGGTTATGTGCTGCAGCCGAGAGCATGGGACGCTTCAGCGGCAGCACATTTACCCCCCACGGTACGGGAAGTATGGTTTTATCTGCTCCGGAACGTCAATCATAAACAGAACTGCACCTGCGGCCGGGGCCAGCGGTTTTTCAGCCTTGACCAGATACAGAAAGCGCTGTCGTGGTATGTGGGATACCGGCTGATGAAATACTCCAAACCCCAGATCACCAAGGCGCTCCGCAAGCTGCGGGACCTCGGCATGATCGACGAAAAAGCCCCCGTGCGAAAGCACGACGAAGAAAGAGCCGAAGAAACCATGACGGCAACATCGAAGGCAATACACGGAGTATTTGTAAGCATCACCCACTACGATATTTACCAGTCCCCTGAAAACTACGAAGGAAACGGCGAACGCCATGCGGCGGAAACCCGAAGGAAATCAAAGGGTAATGCAAACAAGAATGGTAAAGAAGGAGAAGAACTGAAAGAAAAAGAAAAGAACGTGCTGAGCGGTGATAACCCTGCACTGCCGGGTAATACACCGGTCCCTTTTTTTTCAGAAGATTTCATCAGGCATGACTGGGCGGAGTACTGCCGCTTCAAGAAAGGAGCTTACCGCAATGCGGCTGCTGCAGCCGGCGCGCTAAAGCGGCTTTACACCATTACGGAAGGCAATGAGGCAGAAGCGAAGGCAGCGCTTACAGCAACGCTTGATGCGGGCTGGCAGGGATACAAGTGGTATTTCGAACAGAAACAAAAAGCATCCGAATCAACAAAAGTCTACATCCATGCACCACAACAACCTTATGCTGGCCCTGCAGGCGCTCACGGCGCTGCCAATTTCGAGCGCCTTACTGAGCTCTACAGAGCGCGCGATCAAGGTTTTGGGCAATGATATCACGACGGCCTGCTCGGTAGCCATGCGGCTGTTCACCAGAGCCAAAGAGCCGGAGATCGAGCAAGCGCTCTGCACGCTGCAGATCATTAAAGGAAAGACGTATGCCCAAGCGCTTGAAAAGAGTACCGGCCACTGCCCGCCACCGGAAATTTCCGACCTCGGCATTACTTCCATGCTGCACAAGATGAGCATCACCCAGGCAGAGCTTGACCACTGGTACAGCAGCGCCGAACAGACCAAGTACCAGTTCACCGCGTTCTCCCCCCTGCCGGACAAAGCCGATGCGAAACTGCTGCTTGAAGAGGTGCGCCAGAAGCTGGTACCGAAGTTTCTTGCGGCGGGCGAGCTGCTGCACGCCAGCACCATGCCCTCACTCGCTTCAAACGAGCGGCTCACCCCCGCTGCGGTCCGGGCGGCGATCGGCATGGGCATGTGGCCGCTTTTTTTCCCGCACCACAAAGCTGAGGCCTTTATGCTGCTGCAGTGGCATGAGCTACCGCATGAGGCGAAGGTGGATTACTTTGCGGGGCTGCCTGAAAAAGAGCAGAGAGCGATACGCGCGATGCGGGAAGAAAAGCGGGAAGCGGCGACCGGAAAGCTCTTTGCCATGGAATACGCGAACAATGAGTAACATCAGTTAAGCGAAAACAAGAATAACCTGGATTAACCAAGAAGGAGAATCGCAACGATGACACTGTTCAAGAAGGTTTTGTATATCGATACCGAAACGACCGGACTGCAGCCGGGCGTGCATGGGCTGATTCATGTTGCGGCCATCATGGAGATCGGCGGGGACGTTGCAGGGACGTTTGAGGTGAAATGCCAGCCGCACCCGGGCGCCGTCATTGATGCGGAAGCGCTGGCGGTCAGCGGCACGACAGAAGATGAAATGCGGAACCGGACAACCAGCAGCGACGGGGCGCGGGAGTTTCAACGGTGGCTTGACACCTTTATCGGCAAGTTCGACAAAAACGACAAGGCTTACCCTGCCGGTTACAATGTTTCCTTTGACCTGCAGTTTGTGGATGCCTGGCTGAAACACCATGGCAACCAGTACGGCAGCGGATCGTACCAGAACTGGCGTATGCTTGACCCGCTTTACCTGCTGCGGATTTGGGACTTTACCGGCCGCATCAACCTGACGGACTACAAGCTCGGAACCGTATGCCGGCACTTCGGCATCCCCCTGCAGGCGCATGATGCGATGCATGATATTACAGCGACGCGGGAACTGCTGCTGCACATGCTTAAAGCCAATACTGAAGAATAAAAGTGCTGAGGAAAGATAGTGCTGAGGGCTGAGCTAAGAAAAGAGGAAAAGAAAAGAGAAGATTAGAGAAGGATAAAGAAGATATAAAAGCGATATGAAGAAATATTTTTGTATCTTTGAAGGGGAAGGAAAAAGAATTACAAAAGAAAAAATGATCATGCAGGACGAAGAACCACAGGTACAACCGAAAGAACTCCTGATTGAAGAGGAAGTTGTACTGCTGAGGAAAGAGAACGAGGAGCTGCGGCGGCAGTGCGAACAGCTGCAGGAGCTTCTTGAGGGACGTAGCAGAAATGCCGCGGATTATTAAAAATCAAAACCCCCGTGATGCGAAGCACGGGGGTTCTGACACAAAAACGGGTACGACCATGTACCTGCACGCAATCTAACAAAAAGAACCCCAACAAAAAAACCACGACCATGGAACCAATGCATGCAACCCTTTCGGGCAGCTTTGAGCTGGCCGCACTCCCCTGCCCTGCCGCAATTACTGACAATCCGTTCCAGCAGCTTTTAGAGCGCACACCGAACGGCAACCCGACGTTGTCGGAACTGATCCACCTGTACCAGGAGATTGAAGAGGCGCTGATCGAGTCAGGCGGCGTCGCTGAACTTGGAGACCAGATTGCCCTGGTGGAATCGGCAATTGAGGGAAAACTGGACCGCACCAAAGGACTTCTGAACTACTGGAAAGGCCAGGTATCCTATCTGGACGGGCAGGAAAAGCTGTACAAAGAGCGCAAGGCATCGATACGCAACGGCATCGAGTGGCTGCGCGGCATAATGCGCGGGGCTATGCTCGGCACCGGCAAAGAGAAGATCAAGACGGCTGAGGGCACCTATTATTTTACCAAACCACGCCAGCCGATCAGGATTAAACCGGAGTGCATGACACCGAAATATGCGGCGGCAATGCGCAAGCTTGGCCTGGCGAACTGCACGGTGACCATAACCATGCCGGATGACCGAAAACAGGACTGGCTGAACTATGCCAGAGAGCTGAAGCAGCAGCTTGGCGATGCCTGCGAAGTCAGCGTAAGCGAGCCTCAGTATGATCTTGAAGCTATTGCCGCAAGGTGGACCCTGAACCGCCGCCGCCCTCCGTTTATTGAGGATGCCGACAAAACATTTACGATACGATGAAACCGATTGTTACTCCCGCTCCCCCGGCTTCAGAACCGGGGTGGTGGTGTATGGAGCGATGCAATGCTATTGTTATGAAGCTTGACCAAGCCACCGTAAAAACGCTGCTGGACGGGATAGCCAGCGGACTGCCGAAAGAATATGCCTGCAACAATGCCGGTATATCAAAAACCACGTTCTATAACTGGCTCAAAGAAGGAGAAACACATATCGTTGAGGGCACCAAATCGCTGAAGCGGAAGCTGGCAGAAAGGCTCCCCTTTGCTGAAGCAGAAAACATACGCCATCATGTTATGCATATCAATGTTTGCAGCGAGACGGAATGGCGTGCAAGCGCATGGTTTCTTGAGCGGTCGCACCCGGCGCACTTCGGCAAGCGGTTAGTGATGATGCCTCCGCAGGAACATGACAAGCTGACGGTGATCAACTGAGCCGGGCGACTCCCCTACTGCCCCGAACATGCACAGATGTAACAATGTGGGTTTTTACATTTACACATTGTTACATTTGTAACTTTTTACATATACAGAAACTCACATTGCCACATCTGTAAGGATGCACATCCGTAACTTTGTAAGTTTACACATTTGTAAGTAATTACATCTGTAACTTATTACATTCCCACAATCACACAAGTACACATTTGTAATTTTACACATACCAACATTTGTAAGTATGTAATAATGCGACAATGTAAAAATGTAATTATGTATATTTGCACAAATACACATTGTTACAAATGCGGGTACCCGGGTACTCACAAATCCTGAAATACGCTTCCATGATCATATCTTTTCAGAATCAGAAAGGGGGAGTGGGGAAGACCACTCTATCGATCAATGTGGCTCATGCGCTTGCCCTGACCGGGCTTCGTGTTCTTATTGTGGATACCGATCCGCAGGGGAGTGTGAGGGACTGGGCTTCGGTGCGTGAAGGCACACCGCCGTTTCATGTGATCGGCATGGACCGGCCGACCATTCACCGTGACCTGCCGGAAATTGCAAAAAACTACGACCATATTGTGATTGACGCTCCGCCGCGTGTTTCGGAACTGGCACGAAGCGCCATACTGGCATCGGACTTTGTTGTTATTCCGGTGCAGCCTTCGCCCTATGACGTCTGGGCAGCGAAAGAAATTGTCGCCATCATCAATGAAGCAGCTATTTTTAAGGGTTCAATCCAATCCGCATTTGCCATCAACCGTAAAATATCGAACACGGCCATCGGGCGTGACGTGAAGGATGCCCTGCAGATGTATGATGTACCGGTACTTGAGGCTCAGATATGCCAGCGTGTCCTTTTTGCAGAATCCGCTGCCACCGGCAAAACGGTCTTTGAAATCGACCCAAACGGACAGGCTGCCGATGAAATTCAGAAGCTCACCAACGAAATCCTGAAAAAACTATGAGTAAGACTGTAGGTTTTAAAACCCCGCTGCCGAAAGCCCAGGCAGATGCATTTGTAGCCAAAGGAAAAGAGACTTATACTGAAGGCACAGAACCTATGAAACGGCTGACACTGGATGTGCCCGACAATCTGCACAAAGCCCTGAAGATTAAAGCCATTGATGAAGGGTGCAGTGTACGGGATCTGGTAACGCTCTGGGTACAGGAGAGGATCAATAAAAAGTAACTCTATGCGGAAAGGCGGGTTTACAATCACCTGAGTGACTATGGCAAAGAAGTCGAAACCATCAAAAAGCGAGAAGGTTGAGAACGAACAACCGGATCAGCTTTTTCCGGAAACCACACTTACCCCGATACAGAAAAGGCTGATCGAATCCAGCCATGACATGGTCATGAATGATCCGGAGGGAATCACCTACCAGCACAGCGTGCTCTGCCAGGTTAGTCTGCCCTATAAAAATCCGGGCGACAGTGTCCGGCACTGGGACAGAAAGCAGGGGAAAGCGCGTATCGCACTGGAAGCAGGTCGGATACTCAACCCGGTAACCAATGAGTTTGCCAATATCGGCCTGCCATACGGCACAAAATCACGGCTTATCCTGACGCACCTGAACACCGAGGCGCTTAAAACCGGCTCGCCGCTCATCAACGTTGAGTCTTCACTGACCGGCTTTGTCAAACGGCTTGGCCTTGCCGCACACGGGCGGGATATCAAGGACATCAAAAACCACCTGTCAAGACTGTCGGCCTCTACCATCCGGCTTGGATTTGTGGATGGGGGCCATGCCTTGCAGGTCAATACACAAATCGTCCGGGCCATGGATCTCTGGCTCACGACCGATGAACACCAGAGAGTGCTCTGGCCGTCCACAATCCAGCTCAGCGACGATTACTTCGACAGCCTGACCAAACATGCCGTACCGCTCGACGAAAGGGCACTGGCGGCGCTTTCACACTCGCCGATGGGACTCGACATTTACTCCTGGCTTGCACAGCGGCTGCACCGCATCAGCGCAACCAAATCGCAGTTCATCACCTGGGTGGCACTGAAAGACCAGTTCGGCTACAACTATACGCGCATGATCGACTTCAAAGTAGCGTTTCGAGAGATACTGGTTATGGTCCACTCGCAGTATCATGAAGCAGACTTCGAGATCGACGAAAAAGGCCTGACCCTGAAAAACAGCCCGCCGCCGATCGGAAAGCGGCAGCATTATATCCAATGAATAAGTTATCAACATTTTAGTGTTGATAAGTGCCGGTTATCCACGATCACCTGGTCACCGGATTCACGATCAGTTGGTCACAAATACCCTGAAAAACCACGATCAGTTGGTCACACAATCCTATAGTATACCCTATAGTAAACCTATAGCTGGTGCCAACAATGCTTTTCTTTATTGAAAAGGAAAAAGAAGAGAAGAAAAAAGAGCGGGTTATGACAAAGAGGGGAGCAGGGGAGTGCGACCACGATCAGTTGGTCACACCCGATATCCTGTTAAATCACTACTAAATAACAAAATAACCATATTTTAAGGATATGGGAGAGGTGAGGAGATGATCGTTCCTGACGGTAAAACCACGATCAGTTGGTCACACCCTGAATACCGGTAAGTTGTTATGCTATTGAGAGAAGGGGGGTAAATGGAGCAGATGGGGATGGTGAGTGACTGAAGGGCCCACACAACCAAAGCTCACATGTGCAGCAAAAGCCACGATCAGTTGGTCACACCCGTAATCCACGTAACTGTATACATCAATATGGAATAACACTATTTTAAGGAATATGGAGAGCAGAGGAGAAGAACTACCCTGCCGGCAAAAACCACGATCAGTTGGTCACACCTCGAAAGCCAGTAACTGCATATAGTATTAGCGAATACCCCTTTTTTGAAATATTTGGTATAGTGAGTGCCTGATCGTCCTTGCCATCCATTGCCAGCAGATGCAGCATAAAACCACGATCAGTTGGTCACACCCTGAATACCGGTAAGTTGTTATGCTACTGAAAGAAGGGGAGTATGCGAAGCAGCGGAAACCGTGAGTGATTGATCGTTCCAAAGCCAAACCATTACACCAGAAACCAAAACCACGATCAGTTGGTCACAGACAAAAACCACGTAACTCCTTATAGAATATAGAGCTAATGTGGTTTTAGCTACAGCAGGGCAGGTGAGTGACTGATCGTACCTGCCGGCAAAACCACGATCAGTTGGTCACACCTAAAATCACGGTAAACGGTTATAAAAATTAAAGATAAACCGGATTTTACCTTTACCGAGATTCAAGACATGCACCTGTAAACCACTACCCCAGGTATAAGATGCGCAAAACCACGATCAGTTGGTCACAGGCAAAAATGCCATAACCCTTTACCGCATAAGAAGCTAACCATATTTTAAAGCAAACCGGGAAGGTGAGTAACTGATCGTGCCCGCCATCCAAACCACGATCAGTTGGTCACACCTCAGCACAACAAAATCACGATCAGTTGGTCACACCCCAATAACCGATGCCGAGGAATATTGCTATGAACCGGCAGCTCTGTTGAGACGAGCACAGGTGAAAAGGGGAGTGCTGCACACAAAAGCACAAGTAAATAAAAGACACTGGTATAATAAGTTAACCGAGAAGTTACAAATGTAAAAATGTAAGTTTGTAATAATGTAAAAAGTTACAAATGTAACAATGTGCAAATACAGAAATGTACATTCCCGCATTGCCTCTGCACGAGCAAGCAGAGCAACCGAACGCTGATTGTTGCCCGTTGCGCAGCATGCAAAAATGCAGGCATGCCTCTGCTGCTCACGGCCTTACACCCCTGCAGGTGAGAACAAACCACGATCAGTTGGTCACACCTCAATAACCGATGCAAAGAAATATTGCTATGAACCGGCAGCTCTGTTGAGATCAACAGGCATGAAAAGGGGAGTGCTGCACGCTAAAGCACAGGGGCATAAGATGTAATAGCTTAACCCTATTGTTACAAATGTGTAAATGTAACAATGTACAAAGTTACGAATGTAACAATGTGTAAATACAGAAATGTAAAAACTTACAAATGTGCATTCCCACATCACCCCTGCTGGAGTGAACAAACCACGATCAGTTGGTCACACCCCGAAAAAAATCGCCGGTCATGCAGGCAAGTATGATAAAAAGCTGAAGAAATAAAAGTAAAAATAATCTGTATATTTTACGTTTAACGATGTATCCCATAGTCTTTTGTACCAAAAAACCCTAAACAGACAAATGGTATGGATGACCAAAAAGAAAAAGGAACATGGTGGGCCACTTTACCAGGAATATTAACAGGTATTGGTGCCATACTCGGTAGTTTGGCTGCGCTTATTACCATAATAGTACAGGTGCAGAAAAATCCATCACAACCCCCACCTATTAATCAAGACACAATAAAAGTCGTACAGCCAAGAGAACCAATAAACGTAAACCCACCAGCGCCACCCGACACTATAAACGTAGACCGGATTTTACCCAAGCATCAATATGAGACCGGTTACATTGTTGCATTACTGGGCACTGTAAAAGATCCACAGGTCAATACCTATGTGGTTGTCAAACCTGCCAATGATCTCCATTGGTACATACAGCCACCGGCACCGGTCACCGTAGATGGTCAAAACTGGACGGGCAATGCATATCTGGGAGAACAGAATGCAGGTATCGGTGTTCACTTCAAGATATTAGTTATCACAACAACCACGACATATCAAGGTAAACAAGCCCTTACCAGTTTACCACCAGGCAAAATAACTGACACCATTAATTGCAAACGCGTCAGATAAAAAAGATCAAGTACAAGCAACCCGAGTAAATCAATGAAACGCTACCTCAAAAGAATACTGGCAGTTTATTTTTTTCTGCAACCGATAGCCCAATGCGAGACTGTTACCATAAAACCACCAGTGTTTGACATCCGGCAAATTATGATAGTGGCTGAATTCGATATGGGTTATCAGTATTACACTGGTATTGGCGTATTACCACAGGACTATGCCAAGGCGTTCGAGAAGTTTAGCTTTGTCGCGAATCAAGGACATGCAGAAGCGCAAAAATATCTCGGTATCATGTACGAAAAGGGGCAGGGAGTGGCCCAGAACTATGCCGAGGCCGTTAAATGGTATCGTAAAGCAGCTCTGCAAGGCAATGCAGTATCGCAATGCAAACTCGGTTTACTGTATGAAAACGGACAGGGAGTGATCCAGAACAATGTCCAGGCAGTGCAATGGTACGAAAAGGCAGCTCTGCAAGGCTATGCAGAAGCACAATGCAATCTTGGTTACATGTATGACATGGGGTATGGAGTTTTCCGGGACTATGCCGAGGCCGTAAAATGGTATCGTAAAGCAGCTGAGCAAAAATTTGCAAGAGCGCAAAATAATCTTGGTACCATGTTCAACCACGGAACGGGCGTAACCAAGGACTATGGCGATGCCGTAAATTGGTATCGTAAAGCAGCGGACCAAGGGTTTGCAAATGCTCAAAATAACCTTGGATTCATGTATGAAAAGGGGCAGGGAGTAAGCCAGAACTACCAGGAGGCTGTAAAATGGTATCGTAAGGCAGCTGACCAAAGTAATGCTATAGCGCAAGGTAGACTCGGTTACCTGTACAACAATGGCATGGGAGTAAGCCAGGACTTCACTGAAGCACTGAAGTGGTATCGGTTGGCCGCTTCGCAAGGCAATGCCATAGCGCAAAGTAATCTCGGGTTATTGTATGAAAAGGGGCAGGGAGTGACCCAGGACTATGTTGAAGCACTGAAGTGGTATCGCCAGGCAGCAGACCAAGGCAATGCGATAGCGCAATACAACCTCGGTACGCTGTACCAGGAAGGCAAGGGATGTCCGCAAAACCTGAGCATTGCAAAAGAGTGGTTCAAAAAGGCTTGCGACAATGGATTCAAAAAAGGATGTGACACCTATAGTAAACTGACAGCTTCAGGGCAATAACACAGCTATCCGCTCCCTTTACAAACCTCTTTTCCCCGGCTTTTTCGCCGCAAGTGAAAAAGCCTCTTGCAAGCGTGAGCTTGCTGAATTTTTTTTTTGATTTTTCCCCTCACACTTTCCGCCGCTCGCCTGCGCCGCACGCAGGCATGCATGCCCCTCTTGCATGCTTTTCGGGGGGGGCCAAAGCGGCCTGCATGCTGCTGCAATGCGCGCAATGCAAAAGCAAAAGCGAACAAAAGGCGCGGGAAAAAGCCGAAAAAGCGAAAAAAAATTCCCCGCTCCGCGGGGGGGATGGTGGTATAGAAAAGGATGGCCGGAGAGGACAGGGAAGGGGAGTCAGTGCCAGGTGCGGAGCAGGGACCTCCGGTAATGGTACTGCCACTTCGGCCGCACGGCAACCTGCACCCTGATGGGCTGCAGGAGGCCCGGCAGCCGCACAATCCAGTACTGCAGCAAGTCCGGCGTGCCGGGTGTGCCGGCAGTGCGCTCTGAGATGTAAGCCGTGCCTTTGCGCAGCATGGCGCCGATCTGTTTCAGGCGGTACTCTGTCATGATGATGATGGGGGTTGTTCATGAAAAAAAGAGCGGAGACATTGCCCCGCCATGGTTAATGATCAGTACACAAAAAAGAATACCGCTGTCGGGTCCTCGAAGATCCGCTTTGCTCTTGCATAAGCAGCAGAGTAATTCGCGCTCTGTTTCTCGGCCCACGAATAGCGGGGCAGCCTGCCGTGCTTTTCGCTGGTGGTGTAAAAGACCTGGCCGCCCAGGTCGTGCATTGCCTCAGCTGATGAGACATCAAGAACGCATACTTTTAAATTCTGGTGCATGAACCCGGTCCTCCTGGTCTTACTGGTCGTACCTGACATTGTGGATCCCATTTGTGCCGGCAGCGATTCCGCTCACTGCCGGCTGGATTAGAGTAAAAATTGTGCAACACTTCAGCTCTGCCAGCTGACACCGCAGCTGCCGCATTCAAAGAGCCAGCCCTCCGAAGCATCCCATGCAGGCTTTACCGCTGCATTGCAATACAGGCAGCGCTCCAGCTGCGGTTCAACGAGCAAGGCATCAGCCAGCTCATCATGGATCTCTTCTTTTGTCATTGTTGTTTCTCCGAATAAAAAGCCGGAAGCACTTCGCATGTTGCCACCGGCCGGGTTGATGAAACTTAAGGGCGCCTGCCATAAAAATCTTCATAATCGTCCTCATACTGCTTTTGCTCCTCGACGGAGCGGCCGCTGCCGCCGCATGGCGAAACAGGCACCGCCGTGTCGCCGGCAGCAAGGAATTCGTCGATAACGCGGTCGATCTTGGCGAGGGTAGCCTGGCTGACAATCTGCCGGGTGCGGGGGCGTTTGGTGGTAACTGACATTGGAACTCCACTGGATATGCGCTCGAAAGTATTGCGCGGTTATTTGGCCTTTTTCCCTTTCGGGATACTTATAAGTTACAACAAATAACCATCATTTACTAATCTTTTCTTCTTTATTCTTCTCTTTATTAATATTATTACTCAAAATCCAAAGCAGCAAAAGCGCGCTGGGCTCACCCTGGAATCTGCCGGTTGCCGCTCTCTTCATTTCGGTATCCCGAAATAAAGCGCGTCGCGACGGCGACAACTATTCTTACGTCAATCCGCTTTACCGCCCGCTCCTGCGTCAGACGCTGCCGGACCACGGCACCAGGGAGACATCGCCAGCCCCAGCCCCGAACGACAACCTTTACACCCATAAACATACGCAAGCCAGCGCGCGCAGGCATTTAAAATGACAGGGCAGCAACGCCAAAGCTATTCCGACAGCAGCTACGAATGCCGAGGTTGCCCCGCCAGCAGCCGGGAATGTACCCGTGCCGGGCTGCTCCTCGCAGCAAAGCAAAGAGGCCGGTGCGACAGCACTGGGCTCTTTAGCGCTCTGCATCCCGCACTGGCGCTGCATTTGGCCCTGCAGCTGCAAGCACATGCTGTGCCGGTGCGGGCACACCGCTGAGCTGATTGTGGCAAGGGTTTGGCGTGCTGCTTGCCCGGGGCGCATTGCAAGCAGCATGACAAACCCGCCGGCAGGCTGCATGCACAGCATGCACGAAGTGAGCCGCCGATACCGCATAAAGGGACCGAGCAGGTTAATCGGGGAGGCGGGGCACGCTACCTGCAAGAGCGCGCAAGCGCCATACTTGAAAGCAAGCTGCCAGAGGCGGCGCGCAGAAAGAGCAAAGCAGCTGCATGGCCTGCCCCGAGAGCTATGGGACGAAAGTGCAGATGCCATGCAGGCAGGCGGGTGCGATACTATTGAAAAGGTCAGGTAACACTCAAGTATGCCGGAAACATAAAAATAATTTTGTGCTATTAATAATGATAAGGCGTACATTAAGTGTATAAAAATCTTTTATACGGAGTAGAATATTATGAAATAGTTATTTCTGGAAGCAGAGCGTTGCATGCTTTCGAACGGAATCAATTGATTTCATTAAATCAAGGAGAAATCATGAAAAGATCAACGTGGTCATCTATCATTACAGCAAAGTACTCTCTGATGATATTTCAAAAGGAGAGGACGCTATTAATGCAGGGTTTTATCTTGCATGGTTTGTAGGCAGTAATATTTTGTCAACTTAAAAGGGAGGATGTTGTATGAACGCCGTTAAAATATCTCAACATTTAACAATAGTTTTTATTCTTTTTATAGTCATAGGACTATTTGGATGTGCAACATA
>JBAXBE010000032.1:0-13680 GCA_037142155.1 Chlorobiaceae bacterium
TGTTCCTGGCATTTCTTCTTTCTGACTGCCGCAATCTTTTTTCAGCCGATTTGTGTAAAGGCATATACGGGTGCTGTTAGGATAAAAAATTATTCAAATAATCCCTCTTCAATAACAAAAGGCATATAATATAGAAGAAAGCGTCAAATAATCAAAAGGAGAGCCATCTTTATTTGCAGAGCGTTTTTCAGGGGTAAACGGTCACTGGTATTTTTTCCGGAAGTACTGGCCGGGCAGCTGCACAATGAGGGACTTGCTCTCAAGCTCGAACAGGTGAACAAGAATCTCCGAAAGCTCAAGGCCTGATGCCTGAGCGATGGCGTCGATATGCAGCGGCTCCTCGCCAAGGTGGCCAAGAAGCTCTCCTTCAGGCCCGTCCGGAAGCACACCGCCGCCGGAGCTCTTTTCCGGCCGGGTGCCCGCCACTTCCGGCCAGAGTTCGATGAGGATATCCTCGACACTCATGACCGGCTTGGCCTGAGCATCCTGAATAAGCTTGTTCGTACCACGGGATGCCCGCGAAAAGATGCTGCCTGGAACGGCAAAAACCTCGCGATTCTGCTCAAGGGCAAACGACGAGGTTACCAGCGACCCCCCTTTCAGGTCAGACTCAACGACAAGGGTGCCGGCAGTAATGCCGGAAATGATCCGGTTCCTTTTTGGAAACTTTCCTGGCGACAGCTCCGAGCCGATCCACTCCTCCGAAACGAGCGCTCCCCGCTCAATGATTTTTGGCCAGAGCTTCCCCCGTGGATCGGTATAGACGGTATCGACACCGCTGGCAAGAACCGCAACGGTGGCACCTCCGACCTCCAGAGCCGCAGCGTGGGCCGTCATGTCGATGCCGTAGGCCATGCCGCTGAAGATGGCAATCCCGCTTGCGGCAAGCCCGCCGGAGAGCATACGGGCACTCTGATGGCCGTAGGAAGTTGCATGCCGGGTACCGACAACAGCAAGCGAAGGGTGAACGGCAACGGGCAGCCGCCCCCGGACAAACAGGCAGGGCGGCGGATCATATATCTCTTTGAGCAGCGGCGGATAGGCGGAATCGAGAATGGTAAGCATCGATGCCCCGACACGATGCAACGCCTCAAGCTGATCTTCAGCAGCTTTCAGCGATGCCTCCCGCTGGCGATGGTCATGCAGAAAAAGGTGAAGCTGATGGGCGAGAGCTCCGCCGATGCCTGAAACAGCGCTCAGTTCATCCCGGCCGGCAAGAAGCAGATTGTCAAGGCGAGAAAAATGCCCAACGAGAGCCTTGATCCTTGCGGGGCCGAAACCGGGAACGAGGGTGAGGCGCAAGAGGAGCAGCCTCGTCTCTGTGGAAACCGCGCATGCCATAAGGCCGAGGCAATCAGCAATCCCTTTTCATGAGAATATTGGCAAACCCCTTGAGATGATCCCTGCCCTCCGGGTAGGGCAGGCCCTCTATGGCCGAGAGCGCCTCTTCGGTGTTGCTGTTGATGAGGGCGGCCGTCTCGTCGAGAACACCGCACCGCTCGTAGATAGCCTTGATTTCGGGAACCCGTTCCGCCCCGATACCCTTGTTCATGATGATGGAGTTCAGCAGGTCGTGCTCTTTTCCGGAGGTCAGCTCAAGCGAGCGGAGCAGGAGATAGGTCTTTTTGCCGTTCATGACATCACCGCCCGAGATTTTCCCGCTCTTGCCGTCATCGGCCATGATATCGAGATAGTCATCCTGAATCTGGAAGGCCCTGCCTATCTTTTCGCCAAAGAGCACAAGGCTCCGGAGCTGGTCGGGGGTTCCGTTACCTGCAACGCCGCCGGCTTCGAGGGCTGCTGAAATAAGGCGGCCGGTTTTTTTGGCGATCATGTCCAGATAATCGGCTATCGTAACATCCTTTTTCTCCTCAAGCTCCATATCAAGCGCCTGCCCTTCACAAATGGTGATATTGGCATGGTTGAGAATATGGATGAGCTCGACATGGCGGGTGCTTTTTGCATTGAGAGCCAGCTCATATGCATAGGCGATCATCATGTCACCGGAGAGTATCGCCGCATTGACATTCCATTTCCGATGAACCGTCGGCCTGCCGTGACGGAGCTCTGCCTGGTCCATGATGTCGTCATGCACAAGGGTGAAGTTGTGCAAGATTTCGACGGCAAGAGCGACATTGAGCGCATTTTCCGATGATCCGCTTACCGCCTCCGAGGCCAGAAGCGTCAGATAAGGACGGATTCTCTTGCCCTTGCCTTCCAGAATAAAGCGGGCCGGCAGATAGAGGGTGGCAGGGGTCTCCTGCTCAAAGCATTTGTCAAGAGCCGCATTGATTCTCGAGTGGTAGAGACGGTATTTTTTATCGACAAGTTCCGGAGTAACAAGAGCATTCATTATAACGTCCTTCATGGTTTAACGATAAGGGGTTTTTCCCGGAGCTCGCCCGGTGTGGCTGCTCCCGTCAGAAACATGACTGCCCTGAGGTCGTTCAGCCAGATTTCAATAGTCTCTTCCAGTACTCCTTCATGGAGGGCCTTGAGCAGTGCTCCCGCCGAAGCGGCAATACAAGCGCCGAGCGCCAGAGATTTGGCGATGTCTATGCCGGAACGTATCCCCCCGGAAGCGACAATCTCTATAGGCTCCATTTCAGGATGCGCTCTCTTGAGCTCCCTGATACCCTGCAGGCAGTCGGCGGTAGGAATCCCCCAGTCGAGCAGTTCCTCGAGAGCAGGAGTGCTGAACCGGTTGTCGCTGCCGAACTCCCGGGTATAGCGGATCTCCTCGACTTTCTGCCAGCTGGTGCCGCCCGAACCCGCAACATCGATGACCTTCACTCCTGCTTCAATCAGACTCCGGGCGGCAGTTGCAGAAATGCCGGAACCAACCTCCTTGGCAATGACCGGCACTGAAATAGAGGCGCAAACGGTGGCGAGCTGGTCAAGCAGATGGCGAAAATCGGTGTTTCCTTCAGGCTGAAAGAGCTCCTGAGCTGCATTCAGATGCACAATCAGAGCGTCACCCTCGATGAGCTCAAGCATGGCGACGATAGCAGCACGGCTAAGCCCTCTGGCTATCTCCGGCGCTCCGATATTGGCAAAGATCTGCACGCTGGGCGCGAATTTCCGCACAATTGAAAAACTCTCGCGATGAGCGCTGTTCTCAAGCGCCTGGCGCATGCTTCCGACGCCGATAGGAATCCGGAACCGTTCAGCTGCCTCGGCAAGCCTGCGGTTCAGATCCACCGCATCACTGTACCCCCCCGTCATCGAGGAGATCATCAGAGGTGCGCCGACTGTGCGGCCCAGAAAGGTCGTCGAAAGGTCAATGCATGAGAAAGAGAGTTCCGGCACGGCATTGTGCTCAAACCGGTATCGTTCAAAGCCTGAGCTCTTCCGGCTGAAGGCGACATCCCCGTGCAGGCAGATTTCCACGTGGCTCTGCTTGCGATCGATTGTTCTGTTTGCTGTAGTGTCGCTCATAGCCGCAGGAGTGCATTCCCTCAGGAATTTGGTATAGTTGATGTTAAACACGTAACTTAATAAAAATATCCCATAACTTCCTGAAGACGGGCAAAATCAAAGGGGGGCAGACTCCCCGACACCCCTCTCAAGACCGGAATCATGAATTTCAACACCTCCTCCATGAGTTTATCGCCGGGCGGCTTGACATGCTGAAAACATTGTTCGATATAGCCGTACGCCACCTGCTCGGCCGCCGCCGCCAGACACTGATCACGATTTTCGGGGTTGCCGTAAGCACGATGGTGCTGATTACGACAAACTCCCTGACCAGAGGGCTTCTTGACTCTTTTGTCGAGACCATTGTCAACGTTGCTCCTCACATCAGGATCAAGGGGGAGATAACCAATCCTGTCCCGGTGAACATTATCACCGGCACAAAGCCCCGTTCTGTCGCCATGGTCGAAGACAATATCCAGAAGCTGGAACGTGAGGAGATCCGCAACTACCGCCAGATTCTTGAAGTATTCAACTCGAGCGAGTATGCAAAGCAGGTTATGGCCGCCTCTCCCTACGTCGATTCGCAGGTCATGGCCGTCAAGGGCAACCGCAATCAGCCGCTTCTGTTGAGGGGGATCCAGATTGAGCGGGAAAACGCCATCAGCGGCATCAGCAAAAAAATCACCTCCGGTGACAGCGCGACCTTCGAAAAAACGCCTAATGCACTCCTTGTCGGTCGAGGAGCAGCCAGGGAGATGGGGCTCAAGCTCAATGACAACATCACCATCATCCCCGCTTCAGGAATCAGCCGGCAGTGCAAGGTCGCCGGCATCTTTTTCACCGGCATCAACGCTGTCGACAACAGCGTCTTCGTCTCCCTCAAGCTTGCCCAGATCATCGAGGCAATGCCCTCGAACAAGGTTACCGGCATAGCCGTCAAGGTAGCCGATCCTTTCAACAACACCCCCCTGGCCAGAAATCTCGAAAGCATAACCGGTTACCGCTGCATCACCTGGCAGGAGGAGAATGCCAGCATACTCTCGCTCTTCGCCCGAATCGGCTATATCGTCTTCTCCCTTGTGGCCTTCGTCGGAGTGGTCTCAGGATTCGGGGTCGCCAACATTCTTGTCACCACCGTCTTTGAAAAAAGCAGGGATATCGCCATCATGAAGTCGTTCGGCTTTTCAGCCGGCCAGCTGGTAGGAATGTTCGTCCTCGAAGGGTTCATTGTCGGTCTGGCAGGAGCTCTGGCAGGAGGGGTGCTGGCAATCGGCTCAATCAACATCTTCGCCAACCTTCCCATCGAAAGCTCACAGGGACCGGTCACCAAGACAGGATTCAGCATGTCCTTCAATCCCCTCTACTTCCTGCTGGTCATCGGCATAACCGTCCTCATCAGCACCCTTGCCGCCATACTCCCCTCAGCACGGGCAGCAAGGCTCGAGCCGGTAAGCGTGCTGCGCGACAGCAGCCTGTAAGCAAACCCCCACTCCCTGCTCTCCTTTTGGTCCTTCATGCAACACCAACAAAGCCCGCCTCAAGCCCTGTCAATTATCTGCCAGATGCCAGTGTCTGCTCGGGATGCTGAAGCAGGTAGAGCTTGTAGTAGAGGCCGCGATTGGCCAGAAGCTCCTGGTGGCTGCCGGTCTCGCGTATCACCCCTTTGTGCAGCACGATGATCCTGTCTGCCTTCTGGACGGTGGAGAGCCTGTGGGCGATGACTATGGAGGTTCGTCCGCTCATGAGCTTTGCGGTTGCGGCGTCAATAAGCGTTTCCGTTTCGGTGTCGACCGAACTGGTGGCTTCGTCAAGCACGAGGATTTCCGGATTGTAGAGCAGCGCACGAACGAAGGCGACGAGCTGCTTCTGGCCTGAAGAGAGCCCCGTACCGTTTTCCAGAACCCGGTACTCATAGCCGCCCGGAAGCGCTTCGATGAACCTGTCTGCGCCGACAATCCTCGCGGCCGCCTTGATCTCCCCTTCGGAAACATCCGGATTGCCGAATGCGAGATTCTCGCGTATCGTGCCCGAAAAGAGAAAGACATCCTGCATGACAACGCCCACCAGCTTTCTCAGCGAAAGCGCGGGTATCTCCTGCAGCGGCAGATTGTCGATGGTGACGGCGCCTTTACTGAAGGGATAGAGCCTTGAGAGGATATTGATGATGGTGGTTTTGCCGCTGCCTGTAGCACCGACTATGGCGATTTTTTCACCACGCCGGATGTCGAAGGAGATTCCTTTGAGGACCCAGTTGTCGTCGTCATAGGCCATCCACAGGTCATTGAAGCTTATCTTTTCGCGGAATACCGCAGGAGGAGCGTTTTGGGGAGGAGTTTCAATCCCCTCCTGCAGGTCAAGCAGCCTGATGATGCGGTCGGAGCCGGCAATGGCCGTCTGGATGACGTTGAAACGGTCGGAGAGATGCTGGAGAGGGCGGAAGAAAAGCCAGATATACTGGATGAAGGAGACCACAACGCCGATGGTGAGGTCCGCCCTCTGGAGCCGGAAGCCGCTGTACCAGATGACCAGGCCTGCGGCTACAGAACTGAGCACCTCGATGAGCGGATAGTAGATTGAAAAATAAAAGACCGTCCGGATATTGGCATCCATGTGGTCGCGGTTGATCCCGGCATATTTTTCAAACTCGCGCTCCTGGCGGTTGAAAAGCTGCACAATCGACATGCCGGTGATATGCTCCTGGAAAAAGGTGTTCAGCCGGGCAAGATGGGTGCGAACATCCTGGAACGCATCCCTGACGCGGTTCTTGAAGGTGATTGTCGCATAAAGCATAAGGGGAAGAATGCTGAGTACGATCAGAGTCAGCTTCCAGTCGATCCAGACCATGAGGATGACGATGAAAAAAAGCTGAAGAAGATCGCCGAGGATCGTGATGATGCCGCTCGAGAGCATTTCGTTAAGCGACTCGACATCACTCGTGGTCCTTGTAATCAGCCGACCGATCGGGTTCCGGTCGAAAAAGCGCGCCGGAAGTTTCTGCAGATGGGTGAAAATATCCATCCGGAGCATAAAGACGGCTTTCTGTCCGATAATCTGCGTCAGCCATGTGGTGACGTACTGCTTGATGCCGTCGAGCAGTATAGCTCCGGCAAGAAGAACGCTGATAAAGGCCAGTCCCTTCAAATCACCACGCGCGATATAGTCGTCAATGGCGACTTTCGTCAGATATGGCCGGAGCGGGCCGAGAAAGGAGCCCCCAAGCGTTACGGCAATAGCCCAGAAGACAAGCGCCCTGAATGGCTTGACATACTCCAGGAGGCGTGAGATGATATAGCGGTCAACCGACCCTTTTCTCTCTTTTTGAAGGGTTTCGTCCTGTTGCGGCCTGAAGCTTTTTTTCTGCTGCGGGTTATTCATAATAGTGGAGCCCCGGCCCTCAGGCGCTCCTCCGCTCAAGCTCACTCTTGAACCTGCCGGCAAGCTCCTCGGCCTCAGCCTTTGAAGGGGCCTCGGCATAGATTCTGACGATTGGTTCGGTGTTTGACGGACGCAGGTGGACCCAGCTCTTGGCAAAATCGAGTTTCAGTCCGTCCGCTCTGTTGACCTCGGCGTAGTTGTAATCCCGGGCGATATCGGCAAAGATACCCTCAAGCGATGAACGTCCTTTTGAACCAAGAACGATTTTCTGCTTCGACATGACATAGTCGGGAAAGTGCCGCCGGAACTGTGAAAGTGTTCCTCCCCTGTTTTCAGAACGCCAGAAGGTGAAGGCCTGAACGAAGAGCGCTATGCCGGCAAGAGCATCACGGCCGTAGTGCAGCTCGGGAAGAATGACTCCACCGTTCCCCTCTCCGCCGATAACCGTCTTTTTCTCCTTCATGACCTCGACCACATTGGCCTCTCCGACCTTCGCGCTGTAGCACTCGACGCCGTAGCGTCCGGCAATGTCCCGCAGTGCGCGGCTGCTCGAAAGGTTATTGGCAACAGGCCCGCGCTTCTCTTTCAGGTAGTAGTCAGCACAAGCGACGAGGGTGTACTCCTCACCGAAAAGCGATCCATCTTCAGAGATGACCGCAAGCCGGTCGACGTCAGGATCAACGACAAGCGCGAAATCGCAGCCGCTCTTTCTGAGAGTGGCAATGGTCTTTTGGAGATTTTCCTCGATCGGCTCGGGATTGCGAGGGAAAAGTCCGGTTCCACCGCATGCCAGAGGCACAACATTCTCGATGCCAAGTGCCCGGCAGAGCTTTGGAACAATTGAATAGCCGGCCCCCTCAACGCAGTCAACCAGCACACTGAAGTGCTCAGCAGCAATGGCCCGGGAATCAATACACGAAAGCCCGACGACCTGCTCGATATGCACCTCGTCATAACCTTCCTTTCTGGTAAAGCTGCCGATGCCGTCCCAGCGCGCCGAGTGGAACTCCTCGTTCCCGGCAATGGCAAGCAGCTCATCGACTTCAGCGGCAGAGAGAAACTCCCCCTTCCGGTTGAGCATTTTCAGTGCATTCCACTCAACAGGATTGTGCGAGGCAGTAATGATCAGCCCGCCATCAGCGCCCTCACCGGTCACGGCAATCTCAACGGTAGGCGTTGTGGCGACACCAAGGTCGATAACATCACACCCCGAAAGGACAAGCGCGTTGCCGACAAGATCGCCGATAGCCTTGCCTGTCGGCCGGGTGTCCCTGCCGATGACAATTCGAGGAGGCTCATCGGATGCTCCGCCCTTCTGAAACGCACTCTTTTCATGCCGGATCCAGGTCGCAAAAGCCATGGCAAACGCCGTGAGGTTTTTCGGGGTCAGACTCTCGCCGACAACGCCCCTTATACCGGAAACACTGATCATCAGACTCATAGCAGAACGATTTCTTTGATTGTAGTGGAATGGTGGCGCAATATAAGAAAAAGAGAAGATGTCACCGCCTGCACCTCCTCTCAATGGGGAAGTGCACGCCTGGCAACCTTTTCACACCGGCATCACTCAGCTTTTTATAGTTTTTTAACGGGGAATTATTACCTTTGAATTGTATAATTGTGTCCTGTTGAACGTTATACAGAGACGACACCATACTTACCGACAACCTTAATATTGATATTGATGAATCATCCAGGAAAATTGATGCGCCTGACGCGCAGGGTCTTGATGGCTGCGGTTCTAAGCCTTGCAATGGCAACTTCTTCCTCTTTTGCTGCTCAGGATGCCGCCAAAGTGGCCGTTGTTGACTTCGCCAAGATATTCCAGCAAATGCCCGAGACAAAGCAGGCCCAGACGACAATGCAGACAGCTGCCGCCCCGGTTCAGAAAGAGATTGGACGATTGAACCAGGAGTATCAGAAGGCTGTTGCTTCCTACAAGAGTGCAAAACCGGCTACAAAGGATCAGAAAGAGAAGGATCTGAACCTCAA
Source organism: Chlorobiaceae bacterium (assembly GCA_037142155.1). Taxonomy (GTDB): domain Bacteria; phylum Bacteroidota; class Chlorobiia; order Chlorobiales; family Chlorobiaceae; genus Chlorobium. The sequence goes on from JBAXBE010000032.1 coordinate 8,785, forward strand.
GGCTCAGGCTCTCCAGAAATACCAGCAGGAGCAGGGCGCCCTCATGCAGAAGAAGGAGCAGGAGCTCATCGCTCCGATTCAGGATAAAATAAAGGGAGCAATCTCATCCATTGCCCAGAAAGAAGGCTTCTCTCTGGTTCTCGACAAAAGTGTTCAGGTATGGGGAACGCCGGATCACGACCTCACCTTCAAGGTGATGGACCAGTTGAATATCAAGTAAACAGCTCCTGTGCGTAAAGGGTTTATCGTTTTTTTTTTGCAGGGTTTACTGATAGTTTTATCGGGATGCGGTGCGTCAGAAGGTGAGCACCGCCCTCCCGAAACCGGCTTTATCGGGGCCAACCATCCGGTTCAGGAGAGCTGGTCGGTCAGGCTGGCGCTCACCGAGTCGGGTTCCAGGAAAGGAGTCATCGAGGCCGGCCACGGTACTGAGTACAGAGTCAACGGCGGCACCGAACATCATCTTGACGAAGGCGTCAAGGTGACCCTCTTTGACCAGAGCGGCACCCCCACGACGTCAATAGCAGCACAAAAAGCTGTCATCCATGACAACCAGGATATTGAGGCTCTCGGCAATGTCGTCATTGCCGCCAGAGGGGGTGCGGTCATCAGGACCGAATATGCCAAACGGACTGCTCTTGACCGGATGATACGATCGAACAGATTTGTGACCATTACCAGGCCGGAGGAAACCGTCAGGGGCGAGGGGTTTGAAAGTGACCAGAACCTGAAGAAGTTCAGGATTTTCAAGGGAAGCGGCGAAGCATTATTAAAATAAATCATTGAAGGCTGTCAGTTCATGAAACTACACGTATTGAAATCGAAAATCCACAACGCCATTGTAACCAGCGGCGACCTCGAATATGAAGGCAGCATCACCATCGACTGCGAACTGCTCGAAATGGTCGACATGATCCCCAACGAGAAAGTTCTTGTGGTCAACAACAATAACGGCGAGCGTTTTGAAACCTACATCATCAAGGGCGCTCCCGGGTCGAGGGAGATCCAGCTCAACGGCGCGGCCGCAAGGTGCGCGCTTGTCGGTGATGAGATCATCATCATGACCTTTGCCGTCATGGAAGAGGAAGAGGCCCGCAAATACAGCCCAATGGTGCTTATTGTCGACAGGAATAACAACCCGAAGCGCCGCCACCGGGTCGGTGAAGAGGACGAGATACTCTCATGAAGAGCTACCGGTAAAGGCAACAACAAATGACCAGAAAACTATGTCTCTTTCAGTAATCATCATGGCTGCGGGCAAAGGAACGCGCATGAAATCCGACCTGCCCAAGGTGCTCCACAAGGCTAATGGACGCCCGCTCATCGACTATGTACTGGATGCGTCGAAAACCCTCTCCCCTGAAAAAGTCGTGCTTGTTGTTGGCCACCAGGCTGAACTCGTCAGAGAAGCAACCGCCGGTTACGGCGTCACCACCGCACTGCAGGAGCCGCAACTCGGAACTGGCCATGCAGTCATGCAGACGGAAACCGCGCTTCGTGACTTTGAGGGGGAGGTGCTCATCCTTTCAGGAGATGCCCCGCTTGTCAACGTCGAGACGCTGCAGAAGCTGATCGATTTCCATCGTTCGAGCAGTGCCGAGGCCACAGTGCTGACGGCTGAGCTTCTGGACCCCACTGGATATGGGAGGGTGGTGCGGAAGGAGAAAAGCGACGTCGTCCTGAAAATCGTCGAAGAGAAAGATGCAACCGAAGCCGAACGTGCCATTCGGGAGATCAATTCCGGCATCTACGTCTTCAAGGCCCCGGTGCTCTTCAGTGCACTGAAAAGGATCACCACGAACAACGCACAGAAAGAGTACTATCTGACTGATGTTTTTGGCATCTGTTTCCAGAGCGGACAGAGAGTATCCGCCTTCATGACGGACAATCCTGAAGAGATCCTGGGAATCAACACCCCCGAACAGCTAAAAGAAGCTGAAGAGGTTTTGCTGAAGAGATTGTGAATTTCGGATTGGAAGAGGGTCCACGAATTACACGAATCAGAAGAAGGGCGGCGGAGGGGACGTTAGTGACAAATTACACAAGCAACTTTCCGGGTTGAAGAGTCCAACACCAAGCTCGCCTGAAGTGATCTTTCTCTTCACTCGGATCCCATAGGTCGCATAGCTCCTGTTGGTCCCCTTCTGACTCCTCTTCTTATTTCCTTGAACGGCGGGGCTTGGCGGGGTCACTCTCATCCGCCGGTCTCTGGCGGTTGCCGGGCGAGTGGGTACCGGGTGAGGAGGTATCGATATCGGGGCTCCCCTTCTGGATGCCCCCTTCATGCATGCTGTAGAACTCCACAAGGTTGCCATCCGGGTCCATGACAAAAAAAGCACGACCTTCGCGACGGTGGGCGGGTCTGGTAACCAGGTGCACTCCACAATCATCAAGGTAGATGGCTGCAGCATCGACCTCGGCGTCTGACGGAAGCCTGAAACCGAAATGATCGACCCTGATATCCCTCGATTCAGGAGATCCGGGCGTTTCAGCCTTTACAAGGACAAGCATGTCGGAGTTGATGCGCAGGTAGGTAATATTCGCCCCAACCCGATGATCGAGCTTGAGGCCGAGAATGCCGCCGTAAAACTCTTCGGCGGCACGCAGGTCATTGACGCGAAGGGTGATTTGATTAATCCCCGTCAGTTTCATCATCTTCTTCAGTCTGGATGGGTCGTTTTTCCGGAGCTTTCTCCAGGACATAGTCGAACTTCCGGTCAAAGAACTCGGCAACAGCTTTATGTGAAGCCTTCTCTTTGCCTTCAAATTCAAGACTGATGGCAATCTGCTCAGGGAAGATCTTGTCCGATTCCGATTCGCTTGTCGGGTTGCGAATCATCTCCTTGTAGGGAAGCAGCTTGTCTTCCAGTTCGGTCCGTTCTTCGTCGTGCAGTTTCTTGGCTTTCTTTGAAATTGCGACCACCGTCTCATAGAGATTCAGGTGCGCACTTCTCAGCTTGTTCAAATCAACAGGTTTCACCGGCATTGCACTATATTTTACGTGTTTGAAAGAAATTTGCTGATAATCGCCGTCACGGTTTCGACCGCTTTGGAGAGATCGTCGTTGACGATGACCTCATCGAACCGGTCCGCATAACCAAGCTCGAGCCTCGATCGCTCAAGGCGGACTTTCAGGCTCTCCTCATCTTCACTGTCGCGACCCTTGAGCCGCTCCTCTAAAACCTCAATGCTCGGAGGCTTGATGAATATCAGGAGGGAGTTGTCTGGAAAAAGACGTTTAAGATTCAGCGCTCCTTTGACATCCAGATCAAAAAGAAGATTGGTCCCACCTTCAATGGCCTCTCTGGTTTTATCCAGCAGTGTCCCGTAATGGTTTCCAAAAAAGAACTCATGTTCTATAAAGCCACCAGCGCGGATCTTCTCTTCAAAATCCTCTCTGGTAAGGAAATAATAATTTACTGCATCCTCTTCTCCGGCCCGTTTCTCGCGCGTTGTCGCCGAGACGGAAAACCTGAGATTACTGAGGCGTGAGAGCACCTGTCGAGCAATCGTGGACTTGCCGGTTCCCGACGGGGCTGAAAAAACAACAAGCCGTCCCAGATGCTCCAGCCCTTGCGCCATAACCCTCACTCTATATTCTGAAGTTGCTCCCTGACCTTCTCGAGCTCTTCCTTGATATGGACCATATTCTGGGAAATCTCTGCATTCTGTGACTTCGAGGCAATGGTATTGGCTTCACGAAGCTGTTCCTGAAGCAGGAAGTTGAGTTTTCTGCCGGTTCCGCTTTCGTCGTTCTGAAGCTCCTCAATAAAAAACTTGTTGTGACTCGCAAACCGGGTAAGCTCTTCGGCTATATCAAGTTTATCAGCAGCAAGAACAAGCTCCATTTCCAGACGGTCACGACTGTAAGCCAGATCTTTTGCGGCTACAGCCTCCACCTTTGCGGCAAGCCTTTTGCGGACAGCCTCCAGATTTTCAACCGATTGGGCAGCTACCCGTTCAAGTGTTTTTTCTATCTCTGCGATTCTGCCTGTAAAGTCCAGAGAGAGCTCTTCACCCTCCCTTCGCCTCATAGCCTTGAGCTTTTCGATGGCCTCCATGAGCAGATTCTTGACGAAAGGCCAGAGCTGCCCGTCACCATCAAGAGAGGGCGCGCCATTATCGAAAACCTCAGGAAAGCGAAGAAAATGATCTATGGTGAGCGATGCCGTGACTCCGGCTTCTGAACTTAAACCTTCAAGAAGCTCTTTGTAGGCTTTGATCTTCAACGCATTGATGGAGAGGGAGATGGGCTGTTCCTCGTCAAGCTGGATCTGGATAAAAGCCGAGATCTTGCCTCTCTGAAAGCGGGCCCGGATAATTTCGCGTACCTCAAGTTCAAAAGAGAGCAGCTGACGGGGAAGCTTGACGCTGATTTCGGCAAACCGGTTGTTGACCGAACGAAGCTCAACCAGCGCCCGCACTCCATTCTGGACCGACTCAGCGCTGCCGTATCCGGTCATACTTTCCAACATGGCATTCCCTCTGCTCTATTCTTTGGTGAAAGAGAACCTGCAGGGAGAGTTCCCTGCAGAGATCATGCAAAAAAAGGCTTACTTGCGCAGGTCAAGTTCGGCAATCACTTTGCGATAACGGTCGATGTCGACGTTCTTGAGGTAGTTGAGAACTTTCTTGCGCTTTCCGACAAGCATGAGCAGTCCGCGACGGGAGTGCTTGTCCTTGGGATGCGCCTGCAGATGACCGGTAAGATCGGTGATCCTGCGGCTGAACAGCGCCACCTGAACCTCTGATTTGCCGGTATTCTGGTCTGAACCGCCAAACTGCTTGATAACTTCCGCTTTATGCTCTTTTGTCAGGGTCATGTCTCTTCTATTATTATGTTAAATCGGTTGACCTGCAATATAATATTATTAACAATACAACTCCACCGTTTTT
>JBAXBE010000033.1:0-10851 GCA_037142155.1 Chlorobiaceae bacterium
CTTTCTTGAAACGGTAGTAGAGAACGGAAAAAAAATCCATATCCGCTATGGTTGGGCGTTGAGAAAAATCCTTTTCTGGCAACTGAACGAAAAAAAAGAATCCGAAACTTACTAAGCCTGAAGATTGCTGCAGGTCAATGCGGAAACCTGCATATACCTGACGGCCTCATTGAAGCCGACTTCCTCAACCTTCTGAAGTGCCTTGGTCTGGCCGTTAACTCGTTTTCCGCTCTCCTCCTGATAGACTGCCAGATACTGGTTCTGTTTGAACGGCTGAGATCCTTCAACCAGTTTGACAAGAGGCCGTCCATGAATCAATCCCGTTATTTCAAAAACATGTACAATCTTCTTCATTGCCATCAGGTTATTGGTTGCCAGTTGCTCCAGAAAACACGCGTAGCGCAATACAGCCCTTGAGGCATGCATCATATCTCACAGGAAGACTATTGAAACATCACCTGCTCAAATCCAATCGGGCGGAAAACATTTCCTTGCTTGCAGCGAATAGAGATGGACGCTCCTGAACCTTTCTTGCCTGCAATCCATTCGTGGTCGCCTCGAGCTCAAAATCCACCTCCGCATCCGTATGCAGGAACTTGAACTTCTGCTCCGAAACGATGTGCGAGTAATGAACAAAAATATCCTCCCCTCCATCCGGGTTCAGAATGAAGCCGAACCCTTTTCTATGATGGAACCACTTGACTTTACTTTTTACCATGGCATTACGATGTTACAGCTATTACTCAGCCCTTCGGAAATGTTACAGCAATCTACGCTTCCTAGTGTTGAGGAAGTGTTACAGGTTTGTTGCATGATTGCAAACAATCCATGCTATCAAGGGCCGAACCTCAACCGGACAATGATAGCCGCCTCCTGTCAATAGAGAAGGGTGGGAGCCTCGACCTCCTGCACCCAGGAGATCAAGGTCTCTCTCAATTCCTCTCGAACCGTCCGAAATGCAGCAACTTTCTCTTCGATGGTTCCTGAAACAACGGAAGGATCCTTCAATGGCCAGAAATAGCGTTTTTCGTCCGCCAACCCCGGCCAGACTCTTGGGCAGCTCTTCTGGGCCTTGTCGCACACGATAATCAGATAATGGATCATGGTTTTTCCGAGATAGTGCTCAACCCCTTTCGGCCGCTGATTGCTTATATCGATACCGATCCCTGCCATAACCCTCACGGCAAGGGGATGCAGAGCATGAGCTGGCTCAAGACCTGCACTCATTGGCTCAAAACGATCACCCGCCAGATGACGGAGCAAACCTTCGGCCATCTGGCTGCGGCATGAATTTCCTGTGCAGAGAAAGAGCACATTCTTTTTTTTATGCATGATTCGATTCTGATAGTGTTGTTTGAACAAATGAGAAGGGCCATCCCGACGTATGAAGGGTGACTGGCCGTGACGGGATTTGAGTACGTGGAATATACCCTGAGATGTGTTGCGGAAATATTAAGGGAGTGTTACGGAATTGCAAACAATACAGGGCGGATGACAACGAGATAACGGGTTTGTCAGTAAAGTTTACAATCTTCATGGAGAGAAGAGATGATTCCCGGCATTCAACACTAAAACATCCGTCCCCATGGCTGATCCGATGCTGCTTGTTGTCGAGGATGACCGCAACCTTTCCCAGCTCCTCATATTCAATCTTGAGCGGGCAGGCTATAAATGCACGCTTTGTGAAAGCGCTGAAGAGGGCTACGAAGAGCTGGGGCGCAAAAGTTTCGACCTTCTCCTGCTCGACGTGATGCTGCCAGGGATGAACGGTTTCGAGTTCTGCCAGAAGATCAAGCAGCACCAGCTCTACCGTGAGCTGCCCATCATCATGCTGACAGCCAAAGGCGAGGAGATCGACAGGGTGCTCGGCTTTGAGCTTGGCATTGATGACTATGTCGTCAAGCCCTTCAGCCCGCGAGAGCTCAACCTCCGTATCAGGGCGGTACTCAAGCGCGACCGTCGCCAGAGTGGCAGAATGCAGGAGGTACTTAGTGCCGCCGGCATCGCGATCGACCTCGGGCGTCACCAGGTCACGCTTGACGGCAATGAGCTGGAGCTGACCTTGATGGAGTTCAAGCTCCTTGTCGCGCTGCTCAAGAGAAAGGGCGATGCGCAATCGCGCGAAACGCTGCTCAGCGATGTATGGGACGTCGACCGGAGCATCAACACCCGGACCATCGACACCCACATCACCCGCCTGCGCGACAAGCTCGGAAGCAGGGGCAAGATGATCAAGACGCTCCGCGGGATAGGCTACAAGTTTCAGGAAACTCAAGAGTGAAGAAAAAGATATGAGCCAAGACATAAAAAAGAAAAAGCCGTCACTCTTCTGACGGCTTTTTCTGTTCACATCTCCCTGCAGGAACAGGGCCCGGAGGTTACTTAATTAATATTCACAAAGCCGGTCTCACTGATCAGGCGCTTGCCTTCAGGAGTTTTGGCGAGGTCGATGAACTGCTTGACAGCGCCGGTCGCCGGGCCATTGGTGTACATGAAGAGCGGCCTGTGGATTGGATAGGTGCCATTCTTGACCGTCTTGACAGTAGGCTCTATGCCATCAACCAGAAGATCCTTGACGGAGCTGTCAACAAATCCAAGGCCGATATAGCTGATTGCTCCGGGAGTTGAGGCAACACGGCTCTTGATAGCACCGTTGCTTGACTGGGTTTCAGCCCTCTTGGTTATCGGGTTGTCTTTGCCCATCACGAGCTCCTTGAAGGAGTCAGCCGTACCGCTGTTCGACTCACGCTGGATAACGACGATTGCCGTATTAGGGCCGCCAATCTGGCTCCAGTTGGTATACTTGCCCATGTAGATACCGCGGATCTGCGCTTTGGTAAGCGCATTGACACGGTTGCTCGGATGAACCACGATAGAGAGTCCGTCAAGCGCAATAACATGCTCGACAGGGTTGACGCCCTTGGCTTTTGCCGCGGAGATCTCGTTGTCTTTCATTGAACGCGACATCGTTGCAATGTCACAGGTCTTGTTGATAAGACTCTTGGCGCCGTTTCCAGATCCTGATTCACTGACGGTTACCTGTATGCCGGTGGTCTGGGTAAAATGGCCTGCGAATGCCTTTGCAATCGGACCGACGGTGGTAGAACCATCGATGACGATTTTGCCGGCAGCCTGGGCCGTCCCCGAAGCAGTCAGCCCTATAACCGTAGCGCTTAAAAGTATTTTTTTGAAGAGTTTCATGTTTTCAAGAAAGTTGGGTTAATAAAATATAAACCTGTATTTCATGTGTGTCAGTGGAAAGAAATACAAAGCCGCCCTGCCGAAGCCCGGGCGACCTTGCATTCCACCCAACCACACAACTTACCGAAGAAAGAACAACAGACAAAAAAGAACACACACACAAACGGTTTAGAACTTCACGACGACATCTGCCATGAGAATGCGGTTGGTGATGTTATCGACGTTAATCGACTTGAAGCTGAAGTAGTTCACATTAAGCATCAGGTTCTGCACAAGGTGGTATCCCCCGCCGACCTTGATACCCTTGAGGTTGGTGAATCCAGTCGTAGCACCGACAACACCGGATGCGCCAAGGCTGTTGCGATCGGAATCGGTCAGCACCGTAAGGGCATCACGCTCGATTCTGCAGTATTCACCGTTGAGCGACCAGTCGCCGACACTCTTGGCATCACCGAGCTTAACCTCTGCAAGCCAGGCTTTCTTCTGTGAATCATCAAGATTGTAGTAGCGACCCTGAGCTCCGCCGCTGCTGGCAGTGTTGACCGCATACTGGGCAGAGAGTTTCCACGGCAGCTTTTCCGTGACCTGGCCACCCAGGGTTCCGAAGAGCTCAACAATGTTGAAGTCCTTGGCGGTATAGTCGAAAGAGGGACTTAATACTGTGGAGAATGATGTGGAGTTGACATCAAAATTCACATAGTTGTAGTAACCGGCACCGAGCTGGTAGCGGATGTCGCTCACCTCGCCCTTGTAGCCTGCCTGCCCGACAAAAAGATAGGCATCCTGTCCACCAACGGCTGTTCTGCTTGATTTCTCATTAAGCGGGTAGTAACCGACCACGGCAGCCAGACCATCCTTCTCCTTGCCTGCTCCATCCTTGCCGTACTGCAGGGTGATGCCGTCAAAGGTGAGGTCACTGTCAAAAACCAGGTCGTTTACATAGATCAGGTCGCTGGCGACGCCCCGCTTGCCAAGCACGATGTTGAACTGGCCGTCAAGACCGTAGGCCTGCGGATGGTAGTCGAGATATCCCTCGTTGAAAAAGGCGGCCTGAGGAAGAAACATCTGGCCGAAGGTCACGTTGCGCGAGGTCGTTTCATATGTTGTAGCGCCGGTGGAACCGTCAGTTGCCACCTGCACGCCTGCAGAGAGTTCATCGTTGATCCATGCGGACGCACCAAGACGGATACGACCACGTTGGCGGTCACGGCTGTTGAAGTTCGCAGACGCGCCGTCGCCATACTGGAGGTCCGACTGAAAACGGTAACGGACGTCACCTGACCAGGTCAAGTCTGCTGCCTGTGCGTTATTGAATCCGAGGGCGGCCAGAAAGCCGACCATCAATGCTGTTTTTTTCATGACTATTCGGGGTTGATTTTTGAGATGAGTTCCTGTGAACCCTTGACTCCTGTTGCATTTATTTATGCTGTACAAACATACCATTAGTAGTGTTGAGGAATTGTTACAACTGTGTCACAAGTTTGAAAACAAGAATCGACAATGCTCCTATACTTTATAGTCGGATATAACAATGGCACCATGAAACCTCCTGTCGGGGAAGGCAACCCTTCCTTTTGAGTTGATGAAGAGGTGCGGATAACCGGACTGTCCAAGAAAATCCAGCAGCGCCGCAAGATCTTTTTTTCCAGCGGGCTTGATGATGATGTCGGCAAGCGCATCGACCTTCCGCACACCATGCATCTTCAGCTCCTCCTGCAGAAAAAACTCACCTTTCATCGTCTTCTTCAATTCGTCAAGCTTCAGCATAACGCCTCCTTTTGAACCGCGGTGAAAGAACAATCGTACCGGTCTTCAGGTACCTGTCGTCCGCGCAAGGAGTGCCTTGCGCTCGAAAATCACTCTGATGCCGTCGCAGAGTTCACTGTATATCCTGCTTTTACTGTCCTTGACACGGCTGTAGAGCCTGAGAATGTCAAGAGTCAGGATAATACGGGTCGAGCTGCAGTTGAGCTCTCCGAAAAGATGCTTGCCGACGACCTCGAAACCGAGTACTCTGGTATGAAAGTTCAGAGGGGAGTGGATTTCACCCTCGAAAACATCGGTAATGAAATGCGTATAATCGCGTTCAACGACCTCGGCAACGGCGGCTCTCATAAGACGAAGCGCCACCCTTGGATTGCGGCGGAACTTATCGAGTATCATGAAACGCCCGATTTCAACATATCGCCCTGCTCTTTTCAGCACGTCGACATCAATGCCCGGCATGAACTTCACATTATACTCCTCTGGCAGATCGAACGACGGGTCGTAGAGAAGACGGATCACTCCGGCAGGAGTACCATTGATTCTAGCCAGAAACCATGAATAGCTGGTATTGGCGGCTACCTCCTCAGGAATCTGGCTCTGAACACTACTGATCCATTTTTTTTCATCGCAAAAGACCTGTTTGACAACTTTAAGAGCCGCTGCGCGGTCGCGAGCGCTTTCAATCCTGCTGACGGTTACACCGGGCATAGCATCTCCTTGGGATTGTTGGTTGATTCGTTCACACAAAGGCTCTTTGCTGAACAGGACTCCCGGTACTGCTTGCCGGAGAGTTCAGCCAGGCAGAGCATGATCTCACGGGTCACACCGGCCGCCATCCCGTTCAGTTCGCCATTCATCCTGCCACTGCCGGAACCCTCCAGGGCAATTGCCTGGTATGCCTCAGTCTGACGGGGAAAATGAAGGGGCCTGCCAACCCTGATGATGGTTCTGCCAATGGAGGGAATTTTCCCTCTCTTCCTTCGAGACTCGAAGTCGATGCCGACAGGGACGACTGCCACACCTGACTTCAGCGCGATATGACCAATGCCTGGCTTGCCCTGCATAAGGGTTTCCGGATTCCTGTTGCGACGCCCTTCAGGAAAGATCCCGATGCTTCTACCGGCAATCAGTTTCTGGAGACAACGCTCCAGCGTATCAGGGACAGCGGTGGCAGGGCGACGCGCCTCAATCCATGGAAGCCTGGAGCGCTTGCTGTAAACATAGATTGGCTCTATGAGGTCCATCAAACGGCCCAGAACCGGCACCTTGCCGTACATCCAGTCGATGACGAAGCTTATTGTCCGGCCGCCGAACTCATGAATAAGAAAGACCGGCACCATGATGGCCTCAAAAGAGTTGTTGTGGTTGAAAGCGAAGATGCGGGGTCCTTCAGTGCCGGCAAGATGCTCCAGACCTGAGGCTCTCGTCAGAAGGAAGTTAGGCAGCATAAGCACTCTGAGGAGAAGTGCCCGGCCCCCTGTCAACAGGGGAAGCGGTTGAAAAAAACCCCTTCGGCGTGTATTCATCAGACACTTTCAGTTGACATTGCAATGCCAGTCAGATGCACTATCTGCTTTACAGAAAGAAACAGAAATAGTGTTGGGGAATGGTTACCAATGTGCAACGATTCTGTGAAATCGAAGGGGGAGGAGGATTGCCGGCGATTATCTGAAAGCGAAAAATTATTTCACCGGTCGTGTTTTCTCGAAACTCTGGTAGGCGACGGTGATACCGATTGCGAATGCCATTGCTCCGACGCCGAGAAGGACATTGAAGTACGGAGGGGCCGAGAGCGCGAGCCGGACGACAACTGTTGCGACAGCAAAGCCGGAGTTGCGAAAAACCGTCTGATAGCTTGAACTGTAACGCAGGGAGACCAGCACAAGCTGCACATCACTGAAGACAAGAACGGTGTAGAACAGTGCAAAGAAATCGAATGTCGTTCGACCGGTCAAATACAGATAAGCATCGGTGGCTCCGATGCCGCTGAAGATGAAAAGAAGCAAAAGCGCCACAAGCTTCTTGTAGGTGATAAATTCCGCAGTGACAACATGGCTTTGCCAAAAGGCGCGGTGGCGCTGAAGGTTGTAATAGACTCCGATCATGAGAAAAATGACCAGCCCCCCTCCGGCATTTGAGAGAATGTGCAGGAGAGGCTTTGATGCTTCAGCCCACATTAGCGGCTCATTGAAGTAGATGAACTCATTGAAAGAGTGGCGCAAGAGAATAAGCGAGAGTATCTCGAACTGCTTGCCGATTGAGTCTGCGACCGAGTGCGAAAGACTGAAAACAAACCCGAGCACTTCAAGGCCAAGCAGCATGGAAAACGCAACATTGATCGCGTAGTAGTGGTTTGACGGTATAATCGCCACGAGCCCGTCCGGCATCAATCCCTGCCGGCGAATCTCTATCAGGGCGAGCGTTCCGATAAAAACAAAAATCAGAGCATTGGCAGCACTCCTTTCGGTATGCTTGTGCTCCCAATAATGCTCAAGCGAATTGAAAAGTCTGTCGACACGGCGGAATAATAGCATCATAACCCTCTCTTATAATGTCAAAACATGCCGTTCTCTCCTCTCCCCCTATCATGCGGCGCACTGACAGGCTCCAGTAGAGCGGATGGATGAGAGCAGGCAACGTTTCTCACTTGCTGAATCCAGCTGCCGCAAATGTGCCGTTATGGTCAATAACCGCCCAGACAACCTTCTTGCGTTTGTCAATACCGTAACACCCCAGCGCATACCCTTTTTTCCATGGACCTGCAACGAAGCGCACTCCCCCGCCGGAATTTCTCCTGACTGCATTTATCCAGTTGCCTTCGGCATCTTTTGTTGCCAGACCAAAAAAACCATTTTTAAAATGGGCTGAACGAAACCGGACAGGGTCATAACTCATCGAGAGCGTATAAACATCGGTACCTTCGCTTTCAAAGTCAGCCATGCCTGTCAGGATGAGGATGTTGCTTAAAAGCGGCGTCGCTTCATCACGCTTTCCGGAAACAGAACGCTCACTCCATCCGATATCGACCGCTCTGGTCAACTTCCGCCCCTCGCCACCCTTGGTATTGAGCGAACCATCCCTCGCACTGCTCTGGTTGGTTCCATCTAAAATGCGCATCACTGTCCCGTTGAAGCCCCCCCTAACACCGACATAACTTGCACCTTGAGGTATGAGAAATTCCTTGCCGTTAAGACTGTAGCTCCAGCTCTCTTTTTTGACAAAGTTGAAGACGGGGGTTATGCCGGCATCAGGCCGGCCGGCTCCGTTTGGATAGCTGGCATCCGACTGCCAGTTGCCATGGTCATCAGCGTAATAATCAACCGTGACCATTGGCCCATCAACCGTGTAGATATAGTAGCCCACCGAATAACGCTCCTGTGAGATCGATCTCTCCCGAACTTTCTGGCCAAGCCAGCCGGGGTTATCCAGGGCTTTTGGCGTATAGAACTTGCTGCTGTTGGATGCACAGATAATCTCTTCGACCTGAGACTTTCCATCCGGGCTGGCAATGATGGAGCGTTGATGAATATGGTCATGGCCACAGATAAAGAACCTCACCCCATTGTCCTGCATGCTGGCAATGAATCTGTTCTGCCAGTCAGGGTTGGCATTCGTCGAGCCGAGGAACATGGTATCCTGATGAGCTTCGCCTATCAGTGGCTGGTGAGAAAAAACAAAGGCGTGCGCTGTTCCTCGCGTTTTCCGGTCGAGCCGGTCCTGAATCCATAGCTGCTGGTCATTGACTGTGTAGCCATAGAGATAACCGTTGGGATTCTTGTCAACTTTGGCGGGTGTGGCCCAGGTATCGATGATCAGAAAACGAGCACTATTTCCCTTGTCACCGTAATCAAAGGAGTAGCTCATACCCTCCAGCTCCATGCTGAGTCCAGTGGGGCTGCTGAAACCGGAACCGACCCTGAAGTGCTGATTGCCGGTTGTTGTGAATTTTCCGGAACGGGTTTGCGGATAATTGGTTCGGAAGGCGGGAAGGCCATAACCGTTGTTTTCGCCAACGGTCTCATGATTGCCGCGAAACGGGAAAAAACCTATTCCAGCATCGATGAGTGGCTGCGCAGCGGCAGCGCGAGTTGCCTCAGAGATATCATTGCCGTCATCACTCAAGTCTCCGACATCGACGACAAATTTCACGCCGGCCTTCAGAAACTGCTGGTTGACCTGCCTGATGATAGAGACCGGAACCGTAAACGGATTGGCTCCGGCCGGATCAGAAGTGGTCCACTGGGAATCACCCATCACCCCAAACTTCCACGGCTCTGCCGATAGAGGCGCCCCGCCGCTCAAAAGGGCAAGCAACCAGAGCAGCATCAATACCTTTTTTACCGTACAGTCGTGTTTCATCGAATGATTATTGGTTAGAAAAGCGGTTGAAATATCTCTTCTAATATCCCATACAGGCCCATCATCTCACGGCTGGAAACAGCTTCTCAGGCCAGAAGGTGCATGCGGGAAAAGACATAGTCAAGCGAGTCCTCGTTCAGGACAATTCGCGAGTAACCGGTTGACTCAAGCTCCATGGGGCTATTGTCCCGCTCGCTGATGTAGTTGCGCTCTTGCTGGCCTTTGTACCAGTATACAAGCCTTATCATCCCCCCCTCAATTTCAAGTGCCGTGATGCTGCGCTTGCCGATGGTGCAGCCGGAGTTGAAGACGCTTGGAATGGTGATATTATTATATATGCCGCTACGCAGGCCTATCGCCTTGCCCTTCCGGTAGCATTCGTTCAGCTCTCTCTTCAGCTCTACAATCTTCAGCTCGATTGCTGATTGCCCTTCCTCGTCGGCGGCAGAGTAACTCCTGCAGAGATCTTCGATCCTGTAGTTCAGATAATCTCCCTTTGAAAGGGATTCAAAGAGGGGTCGATGGGTGTGGCCGATGATGGAAACAACTCTGGACTGGTTGGAAAACTCGTAGATCGCTTTTTCGACGGCAAACCGGCGACGGTTGTTGTATGCAACAGAAAAATTCTTTATCCCGGTCGGCTTGGCTACGTAGCGGAGAAAAAAGATGATGGCCCGGCTGAGCATGGAACATGTCTGCCAAAGGAAAAGTGCTGCCTGGTGACCATGAAAAAGAAGGAGCGTATCACTGCCATACTGAAATTTCAGCGATTCGACAAGCGAAGATGCCAGCCTGTAGTCCTTGTCATCGAGCAGTGCCGCATCATGGTTGCCGTAGGTTTTCCAGAAAAAGCCGTTCTGGCGGAATGCCAGAAACAGATCGTAGAAATCGCTCCAGCGGGACTGGATGCTTTCCATCGAAAATTTGAACAGCTCCTCAATATCACCATTAAGCACAAGGCTGTACTGCTCGGGAAGATAGAATCGCTCAAGCATGGTTTTTACCATGCCCGAATTATGCCGGAACTCGTCAAGCCTGCCGCCATTGCCCATGTGCAGATCACTGAGAATAAGAACCTTTGATGAGGCTGAGAGCCTTACCGGCCTGGCTGTATCGAGCAACCGTTCGAGGTGGGGATGTTTTTTCGGCCGCCTCGAAAGAGCCTCTCCATCAAAACAAACCCCCGGGGAAATCATTGCTGGCATCGACGTTTATTTTAGTTTCCCGCCCCTGTAGTTGAACCCTTCCATAGCACCCTTGTTCCGGACAATGTGAGATCAGCGAAACCTCTTTGATAATGGCAACAAGTTATAGGATTTAACGCATCATAACTTCCGCCACACTGTAAACTTTCTGTAAACTCTTTAGCCGGGAGGAAACCGAAAGGGGTGGAGCCTGCAAAACCGGTTATCAGTGCGATGCACCGAAAATGTTCACAAAGATGTAACAATGGAACCATTGATTGCTAAGGTTAAAGCCGATAGATTACGTGCATTAAAATGCCTCTCACAGAGCGATGGCAAC
>JBAXBE010000034.1:0-10202 GCA_037142155.1 Chlorobiaceae bacterium
GTTTCAGTCGGATCCCCGGCCCCATGCCTGAATCACTGACTCTTGTGCTCGCTAATCAGATCTTCATTGCCAAAGCCGATCTGCCCCAGCCATTGGCCAACCGTCTGATTCGCCTAGCTGCTTTTCAAAACCCCGAGTTTTACAAGGCTCAGGCAATGCGTCTGCCGGTATGGGACAAATCCCGAATCGTCTGTTGTGCCGAAAACTTTCCGCTCCATATCAGTTTGCCGAGGGGATGCTTTGACGCAGTCACCGAACTGTTGCAACAGCACAATGTCCTTATGGACGTTCAGGATGAGCGCATATCAGGCACCGAAATATCAGTAACGTTTACCGGTCAGTTAAGAAAAGACCAACAAACGGCAATCACTGAGATGCTCAAGCACCAAACAGGGATTCTCTCTGCACCCACAGCATTCGGCAAGACCGTCATGGCTGCCGCAATAATTGCCCGGCGCAAAGTGAGTACCCTCATTCTTGTTCATCGAGCTGAACTTCTCCAGCAATGGAGGGAGCGGTTATCCACCTTTCTCGACCTGTCCGGTGCATCTCTTGGTTTTATTGGAAGCGGCAAAAAGAAACTATCAGGCTTGATTGATATCGCGGTCATGCAATCTCTATCACGGCGTGATGATCTTGTCGTGTTGCTCGACAGCTATGGCCATATCATTGTTGACGAGTGTCATCATCTTTCAGCCTTTACTTTTGAGGCAATTCTCAAGCAGTCTAAAGCGGCATATGTTCTGGGACTTACAGCAACACCTATTCGTCGAGACGGTCATCAGCCCATAATCTTTATGCAATGCGGCCCGGTAAGGCATCGCGCGCTTCAAGCAGAAAATGCGCCAGTACGCTTAGAGGTTCGGCCGCTAAACCTATTCTCGCCAGTATTTCCACAAGGATCTGGTATTCAGGATGTTTTCCGTATCCTCGCCCATGATTCCTCCCGCAACCAAAGCATTGCAAAGGATATTCTCGCTGCATATCACGAAGGTCGAAAGATCCTTGTGTTGACGGAGCGCACAGAACAACTGGAACTGATACGCGAAGTACTTGCTGATCAAATTCCGCATAGCTTTTTGCTGCATGGCCGGTTGACAAAAAAGCAGCGCGCAACTACGCTTGCAGGTCTTGCAGAACTTGATGATTCGGTTCCACGGGTAATTCTGGCAACCGGGCGCCTTATTGGTGAAGGTTTTGATCATCCCCCTCTTGATACCATGGTGCTTGCCATGCCTGTTTCCTGGCATGGAACATTACAGCAGTACGCAGGTCGTCTGCACCGTGAACATGTCAATAAGGGTGAGGTGCGTATCTACGATTATGTCGAGCATGACAATCCGCAGCTTGCACGAATGTGGGAAAAACGCCAGCGTGGTTATCGAGCAATGGGGTATCGTATCAGTATGCGGGAGTGATATTCTGATTGAAGTAATATTGCGTCTCCCTTTCCGGGCTTGAATTTTAATTGATGGGTAATTGATAGATCTGTTTGAATAGGTGTTATTGATGTGGTTAACTTGTTTTTATTAAATCAGTTGTTTCTGTAAAAGATAATTGATGGGTGATTGATTCAAAGAGGCATTGATGACTAATCCAGCCATGACTGGCCCAGTTGTCCCACAACGGCATATTACGTGAGTACAGTTAAACTTTCGTAAAGGTTGGATTAACAGACGAACAAAACATGGTGGCGATGGTAGTGACCATGATCCGGCATGGGTTGAACTGGAACTGCAGAGCAGGCGACTGAACGAATTTCTTTTGTGAATAGTTAACTATTTTGTTAACATTTACTCATGCGAGAGATTGTTTTCTTTAAGACCCGTGCCGGGAAAAGTCCCGTGGAAGACTATCTGGACAGGCTTTCTGAAAAGGAAGTCCAGAAGGTACTGTGGGTGCTCAGACTTGTCAAGGAGTTGCCCACGGTATCCGACCGAGTATTTCAAGAAACTCCAAAACACGGATGGTATATGGGAGATAAGGGCAAAACAGGCAAGTAAAGCCTTTCGGCTTTTAGGATTTCTTGATCAAGGAAGCTTGGTTGTCCTGACCAATGGTTTCTCAAAGAAAACTCAGAAAACCCCGGCATCAGAAATTGCACTCGCTGAAAAGCGGAAAACAGAATATCTATCGAGGAAAAACCATGGATGATCTTGAACGATACATTAAGAAGCGGAAAGATGAGTCCCCGGATTTTGCAAAAACTTTTGAACAGGGTTACGAACAATTCCGGATCGGGGAGTTACTGCGCCAGGCAAGAAAACGTGCTGGTCTGACCCAGGAAGATCTGGCTGAAAAACTGCACACTAAAAAATCGGCAGTCTCCCGCATCGAGAACCATTCGGAAGACATCCGGCTCTCGACGCTGAGCCATTATGCCGAAGCTCTGGGTAAAAAGCTTACCGTAGTGATTCAATAATTCTATTCGAGCATGGAGATTTTCCTCTATAGTCTGTGAGAAAAAGGGAGGTTTTCTGAATCTATGGTGTAATTGTTGTTACTATTTGGGCACTGATTTTGATAAAAAATCTGCGACGCGGATGCGATATGAAAAATTAATTATCCCTGTAACTCTTTTTATATAAATGACATATAGCCTCTTTATGATATTTACACTGTAGAGGTCAGAAGTTCGAATCTTCTATCGCCCACGAACCACTCAAAAGCCTGCAAGCCAACAACTTGCAGGCTTTTTTCTTGCCCCGATGATGCGCTTGTTTTAAGTTAAAAATACTGTTTTCTCGCCCTTTTTGACCCCTTTTGCGACCACTATGCTGCGTTGCACGGGAACTCTTTCTGTTCATGAACGGCGGTAAACTGCATTTTAATAAGCAGATATGGGTATACGAATTATCATCCCCTTGCCTCCACCCTGATTCCGTGCAGGTTCTTTTGGCTCATCTGATTGTTAAATAATGAAATAGCACGCATTGTAAGCTCTATAATCAATAAGGGATTCTCGGATTTTGACTAGCTGATGCCATTCATGGCCCCTGTCGGCAGATCAATGAAATCATCAATGGTAAACGTGGTGTGACTCTGGAACCAGCCTTGCGCCTCACCAGTTATTCGGTTTATCGGCCGATTACGGGATGGATATCCAGCCGCGTAGTGGCGAAATGTTGGTAGTCTCAGGAGGTGAGTGTTATGAGTGTCACCCCTGGCTTTTTATGGCGGCTCGTATATGATTCATGTATGCATGGCTTTTTTTTGTTCTTCGCAATCCGGCTTTGGGTGTATTTATTTGTTAGACCACTGTAATTCTTAACGTATTGCCGTGTCAGTATTATGTATTTATAGTATATGGTGATAGGTGTTGCAAAAGTGGGGTGAAATGCGTAAATTAAATACTGTTTTGTAAAAAAATAGAAGATAGGTCGCTTCACATCCCCAAATCTGTGAATAAGCCCATGTTGTTGTTTATGCGTCTGGCATTATTTGTTTTTCTTTTCCTGTTTACTTCTGGGGGAGTGCTTTTTGCTGAAACCCTTCCTGACGCCGGAAGCATTATGCGGGATCAGCAACTTCGCATGCCCCCGCCAAGTGAGCCCCATGAGCTTCCTGCGCCCGAAAAGGTAAAGGAAGCTCCCATCAAGGCTGATGGAGGTGTGCATGTGACCGTCAAAGGGTTTGCCTTCAGCGGCTATGAAGGTGTTGCGACTGAGGCGCAGTTGCAGGCACTCGTGGTTCTGGACAAAGGCAGGGATCTTTCCTTTCAGGAACTGGAAGCGGTCGCTGACAAGGTGACGGCTTTTCTGAAGGAGAACGGATGGTTTCTTTCCCGTGCATACCTGCCAAAACAGGAGGTTACTTCAGGTATTATCGAAATCGCCATTACTCCGGGGCGGAGCGACGGCAACATCAATATCACCAAGTCCAGTCGCTCGAGAATTCGGCCATCGGTTCTTCGCGGTATCGGCCTTCACGGTATTCGTTCCGGACAGCCTATCAATGAGACGCAGCTCGAACGTGCTGTACTTCTTATGAACGACCTTCCCGGGGTTCAGGCAAAGGCATCCCTTTCTCCTGGCAAGAGCCCTGGTACGAGCGGCCTCGATCTTGCTGTTACTGAAGATCCACGGTTTTCCGGAATGCTCTGGGGAGATACGCAGGGGGGACGTTATACCGGCACATGGCGTACCAATGCGATGCTTTCGCTGAATGACCCCTTCGGTTACGGCGATCAAGCTACCATGCTTATAACGGATGCCCATGGAATGCTGCAGGGTCGGCTCGGGTATAATTTCCCGGTCACCTACACCGGACTCAAGGGCAACCTTGCCTATACCGGCATGCACTATGAGCTTTCCGGCACCTCGGCGGTGCAACAGTTCGGAGGCCGGAGCTCGGCTATCGACGCGGGCCTCAGCTATCCTGTTGTCCGGAGTCGTTCGACCAACCTCAATACTGCGCTTTCCTACAGCTACAAGTCGCTCGTCGATACCCATGCTGCTGTTGAAACACGAAACAGAGCCGTCCAAGTGCTGAATATCAGTGGAAGTGGTGACCGGTTTGACCAGTTTCTTGGCGGTGGCTACATGAGTGCCAATGTCGGCATTACGGCAGGCAATCTTCACGAGTCAATCGCAAATATCAGCCTTACCGGTACAGAGGGCGCGTACTCCCATTATAATCTCGGGTTTTCCCGTCTCCAGAGGGTAGCTGAGCGGGTCAACTGCAACCTTTCATGGAGCGCTCAGATGGCTTCGGGGAACCTTGATTCCAGCGAAAAGTTCTCACTCGGCGGTCCCGGTGCCATCCATGCCTATCCGGGCGGAGAGGGCGCTGGCGACGAAGGTTATCTGCTCAATGCGGAAATTCGTTACTCGTTGCCGTTTCCCTTATCACTCGGAAATATGCAGCTGAGCGGATTCTATGATGCAGGTCATACAAAGCTCAATAAAAACCGATATGCCAGCGATGTTACCAATGCCACTGGCAGCAATGAATACTGGCTTTTTGGAACGGGACTTGGTCTGGTCTACAACTATCCCGGACGATTGACCCTCAGGGGTATCTGGGGCCATGTGATTGGTGACAATCCTGGCAGAAGTGTCGCAGGCAACGATTCTGATGGCACGAAAGATAAAAATCGCTATTGGCTCCAGACTATGCTCTTCTTTTAACAGCTAAACAGTTTTTTCAGATGAAGTACTTGATTAATACGGTCACTCTTCTGGCCATCATGTTTTCGGCCAGTCTGGCCGGAGCCGCAGAAATGAAAATCGGTCATCTTGACCTCCAGCGGATTGTGGCAGAGAGCGATGCCGGAAAAATCGGACACGAACTTCTTGCTGCAAAAACAAAACGATATCAGGACGAGATCAACGTAAAGATTGAGCAGGTCAAAAAGCTGAAGGCGTCTCAGGAGGCGGGCCCGAAAAAGGGGAAAAAGAGCATTGGTGCAAGGCAACAGAACCCCGATGTTATTGGCGAGCGCGAGCTTCAGGCCATGGTCACCGCATACCAGAATGATCTCAAGGCGTATGATTCCGAACTCACCCGAAAAGTGCTTGATGAGTTTACTCCAATCCTTCAGCAGTATGCCACTGCGAATAAGTACGACTACATCCTTCGGAGTTCTGATGGCATTCTGTTTTTTGACACAAAGAACGATTTAACTGACCTTCTTATCAAAGAATTCAACGCAAAAAGGAATAAATAAGCCATGGAGACCCAGAACCTTCCGGTTTTTTACCGCAATCCGGTACCACTCAACAAAGAGACACATGCATCGCTGACCGTCGGTCCTAGCCCCGAAGGCTACCGTTTCGCCGCATCTGCAAGGACCGTTCTTCTTGCCGCAGTCGAATTTTTCGATGCTGGCAGGCAGTTCCCGATTATTTTCAGCGCAACCCCTGACGGCAAGATTCTGCCTGTGGCGCTCATGGGACTCGAAGAGAACGAAAACCTCTTTATTGATGCCAAAGGAACCTGGCTGGCACAGTACATCCCGGCATATATCCGCCGCTATCCCTTCATCACCACCGATGGATCCGAGGGGCAGACCACCGTATGCATCGATCAGGACTTTGATGGATTCAATCGCAAGGGTGGTGTTCCGCTTTTCAAAAAAGGCGAGCCCACAGCCAAAACCCAGGAGATCCAGGCGTTTTTGCAGGATTATCTTCTTCAGGTCAACCAGACAGAGCTGTTCGGCGCGATGCTGCTTCAGAATGGCCTTCTGCGCCAGATCGATGCCCAGGCCAACATGAACGACGGTCATACCTATCCCTTGAACGGCATGCTGGTTGTCGATGAGCAGAAGCTGGCTGATCTACCGGATTTTGAGGTTGTCAGCCTCTTCCGCAGCGGCGCCCTGGCGCAGATACACGCGCATCTGCTTTCGCTTCGTAATCTTGATGTGCTGATTGAGCGAAAATCTAAGAAGACCGAGTAGTACAGCAGTTTTTCTTATCCCCCATTTGTCCCCTATGCTTGTTGTAAGTATTGCTGGATGAACCGGATTTTTAACATAATCTGGTCAAGGACTAAGGAACGATGGATAGTCGTTTCCGAAAAGGTCAAGTGGAACGGAGGTGTGCCAAAATCGCGCCTCCGCAGCATTGCTGTTCTTTCCGCGATGATGGCATCGGGGGGGATGGCTTATGCCCTCGACCCCGGGGCGTTGCCATCCGGTGGGCAGATAACCTCCGGAAACGGCAATATCGTCACCAGCAACAGCCAGATGACGGTGAACCAGTCCAGCCAGCAGATGATTGCGAACTGGCAGAGCTTCAATATCGGTACCGATGCGAGCGTTCGTTTTAACCAGCCCGGCACTACAGCTTCAGCCCTCAACAGGATAAACGACCAGAATCCGAGCCAGATCATGGGCTCCCTGTCTGCTAACGGTCAGGTTTTCCTCCTTAATCAGGCAGGTGTCGTTTTTGGAAAAAGCGCCCGCATTGATGTTGGCGGTCTGGTGACCTCGTCGCTTAACATGCTCGACAGCGACTACCTCGCCGGCAAATTCCGCTTTTCCGCCACCGGCACCCCGGGCTCGATTTTCAACCAGGGCCAGATAAGTGCCATGCCTGGCGGGGTCGTGGCGATGATCGGTCCGAAAGTTTCAAACGAGGGGACTATTACGGCTCCCGGTGGTGCTGTGGCTCTTGCCGCCGGTAATCAGGTCTCGGTCGACTTCAAGGGTGACGGCCTCATCAGCCTTAACGTGGATGCCGGAGCGGTTGACGCACTGGCCGAAAACAAGGGGCTCATTAAGGCTGACGGCGGTATGGTGGTGATGACCGCCAAGGCTGCCGATATCCTCACACAGTCAGCGGTCAATAACAGCGGCATTGTCGAAGCCAAGAGCCTGCAACAACTTGGCGGCCGCATCGTGCTCGACACCGTCGGCGGAACGACCACGGTTTCCGGTACGCTCGATGCATCCTCTTCCGATGGCAAGGGCGGTACGGTGATTGCCACCGGCGACCAGGTGGTCATCAAGGACGGGGCGCACCTCTCTGCATCAGGAGCAACTGGCGGGGGCAATGTTCTCGTAGGCGGCAGCTGGCAGAACAGCGACCCGGGTGTTTCGCAGGCCACGGTCACAACCGTTGAAAAAGGCGCGACGCTTGAAGCAAATGCCACGGATACCGGCAATGGCGGGACGGTGGCTGTATGGTCTGACGTCCGGAATCTTCTTTCAAATACCCGGGTTTACGGAACTTTGGAAGCCCAGGGTGGCCCTAACGGCGGCGACGGCGGCAGGATTGAGACCTCCGGCCACTGGCTGGACGTCTCGGGCGTTTCCGTTTCCGCTTCTGCCTTGAAAGGAAAGGGAGGCTTGTGGCTTCTTGATCCGGCCAATTACACCATTGACGCAACGGCAGCAGGAAATATCAGCAACGCCCTCGGTGGCGGTACCAGTGTCACGGTTAGTACGAGTGAAAGCAACTCCACGTATGGCGGTTCCGCACTAGTAGGCACGTATGCAGGTAACATCACTGTGGCTTCGTCGATATCGTCGTCCAGTGCCTCGGCTGTGACCCTTACATTGAAGGCGAATAATGATATTCTTCTCAATCCGGGTATTGAAATAAAGTCGACCTCCGGCCCTCTCAATGTTGTCCTGTGGGCCGACAGCGATGCGACGTCTGGCGGGTCTATCTGCTTAAGAGGCAGCTCTAGCATCACGACAAAAGGCGGCGGCCTATGGATGGGAGGAGGCAGCGGAACTTCTTCATGGACGCCTTACACTGGCGGCGTTGCCCTGACAGTTGGAGATGGCTATGCCACCGGAGGCACAGCTTTCACCTATTCTGGTGAATCAGCTTCAGGCGGAACAATAAGTGGTGTATTTCTGATTGATTCAACTCTAAGTACCGCTGGTGGGAATATTAAGATTCGTGGCGATAGCAGTGCCGGCGCCTTATCAGGCTCAACCTACGAGGGAATTATTTCATACGGTAACTTATCGATTGATAGCGGAAGTGGAACTATCGTCTTGGACGCCTTGGGGAGAGGTGCGTTATTAAATTCTAATGCTTTTGCAATTGAGTTTGGAACCGCCTCTCCCGGGAAATCAACCACGATAACCTCAAGCAGTTCTTCGAATCCGGCAATTTACATTTCAGCCGATGCCAGTTCAGCCACACAAGGTTGGCGGACAGGGCTGTTGGCATATCAGCATCCAGTAAATATTCTGGCTACAGGTGGGGGCGGGATAACCATTATCGGGAAGGGTGGATCCACATATCCAGGTATAACAGTAAATTCCGCCAGTGTCGGAGGATCACTTAATGTCCTCGCGAACGGAGGTGCAATCCAGATTGATGGAGGAGCCAATGGCATTCTCTTAAACGGTGGCAGCACTATCGGATTCAAGGCCAGCACTTTAATCACGAGTTCCAGCTCCGATATTACACTTATCGCGGACAGTTTGACACTTGGTTCGGGCGATGTCATCCAGTCCAGCGGCGCGCTGACCATCAAGCCCTACACTGCGAGCACTTCCATCGGTCTCGGCAGTGGGACCGGAACATTGAAGTTGCCGGCGAGTTACTTCTCGACCAATTTCAGCAACGGATTTTCCTCAATTACCGTCGGGGGGGCAACCGTTGGAAGCGGTTCGACTTTCACCGGAGCAATCAGTGTCGACGGCCTGACCTTTTTCGATAACATCGTCCTGCAGAACGCATCCGGTGGCATAACGTTGGCCGGGACGATTACCGATGCGGGAACGGGCACATCCTCTGGGAACTTTACTGCGCTGGCCGGCGCCGGATCGATATCCGGTTCGGGTTCCATCACCGGCAGGGGGACATCAATCACGTTTGATCAGGGAGGAGCGGGCATCTACAGCGGTGTTCTCGGCGGTTCGGCCGCCTTCGTGAAATCCGGCGCGGGCACGCTGACGCTTTCGGGTTCGAACACCTACACGGGCGGGACGACGTTGAGCGCCGGCGTGCTGAAGCTGGGAGCAAGCAACGTGCTTGGCGATACGGGCACGTTGACGGTGAGCGGCGGAACGTTAGACATCGGGGGTTACAGCGATACGGTGGGTTCGGTCACCCTGTCGTCTGGCACGATTACAGGCACGACAGGCGTGCTGACGGCCAGCAGCTACCTTGCGACCAACAGTAGCGCGGCGACGATTTCAGCGATCCTTGGCGGCACGGCTGGACTGACGATGAGCGGAACCGGGACGTTGACATTGTCAAAGACGAATACCTACACAGGCCAGACGACAATAGGCGCAGGCTCGACACTGGCGCTGAGTGGCACAGGTTCGATTGCAGCATCAAGCAGAGTAGCTGATGCCGGCACGCTCGATATATCACTGGCAACCTCCGGCGCATCGATCACGACTCTGAGTGGAACGGGAGGAGTGCTACTCGGCACGCAGACACTGACGCTGACAAGTGCATCAGATACTTTTGGAGGTATCCTCAGTGGAACATCGGGCTCACTGAGCATAACCGGCGGCACGGAAACACTTACCGGCTCGAACACCTACACGGGCCAGACGACGATAGGCGCAGGTTCGAAGCTGTCGCTGAGTGGAACAGGTTCGATTGCTGCGTCGAGCAGAGTAGCTGACGCCGGTACGCTCGATATATCACTGGCAACCTCCGGAGCATCGATCACGACTCTGAGTGGAACGGGAGGAGTGCTACTCGGCACGCAGACACTGACGCTGACAAGTGCATCAGATACTTTTGGAGGTATCCTCAGTGGAACATCGGGCTCAC
>JBAXBE010000035.1:0-10172 GCA_037142155.1 Chlorobiaceae bacterium
AGCGTTAGCTGGCAAGAGAATATGGCAATTCACACTTTATCGAGGTGCCCTTTATCTCCTCGTCAAACTGCCTGTAGACGACATTTTCGACCATGAAATAGATGATGGTGAAGAAGACCGCGATAAGAAAAGCGGTCGCAACGGTATAGTATATGGCTATGCGGTTACGCAGGCTGAAGGCAGGCAGTCTTTTCCACCACTCAGTGAGGGCGCGGACCGATGAAATCCTTTTTTTCTCCATAGCTTAGCCTCAGCTTTCGCGAACGATATATCCGATGCCACGGATGGTTTGAATAAGGTTTTTGCAGCCCGCACTCTCGAGTTTTCTGCGCAGGAAGGTTATGTAGACGTCGATAACGGAGGTGTCGGAGTCGAAATGGATATCCCAGACATGCTCAATGATGCGGCTTCTGGTGCAGACACGGTCCTTGTTGCGGATAAGGAACTCCAGGAGGGCGAACTCCTTCGGGGTCAGTGTCATCTCCGTTTCGTTGCAGAATACCTGATGCGTCACAGGATTGATGTTCAGGGGGCCCGCGCTTATCGACTCCTCCACGCGGTCCTTCTGGCGAAGCTGCACCCGGATGCGCGCAAGAAGCTCTTCGAATTCAAAAGGTTTCTTGATATAGTCATTGGCGCCGGCATCAAGGCCAAAGACAACATCTTCAAGCGTGTCTTTTGCCGTCAGAAAGAGGATCGGTACCGTGCTGCCGGATTTGCGCACCTGGCGGCAGACCTCTATGCCGCTGATGCCGGGAATCATCCAGTCGATGATGAGCAGGTCGTAGTCGTTGGTCATTGCCATGTCAAGGCCGCTTTTGCCTTCATTGGCGATGTCAACAGCGAAGTACTCTTCCTCAAGGCCATCCTTGAGGAAGCCGGCTATGCCGCGCTCGTCTTCGATAATCAGGAGTCTCATAGGGATTGTTCTCTTAATCTTGTTCTTATTCCTGTCATAATTGCTATCCATTCATGAACTTAGAATGTAGTATGCCTTTTCTTAAAGGAGCCTGAGCTGAAACTTAAAATTTACTTAAAATAGGAGCGGGTGAAGCAAGGTTCGTTCGTTATGAACGAAAAGCTCTGCTGGCTGGTTGTAATAATCGGTTATCAATCGCCTGCTTTGAGCTCTCGACAGGGCTCTCGAAGCGTCCCGCTCACCCTCTTGATTTTGCGGCATATGGTTGATTATGAAGCATTTAGGATTCGTGAAGGAGAGAAGGTCGATTTAAGCAAGCATTCGACGCTCTATGCGCCGCTCTACACTTCGCGCAAGGAGTACCGTCAGATGCTTGCCGATTGTGTCGAGCGGCTGAGGAAACTCCAGCACATTCATTTTGCCGATAGCCGGTTTGCCGTGCTCCTGATTTTTCAGGGCATGGACGGGGCCGGCAAAGACAGTATCATAAAACATGTGATGTCGGGCATCAACCCCCAGGGGTGCCAGGTTTACAGTTTTCGCCATCCATCCGAGGAGGAGCTCAAGCATGATTTTCTCTGGAGAACAACCCTCCGACTCCCCGAGCGGGGGCGCATCGGCATTTTCAATCGCTCCTACTATGAGGAGGTCCTTGTTGTGCGGGTGCACCCCGAGATTCTTCTGGACCAGGGGATTGGCGACGCATATAGTACTCATGGAAACTTCTGGCAGCAGCGCTACCGCTCCATCAACGATTTGGAGCACCATCTTTATCACAATGGCACCAGAATCATCAAGTTCTTTCTCCATCTCTCACGGGAGGAGCAGCGGAAGCGTTTTCTTGACCGGATCGATGAGCCCGAAAAGAACTGGAAATTCAGCATTGCCGACATTGAGGAGCGGAAGCACTGGGGGGAGTATGAGGCGGCTTACGAGGCATGCCTGGGTGCGACCAGCACCAGCCATGCCCCATGGTATGCGGTGCCTGCCGATGACAAGGCAAATGCCCGGCTGATGGTTTCACACATTATTCTTGAGCTCCTCAGCTCGCTTGACCTCTCCTACCCCCAGAGCAGCCCGCAGAGGCACAGGGAGCTTTTCGATATACGCAAGCGCCTGATGGACGAGGGGGATGGTTAAGCTGGAAAAGGGTCGGGATTATGAACAGTAACTTTTTCAGGGCGCTGCTTGCCGGTCTGCTGCTCCTTTCCGGACTTATTCTTGGCGTAACGCATGTTGGAGAGTTGAGTCGTTTTCTCCAGCTTCTCTCCAACCTTGATATTTTCTGGATCAGCGCGGCCCTGCTTTTTCAGCTCGGCACCTATTGCTCTCTTGCACTGGTATGGCATCTGGCGCTCAATGTTCACGGCGTCAGTTTTCCATTGAGAATGCTTGTGCCGCTTGCCGTGGCCAAGCTCTTTGCTGATCAGGCCCTGCCCTCCGGAGGTATAAGCGGAATGGCTTTTATCGTCAATGCGTTCCGCCAGAGAAATATACCCGGCAATGTCGGGATGGGAGTCATGCTCGTCAGCATTTTCTCCTTCTACGGAGCATATGTCATTGTGGCCGCAGCAGCCATCATTGTCCTGTGGACATTGCATGACATCCGTCAGTGGGTTATAATCGTCAGCGCACTTTTTTTTCTCTTTGCGCTTGCAGTTCCCGGAGGGATCCTTCTTTTGAAGCAGTGGGGCAGAAAGGATCCTCCTCGATGGCTGGCAAGTATTCCTCTTCTGTCGGGGATTCTTGAGTTTTATGCTGAAGCGCCTGAAAACACTCTTCGAAACCCGACTCTTGTTGCATGGGCGATATGCCTTGAGGGTGCGATTTTTCTGCTTGATACGGCAACACTCTGGGCAATGCTTCAGGCTCTCGGGGTGCATGCCCCTTTTTTTCTTGCATTTCCCTGCTTCGTCATGGCCTCGATTGTTGCCATGTTGAGCTTAATTCCGCTTGGACTCGGCACCTTTGAGGCTACCTGCACAGGCATGCTCATCATGCTCGGCGTAAGGCTCGAGACCGCATTTGCAGCAACCCTGCTGCTTCGCGGCTTCACCCTCTGGCTTCCTATGCTTCCCGGGCTATGGCTTACGAGGGATGCGTTCCGGGAACGGGTGCAGTGAGTTTCCCCTTCATTGGTGAGAGGGGAGATTGTTCGTTCGTAACGGGAGGATGGTAAGGTTCAGAGCCTGACAGGGATGCCTCTTTGGCGAAGATACTCCTTGGCTTCGCGGATGGAGTGCTGGCGGAAGTGGAAAATTGAAGCGGCCAGCGCGGCGTCAGCCTTGCCGAGGGTGAATCCTTCATAGAGGTGCTCGAGGTTTCCTGCTCCCCCGGAAGCGATGACGGGGATGTGCACCGAGCTCGATACCCTCGAGAGTATCCCATTGTCGTAACCCTCCTTGGTTCCGTCGCGGTCCATACTGGTCAGAAGAATTTCACCTGCACCAAGCTCCTGTACCTTGTGCGCCCACTCAAGAGCCTCGAAAGGGGTCGGGTTTTTGCCGGAATGGGTGTGGACAATGTAGTCTGAACCGATCTTTTTGATATCGATAGCGACAACGACGGCCTGAGATCCGTACTTTTCGGCAATCCTGCTGATGAGGTATGGGTCGTTGACCGCGGCGGTATTGACCGATACTTTGTCCGCTCCATGCAGAAACACCTCTTTGGCGCGTTCGACCGAGCTGATGCCACCTCCGACAGTCAGAGGAATGAATATCTCTCCGGAAACCTTGAGGACCTCTTCAAGAGTGGTTTTCCTGGACTCCAGGGAGGCGGATATGTCCAGAAAGACAAGTTCGTCGGCCAGCTCTGAATTGTAAAACCGTGCCTGCTCAAGAATGGAGCCGGCATCTCTGAGTCCCTCGAAATTGATTCCCTTGACCACTCTGCCATCACGAACGTCGAGACAGGGGATAATTCTCTTTGCTAGCATGGATTTACTCTGGACGCTGTTGTTGAACCCGCAGCACTCGGGAACCCCTGAAACTTCTTTTATGTTCTTGTCTGGCCGATGGATGCCAATCAGCTCCCGCTGCCTGCTCCAAATGCCGATTTCACTGCTGTGTTCACAAGAAATCAATAAAGTTTGAACTCTACAACAATTTTTAATCATTATATTTGCAGGCATCCATTCCGGAAGATAAAAACAGAGGCGATAATGAAATTTCCAGTTTGCGATTTTGCTCCTTCAGAGGAGGGCTTTTACTCCCAGTGCGCGTCCTGTCCTATAGATTCACACTCGTCGGGGTGTGCCCTTCAGCAGCTTGATGACGGCAACTACCTGTTCGATGGTCGAACACCTCACGGCGGGGTCAAGGCTCGCTTTTATTTCAAGGATAATGAGGGAAACCAGGTGCTGAAATGTGATGCACTTCATGTTGAAATACATGAGCTTGATGAATCGGGCACGCTGATTTCGGTGCTTTATGGCATGGTCGATCCCGAAGGAATGATCTATCTGAAGAAGTCCGGCCCTGAACGGGCGCACAGTCGGGAAAATATACAGTAATCCGGTATCCCCTGAAGAATGACCCTGAATAAACTCTATTTTGACAGCGGTGAGGAGATTCGAGATCTTACCATCGTCGGCGGTGGACCTACCGGTATTTTTGCTGCATTCCAGTGCGGCATGAACAATATCAGTTGCCGTATTATTGAGAGCATGCCCCTGCTTGGCGGTCAGCTTGCCGCGCTCTATCCCGAAAAACATATCTATGATGTCGCCGGTTTTCAGGAAGTCCCTGCGGCTGGCCTGATTGACACCCTGTGGAAACAGACGGAGCGGTATCATCCGGAAGTTATTCTGGGAGAGACCGTTACCCGGTACCGGAAACTTGATGATGGCACCTTTGAGGTTACCGTTGGTTCCGGGCGGGTCTTTCTGTCGAAAGCGCTGTTGATTGCTGCCGGTCTCGGGGCTTTCTCGCCGCGCAAGCTCCCTCAGCTGGACAATATCGACCACCTTGAAGGGCACTCGGTTTTTTATGCGGTCCGCAATGTCAGCGATTTTGCCGGAAAGAGAGTGGTTATCGTTGGAGGAGGTGACTCGGCACTCGACTGGACTGTCGGGCTTCTGAACACGGCTGAGCGGGTAACGCTTGTGCACAGGATGCATGAGTTCCAGGGCCACGGAAAGACTGCCAGAGAGGTGAGTGAGGCCAAGGATGCCGGCCAGATCGATGTTATGCTCAATACCGAAGTGGTGTCGGTCGAGGCGGACGGTGAACAGCTGCGGGCCGTTAATCTGCGCTCCAAAAACGGGACCACCTCTCGGGTTGAAGCGGACTGTCTCTTGCTTCTCATCGGCTTCAAGTCAAATCTCGGTCCGCTTGCCGAATGGGACCTCAAGCTCATGGACAATGCGCTTGTTGTCGACAGCCACATGCAGACCTCGGTTGACGGGCTCTATGCCGCCGGAGATATCGCCTATTACACAGGGAAGCTCAAGATCATCCAGACAGGCCTGAGCGATGCGGCAATGGCCGTTCGTCACAGCCTGAACTACATCAAGCCGGGCGAAAAGATCCGCCATACCTTCAGCAGCGTCAAAATGGCAAAGGACAGGAAGAATGAGTCCTAGCGTTGCCGAGCCTGACCTCTCCATGCCCTCCGCGTTCGGGGCATGGATGCTTGCGGTCCGTCCGAAAACCCTTCCGGCGGGGGCGGTGCCGGTAGTTCTCGGTTCAGCCC
Organism: Chlorobiaceae bacterium; assembly: GCA_037142155.1. Taxonomy (GTDB): domain Bacteria; phylum Bacteroidota; class Chlorobiia; order Chlorobiales; family Chlorobiaceae; genus Chlorobium. The sequence continues at coordinate 5,615 of JBAXBE010000035.1, forward strand.
TGGCCGGCGCAGCGGGAGGTTTCCGTCTTTTTCCGGCTCTGGTTGCTCTCATTTGCGCCCTCGGCATCCAGGTGGCAACAAATTTCATCAACGAGATCTACGATTTCCGCAAGGGCGCCGACACCTCCGAGCGTCTTGGGCCTACCCGTACCGTTGCAGCAGGTATCATCAGCGAGAAGACCATGATCAGGGTATCAGCAGGACTTGTTGCGACTGTTTTTCTGCTCGGTCTCTATCTGGTCTCCACGGGCGGCTGGCCGATTCTGCTTATCGGCATCCTCTCCCTCCTTTTTGCATGGGCCTATACAGGAGGCCCTTTTCCGATAGCCTATTCAGGCCTTGGAGACCTGTTTGTTTTTATCTTTTTCGGCCTTGTCGCAGTGGGCGGAACCTATTACGTACAGACAGGTGCCATTACTTTTGCTGTGCTTCTGGCGGCCTCGGCTCCCGGAGCATTTTCGGTCTGCATCCTTCTGGTCAACAATATCCGCGATATCGAAACCGATCGCAAGGTAGGCAAAATGACCCTGCCTGCGCGCATCGGTGGCACATGGGCCCGGAGTCTCTACGTCGCCCTGATGGCTCTTGCCTATCTGGTTCCTCTCCTCTTCTGGCTGAATGGTTACGCTTCGCCATGGGGGATGCTTGCCCTCCTCTCCCTGCCTTTCGCCGTCAGGATGGTTCGCCTGCTTTTTTCGAGCGAGGGCAGGGCGCTGAACGGTGTCCTGGCCGGTACCGGAAAAGTGATGACCCTTCACGGGCTCCTCTTCTCCCTCGGCCTTATCATTCACTAATTATCACCTGCTATGTCTTTTGATAGAGTGACCATCGCGCTTGTACAGAGCTCATGCCGAACGGAACCGGCTGAAAACCTTGCCGAGGCATGCTTGAGAATACGCGAGGCGGCGGCTGGCGGCGCCCGCATCATCTGCCTGCAGGAGCTTTTCACCTCGCTCTATTTCTGTCAGGAGGAGCGCTATGAGCCGTTCTTGCTTGCTGAGCCGGTGCCGGGTCCTTCCACAGGGGTGCTTCAGGAGCTCGCCCGCGAGCTTGAGGTCGTTATTGTCGCCTCGCTTTTTGAGGCAAGGGCACGGGGCCTCTACCACAATACAGCAGCTGTCATCGATGCCGACGGCAGCTATCTGGGCAAGTACCGCAAGATGCACATTCCCGATGATCCGGGATTTTACGAGAAGTTCTACTTTACGCCCGGGGACCTCGGCTACAAGGTCTTCAAAACCCGCTACGCCACCATTGGTGTGCTTGTCTGCTGGGATCAGTGGTACCCTGAGGCAGCCAGGCTGACAGCGCTCAAGGGCGCGGAGATCATTTTTTACCCGACAGCCATCGGCTGGGCGGCAAGCGAGCATTCTTCGGAGGTTCGGCTCGCGCAGCAGGCGGCATGGAAGACCATGCAGCTGAGCCACGCGGTCTCGAACGGGGTGTTTGTCGCCGCGGCCAACAGGGTGGGAAGGGAAGGCGAGCTTGAGTTCTGGGGCAACAGCTTTGTCTCAGATCCATTTGGCCAGCTTGTCGGTGAGGCTGCCCACCAGAACGAGGCTGTGCTCTTCGCACACTGCGACCTCAGCCGAATTGGATACTACCGGTCGCATTGGCCTTTTTTACGTGACCGCCGCATTGAAACCTATGGAGATATTCAGAAACGTTACGATGATGAGCAATCTGACCCGGGCATTCCCGATATCGAATGAGATGATTCCAACAATTGAAGGGAGCTATGAACATATTCGGTGCCGTTATTCTTTTTACCCTCTTGAGCACCTTTCTGTTGAAGGTGGTTTCGGAAGTGATGAATCTCAGGGCCGCACGTGCGGCTCTTCCTGAAGAGTTTGTCGGAGTGTTTGACGAAGATGCCTACAGCAGATCGCGCAGCTATCTGGGCGCCACCACCCGCCTCTCGCTCTACAATGCGGCCTTTGATCTCCTGCTGCTCTTTCTCTTCTGGTTTTCCGGCGGATTCAATCTGCTTGACCAGTTCCTGAGAGCTTTTGCCTTCAGTCCGCTCCTGACCGGGGTGCTCTATATCGGGACCCTGCTTCTTGTGTCTGCGCTTCTCGACCTCCCCTTCAGCATCTACAGGACCTTCGTCATCGAGGAGGATTTCGGTTTCAACAAGATGACGCCGTCGGTATTTGCCTCCGACCTCCTCAAGACCCTGCTGCTTTCCATTCTTCTCGGAACCCCTCTTGTTGCCGCAACGCTCTGGTTTTTTCAGTCCGCGGGTTCGCAGGCATGGCTTCTGGCGTGGGGGGGAATCACCGGCGTATCGCTACTCCTGCAATATGTTGCCCCGTCCTGGATTATGCCGCTGTTCAACAAGTTTGTTCCTCTTGAAGAGGGGGAGCTGAAGAGCGCCATTCTCTCCTATGCCGAGCGGGTGAGCTTTCCGCTCTCCGGCATCTATGTTATCGATGGCTCCCGTCGCTCGGCGAAGGCCAACGCCTTTTTCACGGGGTTCGGCAAGCGCAAGCGCATAGCGCTCTTCGATACGCTCATCAGCGGCCATTCTGTAGATGAGCTTGTTTCAGTTCTCGCGCACGAAATCGGGCACTTCAAGAAAAAGCATATCATCATCAATATGCTGCTCAGCACGCTCAACCTCGGCCTGCTCTTTTTTCTGCTTTCCCTCTTCATGAACAACCGCCTGCTCTTCGACGCATTTTTTATGAAGAATCTTTCAGTCTACGGAAGCCTTATCTTTTTCATGCTCCTCTACTCTCCCGTCGAACTGGTGATTTCAGTGTTTATGCAGGTGCTTTCCAGAAAGCATGAGTATGAGGCGGACTTTTTTGCGGTCTCAACTTTTGATAAGGGCACTGAGCTTGCAGATGCCCTCAAGAAGCTCTCGAGGAGCAACCTCTCGAACCTGACGCCCCACCCGTTCTATGTATTCCTGAACTACTCTCATCCACCGGTCGTGCAGCGTATTCTGCGCATCAGAGCGATTGCCGCCGACACGCCCTTTCAATCTTTGAACTGAGCTGATCTCTCATGGCTGAAGCAAACTATCGCATGCCTCCCGAATGGGCCTTGCACCGGGCGACATGGCTCTCCTGGCCGCACAAGCTTGAATCCTGGCCGGGCAAGTTCGAGCCCGTGCCAGCTGTTTTCGTTGAACTTGCCGCCTGGCTGAGTTCCTCTGAGGAGGTGCACATCAACGTTCTCGATGAAGCGATGGAGATGGCGGTTTCCGCACTTTTCATCAACTCGACGCATGAGCAGCTCCAGCGCGACCGAATCTTCCTTCACCGGATTCCGACCAACGACGCATGGTGCAGGGATCACGGACCGAACTACGTATTCCGGGGCCTCGGAACTGACACTGAAAAAGTGATTGTCAACTGGGCTTTCAATGCATGGGGTGGCAAATACGAACCCTACGACGATGATGCCGCCGTTGCAGAACGGATCGCATCCCTGCAGAAGCTGCCGCTTGTCACGCCCGGCATCGTGCTTGAGGGCGGCGCCATAGATGTCAACGGCAAAGGACTTCTCCTGACCACAGAGGCCTGTCTGTTGAACCCAAACAGGAACCCCTCGATGAGCCGGGAAGAGATTGAGCAAGCTCTGGGCCGTTATCTCGGCATTGAGAAAGTTCTCTGGCTCGGCGACGGCATCGTCGGGGACGACACTGACGGCCATATCGATGACATGGCCCGCTTTGTTGGTGAGACGACCGTTGTTATTGCTGTCGAGGATGATTCTCAGGACGAGAATTACGCTCCACTTCAGGAGAACTACAAGCGCCTGAAGAGCTGCACCGACCAGAATGGCAATCCGCTCAAGGTGCTCAAGCTACCGATGCCGGATCCTGTCTTTTACGACGGGGAGCGACTGCCGGCAAGCTACGCCAACTTCTACATAGCCAACTCGGTTGTGCTTGTGCCAACCTATCGCTGCCCGCAGGATAAGGTCGCCATAGAGCTGCTGCAGCAATGCTTCCCCGAGAGGCGCGTTGTCGGCATCGATTGTTCTGACCTGATTTGGGGTCTCGGTGCCATTCACTGTGTTACCCACGAGGAGCCCGCTCTCCGAGATTAAGCGAAATCAAGGGGACGTTCACAACTATTTCAACTAACTATTGGATAAATAGGTCCTATAAGGTCGTATGAGTCCAAATAAGGGATTACGGTCATTTTCGAACAATCTGAGACAATCTGTTTCAGCCTGTGCCCACTGAAGAACTGGCCAGGCGCACCTGGGGATTAGTTCCATAATTCATCAACCTTTTATAATAGAATGATTTGCGTTGTTTGTCGTGATTATATTATGGGTTTGGCACGGCAGTTGCATTACTATTGATGAAAAACCTCGCGCCAGTGAGGTGGAGCCGGTGTAATGGGGGACACCTGCTCACGGAAAAAAGCGGCTGGAAGGCCGCTTTTTTTTTGCCCTTCCAAGGGAAATTAAGGGGACGTTCACAACTATTTCAACAAACTCATAGGAGCAGCAGAAGAGCTGCAGGGGTAGCAATGGAGGAACTTCTGAAATACTCCCCAAAAATAGGACAGCTGGTTAAATTGGTTAAAACCCTTAA
>JBAXBE010000036.1:0-10005 GCA_037142155.1 Chlorobiaceae bacterium
ATGAGCAAACTTATTTTCTCTCGATAGCTGCCCTATAGATGGGGAGTACTTCAAGATACAGTCAGGATGCCATGAGTCCTGACGCTTTAGCAGTCTTCTTTAGAGTCGCATGCAAGTTGCCTGTTAAATCAACGACTATCAATACATTCAAGGTAATAAATTACATCAAACATTCCAATTTTATTCGTTTTTTGGCAGATGTTTTTGTGCAAAACCAAGCTGGTCGGGATATTCTAGAGCTGATGACGCGTCATCTTTTTTATCATAATCTCGCCTGATGGATTCATAGGTTTTAGGCGTAAGGGCGACCGCGGCGATTGCTTCGCCATTGTTCCTGAAAAAAGCAACGGCCCAGTCGAGCATATTGAGAACCATGTCTGTTTCTGGCTCAAGATTGTCAACACTGATAAACTCCTTGTACCGGATTTTGCCATTGTCGTCGACTGAAATCCTGCCATGATACTGGTGGTACTCGTTCAGAAAATTAAAGAGCATGCAGGCATCGACATACTTGCCATCCATGACGTTGAATTGCGGGTAGAGAAAGAGTGACAGTGCATTTCTCTTCACATGTCCATCGACGAAGGCTCTGTAGGTCTGGCGATTGATTTCAAGATTGCTGAACAGGATGCCGCGCCCTTCGGCTTCATTCAGTTCGATTTCGTCATCCCAGCCGATCTCCAGCCTGAATCGCTCAAGAAAATCGGTAAGGGGCATGGATGTTTTCATGTAGTCTTCCATCGCCATTTCTTCGGTTTGTGGTTCTTCGGCAAGTCTGCCGCCCTTCCTGCGCCAGTAATAAGCCCGGCGCAAGCCGTCAGTTCTCCTCAGTTGCACTGCTCGCTTTTTTGAGAGTTGACATTTTGTCGCTCTCTGTGCGTATAGGCTCATATGTTTTTCTGGTTTTGCGCTTGTTTTTTACCATGTCCAATTGGACAATGATACTTTGGTTCATAGGACAAACTCCGTCCAAGACAGGAAAAAAAATATGTTTTCGCCGGAATATTTTTTTTGGTAGGACAGCTTTTGTCCCTGACGCCCGTTTATACTGTCAAATAAGTTTTTAATGCGGTGATTCTTCCTCTGCCGGTAGAATTCAATATTGATCATTTAACAGCCGGACTCATGATTAAAGAAGTAACCAATGCCACCATTCAGGCTGATGATTCGGATGCACTTTTCGAACTTGCAACAAGGCATTACAGGGGTGACGGCGTCCCATTGAATTACAAGGAGGCCTTTAGGTTGTTTTCCCTTGCAGGAGAAAAGGGTGACCCAGTTGCCCAGTGCAGGGTCGGGATGATGTATGAAGATGGGGAAGGTGTGGAACGAGACTTTTCTGAAGCCTTTCAGTGGTACGAGCGCGCGGCCTTGCAAGGCAATCCTGAGGCCCAGTGCCTGCTTGCGATTTGTTACCAGCTGAGCGCGGGTGTGGAGAAAAATCTGGCGGAGGCTGCCAAGTGGTTTCGGTTATCTGCTGATATGGGCAATGATGTGGCGCAGTGGCTTTTGGGGGTTGCATACGAGGACGGGGTGGGTGTAGAACAGGATTTGCCGGAAGCCGCAAAGTGGTACCGGCAGGCAGCCGCGCAGGGTAATGCTGATGCCCTTGAGGCACTGTATGATCTTGGTGCTAGGTATTTTGAGGGTGACGGAGTCTCTCAGGATAGTGAGGATGCATTGTTGCTGTTTTCTGCTTCAGCCTCGCATGGTTATGCCAAGGCCCAATATTCATTGGGAGGGATGTATGAACATGGGGAGGGGACTGAGAGGGATTTGACCGAGGCGGTGAAGTGGTACCGGCTGGCGGCTGAACAGGGCTATGCATGTGCGCAGAATAATCTCGGAATAATGTACAGCGAAGGGGAGGGTGTTCCCCTGGATTTCGAAGAGGCATTGAAATGGACCCGGTTGGCTGCTGCCCAGGATGATGCATATGCCCGGTACAATCTCGGCTTCTTTTATGAAAAGGGCGAGGCTGTGGCACAAGATTATGCTGAGGCTGCCAAATGGTACGCCCTTGCTGCAGCGCAGGGGAATTCTGATGCGCAATGCAGGCTTGGCATTCTCTGCCGGGACGGGTCGGGTGTGGAACAGGACGAGGCAGAAGCTGTCAAGCTTTTCTGGCTTTCAGCCGACCAGGACAACGAAGATGCGCAGTCCATTCTTGATTCGATGTGAGCATAAATGGTTTTGCTGTATTGTGTTTTGCGCAGTATACTTTGAGGAATAAGATGACGGAAAAACGATTATTCCTGTTCCAAGAGCATAAGCAATAAATAGATAACAGCGTTTATATTTCCCCTTGAATCAGTTGATTGAACCCTCATGATTCATTTCCTTCTTACCCCCGATTCATCATCGGCACTGCACGTTCGCAGGCTTGTGGCTTTGTCCGGCGGACGCATGAATGTGGTCGTCGGGACGTGGCCAGAACTGCTCATGCATGCCTCGAACAGCTATCTTCTCCCGCCACCAGCAGACGACTGGGCGGGCCGGCTTGCCAAAGCCGTCGGGGAGTTCGAGGACGCATTCTGGAGCCGTTCGTACAAGACCGTCAATACCGCTGAACGCGAGGCTATCGCCTCCATCGTCGGGGGGCACCTCTGCATGCTGCTCGAATCCCTCGGGCCAAACGGTTCCATGAAGCAACTTCAAAGCCTGGAGCTGAAGTCGCGTTTGCAACGCCATATCGACGATCTGGCCAGGCTTCACGAAAAGATGGTCGCTATCCTGCCTCCCGCGCTCAGGCAGGTTCGGGAGTTCTTGAATGCTGGGCCAGAGCGAGTCATGCGGACGATTACCGTTTACCGCATCGAGGGTTGGCCTAGGCTGAATCCATGGCAGCACGCCCTCGTCGACCACCTCAACACGATCTCCTCGGCGTCCGGTCATGCGGTCAGCCTCGATCTGGCAGCAATCCTCGAATCGGCTCCATTCAAGCCCTCCGGCCAACAGAACTCCTCCCTGCGCTTCATGCAGGAGAAGCTGTTTCAGCTCCCCGACAAGCGGGTGCTGGACAGTTCGTCGCTCCAGTGGCTCTCCGTTCGCGACCACCTGCAGGAGGCAGAGGTGGCCGCGGGCATGGTGCAGAAGGCTCTCCGTAACAGCAGCAGCTCCTCCCATGCAGAGTTTGCCCTGCTCCTCCCTTCCGATCCCGTGTATGGCCACGCCATCAGGTCGGTTTTCGACCGGGCCGGGATTCCCCTTTCCGGCCTGGCCATCGAAAACAGCATCCGTGATCTTGGGCGGGAAGCCGTTCTCAACCTCCTCGACTGCCTCGACAAGCCCGCCCCCGTTCTGGCGCTGGCTTCGCTCCTCGTCTCTCCCCTCATGCCATGGGGCCCTGAGGCTGGAAACCGACTCGCGCAGAAGGTGGTTGAATCCCGTTTTGACCTTAAGGCGCCTGCTGGATCAGGGGATTCAGGGCAGAGGATGCTCGACTTGATTATCGAGAGCGTAAAATCGCCATCCGCACTGGATGAACGGCTTGCAGCCTTCGCCGGATTGCTTGACAAGCGTGAAGTGGTGTCTGTGCATCGCGAACGCGCCGCAGCGCTCTGCGATGGACTTCGTGCCGACATCCAGACAAGTGCCTTCATCGACTGGGTCGCCCTCAAGTCGAAGGCCGCGCCGGAGCAGCTGCCAGCAGCACCCTATACCGTCCAGGCAATGGAGGGGGTGGCTGTCTTCAATGAAGGCCGGGAGCCATGGCGGCAGGTGAAGCACCTCATCGTGCTCGGCTGTTTCTCGGGGCACTACCCCGCTACAGAACAGACGAACGGAATCTTCACCGATGATGATCTTCAGGAGCTGGGAGAGAAAGCCGGCCGTTCCTTCGAAATCTCCTCAGAGCGCAACAGCCGGCAGCGAGAGATTTTCATGCGCCAGCTCGGGGCCGCATCGGAACAGGCCAGTTTCTTCGTGCCCTGCCGTGATGCTCTCGGCAAGCCTCTCGAACCTTCTTCCAGCCTCACTTTTGCCTCGGTTCTTTTCGACGGGGCAGAAAAGGCCGAGGACCTTCTCTTGAATCTGGAAAGCGCTTCGCACCTCAATAAGGCCCGTGGCGTCCCGCGGGCTGAGGCCGAAGTCGCCGAACCGGTCGTGCTTTCGACGGCGGATCCGGAATTCGGCACCAACCTGCTCGACATCGGCGCAGGTGCTGACGGAACACCGGGTTCCGAAACCCCAAGCAGACTTGAAACGCTTCTGGTGTCGCCACTTGCCTGGCTGCTCGACAGGCTCAGGCTCAAGCCGCAGGAGTGGGCGCCGGAAACCTTCGATGCAAAGGTCAAGGGCATTCTTGCCCATGAGGTGTTTGAGCATCTCTTCGCCCCCGGCGAACCGCTGACAGACGAACGCTTGCTTGAAGAACTGGTAACAATACAGCTTGAAACGGCAATCAACAAGAGCTATCCGTTCCTCAAACGCGACGAGTGGAAGGTTGAGGTTGGCCACCTTCGTCAGGAGATACTGAAGTCTGCCCGGCGATGGGGAGCGATGCTCCGCACCATCGGCGCAAAGGTTGCCGCTGCCGAGATTGAACTGGAGGGAACGCTTGACGGCCGTCCGATCAATGGCAAGGCCGACCTGCTGCTGGAACTGGAAGGCGGGAGGCTCGTCGTGGTGGACTACAAGAAGTCAAGCAGCGGTACCCGCAAAAAGCGGATGGAAGCAGGCTGTGACCTGCAGGCGGAACTCTATCGAACGATGATCAGTACCGGCGGTGTCCGGGCAGGTAAAGGGGTTGCGGAGGAGACCGTCTCTCTCGTCAACCGATTCAGGAACGCCGGAGAGATCGGCACGCTCTACTATCTGATGAATAACCAGGTCGCACTCTCGAACACCAGCGGATGGTTCGGTGACATCGGCAGCCTTGAAGAGATTGATACGGATGTTTCGGCGAAGGCGATGGCGGATGTGGCCGCCAGCCTCAGGGATTTGGAATCCGGACTCCTGCGCCTTAATGGCAAGTCTGATGCCGATGAATTCTACAAAAAAAAGGGGCTCTCAACCTATGCGCTTGAGCTTCCGCTTGTCAAGGTTTTCATGAAGCCTTCAGAACAGGGTGAAGAAGGCGAAGCGACGGAGGTGGCAGATGCATGAGGAAAAATCACAGCTTAATGCTCTCACTATCGTTTCGGCGGGGGCAGGGACAGGAAAAACCCATTACATCCAGCAGGAACTGGCCAAATGGGTCAAGGAGAAGCTTGCCGCTCCCGACCGGATCGTCGCGGTGACCTTTACCGAAACGGCGGCAGCTGAACTGAAGTCGCGCATCCGTGAATCTCTCGTCAGGGCAGGGATGCTTGAAGAGGCCCTCCTGCTCGACAATGCTTACATATCGACAATCCATAGTTTCGGCTTGCGTCTGATTGGCGAGTTCGCTTTCGATGCCGGGCTCTCGCCTTCATCCCGCCTGCTGAACGACGACGAGGTACGGCTGCTCCTCGGTACGGCGCTGGCCATTTCCGACAAGGCAAACGAACTCATCGAGAACCTCGAACATGACGGCTACACTGGGAGCTTTGACAATAAACTAACGGCGGAAGAGCAGTTCCGCCGGCGGGTGCTTGGCCTTGCCGGCAAGCTCCGCTCTGTTGGTAAAAGCGCGTCACCCGATTCCTTCGCGAAATATGCGGAGGCAAGAATCAAGGCAATCTATGGCGAAACCATGGGCGACCGGGAGACCTTGCGGCAGGCGCTATACACGAGTGTGAATGCGCTGATGGATGCTTTCCCGAGCAATCTTGCCCGGAGTCGGGAGGTCGAGTACGGGGTTACCATACGCAAGGAGTTATGGGAGAACTACCGCGACCTTACCCGTGCCCGCTCAGACGGGGGTGAAGCGCTCAAGACTGACTGGAAGCTTTGGGAACGCCTGCGCAAGCTCAAGAGCAAATCCACGAAAAAGAACCCGCTCCCTGAAAAATATGTCGAAGCCGTCCAGGCCGTCATTGCGGCGGCAGACCGACTGCCGGCCAATCCCGGCCCTCTTGAAGATGCGCTATCCCATGCCGTGAACCTCCTCGGGGCAACCTTCGAGGTTCTCGACACGTTTTCGGAAGAGAAAAAACGCAGGGGGCTCGTTGACTATACTGACATGGTCTCCGAAGCGCAGCGGATGCTCACCGATACCGAAGGTACTGTCCTCAGTGCTCTGCTCGAAAGGCTCGACTGCCTCGTCGTTGACGAGTTCCAGGACACGAACCCGCTACAGTTCTCCCTTCTCTGGTCACTGACCCGGGAGAAGCTTCCCACCGTCGTCGTCGGTGACCTGAAGCAGGCGATCATGGGGTTCCAGAATGCGGACTCCCGCCTCTTCGGGAGGCTGTGTGCCGACAATCCCGCTAACACATTGACACAGGGCAACAACTACCGCTCATCGGCTCAGCTCATGAAGTGGATCAATCAGGTCGGCAAAGGGCTGTTCGGCTCGGGCTACACGGAACTCGCCCCGAAAGCGACGTATGACAGCAGAGTTGAACATCCTCTTGAAGTCATCGAATCAGGCCTGAAGCTTTCCGCAAAAGCATGGGCCGCGCAGACCGTGCGGCGCATATCGGAGCTGCTCCATGCAAGCCCGCCGGTCGACGTGTACGACAAGCAGCTGAAAGTACATCGCCCCCTGCGAGGCGGCGATATAGCCATTATCTGTTACAAGAACAAGCGCCTTGAAGAGTACGCGGCAGAGCTACGAAAAGCCGGCATCCGCTGCCGCCTCGAAGAGGGTGGCTGGCTTGAGACAAGGATCGTGCAGATAGCATGGTACTGCCTCTCCTGCGTTGCGGACCGCTGTGACACCCATGCAGCGGCATACCTGTCGTCGACCGAACTCGGCCACCGCAGCCTCCAGCCCGCGCTCGCCGCAGCGATCGGGAAACGCTCCTTTGACGGTTTTCCCTTCGAAAAACTCGATGAAGTCGCGGCAGGAAATCCGGACCGCACTGTTGGTGACCTGCTCGACGAAATCATCGAGCGACTCGACCTCTATGGCGCTGTCTCGTCATGGCCGGACGCAGGTTCGGCAAGGGCCAATTTGATGCGTCTTCAGCATGAGTGTCGCGAGTTCATGTCGTCCAACCGGGATGCCATAGCTTCGGGAGGCTACCACGGATCGGGTGTCAAGACTTTTCAGGCATGGCTGAAAGGCAAGGTCGAGCGGGACAGGGACGGCAACCTGCAGCCCGAGCCATCGGTGGGAGACGATGATGCCGTGCAGCTGATGACCTGGCACCGCTCAAAGGGCAGGGAGTGGCCCGTTGTGGCAGTCTGCGGCATGGACCAGAAAGACTACCCTCGTCTTCCTGCAGAAACTATCGAGTACCCCGGCTTTGAGGAGATCGCTCTCGACGGCATCCTCGAAGATGCGAGGATCGGAATCTACCCGACCTTTGCCGCTAATGAAACGCCCGGGATTTTTCAGGATGCGCTTTGGCCTGAACTGAGGGAGACCATGGACCGCCTGCTTTATGTCGCCATGACAAGGGCACGCGAAAAGGTCATCCTCGAGTGGCCTTCGTATATGCAGGACTCAACGCAAACGACATACTGGAGCAGGTTCGTATCCCGGACAGGCGCTCTGTTGACCCCGGAAGGGATGGCGTTCAACGGGGTCGATTACCCCTGCTTGACCGTCCATTGTGCAGGTGCCGAAGTGGACGCCGCTGAACATAACGTGATGCAGCATCCGCTGCCGGTTATCGGGCGCAGGGCTATCGAGCCGGGCAAGTTGACGGATGTGCTCACGCCCGAGTCGATCACCCCGTCATCGCTCCATAATGTTTCCTGCACGGTGCCAGCAGGGCGCGTTGAAGAGGTCTACGGGGGGCAGCTTGCCCTCGATTTCCCGGGCATCACCGATCCGATGGAGAAGGGGAGAATTATTCACCGGGCTTTTGAGGTCTTGACCGGTCATACTGAGCGAAAAACGATGCTTGCCGATGCTGTTTGTTATCCGCTTGCACCGGCGCATGTGGATGCGCTGTCCGCCGCAGTCAGATCGTTTGATGCATGGCTGCAATCGAAATTCAGTCCACGGCACATAGAGACCGAGCTGCCCCTGCTGGTTCTTGACAAAAATGGAACAATTGTGTCGGGGTTTGCCGATATGGTCATGGACACTGCTGACGGAATTTGGGTGATTGACCATAAATCCGATTATGTGCCGATTGAGGAGTTGCGGGCAGAGCGCTTCAATACCTACTATCCGCAGTTGACCTGCTATGTTGACGCGCTTCGGACAGCGCGCCCTGACAAACAGGTTCGGGGTATCATCCTGAACTGGGTTAGCTACGGGATTGTCAGCTTAATGGAGACGGCCTGATCGGTAAGGATTATTCGTGTACGGGTGGGGAAGCAAACAAAAAAACGAGGTAATTATGGCTATCGGCAATGCTGTTCAGAGGGGATCATTTATTTACGTTTATGATGAAAAGGGCGTGACGCTGTGCACACTGCCAGCGGGTTCCGGATCAAATGATGGACTGAAAGGATACACTTCATCAACCGTTAACGTCCATAGAGGCGGGTGGATCTATAGCTACAATGAAAAGGGCATGCAAATCAGCACGACACCGGCTGGCCGTTAAGAGTCAGGTCCGATTCTGTACGCAAGTTTCATTGATATAACCAGGAACTCATGAGAGGTGGATTTCGGATACCATCCCTCAAAAAGCGCATTGTTGCCCGGACATCATGGAAGCGCTATGCCCGTCAGTCACTTGGGCTGAAGGCGCCTCGGGTTTATGGGTGGATCGCCAATCCAAATAAGGCGCTTTACAACAGGGTTTATTACCGGACGACCAAGGGTTGCTCCGTTGCTCTCCTCTTTTTGCTCTCTGCAGTCGGTTCATTGTGCTGCGGTGTTGCTTGGATTATATCGAGTGCCCTGCACTAAAACAGCGAGAGGTTCTCCACCTTTTTGATTCTTACGTCTTCATACATCTTTCCGGTTGCGAGCAGTTCATACTGGAGCATTTCCCGGAGTTCCTGCGGCTCAAGTGCTTCGGCTTCATTGCCGTAGCGAAGGACCCAGCGCTTGACGGCATCGAGTGCGCCTACTTGCATTCTCAGGATAATCGAGCCGTCTTTCAGCTCTTCAATCTCCTGGGTTGGGTGCCACTTGTGTTCCCTTATCCATTGTGACTGGAAGGGGGAAAACCGGATGACCACACTGCAGGGTTCGCTATCGTGGACCTGGTCGAATGTCTTGTCCATGTAGTTTTCAAATGAAAAGGAACTCTGAACGGTGAAGCGCTTTTTGGAGAGTGAAACAGTCCTGATGCGATTGATGGCGAACGTTCGGATATCATCTCTCAGTTCGCAGTAACCAATCAGATACCAGGTATCTCTGATATGAGAGTAGTGAAACATGTAGGGATGCACTGTTCGCTCGGTTACTTCCTGATTCCATGATGCCCGGTAGGTTATGGTGATCTTGAGCTTGCTGCGGATGGCATCTTCGATGGTGGCAAAAAAACGGGGATCAAAGGCCGGCGGGGAGGCTTTTTCAAACGAGTAGATATTGAGAAACTCATTGACACCGGAAGCTTCAGGCAGGTACTGCCGCATTTTATCGAGTGCGCGGCTGATCTCGTTGTAGAATGGAGATCCCTCGCACTGTGCCAGTACTTTTTGGGTGGCGATCAGTGCTGCGGCCTCTCCTCGCTCGAGGAGTGTAGAGGGCAGGAAATCCCAGTCAGGCTTGTCGTAGTAGTAGCCTCTTTTTTTCTGGTCGTACTCAATGGGCGCATGAAGCAGGTCGCGCATGTAGTCGACGTCACGCTGAATGCTTTTTGGTGAAACCTCAAAATACCTGGCAACTCTTGCACAGTTAGGGTAATGGTTACTGCGCAGTTCCTGATGCATGTACTGCATTCGAGCAAGCGGGGGTCTGGATTGCCGCATAAGGACTTTGGTATTTCAGGTTACTGAAAGAAAAAATGATTGGAGCATTGCAGGCATATGACAAGGGGATGCAAATTGCCAGTCGTGGCGCTTGAA
>JBAXBE010000037.1:0-7305 GCA_037142155.1 Chlorobiaceae bacterium
GTTTAAGGGTTTTAACCAATTTAACCAGCTGTCCTATTTTTGGGGAGTATTTCAGTCGCCCCGATCGCCGAAAGTGAATGATTAGGAATTCGGCGAATTTGATACTCTGTTTAATTAGAGGTATCTTTGAATTATAACTCACTCACTGATGGCCTTAAAACAGTATAATGACTGATAATTCATTCGCAAATTGGGCCTCCATGAGCGACAGGGCTCTTGCCGCGCAAATAGGTACCTTTGTGCAGCACCACCGCCTGGAGCAGAACAAAACCCAGAGCTCGCTTGCGCATGCGGCAGGTATCAGTCGATCAACGTTGAGTTTGCTGGAAAGGGGCGAGACCGTTACCCTTGCAACCCTGATTCAGGTGCTCAGGGCGCTGGAGCAGTTGACGGTGATGGATGCTTTTGCTGTAGAACAGCGTATCAGTCCGTTGGTTTTGGCCAAATTGCAGAAAGAGAAAAGACAGCGGGCAAACAGGAAGAAGGATGGCGAAACAACAGAACACGATTGGTAAGCAATGGATGTAGCGGAAGTCAGGATATGGGGAGAGTTGGTCGGAGCTGTGGCATGGGACGATGCCTCTGGCTTGGCTACCTTTGAGTATGATCCCCGATTCAAGTTGAAGGGATGGGACGTAGCTCCCTTGCAAATGCCCATTGCTACCGCCAGAAGTACGTTTGCGTTTCCATCATTGCGCAGAAAGGCCGAACCAACCATGGACAGTTTCAAGGGGTTGCCAGGATTACTTGCAGACGTGCTGCCGGACCGATACGGAAACGAACTCATCAACCTGTGGTTGGCGCGTCAGGGGCGCGCACAGAACAGCATGAATCCGGTCGAGATGCTCTGCTTTATCGGCACCCGGGGAATGGGAGCTCTTGAGTTCGAGCCTGCCGTATGGAAAGAGAGCAAAAGCACCTTCGCTGTCGAGGTAGACGCCCTGGTGGACATTGCAAAAAAAATGCTTTCCAATAAAGAAGCCTTTTCGGCCAACTTGGAAGCCGATGGCAATAACGCGGTATCGGAACTTTTGCGCATCGGCACTTCAGCTGGAGGTGCAAGGCCGAAAGCCGTGATTGCCTACAACGAAAAAACGCGAGAGGTACGCTCAGGCCAGACCAACGCACCCAAAGGTTTTGAACATTGGCTCTTGAAGCTGGACGGGGTGAGCGACGTGCAGTTGGGAACAACGCATGGCTACGGCAGGGTCGAAATGGCCTACTACAACATGGCCATCGCCTGCGGTATTACCATGATGCCATCCCGATTGCTCGAAGAAAACGGAAGGGCCCACTTCATGACCAAACGCTTCGATCGGGAAGGCGGATCAATGAAGCACCACATCCAGACATTCAGTGCGCTGAAGCACTTCGAGTACAACTCGGTCATGAGCTTCAGCTACGAGCAGCTTTTTCAAACCATGCGTGAATTGAAGCTACCCTATCCAGACGCAGAGCAGATGTTCAGGAGAATGGTCTTCAATGTTGCGGCCCGGAACTGTGACGACCACACCAAAAACATTTCGTTTCGGTTGAAGCAGGACGGCAAATGGGAACTCGCTCCGGCCTATGACCTCTGCCATGCCTATCAGCCGGATCATCGATGGGTAAGCCAGCACGCCTTGAGCATCAACGGCAAGCGAACAGACATCACGAAAGAAGACCTGTTGACTATCGGCAAATCTGTCAGTGTAAAAAAAACCGCCGAAATCATCGACGAAGTCAATGCGGCGGTAGCGCAGTGGAAAAACTATGCTGATGAAGTAGCGGTAGCACCCGCCCTGCAAGACCAGATTGAAAATACCCTTATCCCGCTGAAATAATGAAGTACAACCCAATCGTAGGGCAGCTATCTTGAGAAAATAAGTTTGTTCATGCTGCTACCGGGCGCACTCGTTTATTGGCCTTGTAGACTGTTGCAGGCATATCACCTTTGAGAGACTTGTGGCGACGATACAAGTTGTAATCATCGAACCACTCCTTCAAGCCTCTGTATAGTTCAAGACCATCAGCCGGTGGACTATGGTAAATATACTCATGCTTGACACTTCGCCACAACCGTCCGATGAAAACGTTATCGATAGCACGACCCTTACCGTCCATGGAGAGTTTGACTCCTGCTTCTTCAATGACCGTTTTGGTAAAAACCTCGCTGGTGAATTGGCTGCCTTGATCGGTGTTCAGAATCTCTGGAGCTCCGTATAAAAGAACGAGCAGTGCTACATTCTCCGTGGTAGCCAAAATCCAGTGCGGTATGTGAATTGCTGATGTTTTGAATGTCATAATTGGGATCCTTAAATCATAGCGAACTCCGGGTCCATTTGCCATCTAACCCATCTGAGGCCGTCTCATAAGTCAAATTATGAGGCGTTCTTTTTGTTTACCAAAAGTACCGCTCATTCAGTTTCCATCCGTCGGCTAATTCCGGAAAAGAAAAAAGCGGGTAGGTTATCCCGCTATCTTGGCCAGGTTGTGTGCCAATGCAGCCAGTCCCATTTCGATTTCTACTTTTTCCAGACCCCGTAACCTGAATCTCCTGAAGTTTCTGTTCTGCTTGAGTTGACCAAACACCGGTTCGACATCTACTGTCCGTTGTTTTCGTTTTCGTATCCCTTCTTCTGAAAGCAAGAGCGTTTTGGCCTGCTGTTTCAATCGGTTTAACTGATGATTAACCGTCACCTCGGCTTTGCCGTTTTTCGGTTGACAACTTGCAGCCAATGGGCAACCCTCACAGTTTTTAGCTCGATAACTTTTATTGCTCTGCCGGTACCCGGTGGCAGTTGTTCTTAAACGGGTATAGACTAGCTCCATTGGCTGCCCCATCGGGCAAGAGAATTGATCAGTCACTTCGTTATAATGCAAGTTATTGGGATCAAGGATCGACTCTCTTTTCCTTGCCGATTCATGCTGCTCTTTATGGAAGTAGTTGTATTTCACGTAGCCGGTAATCTCGCTCTGTTCCAGATAGGTATAGTTTTCTTCGCTTCCGTATCCTGCATCAGCCGTCACGCAATCCGGCATCTGTCCATACTGGCTCTTAAAGGATTCAAGATGCGGTATCAGGGTTGTTGTATCGGTTGGTTTTTGGTGCAGACTGAAATGGAGGATGAACTGGTTATTGGTACTGATTTGCACATTGTAGCCGGCTTTTAACTGACCATTTCTCATCGGGTCTTCTTTCATACGCATGAACGTCGCATCAGGGTCGGTTTTTGAAAAGCTGTTCCGCTCTCCGAGGATATGCTCTTTTTCAGCATATTCGGCAAGCTTACCGGGCCATGTTCTTCTGGCATAATTCAGTTTCTGAAGAATCTTTTTTTTTGCCGGTTTATCCTTCAAGGCTTCATTGATCTGTTCAATAGTTCTGCTGACCTGTTCAGCATCGATACCGGCAAAGTCGGGAATCTCCTGCGAGAACTCCTCCTGTGCCACTTCCTGGGTATACCGCCACAACTCTTCAAGCTGACGAGCCATATTTGCTTTATTGTATTTGATGGCTTTTCCCCAGACAAAGCTGTATTTGTTGGCATTCGCCTCGATTTTAGTCCCATCGGTATATACCTCCTTCAGGCTTACCAGCCCTGAGTCTGCAAGCAACAGCACCACACGACGGAAGATATCCTTGATACTGTTTTTCAGTCGTTCACTTCTGAAGCGGTTGATGGTATGGTGGTCAGGTTGACTCATGCCGGCAAGCCACATGAAATGGATATTCTCCATGACTGCGGCTTCCAATTTCCGGCTCGAATAGATATTACTCAGATAGCCGTAGACCAGAACTTTGAGCAACATGCGAGGATGATAGCTTGAGCTTCCTCCGCCTTCATACTTGTTGATCAGCGGGGCCAAGTCCAGGCGGTTTATAATATCATTGACTACCCGTACAGGATGACCCGGCTTGATCAGGTCTTCGAGAGAGGGCGGAATCAGCATGAGCTGATTTTGATTGTAATCTTTGAAGACTACCCGGTTATGCGGTTTATTTTCCATACGTTAAGATACAAACAAGAAAGCAAAAGGGCCACCTTTGCAGGTAGCCCTTTTGCTTTCTGTGCTGCCCTTTTGAGACAGCCTCCGGCCCCGATTTTTTATCCGCTGATCAGTGAGGCTTCCGAAAAGCTGAAATATCCCCCTTTGCTCCCGATGATGACATGGTCAAGGATTTTGACGTCAAGAAGCTTGCCTGCGTCCACCAGCTTTGCCGTAACCTGCTTGTCCGCTGAACTCGGCTCAACATCTCCTGACGGGTGGTTATGTGCCAGAATAAGGGCGTTTGCATTAGCCAGAAGCGCTCCCTTGAACACCTCCCGTGCATGCACCAGTGAAGCATTCAGCGTTCCTTTGCTGATCATCTCCATGCCGATAATCTCATTTTTCGTATTCAGATAAAACGAGTGGAACTCTTCACCTGCTTTCTCATGCAGTCCGATGGCCTGCAGCAGATCACACACCATACGTGCGCCATTGATTCTTTTATGCTCATAAAATATTTCTGACTCCTTTACCAGTCTTATGCCGTAACGTGGAATCGAAAAACCTTTTACTGTGTCGGAAAAAAGCGGGAGAGTGTGTGCATGTGTCATGGTCGTAAACGTTAAAAGTTGCCTGAATCTTCTCTTTCAAATCATTCCCCGGGGGGACAGAGGCTTCCCCGCGGGCAGGCAAACTTTTTGCGCAAGGGAGACAAGAGAGCTGCACAAACAAAGAGCGGAAGCGAACGACCCTTGCACAAAACAGGCAAACTGACCTATCCTGTGCCGGAGCCTTCCGGGGTTGATCGAGCGTTTGAAACCGCGAAGCGGGTATGACAGCTTTTTCTTCCCTTGATTTCTGCTTGGCTGGCGTGCTTGTTGCCTTACAGGAAAAGCAACAAGCACGCCAGCCGTTGTGAAAGCCGGGTTGCTTGCCCGGCGTGAAAGGGGAGTTCAGTGCTGAACTGAGCCGGTAAACCGGACAGTTGAGCACCATAGGGAGGCAGATCCTCGGCCGACCTGCCCCAAGCCCTGAACTGTTTGCAGCGGAATGAATGCGCGGTTGGCGTGACTTATTGCCTGAACCGGGGGCAAGAATCATGACAACCACCAGAAAGGAAGCAAAGGCAGTTGTGGGCGACGGCTGTTGAAAAGACTCGCCTGAAGGCTGGAATAAATGGCCTGACAGGCGGGATTCCTCCCGATGGAACATCGGGTATGACGCATTCGATCTTGTAGCAGCAGTTTGCTGAAGTGAATAGTATACGCTACATTACACAATAAGAAGGGCGATAATGTAGTATATATGATACAGACATGAGCGATATTCAGGAAATCGGCGAGTTGCTCTACCGTCGGAGGAAAACATTAGGATTGTCGCAGCAGCAGGTAGCTGGCGCAAATGGAATGAGCCGCGTAACGCTGAGCCGTTTTGAAAATGGCAGACTGCCGGAAATCGGTATAAGAAAGGTTATGGCCATCTGCGCAACACTTGGCCTTGAGCTTACCGTAAAAGATGCTTCACAGCGCCCTACCTTGCAGGAGCTGATAACTGAACGGGAGAATTAGCATGTTGGATGTCTGGGTTACTCCTCATGTTGTCGGCTCACTGGATCGCCACTCACTTGAATCCGGTGCTTATACGTTTGCTTATCGTCCTGCAATTCAGCCCGGTGAGGAAGTCTCTCTGACGATGCCGTGGTCACTGGAAAGTTACCGGTACCAAAACGGATTACATCCGGTTTTTCAAATGAATCTGCCCGAGGGCAGGCTGCGGGAGGCAATCGAACTATCATTCCGAAAGCGTGTCAGGGGTTTTGATGCACTATCCTTGCTGGAGGTTGTCGGACGTTCCCAGATCGGCCGGTTGCGGTTTGCCAACGATCCCGGTGTGATCGATCAGGTTCCCTTGCAACGTGTTTCGGAACTGGTAGCCTATGATGGGTCTGAAGACCTGTTGATCGATCTTCTGGAGCGTTTTTCTACTGTTTCAGGTGTCTCTGGAGTGCAACCGAAGGTGCTGATCAGGGACGATAAAACGTACACTTTGGGGCAGTCTCGTGTTACGGTGAAAGGAGCGACTCATATCGTCAAGGGCTGGAACAGTAATGAATATCCGCATCTGGCAGCTAACGAATTTTTCTGCATGAATGCTGCCCGCCGAAGCGGGTTGGAAGTGCCGGAGTTCACTCTTTCGGAAAACAACCAGTTCCTGGTGGTCAAGAGATTTGATCTGACAGAAGAGGGTCAATATCTTGGGTTTGAGGACTTCTGTTCCCTGAATGGTATCGGTACGGCAGAGAAGTATGACGGGAGCTATGAAAAACTGGCCAAACGGATTCGCCAGTTTGTTTCTCCTGAACTTCAGGCCTCTGCCCTGGAGGTTTACTTCCGGTCACTCTCTCTTTCCTGTATCGTGAGGAACGGCGATGCCCATCTCAAGAATTTCGGTGTCCTTTACGCGGCATCAAACAAACCAGTGCGCCTTGCGCCAGCCTTCGATATCGTTACAACAACAGCGTATATCAGACGGGACTCTCTGGCGCTTACTCTGGACGGCAGCAAGCGCTTTCCGACAGCAAAGAAACTCATTGCCTTCGCAAAAATGCACTGTAATCTTCAGCCGGTAAAAGCAAAACTCATTATCGAAGAGGTTGCCGATGCTGTTGCTGAAACAGTTGCAGGCTTGCGCCAGCATACTCTCGATTTTGCGGACTTTAAGCCTGTTGGTGAGGCCATGCTCAGTGAGTGGAATGAGGGCCTGAGCGCAATTGGACGAACGAAGGGAGAGTGAATAAATTCACCCTGTTCAGGAAGCTTCTTTCTTATAAGGCAACCAGTATGACAAGCCCGGGTTGCTTGCCCGGCGTGAAAGGGGAGTTACGTGCTGAACTGAGCCGGTAAACCGGACAGTTGAGCACCTTAGGGAGGCAGTACCCCGGCCGATCTGCCCCAAGCCCTGAACTGTTTGCAGCGGGATGAATGCGCGGTTGGCGTGACTTATTGCCTGAACCGGGGCAAGAATCATGACAACCGCCAGAAAGGAAGCAAAGGCAGTTGTGGGCGACGGCTGTTGAAAAGACTCGCCTGAAGGCTGGAATAAATGGCCTGACAGGCGGGATTCCCGTACCGGTATTCCGGACTATGATTACGTTCCGGAGGGTATGGTTGCTATAGCCACTCTTCTTTTCCTTTAAAAAAAAGCATTACAGTGTACCATCGAGTGCCGGCGTTCCTGTTGTGCCAGCACTCGGGTACACATCAATCAAAAGAACCCCCCCCCGGATTAACCGGGGTCTTCGTCATGGTGGCCAAGGATGTAATCAGCCGCCTT
>JBAXBE010000038.1:0-6845 GCA_037142155.1 Chlorobiaceae bacterium
ATGAGCAAACTTATTTTCTCTCGATAGCTGCCCTATAGATGGGGAGTACTTCAATCGATTGAAGCTGATCGCTATTGTCGAGAGTGAGAAAACAGCTGTTGTTGCTGCTGGTTTTATGCCGAATTTTATTTGGCTTGCTTCAGCAGGAAAGAACAATCTCAATAAGGATAAACTGAAATCGTTGCAGGGGCGCGACATCGTCCTTTTTCCTGATTTAGGGGCGTTCGATAAGTGGCAAGAGATAGCACGGGGAGTGTCTGGCGTCAGGGTGTCAGACATACTGGAGCGTCGGGCAAATGAAGCTGATCGAGCCGAAGGGCTTGATGTGGCTGATTATTTGTTGAGAGAACATTTAATCCATAAAAAATGAATAACACACCGCGAAAGCTTACACCGAAGCAAGAGATGTTTTGTAGAGAATATCTCGTCGATTTGAATGGAACTCAGGCCGCTATTCGCGCAGGGTATTCTGCCAAGACGGCTCATCCGCAAGCCGCACGAGCGTTATCAAATGTTACGGTCAAAAGTCGAATTGATGCGCTGAAGGCCGAGCGAGAAGCTGTTGTCGGAATTACTGCTGAGTATGTTTTAAGAGGAATCAAAGAGACGACCGAGGAGGCCAGGGCGAGCGGGGAAAAGGCTGTTGCCCTCAAAGGATATGAGCTCTTGGGCAGACACCTTGTCATGTTCACCGACAAGAAGGAAGTCATGGGTGCAGAGGGCAAGCCGCTCATCCCTGTACAGCGATTTGTTGACTCAACCGAAGCGGTCTTCGCATATGAGCGCTTCATTCAGGGGATACCGTTATGAATCTGCAACCGGAGATTGATTTCAAGAGGCCGGAGTATGCCACCCTCCTTAACTGGCGATTTGATCGACTGAGAGACATTAGAAGCAATCCGAACTGGCTACCAGTTCTGAGAACTTACTACCGAGATCATCCTGCGGAATTTATCACGGCATGGGGCAGCACGTTCGATCCCCGGAAAGCTGAGATGGGACTTCCTACCACAATCCCATTTGTTCTCTTCCCTAAACAGGTGGAACTTGTCGAGTGGATCATTGGCCAGTGGAAAACGCAACGAGGAGGGCTCATTGAAAAGAGCCGCGACATGGGCGTCAGCTGGCTGACGGTTGCGACTGCAGCCACGTTATGCCTATTTAACGATGGCCTTGTCATTGGCTTTGGATCCCGGAAGGAAGAGTATGTCGACAAGATCGGAGACCCCAAAAGCCTCTTCTGGAAGGCGCGCCAGTTTATCATGAAACTGCCCCCTGAATTCCGTGGCGGATGGGATACCCGGACGCACTCGGCGCACATGCGGATACAGTTTCCTGATTCCGGCAGTGTCATGACCGGTGAAGCTGGTGACAATATCGGGCGCGGTGACAGGGCGAGCATCTACTTTGTCGACGAAGCGGCATACCTTGAGCGACCGATGCTTGTTGATGCATCACTGTCACAGACAACAAACTGCCGTATAGACCTGAGCAGCGTGAATGGTATGGGCAACCCTTTTGCCGAAAAGAGACATAGCGGCAAGGTTGACGTTTTCGTGTTCGACTGGCGCGACGACCCCAGAAAGGATCAAACCTGGTATGACAAGCAGTGTGCAGAGCTCGACCCCGTGATCGTGGCACAGGAGATTGATCGAAACTATTCAGCATCGGCAGAAGGTGTGCTTATACCGTCAGCATGGGTGCAGGCCTCAATAGATGCACACAAGAAACTCAATATTGAGCCATCTGGGGCGCGAATTGCCGGGCTTGATGTTGCGGATGAAGGTCGAGATAAGAACGCGTTGGCAGCTCGATATGGGATCGTTCTTGAGCATCTTGATGAGTGGAGCGGCGTCGGTGGCGACATCTTCAAGACGACACAGAGAGCCTTCTTGATTTGCGATGATATCGGCTACACCCGTATCAGGTATGATGCTGATGGAATAGGCTCAGGGGTTCGGGGTGACGCCAAAGTCATTAATGCAAGCCGGTCACAGGATCAGAAAGAGATCGTTGTCGACCATTTCAGAGGGTCATGCGAGGTCGCTTCCCCTGAGCGCGAGATGGTGGCTGGCAGGAAAAACAGGGACTTCTTCGCAAACATGAAAGCGCAGTCATGGTGGAGCTTGCGGGAACGATTCAAGGCAACTCACAGAGCTGTTACAGACGGAGGTGAATTTGATCCTGACTCGATCATCTCGATTCCATCAACAACACAATTCCTTTCCCGGCTAACGATGGAGCTTTCACAGCCAACATATACCCTGAACACTGCCGGTAAAGTCATCGTTGACAAGGCTTCTTCAGGAACAAAGTCTCCAAACCTTGCCGATGCCGTGATGATCGCTTATGCACCGGAAAATAAGGGCAGTACGATGGGCGTATTTGACATGTACGCGGAAGATGTCAGGAAATTAAGAGCCGACAAGGCGGCCAGGCCATGGCTGTATTGAACGTCATTGGGGGGGCTCTCATTAATTACGGAACGTCTATTGCTTTGACTGTTATCTCCGTTTACTGCTACTTATGCGCCAGAAATGACGGCTAAGAAATAACATCGGCAAGTTAATCGGCAAGAATTACAGATTGTTCTTTGTAAATTGTTTTAATAAAGGCATAAACGGGATTGAATAATCGGCAATATTATGATATTTGAAATACCACACCGCATTGAACCATGCTTGCCTGAGGCATTGGAGCCCGAGCTTGTCGATCTGATTGCCGCACTGTCTGCAGCTTCCGAACGGCTGGGCCATCGCCTCCATCCAAAATCCGCAGCAAGTCTTGCCGATCTTGTCAGAGTAATGAACTGCTATTACTCGAATCTTATAGAAGGACATAACACCCGGCCACGTGATATTGAACTGGCCCTCGAGAACCGGTTTGACCAAGACGGAGAGAAACGGAATCTCCAGATGGAAGCAGCTGCACATATCAGGGTACAGCGAGAGATTGATGCAATGTATGCTGCCGGGACACTTCAGGACGCAGCATCACAACAGTTTATTTGCTGGCTGCATCAGGAGTTCTATAAGGATCTTCCTGAGCCAATGCGATACATGGAACGAAATGAGGTAAAAATACTCATTGAGCCCGGAAAGTTCCGGAGCAAGACTGTTCATGACGTCGCTGTTGGTCGGCATCTTCCTCCTGAAAGCGGTGCTGTTGGGGTATTCATGGAATATTTTGAACAACGCTACAACTTCGAAGGGCTCGGAAAAGGAATGCGCATTGCGGCTCTCGGGGCGGCTCACCACCGGTTTAATTACATTCACCCATTTCCTGACGGCAATGGGAGGGTCAGCCGACTCATGAGCCATGCCATGTGCCTTCATGCAGGTATCGGAGCTTTTGGGTTATGGTCGGTATCAAGAGGCTTGGCGCGGGGACTGGAAAGCAGGCAGGATTATAAACGAATGATGGATCACGCGGATATGCCTCGTCAGGGAGACCTTGATGGTCGCGGCAACCTTTCACTCAAAGCACTCAACACGTTCATTACATGGTTCCTTCGCGTATGCCTTGATCAGGTAACCTTTATGGAGGGTCTATTTGAACTTGATGCTTTGCTGAACCGGCTGAAGCTGTTGTGTGAGCGGCAAGAATGGAAGGCGGAAGCATTCACTATTCTTGAGGCCGCACTGCTCAAGGGAGAGCTGCCTCGGGGAGATATTAGTCGTATAAGTGGCCTTAAAGAAAGAACCGCCAGGACATTGCTTGCGACATTAACGGACACAGGAATTCTTGCATCCGAAAGCCCGAAGGGACCAGTTTCACTTCGTTTCCCTGTCAGCGCCGCAGAAATATTGTTCCCAAACCTTTTCCCTGCACTTTGATAATAACTCATCCATCGATTGTAACGATTGTCCGCATGGCTATTCTCATAAACGATCGTTATTGAGAGCCCCCTCAAGCTGACGACCCCTCCCAGCAAAATCAAGCATCTAGCATTCTCAAAATTAGTTCTCGAAACAAATTCTCGTTATACTGGTTTATTAACGAGTTTCGAGAAACCAAACAGGAGAGCGATGCTTATAGGATATGCCAGAGTTTCGACTCAGGATCAAAACCTGTCTCTGCAGACAGTTGCCCTCACGGATGCAAAGTGCGAGAAAATCTTCGAGGATAAAATCAGTGGCACCCGAGCAGAACGACCGAGTCTCGCCAAAGCGCTGGAGATACTCCGTAAAGGGGACACTCTCGTTGTCTGGAAGCTGGATCGTCTTGGTCGTAGCGTTAAGCAGCTGGTTGATCTGATCAATGACTTGCACAAGCGAGGGGTTCAGTTCCGGAGCCTGACCGATGCTATCGATACAGGAACACCCGCTGGTCGGTTTTTCTTTCATGTTATGGCAAGCCTGGCGGAAATGGAGAGGGAGCTGACTGTTGAGCGCACACGCGCAGGACTGGAGGTCGCTCGTAAACTTGGCCGAAAAGGGGGGCGTAAGCGGCTGATGACTGACAGCAAGATTGAGTCCGCAAAGCAATTGCTGGCGACCGGCATTCCACCCCGGGATGTGGCGAAAGATCTCGGCATATCCGTCCCAACGCTGTACAGGTGGATTCCGGCCACTATCAACTCATATAACTTTCGCTGACGACTAACGGCCGGCGGGTGGCGAGTAGGCGCCACACCGTTGTATTCCGATCATAGGTCAATCAACGTGATCTCCGGCCGGCAAAGGAAACGGACTGGCATGAAAAACGTTCCGAGGCCAGCACTCACATGAAGAGGCCCCGCTGGCGTTTGGTATACGCCCAGCTGATACCCGTTCACGCCAAAAGGAACGGTCAATGCCCCGAGGATAGGGAGGCGCACCTGACCGCCGTGTGAGTGCCCTGACAGAATCAGATCAAATCTCGACCCCTTGATGTTTTCGATTTCGAGGGGGTAGTGCGTCAAGAGAATGCGTTTGGCGCCTGGTGCCGCCCGTGTCGGACGCCCGTCCCCAAGGAGAAGTTCGCCTGAAGTGTGCTGTGAGGTTACAGCGGTTGGAGGCGTAGGGGGCACTGGATTCCATTCCATCTCGTGTCCATGCATGGCAGACTCGGAAACGGCCTCTCGAGTGTTGATCTCTGCTCCTGTTCGTCCTGCGATGAGCAGTCTTCCCTGCGTTGCGACAGTGGAGCGATCCACAAGCCATTCCCCGCCCGTATCCCGGAAGGCTTTGCCAATTCGCTGGAACGAAGCTCCGCTCCAGTATTCATGATTGCCGGGAACGCCATAGACCGGCACGCTTATCTCTCCGAGTATATTCAGCGCTTCGTCCAGGTATCGCGTGTCCTCGACGATGTCTCCGGTGAAGCAGACCGCATCCGGCGCGAGCTGGTTGACCAGTGCAACAATGCGCATGAGATACGAACGGTCGCCCTTGTAGTGGATATCGCTGATATGCACGACCCGAAGGGACGGGCGCTCGCTCAAGGAAAGTCGGGTGACCTTGATCCAATGGGGCTCAATGAAGATGGCGTCCACGGACGTGCAACAAGCAAGGCACCCGCAGATGAGGAAGCAGAGCCATTGCTTCCGGTTGAACACCTTCATCTTCATTTCTTCGGAGAACAATAATTAGATGGATCCCCCGCCTAAGCAGCGGATTAACCCATGCACTGACTGATGCGCTAAGTCAAAGAGGCCGAAGTATTGGCCCCAATCGAAGTAAGAGAAATAATCAAAGAAGAACTACTCACAACCGGCATGATCTTGTAGAGTTGAAATCGAAAGAAATCAAAAATTGTAAAGCTCTCCTTTATCGAGGCTGTGTTCATAATGTTTGGTCCACTATGGTTTATTTAAAAAAAGGCCCATCTAGCTCATACCATCACCCCTTATCTTTTTTTTGATTTTGCGTCTAATTCTCGAGGCAGCTTAGTATTCGACTAAACTCTAGCAACATCTCGCTGCGTATCCTTTCCGCATATTTTTGCCTATCCTCATCGTAGGTAAAACGAATCTTGAAGAAGTGATTTCGGAACCCCATGAGATAAAGATGGGAGAGACGGTCTCGACCATTCTGCCAATAACTGTAGAACGCGTGATGTGAAGTAACCCCTTTTCCAGAAGCATCCCACGAGACCTCACCATCGGATATTCTCTTCACATCAGAGTATCGGCCAAGTTCCCCCATACGCTCTATGTCCCAAACAGCTTGGCTGAAATTGTCCCTCAACACTAATGAATTCAAGCCGGTCGGAATGAATTTCATGTTCATTGTATAGACATAAACCGTAACAGTAATACCCGGCCCATCGTATGCGACGCTGACGCCGAGACCAGGGCTCTTCGTCTCATAGTCAGTAGCCTCTGCCCTTTTCTCAAGTGTGGCTATACGATCAGGAAAAACGATGCCGGTTGCACTATGACGATATGCCTCCGCCCAAGCGCTCTGGGCCATCAATAGACTGATCATCAGAAAAAGACTGGAACGTAGTGTTACCCAATTCATAATCACTTTCCTCCTAACGTCTTATATGCTATTCCGCAAACCGAATAACTCGATTACCACTATCCGATTATCGGCGGGACTGTATCACTGAGTTATATAGATTGACTTGTTGATTAACTTCCTAAGAAACTCCAATAGCAATAGTCGGATCATTCTTCTCTTGCAGGGTAAAGCCAAAGGCATCAGCCCGCCTACGCAAATGCTGAAGAACTTTCGCCCTGTATTTCTCCTCGTAATAGCCGGCACCAGGATCGGCCCGTATCGAAGTGCGTTATAGAAGATGGTGGCAATTTTTTGAGCTGTAGCCGTAATGGCAACTGCTTTACCTGCTCGTGCGGCCAACCGGACGTGCCCCCGTCTATAAGACCACTTCTGCTTGGTATAAATTCTTTTGCTGAA
>JBAXBE010000039.1:0-6648 GCA_037142155.1 Chlorobiaceae bacterium
CATGAGCAAACTTATTTTCTCTCGATAGCTGCCCTATAGATGGGGAGTACTTCACCCACAACTGCAGATGCAGCGACTGCCCAGTCAGGAACAACAACCCTGATGGTCAATATGCCTGAGTACATAGTCCTGCACTACTACAGCGGCATCAACCTCAATTTCACAGCCACATCAGCAAACACCTCCGAAGCCTCTTCAACCTTGACGCCAACATGGACCGCCACAGGCGACTCTGTGCAGACCCTTGCAGCCTCGGCAACGGAAGTCGGCCCTGCGACAATGAATGTCACCTTGAAGAATGCCTGGGCAATTGCAGGCTTGTCAAGTGCCGGCACGGCAACAGTTGCCATAACCGGGACTGATTTCAGCGCAACAAGATCCACCTCAAGCTCAATAATTGCCGCAAGTGATTATCAGGTAGCAAGCTCACAGGGTGTCGGAGCAAGCGACAAGGCCGGCGCAGCCTCGATTACGACCTATCTGCGTGGCGTCAGCGGGCAGACGCAGACTGTGGGCGATGTGAAGATGAAGCTGAACTTCTCAAACACCACCGAATCAGGTGCACACAAGGGAACCTTCACCATAACGGCAACCACCATTTAAGAAGGGCAAATCAGCCCCCTCCGGCCATGAAAAACAGAGAAGAGGCAAATGGCACAGCAAGGCACGCCCCGGGGCGCCTTGCGCTCTCTCTGGCCCTGAAGTTCGTGATGATGGCCCTCTCTGCCCTATCGCTTGAGTTCTTTGCAGTCGGGCCGACGGAGGCAAAAATCAAGAACAACACCTCCTCATTTACCATGTCGACACTGCCCTTGACACTTCAGGCAATAAGCCCCTCATCGGAATTGGCACCACAGCCGACGGGGGGATATTCGCCAGTGAGCGTCAGCATGGACTGGTCCGGAGGGAGCCCGACGATGACCCTTGAAGCCACGAATACCTACGGCTCAACGTCTTGCACCCGTACCATCGACAACCTCTGGACGTGGACCTTTACCCTCACCGACTCCACTCGACCCTCAGTGACAACAGAGTACGCAGTAACGGGAGCCAATGGCGCGGCTGGCGTTTTTTCCAATTCACTCGATCCGACATCCACCATTGCCGTGACCATTACCAAGGCGGGAGCCGTTCCCACCAATGTAGGCCCTGCCAGAAATAATGACTGGTCATTGACGGAATCGATCAATATTTCCTTTACTTTTACGAATATAAAGCGTTCAGGAACATACAGCGGCACCATCCAGGCCACCATAACCCCCACAAACTTCCAATGAACCGCGTTTTTAAGCACACCCTCATCCTGCTCCAGGCCCTGCTCATCTCCACCCGGCTGCATGCAGAGACAGCCCCGGCCCAGATAGCGATATCGCCGGCGATGTTCGAGCTGAAAATCGGCTCAAAACCCGTCTACGACTCCGTTCGGCTGAAAAACCTGAAAAAAGAGCCGGTCACCCTGAAGGTCGAGGTCTATAACTGGACGCTCGACGAAGAGAACAAGCTGCAACTGCTCCCGCCCGACCCGCAATCGATTGACCAGTGGATGATGATCAATCCTGTAAACTTCACTATTGAGCCGGGCAAGGAACAGGTTATCCGCTTTTCCATTCGACCCCGCTCGACGCCTTCTCCCGGAGAACACCGGGCCATTATCTATTTCTCCGAGCAACCTCGCCAGAGCGAAGGCGACGGAGTGGAAATGCTTTTCAAGATTGGCGTCGGCATCTACGGATACGCCGACGAGATCCGCCATGCCGGCACACTCCAGCGTCTTCAGCTTGACAAGGCCTCAAGCACGCTCCATGCCGAGATTCAGAATAACGGGAACGTCCATGCCCGCCTGAAAGGGAGTTATGCGATATGGAAAAAAGGGAGTTTCCCCGGATTCAAGTCCATGGGCAGCTATACCAACTGGCCTCCTGACAAACCGAAACCCGAAGGATTCATTGCTTCGGGGGACTTGAACAACACCCCTGTTCTGGCGGGCAAAAAAAGAACCATTGTAACCAGGCTGCCTCTTCCGAACGACAAAACCGGCTATATGGTGACCGTAAGCGGCACAATTGATGATGCAAAGGTCGAAAAGATCTTGCAGTAACCCGGAATCAACTAAATAAAACAAGTTTGCTCCCCCAGGCCAAACACCTCATGCGTGTGCTCCTCTGCTTGGTGCTGACGCTCTTCCTCCCTTTTCATCCGCTTGCCGCAGGATCAGAAAAAGAGAGCGGGGCCGGCGTGCCGAAGCGCCAGGAACTGTCCGGGACCGAGCCGCTACTTGTCGGCCTTTACATAAACAACCGGCTCGAAAAAGAGGAGACCATCTATCGAAAAAAAAACGAATACTGGATCCCATTCTCACTGTTCCTCGAAAAAACCGGACTGAAAGAAGATCACCGGAGTGGCACAATAGCCACCTATTCCACCTCGCTAGGGGTCATCAGCTTTGACACCGCGTCGCTTAAAGAGTTCGATACGATTCCCTGCATCTCCTTTCTTGACCTTGCCAGGTACTTTCTTGCCTCCCCCGAGTTCAACCAGCCCCTTTTCGCTGTCATGCTCACCACAGCCTGGACTCCAGGACTGCCCCGCAACATCCAAAAAACAAGGGCTGACGTCATCGCCCCTGAAACATCTCTCTCATTTATAGGGATTGAAACCCGTGCTTCTTCCGATTTCAGCACTATCCTCAGCAAAAACCTGCAACTTACCGGGGGCGGACGGATGCTGGGCGGGGTATGGGATGCCTCCGCTGCGGGAGACCCTTCGGCGAAATTCCTCCCTGCCCGATACCACTGGACATCCTTCAACAACAATCTGGCGATTCGGCTCGGTACCGGTTATTCGGGGAGCTATTCGCTGATGCGTACCTCGACGTTCACTGGCGTACAGGTCGGATGGAACAACCGTTCGATTATCCGGCAGCTCGACATGGAGCAGAACAACGGCAGTGAGGTGTTCCTCAACATCGATACCAACCAGCTCAGGAGACTGGAAGGGTCGGGACCCCAGGCGGGAATCGCAGAACTTCGCTTTGACGGAGAGGTCTTTGCCCGACAGCGCATCGGTCTCGACGGACAATTTCTCTTTGATAACGTGCGAATGACCTCCGACCTCCGCAAGACGGAAGTCTATATCTACGAACGCTCCATCAATGAGAAGCCGGTGAAGGTTATCGACTTCAGCCAGTCGATTTCAGGCCGTGCACTTCCACAGGGTGAATTGCTGATCAAAAGCGGCATTGGCAAAAACGGAGTTCTCCTTAACCCCCTTTCGGGCGACCCGGAGACAGTGACCGGCTTCACGAGTCTGCTCTACGGAGCGCATGAGCGCGTTACCGTTGAAGCCGCCATCGAGCAAAACCCCTATTCCCGACAAACAGACCTCCTTTTCGGCACCATTTATTCACCGGGATCGAACTGGATGGCAGCCGTATACGGCGCAAATGCGAATAACCGGCTTGGTGGTGATGCCCGACTGGAGGGGCACTACCGATACTGGAATATGCTCTACTGGGGCACCTTCCGGCCGGCTGATTTCAGTGCTGACAACCAGGAAAAAGATTTCAATCACTCATTCAGATGGAGTGTGAACCCCTCCCGGAAACTCGCCCTGCAGCTCATTGGTCATCACGAAAAAGTTGGCGACTCGCTGACTCACAGCTATCTCCTGCCCGCGTTTGCCGCCTATCCCTCTTCTCGCATCTCCCTTTCGGCCACGCCGGATGACACCCAGTCCTACCGCTATGAAGCCGGATTCCGCATTGGCGATCACAACACGCTTCGCACCATCTATCAGAACCGGGTCGCTTCTCTCGATTACCTCCACGATATCAGTGAACACCTCAATGTCAGGGCGATAAACGACTATGCCATTGCCTCAAAGCTTAACCTCGCCAACCTTATTATTGACTGGTATCCAAGGGAACGGAACCAGGATATCGTTGAAACCGCCATCTCCTCGGCGGATGGAGCATTCGGCATTGCCGGCTCATGGAACCGCTCTATCAACACAGGATTCCGCCTCGCAATGCAGTACGCATGGAACATGAAGAATGCCGGAAGCCTCAATATGGGAAGCATTCTTTCTGCTGCAGCCGGCACGGCTCCCGGCAAAAACATCTCCCTCTCCCTCTCCTGGGATCTTGGCTGGTCCAACAATGGTCTCTTTCCGATCAACCGAAATGCCGTCACCCTTACAAGAGGAGCCGTGGCAGGCACACTTGATATCGGTAACGACACAAAACTCTCATCGGCCGACATAAACAACATCAGCATTCTTCTCAACGCCCGGCAGGTGCGCCAGCAGCAAGTGAACGGCTCGTTCTTTATCGGAAGCCTTCCTCCGGGGATTTATGCTGTTTCGGTCGACCCCGAAAAGCTCCCGATGCAACTTGTCGTCGATCAGCAAGAAAAAAAGGTGGAAGTGAAAAACGGCGCCGTTACAGCGCTCACTATCCCCATCCACTCCGAGTTCGGCATTGCCGGACAGATAAAAGACCCTGAAGGAAAAGGTATTGCCTGCGCAACGGTGATCATTGCCGGACAGGATAACAATACCCTGCTTAAAACAACCGCCAACCAGTTCGGCTACTATCGTGCAGACACCCTGCGAAAAGGGAGATATCAACTCACTGCCGGCTCTTCTGACGGCCCGGCAAGCGGCCCTCTGGCAAAAGAGAGCTTCACCATCAAGGATGACGACATCTTCAATCTTGACATTATCCTGTCACCCATTGATCCGCCCTCAAAAAAATAATTTGTTTTTCTTGGGCTGAAATAAGTAAATATCCGACTCTCTTATAAAAGAGGCCCTTGTTTTTTTCATCAGCGCACCAGATACCCCAATGGACAAGCTTGTCATCAGGGGCGGACGCCGGCTTAGCGGCACCGTCACGGCTTCCGGCTCAAAAAACAGCTCCCTGCCTGTCATCGCATCGACTTTGCTTGCAGGAGAGGGAACATTCACGCTTCACCACATCCCCGATCTTCAGGATATCAAGACCTTCACACAGTTGCTCCACCACCTCGGTGCAGAGACCTCATTCTCCGAAAACACCCTGAAGGTTTCGACCGGCAGCGTCCAGAGCATGCTGGCGCCCTATGAGCTGGTAAAAAAAATGCGGGCATCGATATACGTTCTCGGGCCCCTGCTTGCACGATTCGGCCACGCGAGAGTATCCCTTCCCGGCGGATGCGCTTTCGGCCCTCGCCCGATTGACCTCCACCTGATGGCCATGGAAAAGCTGGGGGCAACAATCACCATCGAAACCGGCTTTATCGATGCGAAGGCGCCAAACGGAAAGCTTCGCGGTGCCCATATTGATTTCCCCATCTCCTCTGTCGGGGCAACAGGAAATGCCCTCATGGCAGCCGCACTGGCCGAAGGGACGACAACCATCAGCAACGCCGCAAGCGAGCCGGAAATCGAAACGCTTTGCCACTTCCTCGCGGCAATGGGAGCCACCATCAGGGGTATCGGGACCACAGAACTTGAAATAGAGGGATCGGACTCTCTCCGCCCGGTAGAGTTCAACAATGTGTTTGACCGCATAGAGGTCGGAACGCTGCTTGCCGCAGCAGCCATAACCGGTGGCGATGTCACGGTGAAAGGGGTCGAACCTGAACAGCTCAAATCCGTGCTGAAAAAATTCGTCCATGCCGGCTGCTCGGTTGAAACGACCGCTGACAGCGTTACCCTGAAAAGCGGGAAGAGCCTTATGGCAACAGATATCACAGCAAAACCATATCCGGCTTTTCCGACAGACATGCAGGCGCAGTGGATTGCGCTGATGACGCAGGCTGACGGAACCAGCCACGTTACCGACAAGATCTACCACGAGCGGTTCAACCACATTCCCGAGCTCAACAGGCTCGGAGCCAATATCGAGATCCGAAAGAATCAGGCTCTGGTCCACGGCCCGAAGCAGCTTTCCGGCACAAAGGTCATGTCTACAGACTTGCGCGCATCGGCAAGTCTGGTCCTGGCGGGACTGGTTGCAGAGGGAACTACCGAGGTACTAAGGGTTTACCATCTTGACCGCGGATACGAGAAAATCGAAGTCAAACTGAGAACTCTTGGTGCCGATATCAGCCGTGAACAGTACAAGGAGTTCGGCTGAAAAGGAAAAAACAAAAAAACGGATTTATGTTTTGCATATTAACGGCCATGCGTTATATTAACTGCCTCTAAAGCCAAGCATTGCGGGCCCTTAGCTCAGTTGGTCAGAGCAAGCGACTCATAATCGCTGGGTCGTAGGTTCAAGTCCTACAGGGCCCACAGATTGTGAAAACAATAGTACCTGGCGTGTTCGTCTAGTGGCCCAGGACATCGCCCTCTCAAGGCGAAGATCACGGGTTCGAATCCCGTACACGCTACATACTTGCACCCGTAGCTCAACTGGATAGAGTATCTGACTACGAATCAGACGGTTAGAGGTTCGACTCCTCTCGGGTGCACCATATTATTATATAAGGACTTGCGGGAATAACCACAAGTCCTTTTTCTGTTTTTGTGCGTCATTTGCTGAACCAGAAATTCTTCCGGTGTCAGCTTCCCTAAAGAACTGTGCGGGCGGATCGAACTGTAATCCTCCCGCCATTTCCCGATGATATCCCGGGCATGATCAAGACTCAAAAACCAGTTCACGTT
>JBAXBE010000040.1:0-6179 GCA_037142155.1 Chlorobiaceae bacterium
ATGCCTGTGCGGCGTCGTAGAAGGGCTGGGAGGCCGGGAGAAGCACCCGTGACATGCGCGGTATCCTTCAGCTACGCTCTCCTGAACCTGTTGAGTTCCTGGACGAGCAGATGGACGGTTGTGGAGGGGTTGTCATCAACCGGACGAGAGTTCGGATACGCGGCGAGGAGCGTGGCCGCATTGCGAAGCGCGGTGGCCTGCCGCGCTTCAAGTTCTTGGTAGATGGTGGTGCTGCCCTTTTCATACGGGTGGCCGAGCAGGCGATGGAGAATGTCAATATAGGCGTGGCGGCTTATTCCGGTGTTGTAGTAGTGGAAGTGCAGCAAGTACCAGAGTTCAAACGCCTCATTCGAGAAGGCGACCGCGATTCCTTCGCGGCGTGCGAGGGAAAACGCCGCATTGACGTGCGGGACGGGGAATGAGTCACGATCAAAGACACACCAGACCTGGTTGTAGTCGCCTTTGTCTCGTAACTCGAGCGCCTTCCTGACGACGTTGAGCGTATTGTCCGCCGCGCCGTAGATGTGAACTTGCACATCAGCGGCAACGGGGAAGGCCCGGAAGTAGTTTGGTTCGGTGCGCTCGCCCTCGCAGACAATCAGAAAGTTCTGGCGCAGGGTGCGGCCTCTCACCTGCCGGGGGCGAAAGCCGCGCTCAGTTCTCGGATTCGGTTTCCTGGGACTCATCATTGGTGATTCCTCGAACGTGGGCAAGGCTCCCGAGGTAGGGGATCGCACCATAGCGCCCGGCGATGTAGTCTTTCTCAAAGGACGCATCGTTGCGCACGATGCGCTTGTCCATGCGGTACTCGACCAGCGAGTAGAGATCCGAGGCACCGCGCTGGGATTTTTCCACGAACCAGATCTGGTCGCGCCGCAGCAGTCGAGCATCCAGCAGGTTGGTGTCGTGGGTGGTGCAGATGAGTTGCGCGTTGCGTGGGTTGGTCTCACGCGAGTGAAACAGCCGCACAATGGCGCGTGTCAGCAGCGGGTGGAGTCGGGCGTCAATTTCGTCAATGGCGATCATCCCGCCGACCCGCAGGGCGTGCAGCAGCGGATGTGCCAGGATGAAGAGGCGCTGTGTCCCTTGCGACTCGTTGTCATCCAGATCCAGTGGCTCACGATCAACCCGATTTCCTGCGCCATCGTAGCGTGGGTGGAAGGTCTTAATCCGTGGTATCGTCGTGCGGGATGTGCGCGAGAGCGACGTGGGTTCTCGGTCATCCGTCGGCAGTTCCCGCTGCTCGACACGTACTCGGTCAGGGGCGAGATCCTCGATGCCCAGGTCGAGATGCGTGATGAACGCGATAATCGCCTGACGATCCTCAAGGCGGCTGAACTGCTGACGCGCCGTGCGCAGCGCGTCCGGATCATCAACCCCCAGATTGATCATCAATTCGCTGAACCAGGTGATCAGGCGCAGGGCCAGCTCGCTGTTAAACTGGGCCGCGACCGAGAGAAACAGGGCGTCAGCGCGGGTGCGCGACTCAAGCCCCTGACCCTCGCGAAAGGTGCGCGGGTTCACGCTGATGCCCGTCGCGTCGCGCTTAAACAGGTACGCCTCGCGCTTGCCGGGGGAGTGGAAGAGCCACTCGCGGGTAATCTGCTCCGCCGTGATTTCAAAGCCGTAGCGGTAGATCACCCCGTCAAGGCGCAGCACCACCTCAAAGTGCGAGGGCTGCCCCAGCGTCTCGGTGCTGAGTCGGAACGGCTCGACGGTGAGGGGCTGAGAGACGCGCAGTTCGCGCAGCGAGGTGAGGACAAAGAAGCGCATAAAGCGCAGTGCGGCGATGATGTTGCTCTTGCCGCTCGCGTTTGCGCCATACACGGCGACGCTCTTGAGCAGCGAGAGTTGGTCGTCAACACCAAAGACATTCTCCGTGTCGAGTTCCGGAGGCTGCGAATGGATCGTCGCGGCGACCGCGCTCAGGGTGACGGTATCCTTGAACGACCGAAAGTTTCCGACGCTGAATTCGATAAACATGGCGGAAATCTCCGCACAAAACACGCCTGCGCGTGGAATTTTCACACGCTCCTATTGTATATGCGGAGCATATGCGGTGTCAATATTTGAACGGTTCACCACGGAGGCGTTGAGATTTTTAGAATATGCGTGACACCTATACGCTTTATGCCGCTCTAGTGGACATCCTCTGCGGCATCTCGTCTATCTCTCTTCTTTTTTGTCGTCGTGAATATCACGACAGCTACGCCTTCACTGAGATCTCTGTCGTAGGGTGCGAGCGACATTGGCCGGTACTTGCCCTTCAGGAACGGGATATCCGTGATATCCCCCTGCATTGTCAGGCTGAAACTCGTAGAAAACGTCTCGGCCTGCCTCCTGTCGCAGCGCGTAGTACTGTTTCCCACCTTGCTCGGCGCAATCTAGGAGGCGTTGTACTTCTGTGAGCGGTGGGTCAACCTCAAAGCGAGTGATTTGCTCCCACTGCGCGTCATCAATTGATAGATAGGCAAAATCGAGGGGCATCTGGCTCGCCTGCCCCTTGATAAACTCAAAAGGCACCTCGCTCTCCTGCTCCCTTGCCTTCATAGGCCGATGTTTGGGGTTCGGCACGTAGAGCCGACGAATCCGTCGTGCCTGGCGCGGCTCACAATAATTTTTTATTGGGACGTCCTTCGGCTGCTCATCGGAAGCCCGATAAAGCTCAACGGTAATGTCTTCGTTGGCAAACATCTCACAGTGCGCGAGGCTGACCAGGACTCCACCAAGATGCGCCGCACCAGCGAGCGCGCTTGATGAAACATCGGTGCCCTGGTGATCACAGACGTGGTTAATCTCATTCATCACAGTATCAATAAACGGCCCTTTGCGAAGCGTGACTATGAGGAATAGCTTGATTTGTTGCAGACGCGGGCTGCGCTGATTAAACAGCCAATCAAAGAGGGTCTGTTCTCCAATCAACGGCTGATGAGCCAGCGTGCTGTGAAGCATCGTGCGACCACCACACTGACAATGGCGAAGTGTGTCAAGTGTTTCTGAGAGCTGTTGCATGATCGCCGGGGCGTTGTGGGGGGTTGCCTGGCCTACAAAAGAGTACTCATTGATGAAGACATGCATTAGAAGAGCTCCCGTAGATCTTTCTCCATCTGGTCAAAAAAACCATGCGGCCAAGGGTCGATCCCACCATCACGGTAAATCTCAGGCGTCTCGACTCGTCCTTCCCCGGCAAAGAAGAGGATTGATACGTGCTCAGGCTGTAGAACACCGTGTCGCACCGCCCGACGGATCCCATTCAGCACATGATCGCTATGCGTTTCTATCACCACCTGTATACCTGCTGCTGCTGCCCGTGCGAGGAACATCCCAATCTGTGATTGGCTAGCCGGATGAAGGTGTGCTTCGGGGTTCTCGACGATGAGCAGTGAGCCAGCCGGCGCAACAAGTGCCCCAACAACGATTGGCAGGGTGTATATGATGCCAAACCCAATATTCGTAGGTCGGACTAATTCGCGTGTACCAGTGCCGAGCATCACCCGTACTTGGTCGGCAGAGGTTAACTCCTCCACCTTAATCTCAAAGTTGGGGATGAAGGTGCGCATCCAGTACCTGGTTTGGGGTTCTACCTTGAGTGAGAGCTCTCCCGCTGCCTCATTGCGATGTGCCAGACTCTCACAGGCAATCAGGCTATCCTGGTAGCGAGCAAGGACATGGGCCGCATACTCGCCGTGGACACCCACATTGATACTATCACCCTGGAGATCGAACATGGGGTACATGAGGCGGGGGCCAATGCGCTCGGCGTTTAGATAGTTGAACTGTGTCTCGAACAGATTGATGTTCGGGTCATAAACGATAGGGTTATACGGGAATGGGTCTACGCCCTCTGTCTGCAACGTATACGAGCTTTTATCTGCCGTGCGATAGGTGAAGGCGAACCGCCTATCCGGTCTTCCCTCAGCAGAGAGCTCAATAGCGATCTCGTCACTGTCAACCGTTTGGTTGATAACGTCGCCCGCTGTACCGACATTGGTCAGTGCGCCGCTTAACAATAAATTACCGGTATCGAACGTGCGCCGTAGGTGTGATTGCCGTAGAAGCAGCAGGGTCTGAATCGTTGTCGATTTACCAGTGGCATTGGCTCCAGCTAAGAGGGTTAGTGAGCCGAACCGTAGCCGCGTGTCGGCAAAGCATTTGAAATTCTGTATGCGCAGGGCTGTAATCATCCCACGATCTCCTGTAGCAAGGTATCCACGCGTTCAAAGCGAGTGTAGACACTCTTGGCACTACCGGTACCAAGAGAGACGGCTTTGTTGAAGTCAACCTGGTTCATCAAGCTGATAAAACCGTCGATGATTTCTTCGCGTTTGCCTTGCAATACGGTTAGATCATACTGCCCGAGCAGTACTGACCATACCTCGAACAGAGGCTTGCTGATCTGGGTGCGCTTTGCGCCACGCTTGTACATCTTACGGAATGCCTGGTTCCCGAAGATGGCTTGCGCGTTCACCATAGCGCGGCGGAACGCCGCGCTGAGCTCGCTGAGCCGCTGGTCGTCATTCGCCTTACCAAGCGCGTTTAGCCGCTCCATCGCCTCGCTTAGAAAGCCGTCGAGATTCTGTTGGATCACCCGGCCACTCCGGTCACGCTGCTCACGCCGACCATATTGTGTATAGTCTATAAGGTGGAAGGCCAAAAATCGTAGCACGCACTCGCGATCATCCATGCGCAGTGGGCTGATCGAACTGGTGGTGGCACTGAGAAATTCCGGGAACTGAGCCAACTCCGCCAGAAAGCTCGTAGCGCGGCCCTGGAAAAGCGCGTGACGAATTTCCTGCGGCATCAGCACGAGACCCCCGGTGTTGACGCGGCTGAAGATCGTGAACTTGACTTTAGGTGACGTCTCAGGGCGAATAATGTAAAGGTTGAGAACGGTGTCTTCAATAAGCCGCTGCATGCTACGCGGAATTTCATGGAACGTCTTGCCCTCAAGCTCGGTAAGAAATTCCATATTCGCAAGGACAAGTGGCTTTTGCTCCTCTTTTTCAAGGAGTTTGGGTTCAAAACAGAAGCGCTTGAGGGTCGTGAGGCGCTGTAAGCCGTCCACAACGAGCCAGGTATCTTCTCGCGTGGCATCGAGGTAAAATGTCGGAAGCGGAATTCGTAGCAGAATCGACTCGATGAGACGGCTCTGGCGCGTCGGGTTCCAGACAACATGGCGCTGAAAGTCAGGCTGAAGATTGATGTCGTTGCGCTCGATCTTGCGCATAACTTCGAAAACACTCATAAGCCGCTGATCGATGCGGACGTTCGATGAGTCGAATGGCTGTACCTCGCTTTTGACGATGGGGATCGGTGAAGGGCGCTCTGCCTCATCCGGCAGCATCTCCTCTTGCTCAACTCCTAACTCGGCCTGTGATTCATCCAGATATGCTCGGCCATCGGCTGTAATTCGCCAGCCAGGGCGGGTTGCATCATACGGCTCGACCAGTCCTCTTGTTGTTGCATCACGGCTGATCAATGAGCGTAATGTGTCTTGCCCCTGCTCTGAAAGTGTTGTATCAGACGGCATCTGGAACTCAATTGCCTCGTAGAGTTGCTGTGATGTGGCAACCCCACCCCGAACTTCGATCTCTTGAAGTACTATTTGAATTTGTCGTTCAGTGTTCAGACCAACGTCGGTC
Organism: Chlorobiaceae bacterium; assembly: GCA_037142155.1. GTDB lineage: Bacteria > Bacteroidota > Chlorobiia > Chlorobiales > Chlorobiaceae > Chlorobium. The sequence goes on from JBAXBE010000040.1 coordinate 5,643, forward strand.
GCCGTTGCCTCGCGCATAACGCTCATATGGCCAACCTCTCTAATGTGTTCTGATATCGTATTGACGCCCATTTCCATTGTAGCATTCGGCTTATCTCCCCATTTCCTCCCGATCCCACGCATCCAGCACCAGCCTCCTCGTCCGATACTCCCCGTACAACTTCGTCTCCTTCTCCTTCAGCACCCGGAATGTCTCGCCGGGGAAGTCTGGCCCGTAGACATCCGCCGGGTCGAGGATGTAGCGCAGTTCGTCCCGCGTCAGGCCGTAGAGTTTGGCGATGCGTGCGTCTAGCTCGGCGCGGGCCTGGGCGCGGCGGGTGTCGTTCCAGATGAAGGGGGGCGGCGGGTCGGAGTTCACCACGTCGGAGTTCACCACAGAGGCACGGAGGCACAGAGTTTTTATCTCTTCCGTACTCTGTGCCTCTGTGTCTCTGTGGTTCTCCATCCGGCGAGCTAGGATGAGCGTCCGCAATTCATGGTCTGCCTCCCCCCATACGTCCTCCGCGAAGGCTTTGATGTCCCAGGCGGTGTAGACCAG
>JBAXBE010000041.1:0-5781 GCA_037142155.1 Chlorobiaceae bacterium
AGCTTATTTTGAATGACTTGTGACTATCATTTTTGATTCTGATGATATTTAAGCCGGTTCGGAAGATGGATATTTTTAATATTTTTTACGGCCGATTCAGGCCTGTTTTTACGTGTTTTACTGGGTGTTTTGTGAGGATCGTGTTCGGACAGAAAAAAAATATCAAAAAAAAGTTGCACGGTTTTTTTTAATGCGTACTATCACCCGCCTTGCCCGAGAAAAAACGAGCTGCAAAGCGAGTGAGAATCGGACAGGAATTTGTTCTAAAAAATAATTTTAAAAAAGCGGTTGACCGGCCGATGTGAATAACATAGCTTGTCCGTCGCTCCAACGGGAAAGGCCTGTTACGGCAGGTGAATAATTCGTTGGTGTTTTTTTTGTTCTTTGAAAACTGAATGACTCACGATCACCATTTCGATTTAGAAATGGTACGATTTGTTTTAAGCAAACGTTTCAAAAATGTTTCCGTAATAATTATCGGAGAGTTTGATCCTGGCTCAGAACGAACACTGGCGGCGTGGATTAGGCATGCAAGTCGAGCGGGATCCTGATACTTCAATTCTTCGGAAAAGAAGTATTGGGTGAGAGCGGCGAACGGGTGAGTAATGTATGGGTAATTTGCCTTGAAGCCCGGGATAGCTACTCGAAAGGGTAGGTAATACCGGATGTGCTCGGGAGTTGCATAACTCCTTATGTGAAGGCGGGGATCTTCGGACCTGCCACTTCAAGATAAGCCCATATCCTATCAGCTAGTTGGTGAGGTAATGGCTTACCAAGGCTTACGGGTAGCTGGTCTGAGAGGACGACCAGCCACACTGGGACTGAGACACTGCCCAGACTCCTACGGGAGGCTGCAGTCGAGAATATTTGTCAATGTACGAAAGTATGAACATGCGACGCCGCGTGGAGGATGAAGGCCTTCGGGTTGTAAACTCCTGTCATGAGGGAATAAATGTATGCAGGCTAATACCCTGCATCCTTGACAGTACCTCAAGAGGAAGTCACGGCTAACTCTGTGCCAGCAGCCGCGGTAATACAGAGGTGGCAAGTGTTGTTCGGATTTACTGGGCGTAAAGGGTTCGCAGGCGGCTTTGTGTGTCAGATGTGAAAGCCCACGGCTTAACCGTGGAAATGCATTTGAAACTACAGGGCTAGAGTACGGGAGAGGAGAGGGGAATTCATGGTGTAGCGGTGAAATGCGTAGATATCATGAAGAACACCGGTGGCGAAAGCGCCTCTCTGGACCGATACTGACGCTCATGAACGAAAGCCAGGGGAGCAAAGAGGATTAGATACCCTCGTAGTCCTGGCCATAAACGGTGCGCACTTGATGTGGGAGGTTTACCCCCTTCCGTGTCGAAGCTAACGCGATAAGTGCGCCGCCTGGGAAGTACGGCCGCAAGGTTAAAACTCAAAGGAATTGACGGGGGCCCGCACAAGCGGTGGAGCATGTGGCTTAATTCGATGCAACGCGAAGAACCTTACCTGGGCTTGACATGTAACTGCATACGACCTGAAAGGGACGTAGCCTTCGAGGGTGTTACACAGGTGCTGCATGGCTGTCGTCAGCTCGTGCCGTGAGGTGTTGGGTTAAGTCCCGCAACGAGCGCAACCCCTGTGTTTAGTTGCCATCAGGTAATGCTGGGCACTCTAAACAGACTGCCGGTGAAAGCCGGAGGAAGGTGGGGATGACGTCAAGTCAGCATGGTCCTTATGTCCAGGGCTGCACACGTGCTACAATGGGTGGTACAGAAGGAAGCAATACCGCGAGGTGGAGCAAATCCCCAAAATCACCCCCAGTTCAGATTGGAGTCTGAAATTCGACTCCATGAAGTTGGAATCGCTAGTAATGGCGCATCAGCTACGGCGCCGTGAATACGTTCCCGGGCCTTGTACACACCGCCCGTCACATCATGGAAGTTGGTTGCACCCGAAGTCGCTGATCCAACCCGTCAAGGGGGGAAGGCGCCGAAGGTGTGGCTGATGACTGGGATGAAGTCGTAACAAGGTAGCCGTTGGGGAACCAGCGGCTGGATCACCTCCTTTCTAAGGAGAATCCTCTGTCCGACCAATTTATTGGCCGGCAGATGGATAGGGTAAATGCTTCAGTAATGAAGTATCGCTCCGGCGCGACCCGGAGCACCACGCAAGCAAGAAACAAATCGTACCATTTCTGGATCGAAATCATAATCGTGAATCATTCTACTGGCTGTTTTTGGAGCCGGTCGGACCGCACTGGGGGTATAGCTCAGTTGGTAGAGCGCCAGCTTTGCAAGCTGGATGTCGTCGGTTCGAACCCGTCTACCTCCACCAACCTTGAAGGGCGTGTAGCTCAGTTGGTTAGAGCGCGTCCCTGATAAGGACGAGGTCCCTGGTTCGACTCCAGGCACGCCCACCAACTTTCGCTTTGCGGAAGTTGCCTCGAAGGCGGGCTGGCTGGAAGTACAGGTGAAGAAAACAGACAGAAAAACATTTTTTCCCTTCGGGGAAGTGTTCTTTGACAATTGCATAGATTAGGGTAACTGCAACTTATAATTGAGATACATTATATAGCATGCGTGTCGTTACGATAGTAGACTTTTGATTAAGCTACTAAGGGCGCACGGTGGATGCCTTGGCATTGATAGGCGATGAAGGACGTGGTAAGCTGCGATAAGCTTCGGGGAGCTGCAAACAAGCTTTGATCCGGAGATGTCCGAATGGGAAAACCCGGCGGGAGTAATGTCCCGTCACTGGAGTCTGAATCAAATAGGGCTTCAAGAGCGAAACCCGGTGAAGTGAAACATCTCAGTAACCGGAGGAAAATAAAACAACAGTGATTCCGCAAGTAGTGGCGAGCGAACGCGGAAGAGTCTAAACCAGCCTGCTTGCAGGCTGGGGTTGCGGGACCACAACGTGAGATTTGAGACGATAGCGGAAAGTTCTGGAAAGTTCTCCAATACAAGGTGATAGGCCTGTACGCGAAATTGAAACAAACTCTAGTGGTATCCCAAGTAGGTCGGGACACGTGAAACCCTGACTGAATCCGGAGGGCCCACCCTCCAAGACTAAATACTAATCAATGACCGATAGCGTACCAGTACCGTGAGGGAAAGGTGAAAAGAACCGCTGTTAGCGGAGTGAAATAGAACCTGAAACCGTGCGCTTACAAACTGTAGTAGCCCCTTAGGGGGTGGCTGCATGCCTTTTGCATAATGAGTCCGCGAGTTACCGTATGTGGCAAGGTTAAACATCTACGATGTGGAGCCGAAGCGAAAGCGAGTGTGAATAGCGCGTCCAGTCACATGCGGTAGACCCGAAGCCGAGTGAGCTACCCATGGCCCGGGTGAATCCTGAGTAAAATCAGGGGGAGGCCCCAACCAGTGTATGTTGAAAAATACTTGGATGAGCTGTGGGTGGGAGCGAAAGACTTACCAAACTCGGTGATAGCTGGTTCTCCTCGAAATACCTTGAGGGATAGCCTCGACGAATGCTCGAAACGGAGGTAGAGCACTGATTGGAATAGGGTCCTTACCGGGATACCGACGCCTATCAAACTCCGAATACCGTTTCAGTCACGTCGGGAGTCAGACTGTGGGGGATAAGCTTCATAGTCAAGAGGGAAACAGCCCAGACCGCCAGTTAAGGCCCCTAAAGATAATTAAGTGATGAAGGATGTCTGATTGCGAAGACAGCTAGGATGTTGGCTTAGAAGCAGCCACCATTTAAACAAAGCGTAATAGCTGACTAGTCGAGTGATCTGGCGCCGAAAATGATCGGGACTAAAATTATCTGCCGAAGCTGCGGATGTGCTTTTAGCACGTGGTAGAGGAGCGTTGTATGTGCATTGAAGCGTGGGGGTGACCCAGCGTGGAGCGCATACAAGTGATTATGCGGACATGAGTAACGACAAGAGTGGTGAGAGTCCACTCCGCCGAAATCCTAAGGTTTCCTGGGGAAGGTTCGTCCGCCCAGGGTTAGTCGGTCCCTAAGTCCAGGCTGAAAAGCGTAGACGATGGAAGACGGGTTTAATATTCCCGTACTGCCGGTTTGACATTTGAGCGAAGGAGGAACGCAGGAAGCTAGGTTGGCTGTCGATTGGATGTGACAGTCTAAGCTCGTAGGAAGTTCTGACAGGTAAATCCGTTGGAACAATTCCGAGAAGCGATGGGACGCTGAGGCTCCGGCCAAAGCGGATCAACCGATGCTCTGCTGCCAAGAAAAGCTTCTAGCGAGTCAAACAGGTAACCGTACCAAAACCGACACAGGTGGGAGGGAAGAATATTCCAAGGCGCGCGAGAGAATCATCGTTAAGGAACTCGGCAAACTAGCCCCGTATCTTCGGAAGAAGGGGCCCTCTTTAGAGTGAAGGATTTACTCCGTAAGCTCCAAGGAGGTGCAATGAAAGGGCCCAGGCGACTGTTTATCAAAAACACAGCACTATGCTAACGCGCAAGCGGATGTATATGGTGTGACACGTGACCAATGCCGAAAGGTTAAGGCAAGGGGTGCAAGCTCCGACCCGAAGCCCCGGTGAATGTCGGCCGTAACTATAACGGTCCTAAGGTAGCGAAATTCCTTGTCGGGTAAGTTCCGACCTGCACGAATCGTGTAACGATCTGGGCGCTGTCTCAACGATAATCTCGGTGAAGTTGTAGTTCCGGTGAAAATGCCGGATACCCGCGGTAGGACGGAAAGACCCCATGAACCTTTACTGTAATCTGATATTGGGTTTTGACTCATCACGTGTAGGATAGCTGGGAGGCTTTGAAGCTGTGTCGTAAGGTACGGTGGAGCCATTGGTGAAATACCAGTCTTGATGAAGCGAAATTCTAACTGCGTCCCGTGAAACCGGGCGCGGAACAGTGTCAGAGGGTCAGTTTGACTGGGGCGGTTTCCTCCCAAAAAGTAACGGAGGAGCGCAAAGGTTCCCTCAGCATGGTCAGCAATCATGCGTAGAGCGTATAGGTATAAGGGAGCTTAACTGCGAGACCTACAAGTCGAGCAGGTGCGAAAGCAGGTCTAAGTGATCCGGCGGTTGCTAGTGGTAGCGCCGTCGCTCAACGGATAAAAGGTACTCTGGGGATAACAGGCTGATGACTGCCAAGAGTCCATATCGACGCAGTCGTTTGGCACCTCGATGTCGGCTCAACGCATCCTGGGGCTGGAGAAGGTCCCAAGGGTTTGGCTGTTCGCCAATTAAAGCGTTACGCGAGCTGGGTTCAGAACGTCGTGAGACAGTTTGGTCCTTATCCGCCGTGGGCGCAGGAAGTTTGAAGAGATCAATCCTTAGTACGAGAGGACCAGGATTGACGTACCTCTGGTGTTCCAGTTGTTCCGCCAGGAGCATCGCTGGGTAGCTATGTACGGAAAGGATAAGCGCTGAAAGCATCTAAGTGCCAAGCCCCCTCTGAGATAAGACTTCCCTGACCGCAAGGTCCTAAAGGCTCGTTCTAGACTAGGACGTTGATAGGCTGGGTGTGTAAGCGCAGCAATGTGTTTAGCTTACCAGTACTAATTAGCCGTGCGGCTTAATCTTACTTTTATAACGGCACGCATGTGCGCAGTTCCCTAATCTATGCAGTTAATTTTTCGGTTAACAGTTATCTGTTAGCAGTTAAGCGAGGAGAAGACCTCTGTGTCTTCGATCGATAACCGCGCAAATAACCGAGACCAACCACTTTTTCGGTGGCTATAGCGAGAGGGATCCACCCGTTCCCATTCCGAACACGGAAGTTAAGCCTCTCAGCGGCGATGGTACTACAGATAAGACTGTGGGAGAGTAGCACGCTGCCGGATCTA
>JBAXBE010000042.1:0-5385 GCA_037142155.1 Chlorobiaceae bacterium
CCTGACCCCTGACCCCTGACCCCTGACCCCTGACCCCTGACCCCTGACCCCTGCTTAGCGCCGAACCAGCGGAAGAAACGTCCAGAACCGCACGGTCTCGCCGCAGAAGAGCGTGATACGCAGATCGGTGACGGCGGGCGGAATGGTTAGCACGGCACTCTCGTTATACGCTTGGCTCCCGCCAGGTATGGTACAGCCCGCCTTCTCGGCGCGTACCTTGTAGAACCCGGCGGTTACGTCCCAGCCAAACGCGCCGTTGCTGTCGCTCTGCATCGGGTTAACCCGGTTGGCCGGTGACATGACCGCGCTCCCGGTGGGGACGAGCGCAAACGTGCCGGTGATCGTATCGCTGCTGTACAGGCTCACCGTTGAGCCCGTGATCGGTTTGTTATTGGTATCAACCACCAGTCCGCTCGGGTCAATCCAGATATTGAAGGTGATCGGTGTCTGTGTCCCATTGGCGCACTGAATGGTGATCGCAACATTCACACTGCCGTGGAGCGGGTAGAACGGCGCAAGCTGGGTCGAATAGGTGCCCAAAGGCGACTCGGCCATACTCCCGCTGCGCACGGTGGTTCCGCCAGAAATGATTTGGTACGAGGCAGTGCCGCCCACACAACCGGTTTGCGTAAGCTGTGCCGCTGTCGTCCAGAAGATACTCGGCACCCCGCCGACTGAGCCTACCGCTGGGGTGACAGACGCGCCTGACGGTGTGCCGGTGGCTTTGGGCAAAAGAATATTCTGGTTGGTAAGCGTGGTACCGATCGTTAGGGTAACCGGCCCAAGGGTGCCGATCATGTGGGTATTACTCGCTGGCGGCATGGCGCGCAGCGTGTAGGTGCCCGAGGCCAGACCACCAAAACCATACGAGCCATCGGTGTTGCTGGTGGCGGTTGCGCAGATATTGCTGACTGTGCAGATCTCCACCGCCGCCCCGCCAACCTCGTTGCCTGCCGTGGCCGCCTCGTTATACACCTTACCCGAGAGGCTGGTGTGAATGAGCTTGAGATCGTCAATCACCAAGCCATCGCTGGCTTGGCCATAGCCGGAGCTATAGTAGTTGAAGAGGATGCGAAACTGGTTGTTAAGTGCTAGGCCGTTGGCTGATGCCAGACTGGCGATGTTGAGCGATTGATGAGTGAAGCTCTGGGACGCGCTTGTCAGATCAAGGATCTGCTTCCAAGTGGATCCAGCATCGCTGCTGATCGATATAGTGCGGGAGGTGCCAAAGGGAACACCACCAGTCGCCCGTGCCCAGAAGTCGAGCAACACATCGGTCTGTCCCGTTAGGTCAACGGTAAGGGTGAGCGTTGCGTTTGCTGCTCCCGCTACTTTCTGGCCGAGGAGCATGCTCTTGGTTCCTCCATGCGCGTAATCCTTGCTGATCTCGGCGATGCCGCCGCCCGTACTATACGGGTAGACTCCCTGCTGAACATCCCCAGACTCAAAGGTCTCTGGCCCAAAGGGAAAGCTGGTGATGGCTTGTGCGCGATGGGTGAGCCGAAGATCGTCGATCACCAAACCATCGCTGGCTTGGCCATAGCCGGAGCTAGCGTAGTTGAAGAGGATGCGGAACTGGCTGTTTAGCGTCAGCCCATTGACCGTCGCTGCGCTCGTGATATCGAACACAGGATGACTGAAATTCTGGGATATTCCAGTCAGATTACTGATCTGTTTCCAGGTGCTTCCTCCATTATCGCTGATCGACACGGTACGAATGGTATTAAAGGGAGAACCTCCGGTCGCCCGTGTCCAGAAGTCTAGAAAGACATCGGTTTGGTTCGATAGATCGAGCGCCAAGACGAGGTAGGAGGCTCCAGCTCCCGCTACTTTCTGGCCGAGGAATACACTTTGTGTGCCGCTATGTGGGTAATTTGTACTGAGTTCGACAATGCCACCACCTGTACTATAGGGATACAACCCTTGCTGAAAGCTACTCGCCTCGAAGGTGTCCTGGGCGAGTGGGAAGGGAGCGATCTCCTGCGCACGCTGGGTAAGCCGCAGATCGTCGATCACCAAGCCATCGCTGGCTTGGCCATAGCCGGAGCTAGCGTAGAAGAAGAGGATGCGGAACTGGCTGTTTAGCGTCAGTCCATTTGTTGTCGCTATGCTCGCGATGTCGAACACATGATGACTGAAACTCTGGGATATTCCAGTCAGATCACTGATCTGTTTCCATGTGCTTCCTCCATTATCGCTGATCGACACGGTGCGAATGGTATTAAAGGGAGAACCTCCGGTCGCCCGCACCCAGAAATCTAGGAAGACATCGGTTTGGTTCGATAGATCGAATGCTAGGACGAGGGATGCGCTCGCAGCCCCAGCCACATTTTGGTCCAAGAACATGCTCTGCGCACCGCTCTGATGGTAATTGGTACTCAACGCAGCCGTGCCACCAGCAGTCACCGAGGTTGTCCAGTTTATCCCCAGCGTCGCCGCCTCAAAATCATCGTTGAAGAAGGTAGTATTGAGCCTGGGTGTTGCGGCAACCGGCGCAGCACCCTGGAAACCGATCAGGATTTGGGCGAGCAGGGCGATGATGGTGATGAGTCTCAAGCGCATGGAATGCCTCCCTCGTATTAGAAGAACAACAGGATGGCGAACGACGCTCCTGGCATGCTTACGCTACGGCGTTGTCCCGTTGACGACGACTTCGCTGATCGGCGTGAAGTCGCGCCCGGCTGCGCCAGCGGGCTGCGGGTAGGTTGTCAGGATCGTGATCTTCACCCAACTGGCCCGCACTGGCGCGAAGTGTACCGGCTGAAGTGTCGGTGTATCGGTGAAGCTGCCCTCAACGCTGCTGCCATCGCTGAAGGTCAGGCGCACACTGCGCACGCGCCGGTTCTGCGTAAAGCGATTGATCCCGTCGCAGGGGTCTATCTTGGCGTATCCCGGTACGAGGGAGAGATCGCTGATCTGCGTTGGCGCGGCGAAGTCAAGCTGTAGGAACTGGCCAACGCCGTTACCGGGAACGCGCCACGCCGTATCGAGACGTCCATCCTGCACAAGGGCGGGTTCATAGCTGATGTGTTCGTTGCATGCGTTCACCCCAGCGGGTGCGCTGGCACTGGCGCTGACACTGAACGGTACACCGGAGCCATCGCCAGCGGGAACGTCGCCGTTGGACGGGTCGCCTCTGGGAACGGCATCATTGGATGACTGTGTGGCGGTGGGCGCGATAGTTGGCAGGGCAGTCGGCGCGATGGTTACTGGACTAGACTGAACTGTAGCGACCGGAGCGTTCGCCACCCGCGTGTAGACATTGGGCAGATCGAGGACCAGCAGGCTGGCGGTTACTATCGTCAGTTCTGCGGGTTTCGCTGTGCCCAGATCAAGGGTTTTACCGTCAGCATTGAGCGTATAGTGTCCGGTGAGCATAAGCGACCCAAACTTGGAGTACGACCACGTACCATCAGCGGCGAAGGTGTAGTCTCCGTTCTGGCCACTCCACACGCCGATAAGCCGCTCGATGATAGGGCGCGTGTCGGGCGGCTCCGCCTTCACCCGTTGCAGATGGGTGTTCGCTATGTCAATACTGTCACCGCTGAAGATAATCGGACTGGCATCTGCGTTGATACCTTTGTTCTTAATCTGTAGTTTCATGCCATCGGCGCTCAGCTCGTAGTTCGTGGCATACATGCCGCCCCCCGGCATGGAATATATCACCACTCCGTTCGGAAAAAACTCCTCGCTGGTGCCTTTGGAGTCGTCCCAGCGCCCGATAAGCAGCTCGGCGAGATTGGCTGGTGGCACATAGACGCCAACGGTTGCCGTAACCGGCGGCGTGACGGTAGGCACGGCAGTCCGCGCAAGGGTCACGGGAGTAGACTGAACTGTCGTGCCGACTGGTCCCGCCGAGGCCGCAGCGGCAGATGCGTTCGCCTTCCGACCAAAGACGAAAGGTGGGCGTAGTACCATCAGTTTAGGTGTCACAAGGTTAAGGGGTTCCTCGCGATTTCCCTGCTCCGTTGCGAGCGTCAGGGTTCTCCCGTCGGCGCTGATGGTGTAGTGTCCGGCGGTTGCAGGCGGAGATCCTGTATCGAAGAACCATGTACCATCGGCAGTGAAGGTGTAGTTTCCGCCCTGGCCACTCCACGAGCCGACGAGCTGTTCAGCGACGGGGCGCGTGTCGAGCGGATCAGCTTTCCCACGCTGCGTCGGGACACCGAATAGCTGGAGGCTGTCGCCATTGAGGATGACTGGGAAGTTTTTGCCAATGCCCATATCGGTGAGCGTCTTGCCATCGGCGCTCAGGGTATAGACCACCGAAATCATATTCCCGTCTGTGTACGTCTGGATCATCGTCCCATTCGGGAAGAACTCAAAACCGGCACCGCCCGAGCCATCCCAGCGCCCAATAATCTGCTCGGCGGGGCTGGCTGGCGCACCACAACCTACAAGGACCATCAGTAACGCGATGAGGACGAGTAGACGGGTGATCATCATTCCCTCCCTAATGGCTTCATTACACTGCCGAAGGTAGAGTCGTCCCGCAGGAGGTGCAGAAGCGTGAGCCTGCGACGTTTGCGGTTCCGCAGGAGGTGCAGGCGACCTGATCGCCTACGGAAACCGGCACGGCATCCGGGGCGAGCGGATCGCTGGGAAGTCCGGTGAGGGCTGGGGCGGGACGGGATAGGCCGCGCAATTCGCGGATTGCGCCGCCGATGAGTGCAATGTTGGATACGAAACTGCCCCAATACCCGAAGCGCAGATCGACGTGGATGTTCGCACCAGCCTGCTGCGACGCCTGACTGTCGGCACCGACAAACTTGAACACGAGTAGCAGCAAACTCAGGGTACCCAGACCGATCCAACCGAAGGTCGCCCGGCGCAGATCGAGCGTGCCCCGGTGGATTGCAAAGGCCAGTCCTAGCGCACCTAATGCTGCCAGCAAAATGAGGAAAATTGAAGGTGAGCCACTCAACGGCATTGGACCGAGGGCGGAGTCGACCACGCCGCCAGCGGCGAGTTGCCAGCCGCTGAACGAAGCTACCGGCTGGTTGTTACATGAGACGAGAACCCAGGGCATGAAGAAGCAGAGGACGGCGGCGGCGGCAGCAGGGCCGGTGATCTTGATTCCGTTGAATGACATCGGTGGCTCCTTTGTCTGTAGAATCGCTGGATGAACAACTCTCACGCCATTGCACGAAGCTTTCCGGCAGGTGCCGGAAGGTTTCATGCACCTGCCGGAAGGTTTCATGCACCTGCCGGAAGGCTTCACGCACCTGCCGGAAGGTTTCAGAAGCTGTCTGAAAAGGTCACATATCCCGCGATTCCCCCTCCCCAGCCCTCCCCCGATGGGGGAGGGAGTCCGGCTCCTCCCCCCATCGGGGGGAGGTTGGGAGGGGGGCGGTGACTTTTCAGACAGCTTCTCACGCACCTGCC
>JBAXBE010000043.1:0-5242 GCA_037142155.1 Chlorobiaceae bacterium
CCCCTTCCAGCACTTGCAATTTTTCTTCAAATTCTTCTTTGGAAATTTCGCCTTTGGCAAAACGTTGGCGCAAGATTTCAGTGGCGCTGTCTGACCTTTGCTCGTCGCCATTTCCAAGACAATCCTTTTTCTTACACCTCCACATCACTTCGGACAACTCCATCTTTAATTTCTATGCGCACCATTTTTTCAAAATGTGCTCCACCAAGAAAATTTCCAGAAGTTTTTAGCAGATAATTTCCGTTTTTAGCAAACATGAAATAACGTCCTAGAACGTCAGAGACAGCAAAGGCCACCCTTCTTTGAGGATTCATTGCATCATAAATTGAAAGCATAGCAAACGGAACCGGTTGCCTCGTCTGAATATTTGTTATTAAACCATAAGCCTTCTTTTTAAAGAAGATGTAACGTACAACCATGCCCAGATATGCAATCAGAAAGATAATATTCAGGGTTGTGGGAAACAGATAGACAATCCCGGCATTGGTTACAAAGCCTGCATAAAAAAGAATGAGGAACAAATCCCTTTTCACCACAGAGAATACAGAGGTATAGGAAGTGATCTTTCTTCGAGCAAAATCCTGCCAATCGATAGCGGTTGTTGTGAGCGCAATGTTGAGTTGTTTCATCTCATTACCTTCAATTTTAATTGCTTGCCCATCATATAGTTGGCCATAGAGAATGTCTTCTGACTGAATTGGTTTTTCAAAATTGTAATCTTTTTTAAGTATGTCTAGGGTGTAGTTTCCAGGTTTAGGCAAAAAACCATAGCGTCCTTGAGAATCAGTTACGCAGACGTCAACCACGTGACCTTCTTCGTTTAGGATTGAAATGGCAACTCCACGCAGAGGCTGCTTCGTTTGGCTGTCAAAAACAATCCCCCAATCATCCTCTCTTTTCTTTTTGCCAACAAAACCGATGATGCCAAATAGTCTGGAGGCGGCTTCACCCAAGGGACTGGCAGAGGTGCCAAACAGTGGAATGGCCGTGGAAGAAGCAGCCATTGTAGCACCGGCGGCTAGGCCGGCAAAAGCGAGAGTGGCCATTCCGCTAGCAACTAGAGGCAGCGAGCTGGTGGTATCAGCGCCAGCCACTAAGCCGGGGAAGACGAGGTTTGTAAGCTTGGTGGTAGCTTTTTGAACCGCCTTTTTGGTTGTTTGCAGGATGACTGAATCTGAAGAATTTGAAGGCGTTGGATTGGTAGGTAGATTACTTAGGTCAGGGGTGGGTTGAATTGGTGGTTCTGGGGTTAGTGGGTTGGGAGGGTTTGTGTTGGTTGTTTCATTGGTTGTATCAGTTGGCTGGGAGTCGATATTTGCTGGCGCAGTAGTTGGAGTTGTTGGATTGTCAATGGTTACTGATGCTTTATTAGAGTAATCGGAATTTTTTCCACTGGATTTACGATGTCCGCGAATTCGATAAGTATATTTTCCATTTGGCAACATTGATCCATTATCAAGATATGAAAGAGTATCTTTCTTAACTGAACCAATCTTCTTAAAGGTTCCATCGCCCGCTTTACGCTCAATCTGAATTGTATCAATAACAGAACATGGTTTTTTCCATTTAATTTTTATCTTGCCGTTTGGCAGAACTTTTGCTGATAATTTTTTCAGTTTACATTCCTTGTCTGTGATATTGAGAGGCTGCACGTCACTGCCACTACTTATATTTGTTATTGGAGGAGTTGGAGGAGTAATGACTACGTCCGAAGCAATTGTTTGGAAATTCATCTCACCTCCACTGCCTGTGCCTGCGCTGTTGGTGGCAGAGGCTTGAATATAGTAAGTAGTGCTTGGAGCAAGGCCAGTCAGACTGCAGGAATAGGCATTACCAACTTTAATTACTGGAGTACAAGTATTAGGATAGATACCAGATTGGGTTCCCCATTTCAGTTCAACGCTGCTTGGTGTTTCGCCTCCATCGCTCGTGAGGGTGGCATGCAGGGTGGCCGAGGTCGAAGTGAGAGCGGTGGCGGCGTCGGTGGTGATGACGGGAACGGTGATGACGGGAGAGGTGGCGGTCGTCTGGAAACTCATTTCGCTTCCGTTCCCCGTTCCGACGCTGTTGGTGGCGGAAGCCTGGACATAGTATGGGGTATCGGCGGTGAGGCCGGAAAGATCGCAGGAATAGGCACTACCGACGTTGGTCACCGGAGTGCAGGTATTAGTATAATTATTTGATTGGGTTCCCCATTTCAATTCAACATTGCTTGGTGTTTCGCCTCCATCGCTCGTGAGGGTGGCATGCAGGGTGGCCGAGGTCGAAGTGAGAGCGGTGGCGGCGTCGGTGGTGATGACGGGAACGGTGATGACGGGCGTTCCGCCAAGATTGTTATCGAGTTTGACTATGGCACCGTTTTGATTTCCCACAAGCGAGTTCTGATAGGCGCCCGGAGTCGTCGGGAAATCCCCGGTAGACGCAGTTCCTCCCACATACACATCATCGGCTGAATCGACTGCCAATGCATATGGGCACACAATGTTATCACTACTTGCCATGAGATAAGTTGACGCCAACAAGGAATGGAGATCACTGCTTAACTTTGAAACCGTGACGTAACTCCACGTATCGGAAGGAAATGTCGACATATAGGCGCCCGGAGTCGTCGGAAAATCCTGTGATTCGGAATAGGAGGTCGTGAATACGTTTCCATCGGCATCGATTGCCAGAGCACCCTCACTCTCGTCATAGGCACTGCCTCCCAAATAGGTTGACGCGAGCAGTGATGTGAGATCGTTGCTCATTTTTGAGACGAATAAATCGTCAGCATTAACTCCTCCTCCCGGATTTTTCGTAGGTTGATAGGCGCCGGCCGTCGTCGGAAAGTCGGCGGCTTCGGTACTTTCGGTAATGTACACGTTACCCGAAGCATCAAGCTGCATGCTGTTCGGGTTTGCAACATACGAATACATGTTAGAACCTCCCAGGAACGTCGAAGCGATCAGCTGAGTAAGGTCGTTCGAGAGCTTCGAGATGAAAAATTTGGAATCTAACGGATTGCTCGTATCATACGCGCCATCCGTTGTAGGATAAAGATGACTCGCATCGGCTCCAAGAATAAAAACATTATCGTTGGAATCTATCTTAAGGGAAAAGGCGTTACCAGCTCCGACGAACGTCGACGCTTCGAGCGTCGTCAGGTCGGCATCGAAACGCGAAACGAACGTCTCGCTGAAACTCGTTTCCGCAGTGTAGTCACGATTGTACGCGCCGGCCGTCGTCGGAAACGCGGCGTCCCTCGTCGTACCGACCAGATAGATCTTCCCGTTCGAATCGATAGCCATCCCGTTTCCGTAGGAATCATTGTTTCCCACGTACGTCGAGGCAAGGAGACTCGTCAGATTATTGTTAAGTTTTGATATGACCCCGCAATACTGGTACGACCCTATCGTACACGTCCTCTGGTATGCCCCGGCGGTCGTGGGATAATCCGTCTCCGTCGCGGAATAGGATGCGGCCAAGTAGACGTTATGGTTGGAATCCAGCTTGATCTGAGTATTATAATATGAGGATCCGCTACCACCAAGATAGGTGGAAGCCAGCAGTTGGGTAAAATCGGAATCGAACTTCGAAATGTAGAAGTTGTCATGCCCACCCCCGAAGGTTGGTTGATAGGCCCCGACAGTGACCGGAAAGTCAGACGCATCCGTGGTCCCAACGACAAATACGTCGCCGTTCGTATCGACCGCTATGGAATAGAGTTCCTCGCCGCCCGATCCGACGAACGTTCCCGCAAGCAACGGATCGATGACGAGCGGTCTTTCGTGGTCATAGTCGCCGACCGAGAATCCGTACCGGTTGTCATCGCGGACATCGTACGAGACCGGAACCATCCGTTTCGATCCGTCGTCATTTATCTGATAGGCGACCGGGGCGGTCATGGAAACGTCGCCGAGCGTGGTGACGATGCGCAGCGTGCCGTCGACCTGGAGAGACAGCGAGTCGATGCCCTTGTAGCCGACGACGATATCCGCCGGGTCGGCTCCGGGCTGAACGGTAAAGATCTTCTCGATATTCTTGCCACGGGCTCTCAGGCTGACGTCGATTCCCTGCCAGAGTTCGCCCAGGGAAAGGCTGCCGTAATTCCTGACATTCCGCTTCCAGCTCGCCGGATCCGACCCCTGGAAATATGAGACGGGGATGTCGGATTCGTCTTCCCCTTGAGGGGAAAACGTGATTGGGTCACCGTTTTGATCGACGAACCGCTCGTCGAATGCCACGCCTTTGGATATATCGGCGGACACCTTGGCCCGATTGGTGGCAATCGACGAAGACTCTCCCTCGGATGCGTTCTGTTTCGCGGTTTGGGCTATTTTCCTTATCGAATAGCGCAATCCGGAATCCATGACGAACACGTTGCCCGCGAACGTGTTCGCGTAATATTTCACGGTGTCATTTCCAATCTGCCCCTCGTTCGCGACAAAAGGCAGACTTGTTCCACTCAAGGCCTTTTCGGCAACAGCCGGTATTGCGTTTGTATCGGAAGGAGGAGCCGCTGCGTTAACTTCTGCCACAAACATCTGCACAGCGAAAAATAATGCAAAAAATATCAGCACTGATATTTTTTTCCTGCTTACAATTTTGACAAAGACTGTTTTCATTTTTGTAGAATTATTGAATCAATTTATATATTTTATTATCTAGCATAGTGAGGAATGAAAGAGCACTTTCATTTCCAAGCGCCTACCAGAAACGCTTCACATATCGAAGCAGGCGGGAGCGACGACACCAAAAAGATTTTAAAACCTCACCGATTTTTATCAGTGTGAGCCCGTAGAGTCCAGGGCTTACCCTGGGATTTCAATACTCTTTCATTGTAGCATAATTTTGTTTTTTTTCTATAGCGCTAATAAAAAAACAAAGTTCAAATTTGAACTTTGTTTTTTGCTCTGATTAAATTGACTTTACCTTTCTAGCTTCTTGCCTTCCAATACGGCGGTTCTGCTTTCAAATTCCTCCTTAGAAATTTCGCCTTTAGCAAAACGCTGACGCAAAATTTCCGTAGCGCTGTCGGGTCTTTTCTCATCACCATGCCCGCCGCAACAACCTTTGCTGTGATGATGACCACCCCGCACCAAGCCAACAATCAGCCAAATTATCAAGAACCAGAAAATCAGCGAAAAAATTCCGCCAACAAGGCCAAACCCGTGGCTCACTCCATATCCATACATCATATGTTTTTTGAAATTAATTAAATATTAAAACATCATTTGAATTTTCCTCAGTCCGCACATTGCGT
>JBAXBE010000044.1:0-4971 GCA_037142155.1 Chlorobiaceae bacterium
CCGCTCCCTTGTCCGCTACCGGGTAGAGTGGCTATTTCCGGTAATGTCTATTGAAGATGTACTATTAAGACAAGGGCTCTTCTATGAGCGTCGAAAGAACTTCTATATTAATCTTAATCACACGCCTACTGAAATCGTTACTCCTCTCTACATAGCCTCAGGATACATTGCTCTCGTGCTCAAACTCCCTCATAGGGCGGTGGCTTTACGCTCCAAATTTATGCGCTCACCCGAAGCATACAACACTGTGTTTTCTACCAAAGTAAACCTTGACGTTTGGCCGAAGATCGCTAGCATCCTAAAAAGAGTTGATATAGAATTAGAAAAATTGCGGCCAAGCTCTAAAAGAACGGATAGGTTCCTTAAGGGATGGAGATACATAGTCGCACTTCTTCTTGTTAGCAAGGCAACAGAAAAGTTCTCATTTTCCTCAGCAGAGCTTGTATCTTATGACCTTTCAAAAATTACCTCCGAGGCTGTAAAACAGATTTGGAACGAGCTAAATCAATACTCAACAAGCAAGCCATCCGAGGGATGGACAGAACGGACGAAAGTGATAGATGTTCTTAGGCAGTTCGGTATTCGCAATGGAATTTCAGGTATTGAGATGCTGGAGCGCCGCCCTGAAAATCTATTCGGATCTTCGGGAGGACAGTTTTACCGAGAAATGCCTCCTGCGATAACAGAAGATTTTATTCTACAGGTTAAGGCTGCGTTACCACCGCAACCCTGGAAACCGGGCATGCATAGAATAATCACTTCTCAGCTCAAATGCAGCAGAGTGGCTTTTTCCGCCGCGATCGATAGGCTTATTGAGGACGGACTGCTGTACCAACAGAGAGATGGAGTTCTCTATGATCTTGATGGAAATGTTGTAGCTTTCGATCCCGACCGCGTGGATGGTAGCAGTCTTGGCGAAGGTTTACCAAGAAAACTTGACTGACTGTATACTCTGCACGGGTTAAAGCTAGACATGTTATAGAAGGGCATTTTACCGCATCAGTATGCAGAAAACCCCCTCTTCACGAACGTCCAAAAATCAGCCGCGCAGAGTATATCAGCTATAGATCTGCTCCTACATTTCCTCATCACGCGCGCAGTGTTCGGTCCATCACGAGCCGCACTTCTCGCCTACCTGATGCCGGATATACCTTTTTACTCATCGAACAGGCCACGAGGCTTCTCTTCGACCTGCGCTGTAGTCGATTTCTCCGAGGACGGTTCCTCTGCTAGTTCGGAAATAGCATCAATAGTCTGTAACATGGTCACCCGACCATAGGCTACAGCCTTAACAAGGACGGTCTCACCCCACAGTGGTTTTACTATATCGCTCATGATGCCGGGTGGAACCCTAATAGTCCTCGGTCTCCCCTTTTTCGGCACAACCTTAATCTTATTCGCTTCACCGGTCTCATCAGCAAAACGCAGTCTTCCTCTAATTTCGATGCTTTTTCCCGAACCCTGAGGGAGGGGGCGGGTCGGTACAACCGAGATAGTATTACGTGGTCGATTAAACGAAATCCTGCGCTCCTCTCCCTGCACGCTTGATGTGAAGCCTACAAAGTTTATCTTCTCCCCATCAGGAGCAATCTTGTGAGCAAGGGCGATGAAGTTTTGATAGTAGGCAGGGTCGGTACCTGCAAAGCGGGAATGCAATGATGTTTCATCATTACTATTAACTAGGTTAATACAGGTAAGCACCTCCTCAACCACCCGTGTAGAGAAGCCAAACATGATCTCTTCCATACCAGGGAGTGCCAGTTGGTAAGGGCGGCCTACCTTCATTGATACTGCAAAGCTGCCAGCCCGAGGTGCTGATACGAACAGTTCCAGTGTACCCTTCCCGCGCTCCTGAAAGGGTTGCGCAAGTAGCCGCTCAGCAGTGCGTAGGACGAGTCGCTCAACATCTCTAATTCTGTCTACGAACACATTGATAAGTGCCATGCCGGGGGCAATGACGGCACCGTCGATGGTGAACTGAAACTCGTCCTGGTCAAGTGTGACACCACGCAGTTGGAGATGCCGATCGAAGCGCGTCTGCTCAAGGACCTCCCGTAGTTCCTCAGCAATGTCATCTGGTGGGTTGCCTACAAGACCCCGAGCTGCTAATTGCTCGGCTGCTCGCACATCACCGCAGTCCAAAGCCAGAGTGGCAGCACTGCGAAAGAGGACGGACCGGGTGGGCTCGTTGGACACGTCGTCCGCGACCAGGTTAGCAGCATCGCTTTCCAATTTGAAGGCATGCAGAAAGAGGGACTGTGCTTTGTCTGCTTCACCAGCCCGTTTGGCGATGAAGGCGCGACCGGCATAGTCCATCGCCTCACGATGTAAGTCCCTCACCTGTTTCATGCTGCTACCGCTACATGCGCAACCGGGTTACTAAACTCCACTACAATCGCGAGGGCTGGTAGACCAAGGTGGGCGGTTGGGCTAGTCTGCTTGACCTTGATGTTCACCCGTTTCTTTATCTGCTGATCTGTTCCCTTGAGTATCCCTGAGACCTCAAGTCGGCCATCTCGGTTGAAGAGCTGAGCATCATCGTTACGCCCCAGCCAGTAGTCAAAGCCGGTCTTCTTACGCGATCGCTCAATGATGGTGTACTCAGTTAACTCAAGAACGAGGAGACAGGCAAGGCAAGCTGCGCCATCTTCAGTTGCCTCCTGCAAGTCATTCCAAGTTCGAAGCACTTGGTCAGTAACATCTTGCGGGTGCCAGCGCAAGCAGAAGGTTCTGGTATGCGCCCCTTTTACGGTGAGCACTACCTGGTCGCCATGACCCTTGTGATGCAGACAGACCATGCAAGCCTGTGCAAGTGCTGCACCAACCTCCGGTGTGATGCCCGGCAGCCCTTCACACAGCCTCTGGAGGATGAGTTCAAGTGTAAGCGGATGATCCATGTGAAGTATACCTCAAGCCAAGACCGAGATGAAGTGCATAGAAAACATGTTTCAAGGACAAATGGATGCGCCTCTGAAGATGCTGCCATAAATCATAACACAGCAATGTATAAAAGCATAACGAGGCTTCCGTGAGTGACAATTCTGAAACCTAAATTTGGCCCCAAATGAGGGTAACATGTTGAGATCGCGTTGCCCGCTCCGCTTTGTAGAGGCTCATTCGCCACTTTGGCAGCAAAGGATGAATGAGCCTCTGCTTCGTTATTAGCCCTATAACTCCCTTTCAATACAGGTCTGCATTTCTTATCCTTCGCTATCCTGCTGCTCGCGCGCTTCGTCCGCCCGATGCTCGAAAGTGCATAACAGCCTCTAGCCACACGCTTCGAAGAATAGCTGACCGGAGGGGTGCGGCGAAAGTCGTCACCCCTCACCCATATCTTGAGAACGCGGATGTCCCGCCGTCGCATACCGCCGGAGCTGTGCCGGCGTACCTGGTCCGAGGGCAGCGTCTGGGAGCTGCTCGTCGCGGCCGACGCGCTGCTCTACCGTTTCACCTCGCCCCTGGCCGAACTCGGCCTAACTCCTCGGGAGCGCCGGCAACTTCGGCGCGAGGTGGAGCTCCTCAAGACGACCGCCGTCGTCAATTATATCCTGCCGTACCAGGGATCGCGGCGTCGGCCCTTACAGCCCTGGCTCTATGTGAGCGCCGATGGGCGTATCGAGCGCTACGGCGCACGCGTGCAGCGTCTTGGCACTACCAGCATGACTGAGCACGGTTGGTTCTTCAGTAGGCTACGCGGAGTCCGCTGGCTGCGCATTGTTGCCGATGGGCTCTTGGTGCAGAAGGCGAGCCAGCAGGAGCGCCAGGAGGAGGTAGTTACAGGCCGAGCCGATGCCGCCCCTGAGCAGCCTTCACATCCACAGCAGTTTCGCCTCTTCAGCGAACCGTAGCAGCCCAGGTGTTGCTCCCCATGGTCGCGCAGAACCTACCAGCCGCGGGCGCGGCTGGTTCGCTGTGCCCAGGTTTCGACAGATACCAGAAGGGCACAGCGATGGCACCGTTCACCAGCGAGAACGCCGCCGAGCACGGGCGGCGCGGCGGGCAGCAGTCCCACCAGCGCATCGAGGAGCAGTATGCCGACCTCGTTCTGTCCAACCCCTCAGCGGCTGAGCGGGTGGCGCACCTGATCCGCCAGGGGCACCGGCTGGTGCTCGCGCTGCGGGTGGTAAAGCTGGTCGACCGCATGAATGGGGGAGGCCGCTGATGCGTATCCGCGAACTCCCGCTCCACGAGCGTCCGGCCAGCCGGATCGCCGACCACGGCCCCGACGCCCTGAGCGACGCCGAGCTGCTCGCGCTGGTCGCCGGCCAGCACGACCTGGAGATCTGCGCCCAGTGCCTCCAGGACTATCACGGCTGGATCGGCCTGCTCCGTGCCGACATCCGCGCCGTCGCCGCGAGCATCGGCACCCCGCGCAAGGCCGCGAGCCTGAAAGCGGCCCTGGAGATCGGGCGGCGCCTCGCCATCGCCGGCTATGAGGACCGCTTCCAGGTCAAGTCCCCAGCCGACATCGCCAAGCTCTTCATGGTCGAGATGATGGCCCTCGACCAGGAGGTGCTCTGGGTCGCCTGTTTGGATACCAAAAACAGGCTCATCAAGATCGCCAAAGTCTATCACGGCTCGGTGAATACGGCGATGATCAGGGTTGGCGAAGTGTTCAAAGAGGCATTGCGGCTCAACGCAACCTCGGTGATCGTCGCCCATAACCATCCCAGCAGCGATCCTACTCCTAGCCCAGAGGATATCCTGGTCACCAGGCAAATCGTTGAAGCAGGAAAACTGCTTGATGTCGAGGTGCTTGACCATATCGTTCTGGCGGCCAACCGCTATGTGTCGCTTAGAGAGCGCGGCTTAGGCTTTCCAAGCTAGCATTTCTCGCGGTGTCCAGCGTTTTGTCCAGAGTTTTGTCATATTCCAGATTGCGCTTTCTGGCCATACGCTAGAAAGGCAGCTCTTGCGATGATCGGCTGCGCTGGCAATCCCCACCTGGCAGCTGCGCAGCCTGAAGAGGAG
>JBAXBE010000045.1:0-4357 GCA_037142155.1 Chlorobiaceae bacterium
CAATAGTAATGGATTTTTGTTTTATATCCACGACTTTTCCTTTAAAAACATTGATCAGCTCAAAAATCTCGTGCTGTGAGCTTTTGCTGAGTTTCAGGGTCATGAGCAGCAGTTCGCGCTCCACATGAGGCTGCTTGGTGAGGTCGGTCACCTTGATGGTGTCGACCAGCCTGTTGAGCTGCTTGAGCACCTGGCTGATGATCTGGTCGTCCCCTCTGGTGACGATGGTCATGCGCGAAACCTCTGTGTCTTCGGTTTCGCCGATGGAGATGCTCTCGAGGTTGAACCCTCTGGCGCTGAACATAGCAGCGACCCTGTTGAGTGTACCGAACTTGTTTTCGACCAGTACGGAGATGAGATGCTTCATAGTGTCATCGGTTTGTGATGTCCCCGGGGGGGGATGTATCAAGAGTGCTGAAGGCTTCCGGCGCGGGACGGGCTCATTTTTCATAGCTCGAGCCCCCGCATCCTGACAAGGTAAAAAAAACGCGGCAGTTCACTCTGGAATTTGACCGCCAATATACGGTTTTTCCTGAACACAGCGATATTTCCGGCTGGAAGGGGGTCACTCAATGCATGCAACTTCAGTCAGGCTTCATTAACGTTGGCCTGAAGGTTGGACTGCAGTTCTTCCCATAGGGCGCGGTATGCTTTGGATGCCGGGGAGGCAGGCAGAACGGCATTGAGCGGGGCGCGGTAGATGCCCATTTTCTCAACCTCCGAATTGTAGGGAATCGTCTGAGAAAGGAATGCGGGCGAGTCGCGAAACTCGTCGATGATGTCGCGGTGCATCTTCTTCCTTTTTTCGACCATAGTGAAAAAGGCCAGGATTTTGGAGCTGTCGAGGCCGTTTGCATCGAAGAATTCTGTCAGCTGGGTATAGGTGCGTATGGAGAGCGTGGTCGGAATCATGGGCACCAGAATCATATCCGATGCAGCAAAGACACTTTCAGAGAGCAGTGTCAAATTCGGTGGACAGTCGAAAAAGAGCGTTTGGTATTCACCAGCAAGCTCCTCGATGTTCTTTTTGAGTCTTTTCTGGGGCTTTTTTGCTTCAGCGAGTTCGATGTCGAGGTTTCTGTATGAAAAGTCGGATGGCAGCAGGTCAAGACCCTCGAAATCGGTGGCCTTGATATTGCTGTATATCTTTTTGCTTCCTTTGAGGAACTTGTCACTGTTAAACTTTTTCGAGGCGGTGATTCTGAAATAGAATGAACTTGCTCCTTGCGGATCGAGGTCACAGATCAGTGTCGGGGAAGCGTTGAGGGAGGAGAGATAGGAGAGGTTGACGGCAGCAGCCGTTTTGCCGACGCCCCCCTTGATGCTGTAGAGTGCGATTGTTTTCATCCTGCTCCTAAGGGGTTGAGAGTTCATGAAAGAGCGCGGCGGTCTCGTCGCAGTCAAACGCTCTGAAGGTCTCATGGAATTTCCTGCGGGCCTTCTCCTTTCTTCCATGAAGGGTGGCAATCAGCCCGCCAGTTGCAGCTACACCGGCAATGTCACCGCCATCCGGATGCATCGAGGAGAGACGTTGCTCCAGAAACTCCAGTTGCACACCGTAATCTACAAAACTGCCGAGATTGTCCTGCAGTTCTTTCAGATGCCCGATAGCCGGTCCTATGGTTTTTCCGGGGAAAATAGACGAGAAGAATTCGAGCAGGTAGCGGAGCTTCTTGCAGTCGATGCGCAGGCTGTGCAGTTCGCTGTCGGTCGCATCCCTGCTGATCTGGCGCCCGTGGCGGACGACTTTTTTCCATGACTTTCTTACAGCCGAGGCTGCAACTGTGGCGGTGGGCGTAGAAGCGTTCGGCGCCTCGGCCGCATCGGGAAGTTCTGTCTGCGTGATCCACCGCTCCCACTTGTCAAGAAACGATCGGTGGCCGGCGGAATCGAGATGGCGGCAGCACTGTTTGTGCATTTTTTTTCGTGATGCCTCCATGTCGCTGAAGAATGGCTTCAGGGAGGGCTGCAGGAGCGCCGGGAGCCAGAGGGAATACTCTGTGCGGTGTAGGAGGTAGACATCCATGTCCCTCAGAGCGTTGGTGCGCTTGCCGAGAGAGAGGAACTGATTGAGATAGTATGCGGTCTCCTTCGGTGCGAACACCCCTTTGAGCTGTTTCAGAATGGAGCGGCTCCTGCGGATGGCGACCCGGTAGTCGTGCAGAAACTCCGTATCGATATCGGTTATAATGCCGTTTTCGTTTTGGCGCATAACGGAAAGGGTGAAACGGAGCAGTTTCTGTGCGCTCTCATGAATAGGCGCATCCCGCTTGAGCTCAAGCTTGATTTTTGATGAATAGCCACCGACGTTCAGTCCGCAGGTGCCCATCAGCAGAAGAAAGAGTTCGCGGAACTCCATTGCACTTTCCATTCCATCGTTGCCTGAGAGTGCCTTTTCGAATTTTTCAATTTCGCGTTCATAACCCCGGAGAGGCCTGAGGGCAATGAGATGAAGATTACTCCTGTTTTGGTCTCTGCCACTTTGCCTCCATTTTTCCGAGGAGAGAATGCCGATGGTTTTGTCGTTGTCGTCCAGGAGTTTGTGGGTCTGAACGACGACATCAAACGTGCAAAGCCGGATGAATGCCCTGATATCGCTGCATGAAGAGAGCAGTGCTTTCGTTTTGCTCTCAGGGAAATTTGACGGGAAGAGTGTTGCTGTTTTTTTTCGATAGCTGATGGCCGACAGATCATTGCCGGAACGGAGGTCGACAATATGCAGGGTGCCCTTTTTTTGCATAACCGCCAGACCTTTGCTGAACGCCTGCCATTGAAAGGTATCATAGAAAATGCGCGTATCGCTTCGCTCAGAAAGCGATGAAAGTTTCCAACCGGGGGGCAGGGCGTTTTGGAAGGCACCCCATGACCGGCTCAGTCCGACTGAGTGGAAAAAAAAGCTTTTTTGGAGGCTATCCATTGGCAGATTGCTTGAAAGAGAGCAGGTTACCGGGTCTCAAGGCTGTGCGCCAGCATCAATATAGCCGCCTTTTATGGTGCAGGCATCACGGACACTGTTTTCCGTGATGAATCCGGACTCTGTTGCGCAGGTGAAATTCCCTCCAACCTTCTTTAACGGGCCATCAATCGATGCCAGGGGGTTTCCTGAACAGTTGAAGTCTCCCTTGACCTTTGTCGGCGAGCCCTTAAGGGAGGTCAGGAGGTTTCCCGAGCAGTCAAAACTGCCTTTGACTTTTTGCGGAGCGCCCTTGAGAGTGGCAAGCTTATTGCCCCTGCATGACAGATCTCCGCCCACTTTTTCCGGGCACCCTTCAAGGGAGGTGAGCTGATTGCTTGAACAATCAACATCCATAACTTCCGGTGGAGCACCTTTGAGCGATGTCAGCCGGTTACCACGGCATGAGAAATCACCACCGACAACCTTGGGCGCGCCTTTCAGCGAGATCAGTTTCTGATTGGAACAGTCGAAGTTTCCATATACCTCCGCCGGCCCTCCCTTGAGCGATGTCAGCTGGTTAGCCTGGCATGAGAAATCTCCCATGACAAAAGCAGGGGAGCCTCTCAGCGTTGTCAGGTGATTGTTTGTGCAGTCGAAATCTCCCCGTACCTCCTCCGGTCCGCCGTCAAGCGATGTCAGCTGATTGTTAGAACAGTCATAATCAGCAACTTCGTGTGGCGTTCCTTCGAGAGAGGCAAGGAGGTTATCCGAACAGATAAAATCTCCGCTTACTTTGTGAGGGGCGCCGGCAAGGGTCGTGAGGTAATTGAATGAACAGTCAAAACTGCCTTTCACTCTTTTCGGCCCCTGTTTCAAAGAGGTCAGGTGGTTTCCGGAACAGTCAAAATCACCCAGTATTCTGTTCGGAGAGCCGTCGAGGGCGGTCAACTGATTGTTTGAGCAGTCGTAATCCCCATGAACCGCTGTCGGTCCGCCATCAAGCGATTGCAATCTGTTGCCGGAACAATTGAAATATCCCTCAATGCTGTCCGGGCAACCCTCAAGTGAAGTCAGGCCTTTATTTGAACAATCTATATCTCCTTTTCCATCGCAGTTTCCCATGACATCTCTGAATGACAGGGAGTTTTTTTTCTCAGACATTATCTTTTCAGGCTGTTGAAAATGGGTTTTGCAGAAAAATACCAACCGTTGATTTCCTCCCTGATGCCTCGCTCACTCTTTGAGCGATTCAAGAAGGTTATCGTAGAAATCACCCTTATGGCGGACAATCTCTCCGGTAACCAGGTAGATGACTTCGCGTGCGATGCGTGTGGCATGATCTCCCATGCGTTCGATGTAGCGCGAGATGCTGAGCGCGGCAATCAGCTGGTCGACAATATCTGAATCGGGGCTCTTCATCAGCTGCGTCACCTTTCTGAAGACCGTGCGGTGCATCACGTC
>JBAXBE010000046.1:0-4140 GCA_037142155.1 Chlorobiaceae bacterium
TTCGACCCTCTGCTTAAAAGGCAGATGCTCTACCGACTGAGCTATATTCTCAACCAATACAATACAGTACAGGCGTACCGGAACTTACTTGTTCTGGTATCTCAGGCGCTTCTTATGCCGGTTCTTACGACGCATCTTCTTGCGCTTGTGCACCGCCATTTTATGACGTTTTCTCTTTTTTCCGCAGGGCATGTAGTAAATGTCTTTCCACTTGTTTTAAAGGCAGATAATATAGGAAGAATTCTCTAAAACGCAAGCACCAATTGATCTTTTATCAATCGCCGTCGAGGCCTCAGGCGTTCATGTACTTGAAAAACTCCTTGTTATCCTTCGTATCGCTCATCTTCTCGCGCATGAACTCCATGCACTCAATCGGGTTCTTGTCGGCAAGATACTTTCTCAGCAGCCATGTTCTGGAAAGCTCGTCCTGGCTGAACAGGAGCTCCTCCTTTCTGGTGCCTGAACGGAGAATGTCGATTGCCGGAAAGATCCTCCGCTCGGAAAGGCGGCGATCAAGCAGCAGCTCCATGTTGCCGGTACCCTTGAACTCCTCAAAGATAACGTCATCCATGCGTGAGCCGGTATCGACCAGTGCCGTTGCAATAATGGTCAGGCTGCCTCCCTCCTCGATGTTTCGGGCCGCTCCGAAAAAGCGCTTCGGCTTGGTCAGCGCATTGGCGTCAATACCGCCGGAGAGAATTTTTCCAGAGTGAGGGATGATGGTGTTATGAGCCCTGGCAAGCCTGGTAATGGAGTCGAGCAGCACCACGACATCCCTGCCGACCTCGACAAGCCGCTTAGCCTTCTCCAGCACCATATCTGCCACAAGAACGTGGCGTTCAGGGTCTTCATCAAAAGTCGAGCTCACGACCTCGGCAGGCACGCTGCGTGCCATGTCGGTGACCTCTTCAGGGCGCTCGTCGATGAGGAGCACAATCAGGTATGCCTCGGGATGGTTCTTGATGATTGCGTTGGCAATCATCTGCAGCAGCATGGTCTTGCCTGTTTTAGGCTGTGCGACAATCAGGCCGCGCTGTCCCTTGCCGATTGGCGTAAAGATATCCATGATACGACCGCAGTACTCATTCTGCTTGGTTTCGAGCTTGATGCGCTCATGGGGGAAGAGCGGGGTGAGATTCTCGAAATAGGGACGCTCACGGGTGATTTCCGGATCGTTGCCATCAATGGTATTGATTTTCAGCAGTGCGAAAAACCGCTCACCCTCCTTGGGTGCCCGAACCTGGCCTGATACCGTATCTCCGGTACGCATGTTGAAGCGCTTGATCTGCGATGGGGAGACATAGATATCGTCAGGAGAGGAGAGGTAGTTGTAGTTGGCAGAGCGCAGAAATCCGTACCCTTCCGGAATGACCTGCAGAACACCGGTGTTGACCATCACATTGCCGTTTTCCGAGTCGCTGTTCTTCTGTGACTGGGCCTCGATGATCTTGAAAATCAGCTCCTCCTTGCGCAGCCCTGCAGCAACCACCCCGATCTCTTTGGCCATGGCATGCAGCTCAAAAACCTTCTTTTGCTGGAGCAGATTGATGTCCAGACCTTTGGCACCCGAATTGTTCGACATTGTATTTGTATTCAACGCTTGTTAGAAAAAAACTTAGAAGAAAAGGGCATGGCGGCACTCGGCCGAAACCAAAAATCAATAATGAATGAAAGATTTAACACATTGCCATGCAACATGAAAGCGGCTGATAAAGAAGATGACGAGGGAAGAATATCTATAAATGGAAATGGGATAATCACGACAAGGAGTTATGGAACGGGATGTTCCCCTGTATAATTGAAGGGAGCAGGTTGCTCGACTCAAATATAAAATTTTTTCCATTAAAAAACGCCCCCGAAAATTCAACTTTGTCAACTCCCTCCGGCAATGATCTCGCCTGCCAGATAGAAGGAGCCGGTTACAAGGATCAGCTCCTCTTTTGCGGCATTCCGCCGGAGATAGCCAAGCGCATCCATCCCTGTATTGAAAACAGTGGCAGAAGCCCCTGCATCCCGGCACAGCACCCCAAGCTCTTCAGCCGGCACACTTCTTTCAGAGGGGATGTTGACCGGATAAAAGGCGCAGTCAAGCCGGCACAGCTCACCGATTACCGATTGGGCATCCTTGTCGGAAGCAAGACCAAGCACGACACTGATCCGGCTGAAATCCTGCCGGAATGCCTCAATTGCATCGACCGTCGCCCTTATGCCGTCAGGATTGTGCGAGACGTCGAGCAGCACCGTTGGAGTGCCGGAAATCTTTTCTAGCCGCGCCCTGTAACCTGTCTTGAGGATACGCCCGAGTCCGTCAGCTATCTCTTCGGGGCCAATACCGGCATCCTCTGCCACCATGACGGCAAGCGTGACATTTGAGGCATGGAACGAGCCGGTAAGCGGAACTTTGAGTGCCGGGTAGCAGCTCAGTTCTGTCCGCACGCTGAGCTCGAGCGCTCCGGGAGCTGCGGACTTGACCGTCCAGAGAGCATCCCTGCCGGCAATGGAAAGTGGCGCACCGCAAGAGTCCGCCCTGCTCTGAATCGGAAGCAATGCTTCAGGAAGAGTGACGGCAGTAAAAACCTTGCACCCTTTTTTGATGATACCGGCCTTTTCACCGGCTATCAGCCCGAGCGTCTCTCCAAGCCACTCTGTATGGTCCAGCCCGATGCCGGTAATGACTGCATAGTCGGGATCGACCATGCTGGTCGCATCAAGCCGGCCGCCCATGCCGGTCTCGATAACGGAGACCTCAACAGCTTCGTCGGCAAACCAGGCAAACGCTATGGCGGTCGTTACTTCGAAAAAGGTGGCATTGTTGCGCGTGGCACTCTCCTTGAGTCGCGAGCAGTAGTGCGCGACGTTATCCCTGGAGATCGGCTTGCCGTCGATACGCATCCTTTCAGTGAAATCGAGCAGATGGGGGGAGGTGTAGAGCGCCGTCTTCCGGCCCGAAGCCTGAAAAACGGAGGCAAGCGCGGCAGCCACCGAGCCCTTGCCGTTGGTGCCCGCAATATGAATGACAAGACCAAGATGCTTCTGGGGTGAGCCGAAAAGATCAAGCATCGCCTGAACCCGGTCAAAACCGGGCTTGATGCCGAAGCGATGGAGAGGAAAAAGAAAATCGAGAGCTTCCTGGTAGGTCACCGCGTCGCTGCTAACTGTTATGGATTGAAGAGAGAGCCGACTTGATGAGCTCTTCAACACTCAGGGAAGGGCTCTCCTCAAGAATTGCTGTAACGGCGTTCTGCACCGCAACTCGAGAGAAGCCGAGCGTCAGAAGAGCATTGATTGCGTCATCGCGAAGCCTTGAGGAACGGGCCGCGGCGGGCGCCGAAATGCCTGCCGCCCCGGAGAGCTTGAGAACCTTGTCCCTCAGTTCAAGAATAATGCGCGCCGCTGTTTTCTTGCCAACGCCGCTGACTCCGTAGAGAGACTCCGGTGCATTGCCGAGAATTGCCTGATAGACCTCCTTCACCTCAAGTCCGGAAAGCACGGCAAGCGCAAGCTTGGGGCCGACACCGGAGGTAAGAATGAGCATGCGGAACATCTGCCGCTCCTCTTCTTTTGAAAAACCATAAAGCTGAAGGGCGTCTTCCCTCACGGAAAGATGGGAGTAGAGCACCGTTTCACTGCCCGGTTCAGGCAGCTGACGACTGGTAGACATAGAGACAAGGAACCGGTAGGCTACACCGGAGACTTCCAGAACCGCTTCTTCCGGCAGGACCGAGACGAGCCTGCCACGAAAATATGCGAACATGAGAGTAGGAATGGAAACCCGGTCTGAAAAGTGCCGAGGCACTTTGCCGCAAACCCTTCAGGCCGGATGTCGGACAATGAAGATCAGGATTGGAAATAACGCAGCGCTCTGTGCTGACGTTACTCCGCCTTGCCGTAGTTGTTCAGGAGACGAGTCAGCTGAGATTTCTTACGGGATGCCTTGTTGGCATGGATGTAGTTCTTGACGCCGAGACGGTCGATTTTCTGGACTGCCGAACGGTAGGCCACTTCGACTTGAGCTTTGTCTGCACTGGCATCAATAAGTTTCTGCATGGTTTTGACAAGAACTTTCAGCTCTTTTTTTCTGGCTTTGTTCCTGGCATTTCTTCTTTCTGACTGCCGCAATCTTTTTTCAGCCGATTTGTG
>JBAXBE010000047.1:0-4029 GCA_037142155.1 Chlorobiaceae bacterium
GGTTAAAGCCGATAGATTACGTGCATTAAAATGCCTCTCACAGAGCGATGGCAACCCCTGAAGCAACCAAAGGAAGCAATGACTGAAGAGAAGAAGAGCGAAGCGGCACTGCCCGGCACCTTTGTGGTAAGCGCCCGCAAGCGCTCGATGCAGAAGGCTGCACGAAAGGGCGGTGAAGCAGTGCTGCTCGGCGTTGCTTCGTTTGTGGCAGTCGTCGTCCTCTTCATCTTCTACTTTGTGGCTCGCGATGCCGTGCCCTTCTTCCAGCTTCGCGGCTTCACCGAGTTTTTCACCTCCAGCGAGTGGTACCCGGCAGACGATCCTGCACGATTCGGAACGATGGCCATCATCTACGGCAGTCTGATGGTCACGCTCGGTTCAACCCTTATTGCGGTGCCGATGGGCGTGGCTGCGGCCATTTGCCTCAGCGATGTGCTCCCGTTCAGGGTGCGCCAGTATGCCAAGCCGGTCATCGAGATGCTTGCGGCCATCCCGTCTGTCGCCTACGGATTTTTCGCCCTTGTCGTGCTCGCCCCGCTCCTGCAGAACCACGGCGGCCCCATACTGATGTGGGCATGGCTGGTGCTCGTTACCCCTTTCATGGTGCTCCTCGTCGTCGTCTCCGCCGACCTGCTCTCAGCCCGAGCATCTGATGATGGACAGCGAGCCAGACTCAATACGCTGCTCCTCGTGCTCTTCGGCCTCTCTGCCGCCGCACTGCTCTTCATTGTCGGCTCGATGCTTCACGGCATGCAGATCATGACCGGCACCAACGCCCTCAACGTCTCCATCATCCTGAGCTTCATGGCGCTGCCGACCATCGTCAGCGTCTCCGAAGATGCGCTTCAGGCGGTCGGCCGCGAGATTCGCGAAGGGAGCTACGCGCTTGGAGCGACACGGGCGGAGACTATCATCAAAACCATTCTGCCCGCCGCCAGCAGCGGCATTCTTGCCGCCGTCATTCTCGGCGTCATGCGTGCACTGGGTGAGACCATGGTGGTCTGGATGGCATCCGGCAACTCGGCCCATATGCCCGAACCATGGTTCAACTTCCTCGAATCGGTCCGCACCCTTACGGCCACCATTGCCGGAGACATGGGCGAAGCCGACCAGGTGACCGGCTCGGCCCGATACCATGTGCTCTATGCCATGGGCCTGCTCCTGCTCATTATCAGTTTTATCAGCAATCTGGTCAGCGAGCGCATCGTTGCCCGCCAGAGAAAAATCCTCTCGGGCCAGTAAGCCCCGGGCGCACACTTTTTCAGTAACCCCATCGATGATATGAATCTCGGAACCCGCAAGCTGCTCGATCGATCGTTCACCGCTGTTGGCATCGGCTCCATTGCCATCATGGCAATAGCATTGCTCATCGTCATCGTGCCGATTGTCTCCAACGGGCTCGGAGCGCTCTTCTTCACCGGCACCATCGAGCACCGCAAGATGATGCAGGCTGAATTCCACCGTGGCAACCCCCGGGAACTCGCCTCCCAGACTGCCTCATCGAACCGGTACCGTGCAAGAGTCTACGAGATGCTCAGCGGCTTCGAGGCAGAGCTGGCGACCATGACGCCTGAAAAACAGGCAGAGTACCGCACGAAATACCCGGCAGTGAAAACCGCGCTTACGGCGCTCCTCGGCCCGATGCCCGGCGAGGCAGTGCCGATGCTGACCCGCCACCGCTACGGCCAGACCCGATGGGACAAAGCCGAAGAGCGGCTCCACGACCTGATCTGGGAGACCACCTGGAACAATGCCGATGCAACTGCCATGTCGAAGGAGGTTTTCGTGCGTCGGGCCGGCGCCTTCCAGGGCACCTCGCTCGCTCCGCTCTTTGCGTACGTGGAGGAGAACCTTGAGCGGATGCTGCTTCCGGAGTTCACCTTCTACTGGGGCTTCATCACCGACAGCTCGGTTGACTCGCACATGTTCGGCGGCATCTGGCCGGAGATCCAGGGGACGCTCTTTCTGGCCATCGGCGCCATGCTCTTTGCCTTTCCGCTCGGCGTCATCGCCGCGGTCTACTTCACCGAATACGCAAAGCCGGGATTCTTCAACAGCATGCTGCGCAGCGCCAACAGCACCCTTGCCGGTGTGCCGAGCATCGTTTTCGGCATGTTCGGCCTTGCCTTCTTTATCAACACGCTCAAGGTCTCCGACTCGAAAAGCGTGCTTGCCGGCTCGCTCACCCTTGCCATCATGATCCTTCCGACCATCATCCGCTCGGCTGAAGAGGCCATCCTTGCCGTTCCGAAAACCTACCGTGAGGCATCGCTCGGCCTCGGCTCGACGAAGTGGAACACCATCGTCACCGTCATCCTGCCGGCAGCGTTGCCGGGGATTCTGACCGGCGGAGTGATCAGCCTTGGGCGTGCGGCTGGAGAGACGGCGCCCATCATCTTCACCGCGGCCGTCAGCGTCGGCTCGGCCATAGGACTTGCCGACGTCTTCTCGTCACCGACCCCGGCGCTCTCCTGGAACATCTACAACCTTGCCAGCGAGCATGAAGCAGCGGCCCAGATCCGCCACGTGCAGTACGGCATGGTGCTTGCGCTGGTCTCGATCGTCCTGCTTCTGAATCTCTCGGCGATCATTCTGAGAGCCCGTATTTCCAAAAAACTAAAAGGCTGAGGCCCCATGCTCATGACAGCAGATCCAGTTGAAAACGCAGCATCCGTGTCGGCCCCGAAACCCGCGCGGGAGATCTACCTGCCCCCGGCCCGCAAGAAGGTCCGGGATGGCGGCACGCCGCATATTGTTGCCAAAGAGTTCTCGATCTATTACGGGGAGTTTGAGGCGGTCAAGAAGGTCAATGCCGAGATTCTCTCGAAGTATGTGACGGCCATCATCGGCCCCAGCGGATGCGGCAAGAGCACCTTTCTGCGCGCCATCAACCGCATGAACGACCTCATTCCCAACAGCCACACCACCGGCAGCATGTTCTTCGACGGTGCTGACGTCTACGGCAAGTATACCGACGAGGTGCTCTTGCGCAAGAAAGTGGGCATGGTCTTCCAGAAACCCAACCCCTTCCCGAAGTCCATCTTCGACAACATCGCCTACGGGCCGCGCCTGCACGGCGTGACCGACAGGAAGGCGCTCTCGGAGATTGTGGAGCAGAGCCTGCGCAAGGCGGCGCTGTGGGACGAGGTCCGCGACCGGCTCGACAAGAACGCGCTCGGTCTCTCCGGAGGGCAGCAGCAGCGGCTCTGCGTTGCCCGCACGCTTGCCGTCGAGCCCGAAGTGCTGCTGCTCGACGAACCGACCTCGGCGCTCGACCCCAAAGCCACTGCCAAGATCGAGGATCTCATTCAGGAGCTGCGGGGAAGCTATACCATCATGATTGTCACCCACAACATGCAGCAGGCATCGAGGGTATCGGACTACACCATGTTCTTCTACGAGGGACGGCTGGTCGAGCACGCTTCGACGGCGCAGCTCTTCACCAACCCGAAGGATCCGATAACCGAAGACTACATCACAGGAAGATTCAGTTAACAAAAAGAGAGACTCCAATGTCAGAACGCCCGGTTCACGAACTTATCAGAGAACTTGAAAGAGTGCTGGTGCAGCTCTCCGACAAGGTACTTGAAAACTTTTTCAGTGCCTTGCACGCCGTCAAGTATCAAGACGCAGAGGGCGCACGTCTCATCAGGCGTGTAGATGACGAAATCGATCTCGAAGAGGTTGATCTCGAAGAACGCTGTCTGGCGTTTCTGGCATTGCAGCAGCCTGTGGCAAGGGATTTGCGCACGATTGTGACCATCATGAAGATCAACGACGACCTTGAGCGCATCGGAGACCTGGCGGTGCACATCATCGACCGCATGCCGGAGATCAGCCCGGAGATGTTCGAGTCTTTCGAGTTCGAGAATATGGGGGTCCATGCCGGTGAGATGGTGAAGATGTCGATTGAGGCGTTCATGTCGAAAGACCGTGCGCTGGCCGATAAGGTCTGTGCGCTTGATGAAGAGGTCGACGTGATGCACCGCACGGTCTTCAGAAAGGTGACGCAGCTGATGAAGAGCCCCG
>JBAXBE010000048.1:0-3916 GCA_037142155.1 Chlorobiaceae bacterium
TGAGTGATTCCAGAAGCTGATAGTATAATGCTTAAGGTAAAAATATGGAATGCTAATAAGCAATATCCTCACTCGAAACTCTCTTCTCGCTCGCGATCACGCCTGCTCTCATTCTCAATCCAGCGATACAACTCCGGCATGGTGTCAGCGACCCAACCTTTAACATCCTCATCGGAATGTTCAGCGAGCTTAATCACTTGAGCCTTTCGTCGTACTAGAATGTTGGCCAAGGAACCACTCCAGCTTCGTGGATGAAGGCGATCCCAGAAGTTTCCGAGGAAACGCCGTTTGTCCGGTGCATGATCCAACATCGTCAAAAAGAGTGACGAAAATTCCATTTCCTCACCATCATTTTTTTTGCCAAACATACTTATGCACCGACCAAGCAATGGATAGCGTAAGACAGAGTCGATATCTGCCCATTGCCGAAGAATCTTAAAATCCATTTCTTCAATCGGAGTGCCGACACCGAAATCAGCATCGAACAAATGGTGGTTGCGGAGTGGTGGTTGGGGCAACAGAAAGGTGTCGAGAGCGATGAAAGGCTGTGTCTCGAAGAGTGCCTTAAGAATGTAGCTCAGGTCATGCGATGAAATGTATACGCTTTCAGATGCCGACAAAATGTTAATGCAAACCTGACGTGCCGTATCCCCAGCCTCGTTGCCAGCAAGACACATCCGTATCACTGTGTGCATACCGAAATCTCGGAGCACGCCTTTCTTGCTAAAGTCCGCCCGTACGAGCAGATTGCGACCGACCTCAATAAGGCGATGGCAATGAATCCTGTCGTCCTTGCCATCCTGGAAGAAGTACATATGCAAAATATCGAGTGCAATCTCGACGCCTTCAGGTAAAGCACCAATATCTTCGAGAAGATCCGCCAAATGATCTGGGGGTGAATCCTTGACTACGCCGTTGGCGATACTATAAAAGTTTGAGGAAGAGAGAACACCTTTGGCAATAGCTCGCCTCAGACGAGCAATACCCTCTTCGTCAATACCGACCCGCCCTTGGAGATAGGGAATAACAGGTACAAGGCTCGGATCATTAATAGCATCCTCAAGCGCAGATGAAGCGAACGTTTTGTCGCGCGAATTCGCCCCGTATATGAAACCGCCAAGAACAGTGGCATTGCGCAATGTAGGATCGGCAATACTATAGTCCGAAATTATCTCACGCCAGATTTCGCCTAAATCATCTGCGCCCTCAGCAAGGCCATGACCACATTCAAATGCACGCAGTTGATGAGGTTCAACCAGCAGCTCGCCCATAAACTCTTTTCGAACCACTGCATCATGGGCCAGAGACCGACCTACGTCCTGCGCCATAAGCGAAGCCTTTTCCCAAGAGCGCATGGCATCATTGTCATCAAGCTCGACATCGGCCACATCCCAACCGCCGTTAGCTCGATTGATTACGACCGCGCGAGCCTGATGCAAAAGGTCTGATGGCTTCAAGTGCTGGATGATATGCTCCAGCTTCAAGCGAATTTCTTCTGGCATGCCTTTGCCGTCGAACCTGTGAGCGGCTCTGAAGGCGAGCCAGCCATCAATCCAAGGACGCTCCTTGACAAATATCATTGCAGCGCGCTCAAGGGCATCATGACAGGCGTCGAAAAGCCATAGCTCGCGTACATGGCGAGCCAGGATGTTTCGCACATCAACAAGATTCGGTTCCAGTTCGACCGCAAGCTCAATTGCGGCACTATACCAATCCCAGACTTCCTGATGGATCTTGGGTTGCCACCCCCAGTCACGCGATCTCGCGCCAAAATCGTAACTACTCATCGAAAAAAAGTAATGAGTTTTTAGTATTGCGTCGAGGGCAACCGATGCACACCGCTGGAGCGTAGGAACACCCGATAAAGCAAGTGTCTTGATCACTTGGCGTCGTTGTTCCGGTGTTGCCTTAGTTCCAGATAGAAGGCGATGAAACAACTCGCTGAATGCATCATATGCTGGCTTGTTGACATTTCCTTCAGGCTCAGCAACGAGAAACCGCACCAGCAGCATCGTGGCAGTAGTAAACATGTGTGCATCGTAGCCAAGAACTCTGATTAACCGGATCCATTGCATACGATTGGCAGCATTGGGCTCAAGAATAAGATCAGCGGTAGGGCTATTCAAAACCTCTTCCAGTTTTGCGAGTACCACATCCGGGGCAACTGGAGCGAGATTGGTAACTATCTGGAGACCTGGCTCACCGAGAGCAATCAGATCACCCAATGGCCCATTGGTACACAACCAGCGAGTCACTAATGCCTTTGTTTCACAAGAGTCGTGAAGAAAGCTTAAGCGGCGCGAAACAGATGTGAGCATCCGAGGTGTCAGAGTCAAGCAAAATCGATCAAAATCCGAAGGAGGAATTCGCTCAAGCGCTGACGAGGCCAGTGGATTTGCGATTGCCTGAGGAAGGATCGCACGCCAGCGACCGCGAGCCTGAACGATACCTCGACGGCGAAGCTCAACAAGTGCTCCATAAAGCGAGGAAGAGGCCACATTCCGAATAGTTCCAACAAGAGAAAGCTCGCTATTCTTTGATGTGTCTTCGCCATCAATCGAATAGAGAAGAGACAAATCCTCAGCCATACGAAGGAGATGCTGATCGGGTTCATTGCGCTGCTGGAAGATTCGCTGAAACAGCTCATGGCTTTTGAGACGGCCAAGCGTCTCGCCTTTGCCAAGAGTCTCAGCAAGCGCACGAGCTATACGAAAATTACCATCGCTGAACTCAGCTATTTTGTCTCGGTCGAGTTGCGATATATCGGGAAAGGATAACTTAAGCCACTCGGCCACGAGTTCGGGAGAAGAAGATTGCAGGAGAAAGACCTCAGTACGTTCGGGCTCGTCGTCACGCACGTCATATTCGACAGTGATAAGGCTGATACTACTGGCACTGCCAGAGCAAATACGCGCCAGCTCAGTATGCGTGGAAGGATTGCAGTTGTCAACGATAAGGATGGCAAACTGTCCTCTTTCAATAAGTTGCCTCGCCATGTCATGAGCAGTGGGATCAGTTCCCTCCGAATAGTCAGTATAGATGGCAAGACTCGGATCAAGCGGATCTTCGCCAACGCCGCTCTCGAATAGAGCCTGAACCAAACGGGTCTTTCCCAAACCGGAAAGTCCGACAAGCCTTATACACTGCCTAGGTATTCGAAGAGCAGTGCGCAGGTGTGTTATACCGTCTAATATGGTAAGCTGCTTGCGTTCTCGAGAACGCTCATCAACCAGACAGGCTTTGTCGTTGAAGAGATACGGTTTGGGTACGGCCTCACCGGTAATGCCCCAGTCTGTGACACTACTCCATCCAGAAAGCGGTCGACCGACATGACTACGTACCCAAGCAGAAACACCCGGATATTTATTTATCCAAATGGCAAGGCGATCACGGTCATAAAAGTCGGTATGAAGTTGCGACGCAGTGGGTAAATCATGCAGTGCATTGCGAATCGCCTGTCTACGCTCTCTGAGAGGTTTATCTGCAACCGAACCTTGAGCGCTGACGATGATATAGGCTCCTGATACTTCAGCCAACTCGCGGATCACATCGCGTAGTTCATTACTGGGCCGCATCTCTTCGCAAATGGCGCTTGCAGGCATATCAGGCTTCTTGACCTGGAAACCCGTTAACTGGCGTGGAACAAAATCAGGATTTGAAAGGGCTATGGGACACTCAATGCGAACATCGAGCCCTCCGTCCGGTGCGTCCTGATTTCCCCCAGCAATGACAGCGGATAGCGGGCATCCCTGAGCACTAAGCTCCGCCAATGACAATTGCATTACAAGTCTGCGCAAATCAGCATCACCTAAATTTGCGACATCACTACCAGAAACTTCAAACATACAATCAATCTATGCTATCATGATTCCAGTAAACTGAAACACTTACGCAATGAGACTAAAAAATCAATCCA
>JBAXBE010000049.1:0-3395 GCA_037142155.1 Chlorobiaceae bacterium
TTTAAGGGTTTTAACCAATTTAACCAGCTGTCCTATTTTTGGGGAGTATTTCAGACGACATACTCATCGCCTCCAAGTCGCACCAAAGAATCGCCACTTCTCCGCAGTACCCCGAGGGTGCGGGTTGCCACCTCTTTAAGCAGGAGGTCTCCTACTGCATGACCAAGCGTATCGTTGACGATTTTGAATCTGTCCAGATCAAAAACAAAGAGCGCCCCTGTAGTTTTATTTCGGCGACACTGTGCAAGAGTGAGACTTAAACGTTCGGAGAGCAGCCGGCGGTTCGGCAAGCCCGTCAGCGAGTCATGCATGGCAAGATGTTCAATGACATAGTTTTGGAGCTCAAGTATTTTATGCTCTTCCTCGGATATTTTTTTTGCTATGACATCCCACGCCACGTCGCTAATCATACCAAGTATGGTTATATCTTCATCGGTATAGTCATGGGGTTTATTGCCAACGCCAAGAAGTGCAATAATCTTGTCGTTGCGGAATATGGGTAAAACCGCTTCACGCTTAAGCTCCAGATGCCCTTCAGGCATGCCTTTACGGTATTTGATTGCGGCAAAATCGTTGTGGATGACCGCTTTCCGCCCTCGTAAGGCATCGGCCCACACCCCCGCTTCGTTCAGCGCATAGGGTCCATTCATGCCTTCAGCGTTACACACGTTCGTAACGGTATTGGTCGACCATGCCTGCAGGGAGAGCGTTGTCTGGTTTTCGCCCACAAAGTGCAAAAAGCCAACGGAACTCTGAGTCAGCCTTTCAGCCTCATCAATAGTCAGCTGAAGCAACTCGTTAACCGTTTTGTTCTGGGCGTTCTGAAGGATCAAAAGATGAAATGCCGTGACGCTCTCGTAAAGGAGACGCAGGGTAATATCATTGATAAACGAATACATCAGGAGCTTTCCATTCACCTCGACTTTGCTTGGAAATACCTCTACATCCCGCATTGAGCCGTTGGCCATGCGATGGCGGACGAGAAAGCGCTTATTGTCGCGGCTCAAGGCCTGTTTGACCAAATGCTGAAGCTCTTCAGGGGGAAGGATATCGATCTCGGATAGATACATACTGAGAAACTCATCCTTCGGCCACCCGTAAAAATCAATTGCAGATTGATTTGCGTCAACAATCCTGCCTGTTGTGGGCTCAAAGGTGAATATCACAGCGGAACTGTTTTCAAACATCTCCCTGAACTGCCGTTCGCTTTTCCTCAAAGCCTCTTCACCCTTTTTGTGATTCTCCTCCAGCATCATGGTTTCGAGTGCGAAAGAGACATCACTTTCTACCTCTTTAAGCAGATTAATCTGGTCGTCAGTAAAAAAGTCAACCTCTTCGGCGTATATGTTCAAAAGAGCGACAATGACACCATTCATTCGAAAAGGGACGGCAGCTGCAGAATGAAATCCGCCAGCAATAGCTATCCCCTGCCAGTGGCGCATGGCAGGGGCGGTCTGTATGTTTTTACAACAGGCAACACCCCCTGTCTTTACTGCCGTGCCCATGATACCGTTATCGAAAGGAGCTTCTTTTATATTGACCGGGTGTAAAGGAGGCAGAAGGAAACCCTCATCGCCAACAACCGTCGGGGTTACCTCTCCGGTCTCATTGTTCAATATTCCTATCCATGCAAGCCCGAGTTTACCTTGGTCCACAGCCACACGGCAAACGGTCTTGAAAAGCACCTCTCGCTCCTTGACAAGGATAATGGCTTCATTAATCTTGCTCAACATTGCGTACAGGCGGGAAAGACGCCTGACCTTTATCTCTTCCTCAATACGTTTGTTTATCTCTTCCTTCAGAGCAGCAGTCCGCGTTTCAACGCGCTGATCGAGTTCGGTGTTGATTTTCTCCAACTCCACACCAATCCTCGTCCGTTTGCCAACTTCACGATTAAGGCTTAATAATGAGAGAAAAAGAAGAGAGAGGCTTAGAAAGGCACCTGATACAATAGAGAAAACGGTATGCTGCAGCCCTGTTGTAGAGGCTTCTGATGCCCGCTGCATAAACCCTGTATCACGCTGCTTCATTACCGCAATCAGACGGCGGATATCTTCCATCATGTTATTGCCGGCATCCGTTGCTATCAATGCCCGGGTAGCATCAAACCCTCGATTTTTTCTGTAGTCAACAACCCTCGCCATAAATTTGATTTTTTTTTGAATGAGGGGTTCAAGCGTTGCCATGTATCTCTGCTGGACGGGGTCGTCAGTAATAACTCGGCCAAGATCATGGAGATTGAGCCTTATGCCGTCCGCAGAGAGTGCGGCATAATAGGGGCCCAGATAGTGCTCGTTGCCTGTAATGACATAACCCCGCGGCCCTGTTTCGAGCTCTGTAATATGAGAGAGGAGATGGTCGAAATTGTTGATTCTTGTCAGCATGAAGGTGACTTTACGGTTGCTGTCAAGAAGCGCCTGAAAACTCAAGAAAATATAGGCACTGGTAAACAGAACTATAAGAATCGCAAGGGGTAACGCGATTTTGGGGAAATGGCGTACGATTGATTTTTTCAACTTATGTCGATTTTCCTGTGCCTTTCGACCGAATGGCTCCCTCGAGAATGGCCCCATTAAAATTTGCACCCATCAACAACGCATCTGTCAATTTGGCACCGCTGAGATCGACTCCAATGAAAACCGCACCGTTGCAAATTGCCCCAGTAAAATCAGCTCCGCTTAAATTGGCTGCACTAAGATTGGCCTTATCAAGAATGGCAGCGCTGAGATTGGCCTCAGAGAGATTGGCTCTGTCAAGAACGGCCGCCCTCAAATCAGCACCTCTGAGATTGGCTTTATTAAGGACAGCTTCACTCAGAACGGCTGCACTCAGATTGGCCCTTGCCAAAATGGCCAATCTCAAATCAGCGCCTTCAAGATTGGCATCCGAAAGAACGGCCTCACTGAGAATGGCTTCACTCAGATTGGCTTTAGTAAGTACAGCACCACTCAGCACGGCACCACTTAAATTGGCTTTGGCAAACAGAGCTCTTTTGCAATTCACTCCAGTGAGATTAGCCCCGGCAAGATTGGCCTCGTTAAAATTCGATTCACTTAAATCGGCTCCGCTTAAATTCGCTCCACTGAGATTTGCCTTAAAGAGATTGGCTTTAAACATCACCACCTCATCGAGTATGGCACCCCTTAAGTTGGCTTCGGTGAGATTGATTTGAATGAGATATGCATTGCTTAGATCCGCACCACTGAGATGAGCACCGCTAAGATCTGCTCCGTTTAAAACAGCCGCACGTAACTCGCTTCTGGTGAGATCCGTTTCCAACCGGCATGTTGCTTT
This sequence comes from Chlorobiaceae bacterium, assembly GCA_037142155.1. Lineage (GTDB taxonomy): Bacteria > Bacteroidota > Chlorobiia > Chlorobiales > Chlorobiaceae > Chlorobium. Next base: position 3,295 of record JBAXBE010000049.1, read on the forward strand.
CAAATCAGCCCCGCTCAAAATCACTCCGCTGAGATTAGCCTCACTTAAGGGCACCTCGATAAAGTGTGAATTGCCATATTCTCTTGCCAGCTAACGCTGGC
>JBAXBE010000050.1:0-3272 GCA_037142155.1 Chlorobiaceae bacterium
CCGCCGCGCTTTATCGTGGCGCGTTCGGCGGCGCGGCTCAGCGCCATCGTTGGGCGGCCTCAATTTCAGCCATCGCTGATGGACGGCAGCTCAGGTCAGTGCCCGTGGTGCCAATCCTGCGTCGCGCGATTCATCTTGTGCGGAAGCGGCGAATACTCCCACGTCGAGGTGAGTAAGACCCGCGTCGAGGTGAGTAAGACCCGCATCGAGGTGAGTAAGACCCGCGTCGAGATGAGTAGCGCCGCTATTTTTTTTCGTCACGATCTGCGCGTGCGGTATGCGAGGTCGCCGGACACGGCCCCGAACAAGGCCGTCGTGTACCGTAAAAGGCCGATGGCGGGCACGGCCTCGAAAAAGACTTTTGCGTGTCGCGTGCCGTCGCTCGCCTCGATCTCTACAGCTGCCAGCGGCGCACCTGAGGCCCATCGTTGGGCGGCTCGCAACCCGAAGGCCCTTGACGAACGACATAAGATGTGTAAGAATACTGTAGCATTGATTACATAATGTACTGTGACTACGCGATGATTAGCTTGACTTTCTCGCAGATCTTTCCTGTCATCGTATGGTATTTCTCCGACAGATGAAAGGGATTTCTCCATGCGGCGATCTTTCCCGTTTCTCTTTATTGTACTCGTTCTCGGTTCCATAATACCTATGTCCCATGACGTCCACGCCCAAGGTGATGGCAACGATACTCTCGCCCAAGCAAGCATCCTCCCAATCGGATTCGCAAATGCGATTCTTGAGGCGTCGATTGGTACCGAGGGTGATACTGATTACTACAAATTTGTTGCCGAATCCGGATCTACCTACGTCGCTGAAACATTTAATGTGCCTGATAACGGCTTCGTCAATACAAGCGGCCTTCAGCTGCTGAATGCGAGCGGTCTTGAAGTTGAAGCGGACGCAAGTGGCACTCAGGGTACAGGCAATGTCGATGCTCGGGTGGTCTACAAAGTCAAGACGGCAGGCACCTATTATGTTAAAGTCATACCTGCCAATGCGTTCTGGACGGGTATCTATTCAGTGCGGCTTCTGGCTCGATTTAACGAACCTGGTGCTGCTTGGGATAGTACTGATGACACTGAACCCAATGATGTTCTGCCTCTGGCCTACGACCTTCGCGTTGGCCTTGATCAGTGGCAAACTCATCACATTGCTGCCGAAAGCACCTATAAGACAAGCGGACTTGATGTTGACTACTACCGCTTTGTTGCTGAGGCAGAACGTACGTATGTGATTGAGACGTTTAACCTTGCACCCACCAATTTCTTTCGTAAGACGAGTCTTCAGGTACTGGACGCAACTGGTGCAGTCCGTGCGAGTGATGTGAGTGGTGCGAACGGGACACGAAATGTCAATGCGCGGGTGGTGTTCAAGGCGCAGACTGCTGACACCTATTTCATCTCTATCGCGTCAGCGACCGGTTGGACAGGTCAGTACTCCATCCGCATCCTGCCTAAGTTTGATGAGCCAAGTGCTACGTGGGATGCCTCCGACGATGCTGAGCCAAACGATATCATTGAACTCGCCTATGCACTTGGGATAGGAGCTAATCAGGCACAAACTCATAAAATCGTCGATACGACAACCTATGAGTCAGATAAACTTGATCAGGATTTCTATCAATTTAATGCGCAATCAGGACAAACCTACGTTATTGAAACGTTCGACATTCCACCTACCAATTTCTTTCGCATAACCGGGGCACAGCTGCTTGACGCTACCGGGACACAACTCGCTAGTGATGATCTTGGGCAGAATGGGACGGGAAATGTTGATGCTCGGATCGTTTACCGCATTACCACCACAGGCACATACTTTATCCTTGTAAACTCACCTACTGGGTGGATAGGGCAATATTCCGTGCGCGTATGCCCAGATAGTTGCACTAGGAGCGTGTATCTCCCATTTATCCGTCGATGACGCAGTACACAAAGCCGCCAGAGAAAAATGCCTCCCCTGCCATCCAACAGCGCCTCCTAATGAACCCTCCCCGGATCGGTGGAGATTGACGCCGGATCCGGTTACATCGGGTCAGCGTACAATGCTAGGGTGTTCCTTTGTAAAAGGTCAGGGCGTTCTTTTGAGAATAATCCATAATCTCTTGACACAATAAGCAAGTATTAATCGTTCTAAAGCCAAAAAGTAGTGTATTTCTGTCAACCCGCCGCCCAACATCGGCTCGCAATTGACGCCGCTGGCGCGTCCCTCAACCTGGTGCATTTTCCACGTGCGTCGTGTGCCAACGCGCGGTGCCATCTATCAAACCTGCCAGCGGCGCGCTTGAGTCCCAGCGTTGGGCGGCATCTCAACCCTAAACGTCCATGCCGAATAACAGCACGTTGCGATAGGCAGTACCCCGTATATATACGCACACATGTTTGTATTGGTCTTTCTTTCCGCATCAAGATGTGGTATAGTGAGCCTATCGCAAGAAAGGAGCACGCAATGACCACAACGCCCGCGTATCGCGAACAAGTCCTCAGTGAAGTACATGCGATTCCCGAAGAGTACTTGCCCTACCTACTCCAACTCGTACAAACGTTCCGTGATAGCGTCACCCTGAAGCCCGCAGCAGCAAGCCTGAAGCAGGGATGGCATGAGGCGCGCACGAAGGATCTCATGCCGATACACGAGCTTTGGGACGGAATAGATGTCGCCTCACGATGAATCACCGTCCACGTACGACGTCTTTTTTACCGGAGAATTCAAGCGAAATCTCCGCCAATTAGCCAAGAAATATCGGCGGATTAAAACAGATATTCAGCCGCTTTTGACCGACCTTGAAGTAGGAAAGACCCCCGGTGATCAGATTCCTGGTCTCGATGTGGTGATCTATAAAGTGCGCGTCCGGAATTCTGATAGTGCCAAAGGAAAAAGCGGAGGGTATCGTATTATCTATCAGAAAACAACCGATTTGACGGTCATTCTTATCACTGTCTATTCAAAAACAGAACAGACAGATATTTCACTGGAAGAAATACGAACGATTATTACAGCCTATGAACATGCACATATACCTGAAGAAGACGATACAAATAACTCAACGGGATAGCAGAAGAGAGAAAATCGTTACCATAAAATATCAGTATGTATCGCAGTATATGCCATTAGAATAACCGATTTACCACTCCTCAAATAGCAAAACTGTCAGCTCTTTTAATACCAGCCGCCCAACATGGCCTGCAATTGACGCCGCTGGCGCGGCCTCAAACTTGGCGCGTTTTTCATGCGCATTCCGTGTTGTCGCGTGGTGCCATCTATCGAAC
>JBAXBE010000051.1:0-3222 GCA_037142155.1 Chlorobiaceae bacterium
TGCTAGTCGGCAACAACGGTGGAACTGAAGCGATGACGATTTTGAACAACGGCAACGTCGGCATCGGGCAGGTGGCACCGGGGGCAAAACTTTCGGTGTCAGGTGGCGGTGCATTTGGTAGTTCATATTCCGCGACAGCGGTAGCAGATGGGAACTTAATCGTGAGCGGCAACGTCGGCATCGGGCAGGTGGCACCGGGGGCAAAGCTTTCGGTGTCAGGTGGCGGTGCATTTGGTAGTTCATATTCCGCGACAGCGGTAGCAGATGGGAATTTAATCGTGAGCGGCAACGTCGGCATCGGGACGACGGGACCGCTGGCAACATTACAAGTTCAGAGGACACAAGTAGGCACCACCGAACCTAATGGCGTCAATAATGGAGCTGTAGATGCACACACGGTACTTACTCTTGCTGGCGGTGGAACAGTTGAAGGAGCGAAAGTTGGTTTACAATTTGTACCGTATGGGGGGGCATATAGTATCGGCGGAATATTTGGACTAACTACCTCTACAGGAGGAGTTAATGTTGAAGGTGATATGACTTTTGACATGAGAGATTCAACAGATCACTCATACTTAACAGAGGTAATGCGTATTACAAAGAGCGGCAACGTCGGCATCGGGACGACGAATCCTGGGGCGAAGCTGGATGTGGTCGGTTCCCAGATACAATTTTCCAACCCCAGCGGCAACGGTAATCCAGCAAATAATTATTCCTATTTGAACGCCACATCTACTACCGTCAATACCCAAACTTTAACATTAGGCACTACATATGGATATGATACTCCCGTCAATGCTTTGAGTATCTATAACGGCGGAGTTTCTATTGGCTCTTATGCTGGCACGGCTGCAGGAAATGGAAATTTAATAGTGAGTGGCAACGTCGGCATCGGGACGACGGGGCCGAATGAGCCATTGGAAGTTGCGGCAGCAAATAATCATGGTGTCAGAATAAGTAGTATTGGAACAGAAGCGTCACCAATTCTGTCTTTTTATCCTAACTCGGCAAATGTCGCTAACAGAAATTGGGCGTTTGTGCCATATATGAATGCTGTTGGTGACTTTGCAATTCGTTATTCTAATGCCGCTGGTGGGAATCCTGCTACTGCTGGGACAACGGCTTTGGAAATATTAAATAACGGCAACGTCGGCATTGGGCAGGTGGCTCCGGGGGCAAAACTTTCGGTGTCTGGTGGCGGTGCCTTCGGAAGCTCATATTCCGCGACAGCGGTAGCAGATGGGAATTTAATAGTGAGCGGCAACGTCGGCATCGGGACGTCGGCACCGACGAATGTGTTCCAGGTCAGCTCCACTGCCAACAATACCGGCGGGGCAGGGCTCAATACGGCACTCATAGCCTCCACCCAAAGTAATGCCGTGTCCTTCGATGCGGGCGCGAGCAATGCGAACCGGATCAATTTCATCACGGGAGCACCGGCGTCCCCGTCCTTTGATTTCCAACTGTACTCCGACAGCGGACATGGGATGCAGTTCATTCCCGGGAACGGATCATCTGGCTTCAACCCGACCGCAATGACCATTCTCAGTAGTGGCAACGTCGGCATCGGGACGACGGCACCGGGGGCAAAGCTGGATGTAAAATCTATTAATTCTTCAGTACAACCTCTTTCTATTGTTACTTACAATGCAACTACTAATACGGTCGGTGTTTCCACTTCATATGGCGGACTTAGTATGACTAATGCTGTGGATTCGACCTTTGTAATTCGTTCGCTTGGCAGCGGGCATATGCAATTAACCACTGATAGTGCAGGCAGATATATGTCTTTTGCTACAGGTTTATTTCAGGAAAGAATGAGAATAGATGCAAGCGGCAACGTCGGCATCGGGACGACGGCGCCGGCAAAAAAGCTTGAAATCGCAAATAGTTCAGCCGACCAGTTATTGCGTTTTACTGATACTAGTGTTGCGCATGGCATGACGACACAAGTTCCCACGACTACAATCGGTCAGATAGGAGATCTTAGCAGTTTAGGTGGATTGCTTGCACAGGGATATTCGTCGGGAGATAATGAATCAATCAGATTAGAGGGAACAAGCGGAGGAACAGGGACATTAGTTACTCCTGTTGTGTCGTTCACTGCCTACAAAAAAACAGGAACAACAAGGACTGCGGTCACAGGTAGCGACCTTGCCTATCAGTTTGATGCTGGGACGACTCCATTGGTGAGCATCCAAGGCGGCGGCAACGTCGGCATCGGGACGACGAATCCGGGGGCGAAGTTGGAATCTTATATGGGAGCAACCGGATATGGTGCTCCAGTGACATCAGGAATAACTCAAACTTATGGGGCGTTTAGAGTAAGGGCTGGCGGCGGAGTTTTGGATTTTGGAGTTCTGCAAAACGGTAATGCTTGGCTTCAAAATGGTGAAGCGACGGCTTTGGGAACAAATTACAATCTTTTATTACAACCAAACGGCGGCAACGTCGGCATCGGGACGACGAATCCAGCGTCGCTTCTACAGATTGGAACACCTTTTACCGCAAATAGTGTGTATGATACTGCCACGAGAATACGGGTTCTAGGTTCCACCGCACAGAGCGCAACAGATGAGGTTCTGCTCAGGCTTAATCGTGGAGAACAATCTGGACAGTTTTATCCAGGAACAGCCGATTTCAAACTTGGTTCGTATGGAGCTGGTGGAGCAGGAGACGGCTATGCTCCTAAAACAAAATTAACCATTGCACTAAAAAGCACTTCCAACTTTAACGAAAGCGGCGATGTCAACGTGATGACGCTTTTAAGTAGCGGCAACGTCGGCATCGGGACGACGAATCCGGAATCATCTTTAACTGTTTCTGGTACAAACATAGCTGGTAATGCTACAGTCCCAGGAATTCATATGGGGCTAAGAGCTGGAATTCAGCCGGAGATGCAATTCTATGGTTCCAATGGAACAATAATTGATTTTACAAATGCTTCCGGAGAAGATGCTGATTGGAGAATGTCAGCTAATGCAGATAACTGGACAATAGGTGCTACTACAGCTCAATATGGTCTAGCAATTAATACTTCAGGCAACGTCGGCATCGGGACGATGAGTCCGGCAGCGATGTTGAATGTCTATGGTGCAAGCAACGCGCTGCGACTTTCATATAATGCCTCAAATTATTCCACTCTTTCGAGTGCCAGCAACGGAAATTTGCAATTCGCAACCTCTACAACGACTGAGTCGGCCATCGTCGTGGGAGACAACA
>JBAXBE010000052.1:0-3182 GCA_037142155.1 Chlorobiaceae bacterium
ATGAGCAAACTTATTTTCTCTCGATAGCTGCCCTATAGATGGGGAGTACTTCAATTCAATGCAACGCACAGGATTCTACGCTGATTATCGTATTTATCCACATTTTATTACATTACTTCACAAACAACATTAAACACCAGCATTAAACACCAGCATTCATCGAGAAATTGCCGTGGAACTATCAACCTGTGATGATAACTGCTTTCATCACTAATCCTTGTTGATCATTCAATTCTTCTAATGGCCGAAAGCCCTGCTAACACCCTGCTATTGCAGGCATGCCGAGAATATAAATGCCCCTCCCATGCAGAACACCAAATATCCTCATACCAAGCGTGCAGAAAGCTCTGATCTTCAACCAGATCATCAGGTCTTTACCTTATTTGAGAGTTTTCCCGAACCGGTCTTCATGATCGATCCCGATGGGATTATTCTACAATGCAACATGACATATGCTGCCAGATTCTGTAAGCAGCCCGAACAGTGCATGGGCGCAAATGTGTACGATATGCTTACCCAAGCATTAGTAAATCCAGATATTGCGGCGCGTCGAAGGAATAAGGTGGAAGAAGTGTTAAGCACCGGGAAGCGACTTCATATTGATGACAGTCAGGATGACCAGATTTATCGGTCAACCATTTATCCTATCCGGTCGGTTGAGGGAGTTATCACCCGACTGCTAATCATTGCCCAAAATATCACAGACCATTACACCGCAGAACAGGCCTTTGCCGAAAGTCAAGAGCAGTTGAAACTCATCATGCGCGAGGCTCATGCGGGAATCTGGGAGTGGGACCTGCGCACCAATGAAAACGTCTGGTCGGACGAGTTATGGGCGCTCTACGGGCTTGACCCGATATCCTGTAAACCATCTTATGCCGCATGGCGAGATTCGATTCTCCCGGAAGACCGATTACGTGTTGAGCAAACCGTAACGGCCGCTGCTTCTCAGGGCAAAGAGTTCAGCGTCACATGGCAAACCATTGACAGTTCAGGAAACAATCTAACGCTTTTGTCAAAAGGGATTCCCTACAAAAACAATGTCGGAGAAGTGGTGGTCCGCTATATTGGTATTGTCGTTGACATTTCCGAACAGAAACTTGCCGAAACGGTAATTCAGCGCCAGAGCAGAGCGCTTCTGGCAACAAACAACTGCAATGAGGCTCTGCTTCATGCCAAAGATGAAACAGCGCTATTGCAAAAAATCTGCTCCATCATTGTCGATACAGGCGGGTATCGAATGGCATGGGTCGGATATGCGGAACTCGACGAAGCCAAAAGCATATCCATTGTTGCCGAGACTGGTTTCCTCACCGATTACACCCAGCATCGCTGGCTTTCATGGGCGGATGTTCCTCAAGGAAGGGGGCCTGCAGGCTTGGCTATCCGAACAGGTCGACCTTGTGCCATAAATAATATTGTTGACAACCCTCTTTTTGATCCTTGGCGCAAGGATGCATTAAATCAGGGTTTTGAATCACTGATAGCCCTGCCATTGCTGGCTGACGGTGAGGCCTTTGGCTTGTTGCATGTCTATTCTAGCCGCCCTGATGCCTTTGATACGGTCGAAACAAATCTGCTAATGTCGCTCGCTGACAATCTGGCTTATGGAATCACGACGTTGCGAAGTGAAAAAGCCAAGGAAATAGCATTGGCGGACAACGAAAAGCTTCAGGGTCAGCTTCTGCAGGCCCAGAAAATGGAGATGCTTGGTCAGCTTGCCGGCGGTATCGCCCATGACTTCAATAACATGCTTTCCGTTATTCTCGGTCATACGGACTTGGCTCTTCAAGAGCATGACCTCGCCCAGCCCATTCGTGGCGACCTCTACTCCATCCAAGCAGCGGCTAAACGCTCTGCCGACTTGACAAGCCAACTGCTCGCTTTTGCCAGAAAGCAAGCGGTGCAGCGAAAAACTCTGCAGCTAAACACCATCGTTGAACATACGGTTCCAGTCTTACAACGACTGATTGGCGAGAACATCTCTCTTTACTGGGAGCCCGAGGCCAGTGATGCTTATATAAAAATAGATCCTGTCCAGCTCGATCAGATTCTGGTCAATCTGTGCATAAACTCCCGGGATGCAATCACAGGAACAGGAAAAATCACCATTGAGACACGAGCACTCTCTGTCAAGGAAAATGAACCCGCAACAAACCATCCCGCACTAATCCCCGGTGAGTATGTAATGCTTGCCGTATCCGATAACGGCACGGGGATCAGCGACACCATCTTGCCCCATGTGTTTGAGCCATTCTTCACAACCAAGGAGGTGGGCAAAGGCACCGGCTTAGGTCTATCGACGGTCTATGGAATTGTCAAGCAAAATGATGGATTTATCGACTGCCTGAGCGAACCAGGCAAGGGTACTTCCGTCAGGGTATTTCTGCCGAGAGTCCGTCACAAAGAGATAATGAGCTCACCCGTAACACCTGCCGCCATAACAAGAGGCGAGGGAACGATACTGCTGGTTGAGGATGAGCCGACTATCCTTAAGATCTGCACGATGATGCTCGAAAAAAACGGCTACCGAGTATTGACGGCATCTTCTCCCGCTGAGGCAATCAAGATCGCCGAACAGAATGGAGCGTTTGACCTTCTGCTTACGGATGTAATCATGCCTGAAATGAATGGCTGCGAACTTGCCAAAAAGCTTCAGACAACAAACCCCGGCATCAAAACTCTTTTCATGTCTGGCTATACCGCAGACTTTCTTTCTGAAAACGAAGGGATTGATAAAGATATCGAGATACTAGGAAAACCTTTTGACGCCAAGGCGCTTACCGTCAAACTATCACAGCTTCTCCCCCCCCCGCGTAGAGGGGTACAACGGAAGAGCCACGAATAACATCAAGCGATCAAATTCGCAATGATCAAGTGCATTTTAGATTTCATACCACGGATGCGCACATCTAACCCTTATAAGACAACGCTATCATGAATCCTCAATTAGATGAAACACCAGTCGCTGAGTATGAAAAGAAGATTGCTTTACTCCATTGCGTGTATCCCCTTAATCGGTCACCTCAAAAGTGGAAATTCCGGCCTATTTTGTTGTAATGCAAGAAATTCAATGGGGGGCAGACCACTCAAAGTGAAGTAAAAACTGAAAACCAAGGACCCATTGTGCCTAATCCGGTAACTTCGAACAGGTTGTCCGGAAAACCTCGAACACTAAACGC
>JBAXBE010000053.1:0-2986 GCA_037142155.1 Chlorobiaceae bacterium
AAAAAAAAATCCGACCGATCCGTCAGATCAGCCGGATCGGTCAGATCGGTCGAATAAGGCGCACTTACTTCTCTTTTGTCGCCTCAAACTTTTTGCGATTGTTGGCACTTGAAGAACTTGTTGGGCTTGCTGCGCTTGGAGTGCCTGGTGCAGCGCCGGTGCTGTTCATCGTCGCTTCATCCTCTGGAATCGGCACATTGTAGTTCTTTCTGATATCAACACGGCGGCTCTTCTCGCTGTCGACAAGGACAAGGAAGGTACACCCTACAGTTGCAGTAGGAACCGTTACGCCACCGCTTCTTGACCCGCCCGCAGCAAGTCCGGTCAATACACCGGCCGGCCCGTTGACAAAGCCTGACACAAATGGGGAGAGCGCAAATCCCGAAGCCCTGGTATCGACACCCAGTGAATAGGCGATTGCATTCTGGAGCGACAGCAGGGTAACATTGTACCCTTTGAGATCATGGACATTGTTGACGTAGTGCGTGGCATCGTAGATAAGCGTCGGAATATCGACCTCATCGGCCTTGTTTTTACGGCTGTGAATCGTTAGTGATCCAATAATTTCACCATTGGCCACACCGTTGAAGTTGAAAAGAATTTTTCTCTCCTTATTTTCAGGCTTTTTTTGAACATCGGCGCTTGTATAGATAATTTTCGTCCCGTCACTGCACCCTATGGCCACATCGTGATGCGCCGTCGCAAAAAAATTGTTTGCAAGCATCGGCATTCCCTTGACATTGGCAGGCAGCCCCTGAACATTGAAAAGCGTCGGAGAAGAGACCGGGCCAGAGACAACACCCGGCGCATATGGAGGAGGATGATCTGCCCCGCCCCCGATGTTAGTCGTAAAATATCCGTATGCGTTGCCTGTTGCGTTATTTGTAGTAAGCCCCACATCAGCAGCATTCGCACCCGAATACATCATGGCTGCCATAACCGAGGCGACGCCACACCAGAGAACAGATGATCTCCTCATTGCTTTAATACTTTAACTGTTAGAAATTCTTTTACGACAAAAGAGGGGAAATCAACTATATATCAATGCTCAAAAGCTTAAATGCGAGGTCAATTCCCGACCGTTCCGCCACCGATTGCATAAGCGGTTGCGCTGTTGCTATACTGGACAACAACTCCGGTATTTGCCCCAATTCCGGAGCCAAAGCCATTTGTTGAAGCCGTGGTCACCGATGCGCTGGACGTTCCCGTCCCCGCATTCTGGGTGATAGTTGCAGGAGCTATCGTTTGAGATGCCGTTGCATTTGCGTAAACCATGCTCCCATAGATCAGATAAGCCTGACTTGCGTCACTGGCCGTCACCCGATTATATGTATACGTGTTATCAGCTGGCGGAGGGCTCTCAACCGTCAGAGATGCTCCCCGTGCCTCAGAGAGGCTCAACGCCATGAGGAATCCTGCGACTCCCAACCTTATAATGCCCGCCTTTTTCATTCTGATATGTTCTGCTGGTTTATTTACCGCCTCTGGCGGGAAGGGTTGCTTCCCGCCAAAAACGAAAAACGTAAGATCACACGACTAACTTAGTTCCTTGTTGAATTACTGGTGAATGTGCCACTGATAGCAAAGGCCGTCGGACTGTTGCTGAACTGGTAGATATTGCCGGCATTGAGACCGACACCATCCGCAACAGAGCCACTAAGCGCGAGGCTTGGAGAACTTGCAGTTAAGCCCGCACCCTGCCCTTCATGCTTTTTATCCCTGTCGCAAGCGCCAACCGGAGAGCCTGAACCGCCACCAATACCAACGGAACCCATGTCGACCGAATCAATATGCGTGTTGCCTGAAACCGTCGCAATGTTGACTATGCTGGCACCTGAAGCAAGCACGCCTTCGCTGCCACAGCTGACATCAAGCACTGTTGAAGTGACATTCACAGCTCCAGTCGAATTAACTGCGACTGAGTTTTCACCAAGGGCCTTGGTGATATCGCCAACAGCGCGAGACTCGTAGCTGTAGTTATTGGAAGCAATCGTCTTCGCGTTGAACGAGTCAATCGTCTTGTTGGTGTTCTCGGTAATCGTCTTATCATTAAACGAGTCGATGGTTTTGTTCGTGTTCTCGGTAATCGTCTTATCATTAAACGAGTCGATGGTCTTGTTCGTCGTCTCGCTGCTGCTCAAACTCAGGCTATTGTGATTGAGCGAATCATCAACCGATACATCAACACCAGGAGTGTTTGCGCCTGCAGTTCCTGCAAAACCGAACATAGCCAATACCGCTACTGTGGTCATCAAGGTCTTCTTCATAATGGTCTCCTTTGAGATTGTTTTAAATGAGTGATTACCTGAACTCCGCCGCTGCTCTGCCTCATCCCTTAGCCTCGCACTCCCCATTTTGTTGCGAGCAACGCGCTACAGCAGGGGGTAAGCATAACATGGCTTTATCCAGCTGACATTAGTACTACAACAAGCGTGCCAGCGTTTTTCAGGCATAATCTTATAGCCTTATCAGGGAATCGGTTAAATGACCGCGAAGAAATAATAATGAGTGGAGAAAACAGGGGGATTACCGTGAAGGAGGGTATTTGTCTCACAAAAAACAGATTTCTATGAATCAAATTGAGACAGAGCGAAGAAAAAAAAGACAAGATCCGTCCGATCGGACAAAAAAAAAGCCCACCTGATGCATGGTGGGCTTTTATTAAAAACTCGGCGACGACCTACTCTCCCGCAATAAAGCAGTACCATCGGCTCTCCAGGGCTTAACTGCTCTGTTCGGAATGGGAAGAGGTGATCACCTGGGAAAAAGTCGCCGTAAAAACGGTGACAAAGGAAGCAACAGACGTGGGCATTAAGCTCTCCCTTGAAAAACTTATAAACTTTCCTGTCTCTGTAATGTAGAGACTCAACACTAATAAAAATGATTAAGTCAATCGGCTTATTAGTACTACTCGGCTAAACGCATTACTGCGCGTACACCTGTAGCCTATCAACCAGGTCATCTTCCTGGAGCCTGATGGGGAAAT
>JBAXBE010000054.1:0-2821 GCA_037142155.1 Chlorobiaceae bacterium
GTTCACTTGTGGTCCCGTCGGCGGCGCGGCTAAGGCGTGCGTTGGGCCGCTCTCAACCTGAAACGTCCATGCTGAAAGCAATGCGTCATATTGAGCGACCACACACTACCCATCCGTAAGAACTAAGGACATGACAAACGTGCTAGAATAGACCATGGATAGGAATGGTGATACACCGACGCGCCTGATGGAGGCAACCATGACTGTGACACTTTCCGATGAAACCCGGCTTAAGGCACTCCTCAAAGAAGCCTTGGTTGAGGTGCTTGAGCAACGGCGCGAGTGGTTCTCTGCGCTAATGTCCGAGGCGCTCGAAGATAGCGCGTTCGTGCAGGCCATTAAAGAAGGGGAAGCGACCGAGATCGTTAGTCGGGAGGAAATCTTTGCACTCTTAGGAGCCAAGCGGTGAAGATCATCTTCCGTCGGAGTTTTGCGAAAGACCTGAAAAAGATCCGCCAGCACGCGCTGCTCCAAGAAGTGCAAGCCGTGCTAGAACAGATCGAACAAAGCACATCCTTGCATGACATGCCAAACGTCAAGCACTTGACGAGTGAAGGATCGTATTATCGCATTCGGATCGGTGATTACCGGCTCGGGCTGTTCGTCGAAGACGAGGCCATAACGATCGTGCGATTCCTCCATCGCCGTGACATCTATCGCTACTTTCCATAAACAAGAGCGCACAGGAGATACTGTGAGGCGTCGCATTGTACCTTGTTCGATTCGAGGGGTCATCCAACCGGCGTTGATTCTATCTATATTAAGATCGTACCGATATATATATGTGTGTGGATGTCTATAGATATATTTTTACACATCTACCGGCGGTTTACGAACATTTATTCTTTTACATGTCTGTCGCGTTCAATCATGGTTCCGTCGGCGGCGCGGCTAAGGCGAACCGTTGGGCCGCCCTCAGGTATAAAGGCCCATGCCGGACAGAAATTCAGATCACCTTCCTTGTCTATTTTCTTACTCAACTTGCATTTTAGGATACGATACGGTACACTGTCATTCGGCATATCAGACCGGTAACAGGAGGTATCATACGCTATTATGACGACGATACCGGTTCATATTGGTCATGTGGTTCGGAATGCGCGTGTATTTAACGCACAGCGGTGGCAAGGAACGCGATATACGATGGACGAATTACTCAAAACCGTCGATGATCTTTTCACGCTCCTTGATCAGCGTGAAATGAAATATACCCTTGTTGGTGGTATCGCCATTCTTCAGTATATCCAAGGGCGTAATACCGAAGATATCGATTTTATCATCAATACGACCGCATTAAAGAAGTTACCGGAAATCATCATTACGAGCCAAGACACTTTTTTTGCGCGTGGCCGCTACCAGGATTTACAGATAGACTTTTTGCTTACGAAGAATCCCTTATTCGCACACGTCCAAAAAAGATATACCACAAAACAACCATTCTTTGAGCGTATGATTGCCTCTGCAACCGTTGACGGGCTTCTTTTATTAAAGCTGTATGCGCTTCCGTCGTTATATCGACAAGGCGATTTTACGCGTGTTGGGTTGTATGAAAATGATGTTGCGACCCTCATGTTTTATCATCGTCCTACCGTCACTGACCTTGTCGATGAATTACGTACCTATATAAGTGGACAAGATATGACGGCCATTCACGACATTGTCGCGGATATTGAGCAGCGTATTCAACGGTTTCAGCGCAAGCCAAAAGCAGAATAAGCCGGACGCCAGACGTAGCACATAACCAAGCCCACGGCCCAACACGCCCTGCACCTGACGCCGCTGGCGCGGCCTCACAACCGGGGCATTTTTCATGCGCGTTCTGTGCTGTCGCATGGTGCCATCTATCGAAGCCGCCAGCGGCGCAGGTGAGGGCCATCGTTGGGCCGCTCGCAACCCGTAAAGTCCATGTCGAACAAGAACGAAGAGAGCGATACACAACAGTTGTTAATCATCAAAACAAGAAGGGAGATAATAGCTCGTATGTTTTCTTTGCAATATTCAGGGCTACGGATATACTATCGAATGTCATGCGGTATACAGCGATAATCACGATGGAGGTTTTTGTGTCTGAACTCCAACAAGTTTTTAACTTCGATTTATCTGCTCTGGTTAAAATTTACACCTCTAGCACAAGTACAGCTTTCCAGTACCAAATCGTCGAGTTAATTGATGAAGCTAAACGAACATTCAATGCTCGGTGCCGAAGATCAACTATAATTCTAGCATCTGAGATATTACATCGAGTAAACTGTGAGCTAATAACACACTTAATAATTAAGGAAGGCTTTATTCAGCACACTAAATCTTCTGGTCGAAATATCACACTACGTCGAGAGGATACATATGGAAAGGATATCGCAGAAGAATTAAATCTTAATGAAACCATAGAGTTTCTTTACCGCCGAGAGATAATCAACGAAGGAACAAGCATAGAAATGCACCTACTCCGGTATATTCGTAATGGAGCCACCCATGCAGAAGTTCCTGGAATGTTAAGTCAGGAATCACGGACAAATGTAGCACGGACAGAGCAAGAATTTATGGATACAATCAGCGGTAAAAGACCATTACCTCCTAAAGAATATCTCATATTCTTTCCGCTGAAGGGGAAAGAAGTTAAATACATGATAGACCAGATCATTCTTGAGATTAATTTAGATGAAATGGAAGACTATAAAATGAGATTGCCAGCCGTATCACTTCGAATTTTACTGTTATGCATGGAAAAAGTTGCTTCTGCATTTGCTTAAACTACAGTATCACAATTGTAAAAGTTCAGGGGGTTGACACGATGGGCATCCTATGGCATCTTTCCCCCTAT
>JBAXBE010000055.1:0-2715 GCA_037142155.1 Chlorobiaceae bacterium
CCAACCATAGCGGATATGGATTTTTTTTCCGTTCTCTACTACCGTTTCAAGAAAGTCTGGAAAGCAGTCCGCCTCTACCTCGTCATAGCCGGCCCCGGTCTTGTGGTGATGATTGCCGACAATGATGCGGGCGGCATTACCACCTATGCGGCCACCGGCGCCAAGTACGGCTACCATCTTATCTGGTTTCTCCTTCTGCTTATCCCTGTCGCCTATTACGTCCAGGAGATGACGGTGCGCCTCGGTGCGGTCACCAAGCGTGGTCACGCAGAGGCAATTTTCGAGAGTTTCGGCGCCTTCTGGGGGTGGTTTTCGCTCCTTGACCTTATGATTGTCGACTGGCTGACCCTGGTCACCGAGTTTGTCGGCATGACGGCGGCTCTCGGCATCTTCGGCGTGCCGGCATGGCTGACCGTTGTCCTGGTGGTGCTGCTGATGGGCGTCATCGTGCTCAACGGGCGCTACTGGACCTGGGAGAAGATTGCGCTCGGCTTCTGCCTGATGAACCTGATCTATATCCCTGCGGCCTTCATGGTCAACCCTTCACTGTCGGACATCGCCGGACAGGGATTGATACCCAACCTTCCGGGCGGGCTCAGCAATGACCTCTTTTTCCTCTTGATGGCCAATATCGGCACGACCATCGCGCCATGGATGCTCTTCTTCCAGCAGAGCTCGGTCGTCGACAAGGGATTGCTTGAAAAGGATATCAAGATGGGCAAGATCGATACCTTCATCGGCTCGATCATCACTGTGGCCATTGCGGTCTTCATTGTCGTCGTTACCGGAACGCTTCTGAATGGAGCGCCGATCGATGATGCAGCCACGGCGGCCCGCATGCTGATGAAGACCAACCACTATGTCGGGGCCTTCATGGCCGTAGGGCTCTTCGATGCCGGACTGCTTGGAGCCATCTGCATCTCGCTGGCAAGCTCATGGGCCTTCGGAGAGATCTTCGGCTGGGCGCACTCGCTCAACACCAAGGTCAAGGAAGCCCCCTGGTTCTACATCTCCTTCTTCATCACCCTTGCCACCGCAGGCGCTGTGCCGCTGATTCCCGGAGCACCGCTCGTGCTCATCACGCTCTTCGTGCAGGTTGTCGCCGTCACGCTTCTGCCGGCCGCACTGGTCTTCCTGATCCTGCTGTTGAACGACAGGAAGACGATGGGGGAGTATGCCAACACGCGGCTGCAGAATATTGTCAGCACCATCATCGTTGTAGCCATCATTATCCTTTCGACCATGTACGGCGTCAGCGCACTCTTTCCCAATCTTTTCCAGTAATTGAGGAGTTCAGGCGATGAGAATGGTTACCCAGTTTGTCAGCAAGATCCGCGAGATCAACCAGCGCTACTCAAAGCCTACGGTCGAGATGTCGCCAGCCGTCAAGTTTTCACTGACTGTGCTCAGGGTCTATCTCTTTCTTCTGGTGATCCTGATGGTCTATAAATTCATTACGGTCATCAAGGTCATATAACAAGGAGCCTCAATGGTTACAGTACTCGATCGTGAATTCTTTCTCAGCGAGATCGTCGGTCGGCGGATCTACCTGAAATCCCGCTCGATAGGCAAGCTCAAGGATCTTGTCATACAGGAGAACGCCGGCATGATTCCGGAAGTGACCCACCTGCTGGTCCAAAGGCCATACGGCGACCCGCACCTGCTGCTTCCCTGGGACCGGATTACGATGATCTCGAACACCGAGATTGTCTCCGAAATCACCTCCACCGAAGGTTACGAGCTCAATGCGCAGGACAGCCACATTTTCCTGAAAGACTATATCCTTGACAAGAAGATTCTCGACATGGATGGTCATGAGGTTGAAGTGGTCTATGACGTCAAGCTCCAGTTCCAGAATGGCCGGCTCTTCGTCACGGAGGTCGACTTCAACAGGTTCCGGATCTTGCGCCGGATGGGCATGAAAAACCTGGCGAACTATCTTGCCCGCTACAAGGAGGGCTCAAGCATCTCCTGGCTCTATGTGCAGCCGCTGCCGGAGAGTATCGGAAGCTTCGAAGGCAACGTCAAGCTCAATGTGCTCAAGGAGAACATCAACGACATCCATCCCGTCGACCTTGCCGACATCCTTGAAGAGCTGGACAGCAACCAGCGCATGGCGGTCTTCAACGAGCTGGAGCCTGAACTCGCCTCCGATACGCTTGAGGAGGTAGAGCCGAGGGTGCAGCGCGAGCTGATCCGCTCGATGGACAAGGAGAGGGCGGCCGAGCTGATCAACGAGATGAGCCCCGCCCAGGTCGCCGATATTCTCTCAGTGCTGCCGGCTTCCGAGGCCGATGAGATCATCGAGTTCGTCGACAGCGAGAACAAGCAGCGGGTGCAGCAGATTATCGACCAGAACGACGAGAACATCATGCTCTACTCGACTCAGAAGGTTATCCGTCGCCCCAACAGCACCGTGGTCCGCGACGTCATCAACAACTACCGCGATGTTGCACGGGACATGGACGTCATCATGTATGTCTATGTCGTAACCGCCGAAAACATCCTTGAGGGTGTTGTCGACATCAGGGAGCTGATAGAAGCGACTCCCGAGCAGACGCTCGGCGAAATCATGACCGACAGCCTCATAACGCTCAGCCCCGATGAAACGCTGCATGATGCAGTCGACATGTTCTCCCGCTACTCATTCAGGGCTATCCCGATAACCGATGACGCGGAAACCCTGCTCGGCGTCGTCTCCTTCCACGATATCAA
>JBAXBE010000056.1:0-2490 GCA_037142155.1 Chlorobiaceae bacterium
TGTAGTCGGAAATTAAAAATCAGCCAATTTCGGAAATTAGCAATCACCCAGGCAGCGCCTTTAGACTACGTCATTTTGTAATGATTTCCTACTACTTTTTGAAGCGGTAGTTGCTTTTTTCTACGATTGACCCCTCCTTCCGTCGGTTGTTGTTGATCGAAAATGGTGGTACGGTGTTCGAGCCGGTAGCTCTTGCCGGTGAGTTTAATGACTTCGCACTTGTAGAGCAGCCTGTCAAGCAACGCCGTCGCAAGAACTTCGTCGCCAAGCATCTCTGCCCACTCTTTCGGGCTTTTATTGGTCGTAATGATGAATGATGTCTGTTCATGCAGTTGGTTGACAAGTTGGAACAGACCGACGGCAACCGCCTTTTCAAGTGGGAACATCATGATATCGTCGATAACCAGCAGATGCGCACTCAACAATCGCTTGTACTCCCTTGCCGCCGCCGCTGTAATCTCTTTGAACCTGATGGTTTGGATGAGGTCATCCATGGTACGAAAGAGCGCATGATAACCGAGTTTCAGCGCTTCATGGCAGAGCCCGCCAGCAAGATAGCTCTTGCCGGTGCCGCTTGGCCCGATCAGGATCAAGTTGTAGTTCTGATCAAGCCAGAGCAGTTGCCGCAACTGCTGGAGCTGAACTTGGCTGATCCCGTTCTGCACTCCCGAGTCATAATGGTCAAGATCATGGAGCAACGGCAGGTTAGCTATTTTCCTGCGCCGTTCAAGATGAGCACGCCGGCGGCAGGCAAGCTCAGTTTCAAGCAGGGTCAGCGCAAAATCGCTGTAGGAAGGCTCGCTTTTGCGCGCTTCTTCGAGCAGGACATCGACGGTCACTGCAAGCCCGGTAAGGTTGAGTTCACGGGCATGCTCCTGTATGGTGGTAATGGTTCTTTCCATGGTTATTAACTGAAAATGTTTTGATAAGTGTTTATGCCGCTGCTGTCCGGCACGAACGAAAGAATCCTGTCCATGTCACTTCGAAGTGTTTTTGGCCGGAAGGTGTTGAACACCGCCTGATGACTCTGTTTTTCCTCCTGCTTCCGGTAATGTTGCAGGATGTCATGGAACTCTCCGGATGAAAAGAGATGGTGATCGACGCAGTGTGCAAGTGCATCATCAATAAGCCGTTGCTGGCATCCGTTGATGGTATTGCGTACATGCAGGAACTGATCTCGACTGTATCGGGGATAGCGGTTATGGATGCTTTCAAGAAACAGCCCAGCCTGTTCCTGATTGGTAAAAAGTTGCATGAGTGAGCGCTGCAACTCTCCAAGTTTGGCAGAGGTATCACGGCGGTGGTTGGTGTTGATCACCACGATGCCTTTTCCGCTTTCGATCGGGTGATTGGCCAGCAACTTGCCATCTTGAGCATTGAGAACAAGGGTGTTCTGCCTGACTTCCAGCACAACCAGTGTACCCGGCCCTTCGTATGTGCCGACCGGCAGGGTATAAAAATTCCCGCGATACGAGATCGTATTGTCTTTGCGTACATGATACTCTTTACCGACAGTACCCGAAATCGGATAGGGTAAGGGCTCAAAAGGACGAAGATGCCGTTTTTCCACCTGCCATTCTGCATCGGGTACCAGACGCGTTGTCGCATGTTCCTTGGCATTGGCGGTTCGCTGGAGCCAAAGCAGCACCTCCTGGTTCAAGGCGTCAAGATTGACAAAGCACCGCCCCGGCAGGAAGTTATGCTTCACATACTTGACACCAGCCTCGATTTTTCCTTTACTTTCCGGATCGCTTTTCCGGCAGAGATGGATCTTGAGAGCGCGGTGCAACAGGTATTTCTTGAACGCCTCAGTATAGAGGATGGCACCCCGGTTCTCATCGGTAACAATGGTGGAGTCCTGATCGTAGACCAGCGTGTGTGGTATGCCCTCAAAAAAGGCAAATGCCTGTTCATGAGCCTCAACCACAAAGCGGGTCGTGATTGGCTGCTGGCTGAAGCTGACAAATTTCCGGCGGCTTCTGGATAGCAGCATAATCATGAAATGTACCTTCACTTTGCACTCATCAGCGTTGACCATCCAGTACTCACCGAAATCAACCTGCGCCTGCTCTCCGTAAGGAAGTTGCTCGACCGGCTGATAGTACCGAGGGGTTCCTTTCGGCTTCGGAATATCATGGGATTTTCGGATCCACTGCACAAAGGAGTAGATCGTTCGTGTGGTTACCTCCTGCAGATCCGGGTGATGCTCTTTCAGCCAATCTTCGACTTGAGCGGCGCTGCAATCAGGGTAGTCGGCAACTCTTTTCTTGATAAACTCTTCATAGGGTTGCAATTTGCGGTTGCGCTGCTTCTGCAGAGCAAGAAAGGTACTGAATTCCTCCTCGGTCATACGGAGGTACTTGCGCACCGTCGCCCTGTCCAAGCCAGTATTGCGGCTGATTTGACGGATGCTTAATCCTTCTCGGGAAAGTTCCTTAACTTTGTTGTACATGGTTAGCTTTTTTAACTGTGTCCTCATAGCTCTGGGGT
>JBAXBE010000057.1:0-2409 GCA_037142155.1 Chlorobiaceae bacterium
ACGTGCGCCGCATCACGCGGCGCTGGTATCCCTACCACAGGTAGGAAGCACTCGAAGGGAGGTGCTTGGGCCATCCAGGTTACCTAGACCCGAAAGGGCGAGGGGACAAGAGCATCCTGGAAACGCGATCACCAGCCAAAGGCGTGGCGGCTGAAGCGGATCGCAAGGCCCGCAACCTATGGCGAAAGCTACACTGCCTGAACCCCAATCCTGACGCGGTGTTCGTGCCGCCCATCGGAAACACGCCTGTCACCGATGTCACACGTTGGGTCGGCCAGAGTGGAGGGCCAACCCACCCTCGACGTGTGAGCGAGCGCCCAACGGGGGCGAATAAAGGGATGAATGGGGCGCCTACGGGTTGCTCGGACGTACCAGGCCGACGGAATGCGGGATGACCTACGGGGCGCGAGCCCTATGGTTACGGAGCCGCCATAGTAGTCCGACCACGAGAAAGGCGTGGACATGGCGAAGGGCGGCAGGTTGTTCGGTTGTCCAGAAAGGGAGGTACGCGAATGCGAAATGCCGAAACTGTGCTGGCAACCATCCACATGCGCGGTCAACGAGGATTACCGATCCGCGACCTCTATCGTATGCTGTTCATTCCCGACCTCTACTTGCGCGCCTACCACAAGCTCTACCCTAACCATGGCGCGCTCACTCCAGGCGCAACGTCCGAAACCGTGGATGGGATGTCAATGGCGAAAATCAATCAACTCATTGATGATATACGCCACGAACGTCATCGCTGGACGCCAGTACGCCGGGTGTACATCGCCAAGCGCAACGGTCGTCAGCGCCCACTTGGCATCCCCACCTGGAAGGATAAGCTCCTCCAGGAAGTCATACGCTCCATCCTCGAAGCTTACTACGAACCACAATTCAGCCCGCTGTCACACGGTTTCCGTCCTCACCGTGGCTGTCATACGGCACTCCAAACCATCCAGTCCACATGGAAGGGGGCACGCTGGTTCATCGAGGGCGATCTCGCGTCCTACTTCGACACGATCAACCATGACGTGCTCTTGCGCATCCTGAGTGAACAGCTCCACGACAACCGCTTTCTGCGACTGATCCGCCATCTCCTCCAAGCGGGGTATCTCGAAGACTGGAAACGACATCACACCATTAGTGGAACCCCCCAGGGCGGGATTGTCAGCCCGATCCTAAGTAACGTCTACTTGCACAAACTGGATCAGTACGTCGAAGGCACCCTCATTCCGGCATACACCCAGGGAACCCGCCGCCACACCAACCCTGCCTACAAAGCCCTTGGCCGTAAGCTAACCAAACTACGCCGCAACGGCCAGCGACGGGAAGCCCGCCGACTACGAACACAGCAACAACAACTTCCAGCGCTCGATACCCACGACCGAACCTACCGACGCCTGCGCTATGTTCGTTACGCGGACGATTTCCTCCTGGGATTTGCCGGCCCACGGCACGAAGCCGAGGTCATCAAGCAGGCCATTGCGACCTTCGTTCAAACAGAACTCGCGCTGGAACTCTCCGCAGACAAGACCCTCATCACCCACGCCAGCACGGGCAAAGCCCGCTTTCTCGGCTACGAACTCGTCAACCAGCACAACGACAGCCGCCATGACAACCGCCACCAGCGGAGCATCAACGGAGCAATTGGCTTACGAGTTCCGATTAACGTCATTCAGCGTAAGTGCGCCGAATACTGCTCCCACGGCAAACCCACGCATCGGAGCCTGCTCATTTTCGAGACGGACTTCTCGATTGTGGCCCGCTATCAAGCGGAATACCGCGGCATCGTGCAGTACTACCAACTCGCCCTCAATGTGGCGCACTTCTGGCAACTCCACTGGGTGATGAAAACCTCACTCCTGAAAACCCTTGCGGCCAAACACCAAACATCCCGGACGAAGATGGCGCGTAAGTATCACACCATCATCCAGGCACCCGACGGCGCGTCACATTCTTGCCTCCAGGTTCGGGTGGAACGACCGGACAAACCGCCACTGATAGCGCAGTTCGGCGGGATATCGCTGAAACGACAACCGTGGGCACGCCTCAATGACCAGCCCTCCCCGCCACCGCAGTTTCCGCGCTCGGAACTACTCCAGCGCCTCCAAGCCGACGAATGCGAACTCTGCGGCTCGCGCCAGAACGTCGAAGTTCACCACATCCGCAAGCTGGCAGACGTGAAGGCGCGGGATGGCAGCGCACGACCGACCTGGGTTCGATTGATGGCAATGCGTCACCGCAAAACCCTGGTGGTCTGTCACGCCTGTCACGTCGCTATCCATGCAGGCCGACCAACGCGACAGCGAGACATGGAATGAACAACTGGAGAGCCGTGGTGCATCGAAAGGTGCAAGCCCGGTTCGGCGGGGGGCGGTTGGAAAAGGGCGCTCAGCGTACCTCGTCAGCCGCCTACCCGACCCA
>JBAXBE010000058.1:0-2323 GCA_037142155.1 Chlorobiaceae bacterium
CTTCCCTGCAACGTTCAAAACTGAAATACTCGACTTTTATAGCGCTTTACATAATTAACATTATAGAACAATATATGGCCAACAGAAAGTGGCTTTACATACTGATCATGACACAACATTATGTAAGCAGGAGAAGCACTTGGTTGCAAATATAAAATGCCCGTCATCTTCGAAACGTTTATCCGGCTCGTCCTACCAATGCCGGGCATGGGTGGTGGTGCTCTTTGCCCTGAAGATTACAGGGGCGGGGTCATCAATCTGTTCAGAGGCAGTCATCCGACTTTGCTTTTGAGCTACGGGACGAAGACCAGGCGGAAGCCAATAAGGCTGAGCCGGGCATCGGGGGGGCCGTTGAGCCGAGAATCCGACCGACAGTACCCGGTGCGATTGTAACAGCTCCCGCCACGAATAACACGGTTCGAATGACTACTATCATACCAGCTATCTGTCCATTCCCATACGTTACCAGCCATATCGTACAACCCCCACTCATTCGGCTTTTTCTGCCCTACCGGATGGGTCGTGGCTCCAGAATTGCCATCATACCAGGCATATTCTCCCAAACGGCTTACATCATCACCAAAGTAGTACTCTGAAGTGGCACCTGCCCGGCAGGCATATTCCCATTCTTCCTCGGTTGGCAAGCGATAGTTCTTTTTGCCGGAAAGCTGATTGAGTTTTTGTATGAAGATCTGGGCATCGTCCCAAGAAACAGTTTCCACTGGTAAACTCCCTCCCTTGAAATTGCTCGGGTTATTTCCCATGACTGCTTCCCATTGTTGCTGGGTTACCGGATACTTTCCCAGATAGAAATCCGGATCAATCTTGGTGTTATTCCATCTCATCCTCAACGTACCACTGAAAATGGGGCAAAACTCAATGTGTGAATAATTTGTGACTGTTCTGGTTTTTGTGACCATACGCGTTTTCTGTTGTTTCTCTGTCAACGCCTTTTTGAAGAAGCCACCTGGTTTGATCACCACATCTACATAATAGGTCTCTTCCTCTGTATAGGTTTCCTTGGTATTGACAGGATTACCCTGAGCTTTGATTCTCACAACAACCGGAAGACGTTCGGAGCTATCGATACTGGCACTGATAGAGCTATCAAGTATGATATCGAAGGTATTGAGAAAGCTATCAAGATTCTGCACCACATTCAACATATCCATGAGCGGCCAGTTAGTTCCTTCCGATAAAAATACCTGCAACTGTTTCAGCCCATCACTGCCCGCTATGCCTGGTGCAAGCTCAAATCCCTTGATTCTATCAAGGGCTGCTTTCACTTTTGGCACACACTGCCTGTATTTTTCTTTGCGCAGTGCTTCAAGAAAGCTTCTCAGCTTTGCATCATGCGGCTGAAAGTCGCCATCACCGGCAGCTTTGAGTGCATAAAAACGGTCAATATCTATCGCTCTGGCAAGCATGGGAAGCGCACTCTCCACGTCACCTAGTGCCATCTGTACTTTGGATGCCTGGAAGAATACCTCCCCCATCTCAGGATGCAGAGCCATGGCCTGCTCCGTATGGGCAAGAGCTTCTTTCATTTTGCCCTGACAATAGGCCGCCCAACCCGCAGAGAGGAATGCACGGCCTGCGTCATGCGGATAATCGGTCTTGCCATAGCGTGCTGCGGTCAAAAATGATTCCTCTGCTTTAGGCAGGTCATACAGCGACATATCACAGTCTGCGAAGCCAAGCTGAAGGGTGCCCTTCATTTGATGAAACCGCCATTCAAGCTTGTAGCCGGCTGAAGTATGATCACCTGATATCGCCTTGTCAAGCTCTTCGAGGCTTTCACGATAAAGCCCCTGACGAAATGCGTCGCGAGCAATCTCGAAGTGGTTAAACGCGACGGTCTGCACTGGTGTTTTGGCAATTTTAACCAACTCCGACAAGGTGTCATTCATGTGGCCCACCGAGGCCAGAATGGCACCAAAACCCCAGTGGAAGGTGGCGTTCAGCTCGGATATACCTGAGGATATTTGATCCAACCCAGTGGATAACCGGTCGAAACCAGCATCCATATTATAGGATATCCTTTCAAACCCGTCATTGAGTGCTCCGACTGTTCGGTCAGTTGAGGCCGAGAGTAACTCCATGTGCTCACGGTGCAACGACTCATTTGAAGCAATGACATCACGAGTCTGGCGAGAGATATCCATTGACACTTTTCTGCCTGCTTCTCGTGTTGCTGATTTCACATCGCTGACAAAACTCTTTGCCTGCAAATAATCTGCATGCGAGAGGTGTGAATCCCATACATAATTGCTCATTGATAATTGCCTTTGACTTTATTTCTCTGATAAACTGACTAACTGGA
>JBAXBE010000059.1:0-2295 GCA_037142155.1 Chlorobiaceae bacterium
ACTAATGCATGCGCCAGACGGTTGTTACATATGAAGATTTCAGTGGTTGATTAGTTATTGATTCAGGAAGCGCAAGAATTGCGTAACTTAAACAATGAGACGAGACGCCATGACACCGCAGGCAGGATCCGCAAACCGGAACGGACGAGCAAGTGCCAACGGAGGCAGATATAGCGGAGAGGATCGGCCGGTCAAGTCTCACGATCACAATTTTTATGCCATGAAATTCACCATCACCGAGGCTGACATGTGCCGCCTCACCGGATATAGCCGAAAGCAGCTGATGAACTTGCGGGAAGGCGTGAATCAGCAGCAGGGCACGGAAAGGTATTACTACGATCCTATCCTGAAGAAAGGAAGGGATTGGGAGAGGTTCGGCAGGGCGGTACTCTATGCACCGCAGACTGAACGCAAGCTCCGGGCCAGACGACAGATCAGTATGAGCAAACCAAACAAGGAGACGACACCATGAGTCAAATGATGGAAGCTTATCTTCAACCTTTGTGTTGAGGAGTTCGAAGTATAACAACGTCCACGAGCCTAAGCCAAAACAAGATCAAGAGTATTGTGCCCTCCAACTCATGAATCCATCTCAACCAAGAATGAAATACGGCCCTGTTGTCTTGCGCGATTATGTGAAGCAGATAGCACGCCTCAAGACCACCCTTGCTTCACAGGATGCCGAGCTGAACAGAGTTTCAGCCGCCCTTCAAGTACGAGATGATCTGTTGATAACCCTTATGGCTCAGATTCATTCTCTTGATATCGACGCTGATGTGAAGAGAAGGATGACAAACATCTGCAACACGTTGCTGGATATTTCGCTTCTGGAAAGGAGGATAGGATTGGAGCTGACGGAGTCAGATGCGGCTTTTCTCTCAAAACTTGAAGAAAAGCATCAGAATCTCACCCAACGGGAGCTGAAGGTTGCGATTCTTGCCAAACTGAACTATGACACGAGGAGTATTGCTCGCAGTATAGGTATCTCTACAAAGGGAATGGAGAGCATGCGCTACAGGTTACACAAGAAGCTTGGGCTTGAAAAGCATCAGTCCATCAAGCGCTACCTTGCGGGGCTATCGACTAAGTAATCATCTCAACTCCTGATGAAAAGGCTGTCCCTCACAACCCTCATCCTTTCGACGATTCTGCTTCTGACTCCGCTTGCGCAAGGTCAAGCAGAGCGATTCCAGTCAATCGGTACAACAGACGTCTACTTCTCACCACGAGGAGGCGCCACCGAAGCCGTCGTTGGTGAGATCAATTCAGCAAAGCAGGAAATCCTCGTTCAGGCTTACTCTTTCACCTCACAGCCGATTGCAAAAGCTCTCGTGGCAGCAAGGAAACGAGGGGTCAGGATTGTCGCGGTACTCGATAAGAGCCAGCGCAGGGAGAAATACACTGAAGCCGACTTTCTTGCGCATGCGGGCATCCCCACCTACATCGATGCCGTTCATGCCATTGCTCACAACAAGGTCATCATCATCGACAGAAGCACCCTCATTACAGGGTCTTTCAATTTCACGAAAGCCGCTGAAGAGAAGAATGCCGAGAACTTGCTGATAGTGAAAGGCAACACACCGGTGGTAGAGCTTTACAGGAAGAACTTTGAGGCGCACAAGGGACACTCTGAGGACTATGGGGGGCGGTGAGTGTTTGGATATCAATCTGACATTGATTTGGTGTTATCTAAGTGATTTTTTTTTTACATTTAAGCAATCTTCTTCTTTTTCCTCTTTATGATATTCTTATGGATGTTGACCATCTTGACCCGCAACAAATAATAAATGTATTAGGGCGGAATGTTCGCTTTCATCGACAGCGCTTAGGGTACTCTCAGGAAGAACTTGCAGAGAAGGCGAATTTGCATCGAACCTATATCGGTTTGATTGAAAGAGGAGAAAATAATCCCACCATCCTCAGTTATGCTAAAATTGCTCAGGTTTTAAACATGAGTATTTTTCATCTCATGCACTCCCATCTCCCTGACGCTGAATAGATCAGTCTGGTATTTTTTGTCTTTCCTGTGTCCCTCTCAATTTTATCGTCTTTTTCCGGCATCTCACGTCATTGACGGAGATCGTTCAGGCTCGTTATGCGCATTCGTTTTTTCCTCTTGCCGCTCCTATGCTTCATAAAAACGCATTTTCCCTCAAGGGTGTCGGGTGACAGATGCTCATTGCTGAGCCACTCGTTCCCCAACATAAGCCATCTGTTTTGTCCAATACAGTTCAATGGGCTGTATAATCCGCCGAACCTCGAACACAAAATCCGCTGAACTTCGAACACTCCGTC
>JBAXBE010000060.1:0-1957 GCA_037142155.1 Chlorobiaceae bacterium
CATGTCTACGACCGCAGCATGCCTATGACCGATATCGTCGACCTGGCCTTGAATTCATAGGTCACACCGCGGTATCCACAACAATACACAGAGTAACTTTTAACTTATAAACCGGAAAGAATCGTGAGTATTTTAGCAAATAGGGATACACGAGCGGTCATTATTGGCGGTGTTGCCGGATTGAATGCTGCCAAGCGAATGGCCCAGTTCGACTTTCTGATCAACCGGCCACTGACAGTACAGGCATTTGTTTACCCGCCCGAAGAAGGTCAGCAGAAAGAAATTTACCGGGGAGGCGAGCTCAATAACGTTACTGTTTTTTCGTCACTCGAAAAAGCAATCAACGAAATACCCCAAATTAATACAGCGCTTATATACATAGGCGCCTCAAGAGCATACCAGTCAGCAAAAGAAGCACTTGATGCCCCCGGTATCAAGCTCGTAACCATGATCACCGAAGGTGTTCCCGAAAAAGATGCAAAGCGGCTGCGCAAATACGCCCTCGAAAAAGGCAAAATCTTTAACGGACCATCCTCAATCGGCATCATGTCAGCAGGGGAGTGTCGTCTCGGCGTCATCGGAGGCGAGTATAAAAACCTGAAACTTTGTAACCTCTACCGTGCAGGATCGTTCGGAGTCATTACAAAATCAGGCGGTCTCTCCAACGAAGCCATGTGGCTTTGCGCTCAAAACGGAGACGGTATCACCTCAGCCGTAGCAATCGGAGGAGACTCATATCCAGGCACAGACTTCGTGACCTACCTTCAAATGTTCGAAAACGATCCCGAAACCAAAGCCGTAGTCATTGTCGGAGAAGTCGGAGGTACCCTCGAAGAAGAAGCCGCAGAATGGTTCGGAGCCGAAAAACGTCGCATCAAGCTTATTGCGGCAATTGGCGGAACCTGTCAGGACGTCTTGCCTCAAGGCATGAAATTCGGCCATGCAGGAGCAAAAGAAGGTAAAAAAGGTCTCGGCTCAGCACGTTCCAAAATAAACGCACTACGCGAAGCCGGAGCCCATGTCCCCGACACATTCGGCGGTCTCAGCAAAGCAATCAAGCAGGTTTACCTCGAATTGCAGGCAAGCGGCATTATCAAGCCGGAACCCGAGCTCGACGAAAAGCTGCTGCCAGAGCTACCGCCAAGCGTCCAGGAAATCATGAAACAGGGCGACGTAATTGTAGAGCCACTGATTCGCACCACAATTTCCGACGACCGAGGCGAAGAACCACGTTACGTTGGCTATGCAGCCTCAGAACTCTGCGAAAAAGGCTACGGCATTGAAGATGTTATCGGATTGCTCTGGAACAAGAAACTCCCGACCAAAGAAGAGTCCGAAATCATCAAGCGCATTATCATGATTTCAGCCGATCACGGTCCCGCAGTTTCAGGAGCCTTCGGTTCAATCATAGCCGCCTGCGCAGGCATAGATCTGCCACAGGCTGTATCCGCCGGCATGACCATGATAGGTCCTCGATTCGGAGGAGCCGTCACCAATGCCGGTAAATATTTCAAGTACGGCGTCAAAGAATACCCGAACGACATTCCCGGATTCCTTTCCTGGATGAAACAGAACGTCGGACCAGTACCCGGAATCGGACACAGAGTCAAGAGTGTCAAAAATCCCGACAAACGAGTAAAGTATCTGGTCGAATACGTAACAAAACAGACCACGTTACATACACCATGTCTGGAATATGCGCTAGAGGTTGAAAAAATAACCACAGCCAAAAAAGACAATCTTATCCTCAACGTAGACGGAACGATCGGTTGTATTCTTGTAGATCTTGACTTCCCTGAATACTCACTGAACGGATTCTTCGTTCTAGCCCGCACCATTGGCATGATAGGCCACTGGATCGATCAGAACAACCAGAATTCACGTCTTATCCGGCTGTACGATTACCTCATCAACTATGCCGTAAAAGAAGAGCGTGAAGTGCCCGAAAAGAAGTAAA
>JBAXBE010000061.1:0-1955 GCA_037142155.1 Chlorobiaceae bacterium
GCGTTGGGCGGCCTATCAAATGTCGCCGCTGATGTCAGGTTGCTCACCCCCACGCCCGTTATGCACGGGTAAACGCGCCTCGATCATCAACCATTGGGAGCGCAGCGTGGGGAAACCGTCGCCGCATCACGTCTATGCTGAATACCATATCAATACAAAAGAGCAGGAGAGTAGTAAATAAAGTTACACATTTTACACCTTAATACAAAATATAAGTACTCATAATATCTTGCACTCAAGTGCTTGACAACCTGCTACTATGCTCAGTATGATGAGTAGCGCAACAGTACCGCATAGCAATCAGAGCAACTCTATGAAACGTAGCGCAGTCATTATAGCCCTCTGTCTTACACTCCTCATTATGTGCGGCTTTCTCAGCTTTATCCTTCTTATAAACAGTAAGAGCGGGTCTGCATTTGGTGCCTCAATTGGAGCGTGTACTGAGAATTCCTTTATCGCACTGATAAACATCGAGCCAGGTACGCGAAGTTACTGGGGCTGGGAACTCCGTGATAGTACGGGTGTCCATGATTTGCCAACCTTCAATCTTAAGCCACACGAGCAGATTCGCATCTGGCGCGGTATTGGTCAAAGTGACGAACACAACATCTACCTCGGACAGGCGGAGTCACTCTGGCATATGGAAAAAGGTGAAGTCGTGATTATACTCTGCACGGGTTAAAGCTAGACGTTTCTTAAAAGGGCGCTTACCTCATCACTGCGCGGAAAAGCTGCTCTACGGGGATGTCCAAGAATGAGCCGTGCAGAGTATATCTCTCCGCCATTATGGGGTTCAAATCCAGGTCAGTTACTTGGCTGCCCTAACCTTCCAGGATGGCCTGGGCTACATAAGTAGAGTCGCTCATATGCAGTTAGTGTGTAGCTATAAACGATCCGCTCTCGCATCTATAAAACTCTACCCATGCCGCCCAACATCGCCTGCAATTGACGCCGCTGGCGCGGCCCTAAACTCGGTGCGTTTTAGGAAGTTTGCCACGTATCGTCAGCCGTGGCGATCTACACGCTCGCCAGCGGCGCAATTGAGGCGGAGCGTTGGGCCGCTCTCACCCCGACACACCGTGCCGAACCGTCCGGGCAGCCGGAGAGACCGCGCATCACCACGCATCAATGGGGACAACCGGACATAACCGGGCATAACCGGACATAACCGGACATCACCGGACATCATAAGACCACCAGACCGCCGCACCACCGGACCGCCGGAGAGAATGCGAGAAGCGACACGACATCACACCCGAAAAAATGATCAGATACATACGCATACATACGCATACATACGCATACATACGCGAGTACAAAATGATCATCGCATGTCGTATGGCCCGGTCGCCGGTCACGGCGTGAGGGATGGTCGTCGCGTGCCGTAGGGCCCGTCGCCGGATCGCGTGCCGTATGTCTCTGCCATTCCGGCGACCGCACGTCTCTGCCGTACCCACGGTCTGGTAATCCGAACGCCCGTCACCTGCCATGTAATAGGTCAGGGGGTGCGCTCAGCGCGATTTCCGGCCCGCGAATCAGCCCCAGATGCACCTCACAATCCGGTGCGTTTTGGAGGTCAGGGGGTATGCATGGCGTCCTGATGCGGCGCACGATCCTCATTTTTGACACATCCCCCCGTATTTCCCCGCTTTTGGGGGCATATGCCGCTAAGCGTGGCATGTTTGTCCGCATTAGAATGCGGAATCTCCGTGCGCTACCCCCTGAATGCCGTCGCGCACTGTCGGACTTTTCCTATTTTAGGCGCACCCCCTGACCTTTTACTCTGCCATGTCTCGGCCCAACAGCCGCCTGTAGCCGACGCCGCCACCGGCGGTTTACGAACATTTATTCTTTTGTGTGGCCGTGGCGTTCACTTGTGGTCCCGTCGGCGGCGCGGCTAAGGCGGAGCGTTGGGCCGCTCTCACCCCGACACACCGTGCCGAACCGTCCGAGCA
>JBAXBE010000062.1:0-1897 GCA_037142155.1 Chlorobiaceae bacterium
CAACAGTGAGCATTTCGTCGGTGGCGGGACCGAGTTGATGGTGTGGGTAGGCGCGGCGGTGCCCACCGGCGAAATGCGATGTTGAACAAGCCCGTAGCGGCGAGGGCCGAACTGACCGTTATGGGGAAATCGGGTCTGGCATAGCGGCGGGAGGAGCCTGAGCTGCTTGTCCGCTAGGCCCGTTCGTGGGTCTGGGGCGGGCAGGATGGCCCAGGCACTCCACCAGGTCCCAGTGCAGGCAGAGCTTCGCCGACCTGCCTTGATGCAAGGAATGGCGTGGGTAATGGTCTGCTGGGGGGCCTATATGCATGCGGCCTCCAGCGGCGGGGACCGCGCCATTGCGGTCAGCGGCAGGCGCAGGATCATGCCGCCGCACTGGGCACAGGTGCGCGGCGCATCGATGACGACGGGCGGGGGGTCCCTGTGAGGCTTTGGGACTGGGAGCAGTGCCCTTGCCCGTTCAAGGAGCCCGCCCGGCTGGGCGGAGGCGTGGAGGCCCGCATGCCGGATCTTATGGAAGCCGTCGGGAAGGATGTGCTGGACGAACCGACGCAGGAACTCAACCGGGTGCAGGGTTGCGGCCTGGTGGCCTTTGGTGCGGAAGGTGACATGCCCCGGGCCAACAGCCAGGATCCGCGAGTTGGCGATGCCCACGCGGTGGGTGTAGCGGCCCAAATACTGAAGAACATGCTGGGAGCGGCGGAAGGGGGCCTTGGAATAGACAACCCAGGACTTGTGGGCCGCGAGGCTGACCATCAGGCGGTTGAAGGCCGCATCGCTGAGCTCCGGGAAGGTCCCCTTTCGGTGGAGCTTCCGCAGGGCGTCCAGCATCTTCCCCCGCAGAAGTTGGCCCATCACTTTCACGGGAAACAGGAAGTCTTTGCGGACGTGGACGAACCGCTGCCCATCGAGCGAGAGGCCGCCCGCGGTGACGAGCACATGGATGTGCGGGTGGAAGTGCAGTTCCCGTGTCCAGGTGTGGAGCACCATCGTCAGGCCCAGCGTGGCATTGAGGCGCGTTCGCCCCAGTTCCTGGAGCAGTGCACTGACGGAACGGAACAGCGCGGTGTAGACCTCTACCGGGTGCCACCGCGCCAGGGAGCGCAGTTCCGACGGCGGCGCCGACACCACATGGAAGTGCCGCACGGGCAGGATCCGCTCGGCCCGTGCGTCGATCCACTTCTGCTGAGCCAGGGCCTGGCACTTGGGACAGTGGCGGTTCCGGCAGGAGTTGTAGACCGGGTGTTCCCGCCCGCAGCCGGTGCAGACCTCCAGGTGGCCGCCGAGGGCGGCGGTCCGGCAGCGGCTAATGGCCGTGAGGACGCGCTTCTGGGGCCTGGACAAACGCTGCTGCGCCTCCAGGCCCGGTCGGTGCTGCCTCACGATGTCCGCAATGTCGTAGACAGGGCGCGGGAAGCCCACCGCATCACATGGACAAGTCCTCCAGGGGGCTTCTCACGGCGGCGATCTGGCTCGGGGAAACCTGGGTGTAGATCGTCGTGGACCTGATGCTGCCGTGGCCCAGCACGACCTGGATCTTTCGCAGGTCCGTGCCGTGGTCGAGCAGATTGGTGGCGAAGCTATGCCGAAGCATATGGGGGGTGACCACCTTCCCGATGCCCGCCACGGCCGAGGCGCAGAGCAGGGCCCGACGCGCTGTCTCGTGGCAGAGAGGCTTCCCGGCCCTGCTCGTGAACAGCCAGGGCTGGGGCGGGCGCTCGTGCTTGTAGTAGGCCCTGAGCAACCCGTAGAGCTTCGAGTTCATGGGCACCAACCGCTCCCGGCCACCCTTCCCGTGCCGCACATGGATGACTTGCTGCATCGCGTCGATGTCTCGGGTCTCCAGCAGGCTGGCCTCCCGGATCCGCAGGCCCGTGGCGTAGATCAGGGCAAAGAA
>JBAXBE010000063.1:0-1877 GCA_037142155.1 Chlorobiaceae bacterium
CAGTGATTCCGCAACAACTCACTTCTTAAGACGGTAATTCCACGAAAAAATCATTGAGCAAATTCGCATTAGAATCGCTTGACTTTTTTCTATTATGTCTTACAATATACATAAGGTAAGATATAATAGAGGAGGTTATATGGTTGATAACGGTTATTTTTCAGCAGAAGAGCGTGCGGCACGTTCTCGGGCGGTCAAACTCCTGCATCGTGGGGCATTCCTCTACGGGAGTATTGCGACCAGCGAGCGTAAATGCGGGAAAGTAAATTGCTGGTGCCAAAAGTCGGGAGGTCATGTGTCGAGTTACTTGTCGGTAAAGATCGGGGGCAAAAGGACGACTATATTCATTCCACAGGACAAGGTCAAAAAGGCTCAGCAATGGGTCAAGGCGTACCGGGCACTTGAAGAAGACATATTAAAGATCACTGAAGGTTGTGTTCGGCGCCTGAAACAGGGAGCATAAGATCCTTCGGAGAATCTTACGGTATGCGGACAAGATGTTTGGCGTACGAGCTCAGATCGCTGAAGCTTCGGATGAGAGGCAACAGCCACAGATCGCGATGGATGTTATATTGTCGCTGGGGTTGGTGATGTCTTTGGGTCGGATGGGGAGTTTGAATGCGGTGGAGCAGGTTGAGGTTGTGGGGTATGCGCGGTGGTGGATCGGCGGCAATAAGTTGCCGAGCGCGGATACGATGGGCCGCGGGTTTAGCCAAAAAGGGAACCGGTTCTTCAGGAGGACCATCAAGCGTATTTATGAGCGCTTGAAACGCAATAAGGCGTTACGGCCGGCACATGGCGGGCCGTTCGCGATCATTGTTGACGGGCATGAACAACATTGCAGCCGGTTGCGTTGTTGCTCGGGA
Source organism: Chlorobiaceae bacterium (assembly GCA_037142155.1). Lineage (GTDB taxonomy): Bacteria > Bacteroidota > Chlorobiia > Chlorobiales > Chlorobiaceae > Chlorobium. The sequence goes on from JBAXBE010000063.1 coordinate 867, forward strand.
TGCCTGGAGCGGACCATTCATACGAAAAATGGCGACGTCAAAGAATATTATCATCGGAATGTGACCGGAGTTCTGTTATGTGACGGGTATTATTTGCCGCTGGATATGGAGCCGCAGCGGCCGGGTGAAGATGAAGTGGCTTGTGCCATGCGGTTACTGACGCGACTGTTCGAAGAATATCCTCGAGCGTTTAAATTGATCCTGGCTGACGGGCTATATGCCCGTGCGCCGTTTTTCAAGTTGGCCAGGAAGCACGGCAAACATGTGATCGCGGTATTGAAAGATGACCGTCGCGATCTAATAAAAGATGCGCGGGGATTGTTCAGCAAGCAGCGGCCCAAAGTCTATGCGTACGGGCCGCTGACACGTGAGTGCTGGGACATTGAACACTTTACGTCATGGGACACGCTGGGTAGCGAGGCGCGGGTTGTTCGAAGTCTTGAGCGCCGAGAAGTGCGCCGGCAGATAACCGGGAAGATCGATTTTGAAGTCAGTGAGTGGGTCTGGGCGAGCACGATCCCCCAGGACGAGTTATCAACAGAAACATTCGTTAAGTTTGGTCATGATCGCTGGAAGATCGAGAACAACGGATTTAATGAGCTGGTCAATGAATGGCACGCGGATCATCTGTACAAGCATGACCCGGTGGCCATGGAGGTTTTCTGGTTACTGGCTATGCTGGCGTATATTCTTTTTCACGCCTTCATCGGCCGGAATTTGAAGTCCGTTTTTCGTTGCCGGCACACCAAGCGGCATCTGGCTGAGATGATCAAGGCAGAAATATATCAATGCGCCGGTCTTGGGACTGCGCCTCCGTTTTAAATCATCCTTTCGTTCAAATCAGAACAGTAATGCTGACCCAGGCGCCCAGAGTGTGCCTGGTTGTTGTTTTTGAGGGGTTCGGGAGCCCCTGGCCCATAAAAATCCCTGCGAATTTGCCCGCCGGTCTGGTAAGACTCTTCCTCTGACGGCGATATCCCGCTCTAAATCGGAGTTGTTGCGGAATCGCTG
>JBAXBE010000064.1:0-1848 GCA_037142155.1 Chlorobiaceae bacterium
AACCGTACGTGAGCGTCTCCACTCATACGGCTCCCATCATCCAGTCGTTGGCGCATACCCAAGTCGCCAGTGAAAAAATACGTCTGGAAAAGATTTCGCAATCTTCCCCAGAGCTTTGACTGCTCGCATTTTATGCCGAGAAAGATGCTTGTACTTTTGCATCAGCCAACGTATCAAGTAGGTATTTATGTGGCTCCAGATTACTGACATTGCCGATCCATAGAATTTTCCATAGTAAGCTTGCCAACCACGGAGTATCGGATTGTATCTCGCAGCTAATTCTTCGAGATTGTGAGCGCTCCGTAATTGGATATGCCAGCCTCTTATGGTTTGTCGCATTGCTCGGAGAGCATCACGACTTACCGCTGGACTGAAGTTCACATATAACCTGCCATACTTATCGACCGCCTTGCGTGGCCTGAAGGTATAGCCAAGAAAGGTGAACTGCACATTTGAATGTGCTTCTTGTCGATTGATATCCTGACAATACACGATTCGCGTCTTGTCAGGATGCAGTTCCAGTCTACACTGCTCAAATCGCTTGCGTATCTTGCTTAGCACAAATTCCGCCTGCTCACAACTTTTACAATGAATTACACCATCATCGGCATACCGGCAGAAGCGCACGCTTGGCAGATACCGGGTAACCCACATATCGAAAGCATAATGCAGAAAAAGATTCGCCAGCAAAGGACTTACAACTCCGCCTTGCGGTGTGCCGCTTGTCCTTTCTTCCAAGTTTCCCGCTGTAGTTTGCATCGGTGCTTTGAGCCACCTTTCCACATAGAGCAGAATCCATGGAGTCTCACAGTGCTTCCTGAGAGCCCGCATCAATAATTCGTGATCGATATTGTCAAAGAGCCCCTTGATATCAAACTCTACTACCCAGTCGTATTCCCAACTTCTTCGTCTCACCATGGCCACCGCGTCCAAAGCAGATCGACCTGGACGATAACCATATGAATTTTGATGAAATAGCGGGTCAAGGATCGGTTCAAGTTGCCATTTGACAACTGTCTGGGCAATTCGATCCGACACCGTAGGAATCCCTAACATTCTTTCGCCGCCTGACTTCTTTGGAATTGGCACACCTTTAACCGGCGGAGGAAAATAACTGCCGGATGACATGCGATTCCAGAGTTTGTACAAATTATTCTTCAGGCGACCTTCAAATTGTGCTATCGACTCACGATCTACACCAGCTCCACCCTCATTTGCCTTGACACATTGATAGGCTTCCCATACGAGCTTCTTGGGTATTTCATAAGACTTGGTCATAACCAACAGTTCCTCCCACTTTCATGGTTGACTTCTGATCCGACCTGAATGACACCGCTCCTTCGCTCTTCCACCATTACAGTGGATTCATCACTACTACGAGCGGTTCCGCCCCTTGATGGCACATCGCTACTTTCAGCCTTGCCTTTACGGCTTGTGCCTTTCGCTTTGCATCGCCACCGAAGGTTCCCGCAGTTCAGTATAAGAGCCCGGATCACGCTCACGCTGCCTTTATGCCGGATACCGCCTGATTCGTAAGCAGGTGGCGACCAGACTATTCCCGGAGCAACTTCACTCCCCGGTTTCGATATCATTTGAGCAATTTCGACACTTGAACGGCAGTTCACGGTTGTTCGTCTTCGTGGATCCATACCTGATACCTTATAGTACCTTTTCCGTAACGCTCACAACACTGGCTTTTGACCAATGCTGCTTACGGTGGTTTGCCACCTGCTCCTGCAAGCCGATGGCGAGGGGGCTTCCCTCATCTCTCATACCGCTTTTCTGCGGCACACTAAAGTCCATTGCCCAGCGCTGATTCATGTTCTCTGGGTAGGGCAAAGGAACCCT
>JBAXBE010000065.1:0-1806 GCA_037142155.1 Chlorobiaceae bacterium
TGAAGCCTCATTTCACACCGGCCGAGCTTGTGGACCTGACCCTTTTGGTCAACACCATCAATGCCTGGAATCGGTTTGCCATCGCGTTTCGCAAGTTCCCAGTCTGAGGTGGGAGAGGAATTGTCCATGGACCTACGTCACCTTGGCTGTTTCATAGCCATGGCCGAAGAATTGCACTTCGGTCGCGCCGCTGAAAAGTTGAACATCGAACAATCGCCACTAGCACATGCGATCAGCGATTTGGAGAAGGGCCTTGGGGTGACACTTTTCGTGCGTACAGCGCAAAGCATTCACTTGACTCGCGAAGGACAACTCCTCCTCGAACGCGTGCCGCGCCGTACCATGTTGTTACCTTCCGAACGGAAAGGCATGTTGGCACGGCCGGGCACCGGGGACGATCAGATCCGGCGATACACGTTCAGCGAGACCGAGCTCTCCATCATCCAGCAGCGGCGAAGGCCTTCAGGCTATCTCGGAGTAGGTAGCAGATTGGAGAGAGTTTGATTCCCCATAAGGATCCTATTGAAGGGGATATACAACTCCGAAGCGCCGAACTTCGGGCAGTCAACGCTACGCTCCTGAATTGCCATGAGCAGAAGATTAGTCTGTTCGACATCGTCGTACACGATTTACGGAATCCCTTAAATGCCCTCATCCTGTTGGCCGAATTCCTTGAGCAACACCCGGACCCGGCGGCAGTGCCGTCAATCGCCCGCCGAATTTCCATAATGGGCCATGAGATGGCAGCACTCCTAAGTCGTTTCCTCGAAATGAGCCGGATTGACTCCGGGACAATTCAACCTCAACCGCAAAATTTTTCCCTGCCAGAAATTGTCCGAAGCCTTGCGGTCCAACACCAATCATCGGCCCTGAGAAAGCGTATCCACCTGGAAGTTCATCTTCCGGACGGAGCCGGTGAAATCCTTAGTGATCCCCAATTCATGAGGGTAATTATTGATAACCTCATCTCCAATGCTGTGAAGTTCTCGCCGAGTGACACCCTTGTTTCAATTGAGTTGGATATGAACGAGACGGGGGCCTACGTTTCCGTGGTGGACCAGGGACCCGGTCTTACCGCAGAAGATCGAAAGCGACTTTTCCAGCGCTTCGAGCGACTCTCCGCCCGCCCCACCGGAGGCGAACGATCCATTGGCCTCGGTCTATCCATCGTGAAAAACATGGTGGAGGTCTTGGGCGGGCATATATGGGTGGACAGCGAACCTGGGAAGGGATCGGCTTTTCGCGTAATGATTCCTGGCCATAACTCATCTGGATTGGCCTCTACCAACGTCGGTGGACTTCGGTTGTGAAGACCCCCAATCTCTCAGTCGGCGGGAACCAAGGTGCTGCCCATTATGGGAATCAATAATCTTCACAAAATTCTCACCAGTTCCTTCGTTTGACTTACCAAGCTAGAACTCATCAATTCCTTGTAGTCAGGGGACACCATGCGCACACCGATCTTCCAACTTGATGCGTTCACTACACGCTTGTTCACAGGCAACCCGGCGGCGGTGATGCCGATGGATGGCTTTCTGTCCGACACGATGTTGCAGGCCCTTGCGGCGGAGAACAACCTGGCTGAAACGGCCTTCCTGGTCCCTGAAGGCGGTGACTATCGATTGCGCTGGTTCACCCCCACGGTGGAGGTCCCGCTTTGCGGCCATGCCACCCTGGCCAGTGCCGCGGTGGTCATGGAGCGACTCGAGCCCGGTCGTAGTCAGGTGATGTTCCATACCCAGAGCGGCCCCCTGACAGTGCATCGAAAGGAGGCCGGATACGTCATGGACTTCCCGGCCAGGCTGT
>JBAXBE010000066.1:0-1718 GCA_037142155.1 Chlorobiaceae bacterium
GCTACTGCTCTAATGATCAAATTCAGGAATGGCATGGAGACCTATTCTTTGTTCATGGAGACACTTATCTCATTGGGTCGATGCTACCGGTGGATATGCCACTGGTCACCCATCTGGACAACAGGAAGACCTCCTCCATCCGAAAAGCTCTGCGATCTCAACTGTCTGAGATAGTATCGCAAGAATTCGAGGTATCGACACTGCTCTTCGACGGAGAAGGCGGCATTCAAGCACTCGAAGACGAGCTGAAAGAAGCGGGCTATGAAGTCAACACAGCCGGGCCGAAGCAGCACGTACCTCATGTGGAGCGAAAGATCGGTACTCTGAAGGGCCGAATTCGATCCATCCATCACTCTCTTCCATGGAACCTACCCTACACACTGTTACGTTACGAAGTCAAGTACGCATCACTGGTAATGAGTATGGTACCGCACCACGGACGAATGGACCCGACCAGTCCGTACGAACAATTTTATGGGCGGAAAGTGGACTTCAAACGGCAACTGAGGCTGTCATTCGGAGAGTATGCAGAGGTGCACAACAATCAGCCCACCGCTAGCAACACGTTGGAGGAGAGAGCGATCTCATGCGTTGCAATGCTCCCTCTGCTGAACAAGCAAGGGACATACCTATTTTTCAACCTTAAGACGCGCAGTGTGCTCAAGGGTGATAAATGGAAAGCCCTCCCCACTCCGCAATGGGTTATTGATCGCATGAACCAGCTGGCGAAGAATCAAAAGCGCCAGCTCCCGAAAGACCCAGAGTTCAGCCGAAACGTTGCATCGGATGACGAGCCTCACATCGATGATGAAGATCTCTTCAATGCATCTGACGAGGATCAGGACGTGTATGAGGATGACGGTAACCTAGGACCCAATATTCGAGATGATTGGGACGTGGCTGAACCTTATGACGACGACTGTGCAGAGCCAGTTGTAGTCGAAGATACCGGTGCGAACGATGACAACCATGTCAGTGACCCTTATATGGAAGACATCTATAGCGAGAATGACGATGCGGTACCTGCATTCACTCACAGCCATAGGACCAGGGCAGCAACAGGGACACCCCTCCTGGTACCGAAGGCGCTCGTGAGAGACTACGTGCAGTCCGATTATCGACGCTTCGTGGAGACCCATCCAATGATCTTCACCACCGATCCTGATGACATGATAGTCACACATCTCACCCATGTGTTCGCAAGCCTCAACCTCACAGTGAAAAGCGCGCTCGCAGAGCACGAGGACGCGGCACTGGACGCTATTGTGAAGGAGCTTCGAGCGATGCTTAATGCCCCAACCATCGAGGCTGTAGATCCAGCGACACTATCGTGGGAGCAATTGAAGAAAAGAATTCCTTCAAAGATGTTTATCAAGCTCAAGTACCTGGCGAATGGGGATTTCGAGAAGATTAAGGCGAGACTGGTGGCCGGAGGTCACCGGCAGGACAAAGCGAGCTACACCGAGGAGCAGACATCATCGCCGACCGCAGCGAGTCCAACGCTATTTATAGTCGCGGGCATAGCTGCACGGGAACGCCGGAAGGTGCGCTGCTGTGACATCGGAACAGCATACTTGAAAGCAGTCATGAAAGTACTGATTCACATGCTTATCGACCGAACCTTGAGTGCAATCCTCTGCGTGATGAGACCGGAATGGACAAAGTGGCTGGACGACAAAGGCCGGCTCACTGTAGTCCTACGACGCGCCCTCTACGGA
>JBAXBE010000067.1:0-1715 GCA_037142155.1 Chlorobiaceae bacterium
CAAATAGGGCGCACTTGAGTGTCTTTGACTCAACCCAACTTTGCTGAATTGGGGTCGCGCTCAGGCCGAATTGGGTGGGTGAGGATAGCTCCATGGCATCCACCGTCCAGGTTCGCTCTCGACTTCCTCCGGGTGCTTCAGCAACTCGATCAGGTACTCGAACGGCTCGACTCCGTTCAGTTCCGCCGAGTGGATCAGGCTCATGAAGGTGTCTCCAGCCCGAGCGCCTGTTGCGGAGCGGTAGAACAGCGAATTCTTGCGGTGCATGATGGCCCGTTTTACAACGGCTTCACAGGCGTTGTTGTCTAGTGGGGCACTGAGTTCACGTAGGAACAGGGTGAGCGGGATCCAGTGCTTGCGCATGTAGGTGATGGCCTGGCCCAGTCCCGAGTTCGGCTCCGCCTTGCCGCCCTCGATCTGATCTCGCAGCCAGGACTCTAGCCTGGCCATGATGGGCCCGCTCTCCCTCTGGTGGAAGGCCAGCCGAGCCTGGGGATCCATCCCCTCGCGCTTGGCCTGGGCGTCGTTCCTGTAGACCTCCTTGAGTTCCCCCAGCAGGTGCTCGACCTCTGTGGGGAACCGGTTCTCCACCTCCACGAACCGGCGCCGGGCATGGGCCAGGCAGTGGGCCAGGATCGTGTTCAGCTCCCCGGCCTCACCCACGGTGTTGGCGGCGAGGGCATCGCACATCTGGATGGGAGCCGTCAGTCCCTCCGCCCGGTGCTTCAGAACGGCTTCCAGATTCTCCCCGGCATGGTTGTGGCCGGTGATGAACAGGGCGATCCGGTTGTCCCCGGTGCGAGAGAGGATGGCGCTGGTGTAGACCGCCTTGCGTCCCACCCTCGGAACAGGAGTCTTCTCCAGGATCCGCATGACAGTGTCGTCGTTGAACAGCACCTCGCCCTGGGCGGCTTGGCGCGTGAGCTCCGCATGGGCCGGGGCGAGGAGCCCGGCAGCCTTGAGCAGGATCTCCCACTGAGTCGAGACCGGCAGTGGGATCCCCATCCCGGTCTGGAGCCGCTCGATGCGGTTCATGGGAAGGCCGGCCCCGTAACGCAGCAGACCCAGGAGGGCGGCCACGCTGCTGTCGTACTTCTCCTCGCCCACACCCGTGGGTGCCGGGGCGGTGAACACCTCGCCACAGAGGTTGCACCGCCTCCGCTCGAGCTCGTAGACGGTGGCCATGAACGGCGCCACGCCCGTGATCCGCAGCAGGGTGGACGGCTCCTTCTGGGGGTAGACCTTGCCATTGGGGCAATGCGGGCAACCCTCACCGGAGGCTACGCCCTCCAGCGGTACAGGAATCCGCCTGGCCTTGGGAAAGTCGGCCGCGGCATTGCGCCCATGGCCCTTCGGCTTCTCGCGCTTCTCCTTGGGGCGGAGCTTGAGAGCTGGGTTCTCGGCTTCCATGGCCTCACGGCAAACGGCGGCGAATGACTCGGTCTTCGGGCCCCAGATGATGGACGTCAGGCGTTGGATGCTGGCGTCCTTCCGGTCCAATTCCTCGCGGATGACGAGCATGGTTTCGACCAGCATCCGCATGTCCTCATGGACCTCTCCCTCGCCCATGGACTCCCGGATGCGGGCCACATCACTGCGCAGCACTTCCGCTGATATCTCCTTGAACCGGAGATCCGGACGCAGGGGAGGCGGTGCCGCCTTCTGTCGTTTTTTGGAATGGCCCATGCACCTAATGTGAGCTATTTCAGTTTGAG
>JBAXBE010000068.1:0-1641 GCA_037142155.1 Chlorobiaceae bacterium
CTATACTGGCTTCACGTACAGCAATCCGTAAGGTAAGCTGCGGGTGCCTGACCGCTCCAACCCGATCTGAAAAGACATTGTCAGTGGGTCATCCTTTTTTCCCCTCATTTTCTGCTGGGCATTCTCCTGCTCGTCTCCTCTACTCTATACCGTCCTTTGTGGGTTCTCATCTTCGAAACCGGGTGAAAAATGGCTTGGCGATGCTATCAGAAGATTAAGGCTGCCGCCGGCAACTCCTCCCGCTGTCGCTGGGGCGGGTAGCCGGTGGAGGGCAGCCCGGCGTTCAAGTCATGCAGTCAGACCGTCCTCGCTTGTCCCCTGTTGCTGTAGTGCACGTTCGCATTGCATCAATCTCTAACCTACGGAGGCGTTATGTCAGTTACTGTCTATGAAATCATCACCGGTCAGATTATTGCCCAGCTTGAAAAGGGCGTTGCACCCTGGCGTCAGCCCTGGAGCGTCGGTTTACCGAAAAACCTGGTTTCAGGGAAGGTTTATCGTGGTATCAACCTCTTTTTACTCTCCACGGCGGGGTGCGAATATTTCCTGACAAGAAATCAGGCTGAAGAACTGGGCGGTACCATCCGCTGCAAAGGGCTCCCGGTTGTTTTCTGGAAGATGCTTGAAAGAGAAAACAAGAAGACCGGCGAGAAGGAGCTTACCCCTTTTATGCGCTATTACAAGGTTTACCCTGCCAACGGTGTTGACGGCCTTGATGTCCCATCGCCCATCGGAGAGAAAAACAGCTCAATCGAAAGAGCTGAGGCAATTATCCAGGGAATGCCGAACCGGCCGGTGATCAATTACGGCGGAAACGATGCCTGTTACATCCCGTCCCGTGATGAGGTAAGAGTACCGGCATTGCAGAGCTTTTCAGACAGTGCGGACTTTTATCAAACCACCTATCATGAGTTGGCGCATAGCACTGGACACAGCTCACGCCTCAAGAGAGATGGCGTAACCCAAAACTGGGGATTCGGCTCACACGAGTACTCCGATGAAGAGCTTCTCGCCGAAATGACCGCTTCGTTCCTCTCCGGAGTGGCCGGCATCGAGCAGAAAACAATGCAGAGCTCGGCGGCCTATCTCAACGGCTGGCTCAAGAAAATGAAAGCCGATCCGAAATTCATCATTCAGGTCAGCTCAAGAGCACAGAAGGCGGCTGATTACATCCTTGGCCACCATGACGAAGACCCCGGTTAATCCGGGGCTTTTCATATCAGGCAGGTTTTCTGCTATGACGACCTGCCATCATGTTTCTATGCATGCATGTGTTCATGTCATCACGTTTGCATGTCTTCATTTTCGGAAAGGGGAGTGCTGGAACCGGGGCTTCGCCCTCATCTGCTTTTGCTCCCTTCTGTCGTTGTCATGCTTTTTGCTGAATGCTTGGCAAAAAGACATGCCAACGGACATTCATTCCACTGCAAGCAGTTCAGGGCTCATGGTCGCTGATGCCTTGGCTTCAGCGTCATCGTGCTCAACTGTCCGGAATACCGGCTCAGTTCAGCACATGGAAGAAACTCAGAAGAAAAAGATTAGTCATACCCGCTTTGCGGATTTCAGGATTGCTCATCCCCGGAGGGGGCCGGCCAGGATAGGTCAGTTTGCCTGTTTTGTGCAAGGGCCGTTCGCTTCCGC
>JBAXBE010000069.1:0-1619 GCA_037142155.1 Chlorobiaceae bacterium
TATAGTGGACCCCTCTGTCCAGACAAATATTCATTGAGTTTAAGATAGAATCCTGCCCACATTACAGCTGAATGGCGCTGCCCCAATTCTTCTGTACGGAGTAGGGTATTCCCCATTGCCCATACCAATTAATAATTTGTTATTATTGCGCCGCAGGCATTTTGATCTGCCTTTATGCGTGCTGCGGCGGAATGTGGTCAAAGGGTGAATTAGTGTGGGTAAGCTGTGGATAACGGCTTTATCGTTATCCATAGTTTATCCACACGTTCCGCAGGAAGTTCACGCTTTGTCCACATGGAGTCCGCCGGTAGTGTCTGCCAATCAAGTTCCGCTCTTTTTAACCTAAACTTTCGCTGGCGTTCGCCAGTTCAGTGGCTACTGTTTCTGCCGGTTTGTTAAACTTATCCACAATCATTGCCCCACCGCCAATCCCCGTCTGATACACCACGTCCGGGGTGGTGTAGCCCAACGCTTGATGCAATCTTTCCTCGTTGTAAAACAGGAAGTACTGCGTCAAACCCAGCAGTAAATCCGTCATGTTTTCGTAGCCCTTCAAATACACATCTTCATATTTCACCGTGCGCCACAGGCGCTCGACAAAAATGTTATCCAAAGCCCGTCCTCGTCCATCCATGCTGATGGTGATGCCGTTTTTGATCAAGACGCCCGTGAAGCTATCGCTGGTAAACTGCGAGCCTTGGTCGGTATTAAAGATCTCCGGCCTACCGTAGACCTTGATGGCTGCTTCCAGACAATCCACGCAGAACCCTGCATCCAGGGTGTTCGACAACCGCCATGACAGTATTTTGCGGCTGTACCAGTCAATGATCGCCACCAGATACACGAAGCCGTGCCGCAGCCGAATGTAAGTGATGTCGGTGCTCCACACCTGATTGGGGCGGGTGATGTCCAGGCCCCTTAACAGGTAGGGATAAACCGTGTGCTCCGGATGTGGCTTGCTGGTGTTCGGGCCCGGAGCCATGCCAGCCAGTCCCAACTTTTGCATCAAGCGTTGCACCCGCTTGCGGTTAACGGCGTATCCACGTCCACGTAAGTATTCCCTCATGCGCCGCGTGCCATAAAACGGATGCCGCGTGTACTCTTCATCAAGCTCGTTCAACAGCATGCACTCAAACTCGTCGACTGCTTTTGGTGGACGATTTTTCTGGTCGTACACCACCGAGCGTGTCACCGCGAGCAGTTTGCATTGCGTGGATAGGGCCAGTGATCCACCTGGCTCTATCCACGTCTGTCGCTTAACTACAGGCTGAGTCCAGACTTTTTTTTAAGCCAATCCAATTCCATGTTGAGCTGCCCGATCTTGGCGTACAACCTGTCCGGGTCGCTCTGAGCATCGACCGGTTTAGGGCCGCGCTTCCCCTCAAAGAGACTGCCTGCGTTGGCGAGCAGTTCCTTTTTCCATAGTGTCACTTGGGTCGGATGGACTCCGGACTCCTGTGCGATCTCATTGACGGTTTTAGTACCCCTCACCGCTTCCAGTGCCACTTTGGCTTTTTGCGCACCTGTAAATCTTTTCCGTTTGCTTTCGCTCATTTTCTGCCTCTTTTTTACGACAGAGCATATCTTAAACTTTTGTCCGGATTTCGGGGTCCACTATA
>JBAXBE010000070.1:0-1543 GCA_037142155.1 Chlorobiaceae bacterium
GTTGGCCATGAAAAAGTCCCAACCTGTTTTAAAGCAGATATTTGAGGGAACAAATGGTCGATTTGAAACACCAGATTGGTAGGGGAAACCCCCCAGAATCCGGTGTTCAGATGCGACCAAAAGAGAAGCAGAAGACCCACGAGCAGCCCCTGATCGGCGCCAGCCGGTTGGATCTGATGCTGAACATGGAACACGAGCTGGTTCGCCTGGCAGAGGCCATTAACTGGGCCTCGTTGGTGGAGTCCTTCGGGCCGCTGTATTCGGAGAAGACGGGACGCCCTGGGATCCCAATCCGAACGATGGCGGGGTTGGTGATGTTGCAGCACACCTTCGGGCTGTCGGATGAGCAGGTGGTGGGCGAGTGGCCAGAGCGGCCCTACTGGCAGTTCTTCTGCGGGGAGGAGTTCTTTCGGCACGACCTGCCTGTGGACGGTTCGCAGCTTTCGCGGTGGCGCAAGCGCATCGGGGAAGCAGGCGTGGAGCAGCTTTTGAAGCTGACCATCGAGGCTGGGCTGCGGACCAAGACCGTCACGCCGAAGCAGATGCAGGTGGTCGTGGTGGACACGACGGTCCAACCCAAGGCGGTTGAATTTCCAACGGATGCGAGGCTATTCCGGAAAGTTCTGCACCACCTGCTGCGTGTGGCGGAAGCCACGGACACGAAGCTGCGGCAGAGCCACCGAGATCTGGCGAAGTCAGCGTTTCTGATGCATGGGCGTTACATGAAAGCCAAGCAGTTCAAGCGTGCGGCAAAGGAGCGGAAGAAGCTCAAGGTCTACGCCGGCCGGGTGCAGCGGGATCTGGAACGAAAGATCAGCGACGAAGCCTGGGAGAAGCACAAGGGGACACTGATCCTCGCGGGCCTGGTGCTGACGCAGGAGAAGAAGACCAAGGGCAAGGTCTACTCAATGCACGCGCCAGAGGTGGAGTGCATCGCGAAGGGGAAGGCGCACAAGCCCTACGAGTTCGGAGTAAAGACCACCCTGGCGACGACGGCATGGGGCGGATTCGCGCTCGGAGCGCGGTCTCTCCCAGGCAACCCGTACGACGGCCACACGCTGGCAGAGCAACTGGATCAGGTCCTGAAACTCACGGGCATGATGCCGAGGCGGTGCCACGTGGACCGCGGCTACAAGGGCCACGGCGTGGACCCCGAAAGCTGTCGGGTGATCATTGCCGGTAGCCGCAAGGGCATCACCAAGGCGATCAAGAAGGAGATGAAGCGCAGGTCAGCAATCGAGCCAGAGATCGGCCACCAGAAAGCAGACGGCAAGCTGGGGCGGAACTGGCTGAAGGGCGTGCTCGGTGATGCCCAGAATGCCGTCCTCTGCGCGGCAGGACACAACCTGAGGAAGATCCTCGCCCACCTCAGGCGACTTTTTGCGCTTATTTGGGCCTGGCTCACTGCAACCTTGAATCCGCTTCTGCGAATTCCCAGCGCGCTGGGATCCGTCGCGTGAAGTCAGACCTCACTTTTTCAGGACGGACTAATGTGAGTCCTCCCCCTTTGGAGGGCGCCTTGAGAAAGAGCAGATACACCGAG
>JBAXBE010000071.1:0-1526 GCA_037142155.1 Chlorobiaceae bacterium
ATCGTCAAGTCCAACGGTAACAGGTGTTATAGTAAATTATTCAATTAGTCCTGCATTGCCTGCCGGTGTAACGTTGAATACTACAACCGGTGTTATTTCAGGAACTCCAACGGTATTATCAACGGTAACAAATTATACGGTTACGGCAACAAACACTGGTGGAAGTACAACTGCAACATTTACATTAACTGTAAATGCGATTGCACCTACAGCGTTATCGTATGCCAGCAGTCCGGTGGTTGCAACAATTAATACGACCAATGTTTCGTCAAGTCCAACGGTAACAGGTGTTATAGTAAATTATTCAATTAGTCCTGCATTGCCTGCCGGTGTAACGTTGAATACTACAACCGGTGTTATTTCAGGAACTCCAACGGTATTATCAACGGTAACAAATTATACGGTTACGGCAACAAACACTGGTGGAAGTACAACTGCAACATTTACATTAACTGTAAATGCGATTGCGCCAACTGCTTTGTCGTATTTGCCAAATCCAGTTGTTGCAACAATTAATACAACCAATGTTTCGGCTTCGCCAACAGTTACCGGAACAGTAGTTAGTTATAGTATTAGTCCTGCATTGCCAACCGGCGTAACATTGAATACTACAACCGGCGTTATATCAGGAACTCCAACGGTTTTATCAGCAGTAACTAATTATACGGTTACGGCAACTAATACCGGAGGAAATACCACTGCGACATTCACTTTAACTGTAAACGCGATTGCACCTACAGCGTTATCGTATGCCAGCAGTCCGGTTGTTGCAACAATTAATACGACCAATGTTTCGTCAAGTCCAACGGTAACAGGTGTTATAGTAAATTATTCAATTAGTCCTGCATTGCCTGCCGGTGTAACGTTGAATACTACAACCGGTGTTATTTCAGGAACTCCAACGGTATTATCAACGGTAACAAACTATACGGTAACAGCAACTAATACCGGAGGAAGTACCACTGCGACATTCACTTTAACTGTAAATGCGATTGCACCAACTGCTTTGTCGTATTTGCCAAATCCGGTTGTTGCAACAATTAATACGACTAATGTATCGTCAAGTCCAACGGTTACCGGTGTTATTGTAAGTTATTCAATCAGCCCTGCACTTCCTGCAGGCGTGACTTTGAATACCACTACCGGAGTAATCTCAGGAACACCAACGGTATTATCAGCAGTAACTAATTATACGGTTACGGCAACTAATACCGGAGGAAGTACAACGGCGACATTTACATTAACAGTAAATGCCATTGCGCCAACTACCTTATCCTATCCAAGCAGTCCGGTGGTTGCAACAATAAATACAACTAATATTTCAGCTTCGCCAACTGTTACCGGAACGGTAGTTAGTTATGGTATTAGCCCTGCATTACCAACAGGTGTAACGTTGAATACTGCAACAGGTGTTATTTCAGGAACTCCAACGGTATTGTCAACTCAGACCGATTATACGGTAACTGCAACCAATACCGGAGGAAGTACAACGGCGACATTTACATTAACAGTAAATGCCATTGCGC
>JBAXBE010000072.1:0-1514 GCA_037142155.1 Chlorobiaceae bacterium
TGCTCAACGAATATCCCGGTCTGCTGCAACTCACTGACCGATGCCCATCGTGCTGTTCCATAAGAGCCCGACGGGTTGCGACGCTTTGCCCGCCGAACAGCAAGAAACACCATCAGAGCAAACATGACGAAGAAGTTGACGTAGGTAATCCTGCTGGCATGTTCAAAAACCCACGGCGCATATGCCTCGAAATGAAATGCCCAGAAAAACCACTGCCATGGTTCATAAACGGGATAGCCCTGCACCACAAGAAGCGGCTTGCCAAGCTGATGCTGATATCCCAGCAGCCATGCGACATATTGTGTTGTTGCCCAGGTACCGAACAATATGAAAGACATGCCGGTCGCGACATGACCATAAAAGACATTGACCGTGCGGCTTTTTTTCATGAGCTATCTCCCTTTTCGAAGATCGAGTTGCTGAACCACTTTATACCCGGCTTCAGCGTGGATCAGTTCAACCTGTTTCGAGACAAGCCTTTCATAATCCTGTTTCCACGGAACCAGTGAAAACTCTTTGGACTTCGGATCATAGAGCTGAGCGTAACGTTTTCCGCTCGCTTGCAGACCGGTATCGCTCAATGTCCCCCGAAACCGGTCACCTGATTTCAGTTCCCGGAACTCTCCGCCTTGCTGCTGTTTGATCTTTTCAGCCAGATCATGTTTTTCAAGCTTGTCAAGATGTTTTGCCCTGGCAGGATCGAGAGGGTCGATGCCAAGCTCCTGCAGAAAAAGAGCCCGTCGTCGGACGGCTTCGTTCAGCTCTTTTCCGAATCCCTGTTTTACAAATTCCGGGTTATCGGGTTTTGCGGTAAACCGGTCAATCCACATCCTGCCCCGGTAGTTTTCCTGTTCAGGTAACCGAAGAAGAGAGTGACGCTCAATTTTCTGTTGCATGGCGGGATTAGCCGCATCCCTTTCTTTCAGTGTTGTGATGAGATCATCCGGAACTCTCCATGAACCATCAGGAAGCTGCCTGACCAGACCAAATCGCTGTAGCCGCTGTAACCGTCGTTCATGAGCTTCGACATATGCTTTCCGATGAAGCCTGCCTCCTCCTTCAACCTCAACCATCTCTTCCTGAATTTCTTTCAGGTGCTGCTGCCGTTCATAGATGCCCCCATGTTTTGCTGTATGGCTGGCAATGGCAAGATCAGCCTTTTTCAGCCACTCTTCTTTTTCGGCTGAAACCGTGACGATATCACCCACTCCATACTTTCCGGGATCGCTGCTTTTACCGAGATTGACATACCATGCATTTCCCTGCGGAGTTTCAACCACGATGTAGTATCGGTCATGCCATTCATCGGACACTCCTTTGGCGACCAGTTTTCCCTCAATCCGCTGCGCATCCGGTTGAGGATCATACATCCTGTACTTTCCGGGATCGCCACCGACGCTCTGGTGCATCTCCCTGAAGATTTCGTTCCGCCTGGCAATCGCCTGCAGCTTCTGCTCCCATCCTTCGGTCATCGACCACTGCCGGACTCCTGTATTTTCAGCAAGACCGAATGA
>JBAXBE010000073.1:0-1481 GCA_037142155.1 Chlorobiaceae bacterium
CGCGATGGCAACGAGGAGATCTACGTGATGAACCCCGATGGTTCGGGCATAACCCGCCTGACGAACGACCCGGCGAATGACACGACTCCTGCCTGGTCTCCCGACGGCACCCGTATCGCCTTTAGCTCAGATCGCAAGACCAAGACAGATGACCTGCCGAATAGATCTGACATCTATGTGATGAATGCCGACGGCTCAGGCGTGACCCGACTGACGTCCTTAGGCGGTGCCTTTGACCCTGCATGGTCTCCCGATGGCACGCGCATTGCCTTTACGCTCGCCAGCACGAACGAGATGGGTGGCAACTCGACCATTTTTGTGATGAATGCTGACGGATCACATGCGCAGGAATGGAACGTCGAAACGGTGAAACCTGACAACCCAGCCGCGCCGATGCACTGGGCTGAAGGTGATGGAACGATGTCCCCGGTGTGGTCGCCCGATGGTACGCGCATCGTCTTTACCGGCTCTGCATGTGTTCTCTGCTACGATGTCTACGTGGCCAATGTGGATGGGTCACATACGATCCGCGTGAGTCCAGAAGAGGGGGGATTCTCACCAACGTGGTCGCCGGATGGCACACGGATCGCCTTCTTCTCCGGGCGAGGACGCAATGGCTATTCTGCTATCTCAATCGTACATGCGGATGGTAGTAACCTTACGACCGTTATCAACAACCTCAGTGGAGCGCAACTAACCTGGTCGCCAGACGGCACACGCATGGCTTTCTGCTCAAACGATCCTAACAACATAACCAGAAGCGACATCTATGTGATGCGTGCCGATGGTTCAGGGGTGACAAAGCTCACTGATGGGTCGTATAATTGCTCTCCCAACTGGTCACGGCCAACAGGTATCCCTGCTCCCGCTACCGACGCTCGCACCTTTCCCGAGACCGGCAACAGCATTGCGGGGCGCATCCGCAGCTATTGGGAGCAGAACGGTGGGCTGCCGGTCTTCGGCTATCCGATCACATCCCAACAGGCCGAGACAATCGAGGGCCAGTCGGTGCAGACGCAGTGGTTTGAGCGCAACCGTCTTGAGCTACACCCCGAAAATAAAGCGCCCTACGATGTGCTGCTCGGTCGTTTGGGTGCCGACCGCCTCGCCCAGCGCGGGTACGACTGGCAATCTGTGCCCCACGAGACGGCGCAGCCTGGCTGCCGCTACTTCAGCGAGACCGGGCGTAATGTCTGTGGCGACATCCTGATGGCTTGGCGGGCGAATGGATTAAATCTCGATGGGCGTCGGGGTTTCAACGAAAGTGAGAACCTCGCCCTCTTCGGCTTACCACTCACCGGGCTGATCAGTGAGAAACTGAGTGACGGACGTGACTATCAGGTACAGTATTTCGAGCGTGCGCGTTTTGAGCTGCACCCCGAAAATAAAGCTCCCTACACTGTGTTGCTGGGGCTACTGGGGAACGAAGTGCGCGGGAAATAGGTAGCGGTAGAGACACATATAAGGCACTACCGCCGCGA
>JBAXBE010000074.1:0-1418 GCA_037142155.1 Chlorobiaceae bacterium
GCAACCGTCGTCGCGTCATACACCCTGCTCGTCGCCGCCAGACCCGTCACCGTCAGAGCCAGCTGGCTCACGCTAAGCGTACCAGATGAATAGGAAACAGCGTAACCAAGAGGGCTGGTCGTAACACCAGAAGGGGTAAGGGTATGCGTTCCTGCAGTAAAGTTGCCTGACGTTGATTTATTGCCACCAATGGCAACGGAAACACTGGATACTATCTGTCCAGAAGTATCCCCATTCAATGCGCCAGCAAAGCTGTATGTGAGTTCAGGAACTGCAGAACCATAAGTTTTCGCAAAAGAATCAGCAGTAACTGTTACTGTTGGTTGTTCACGATATAAAACATTCAAACCCGCTTCTGGCGCTGTCACGTATCCTGCGTAGGTCTCATCACTATTGTACCTGAAACGTCCACTGCCTTGAGGAACCAGCGCATTTAAACTGGAACTGGCGCTAACACTGCCTGTATACAATTTAATAATACCGCCACTACCAGCTAAAATGGTCTCTGTCCCGCTAATAACGATATTGCCACCGTCAGATTCACCCGCGTCCTTACTTTCTCCTGCATTAAGGATTACCGCGTTCGATGTCTTATCTGTTGTTGAAATATTGCCGGATATCGTCAAGTTCTCCAGTCTGGTCGCAACATCAATCACTCCTGTAGCGGTAATGCCCGACACTCCCATTGCATTGGCATCCCGCACCTTGACATCACTGGCAGAAACGACTTTGATCGATGTAAAGTTGTTCGATACATTGGCGAATGAAACCGCACCAGATCCGGCAATGAAGGTCAGTTCGCCAGCAGCGTTCACCAGGCCAGTCGCAGTAATGGCGCTGTTTGTACTTGTGAGCGATGTCGCAGTACCGAAGCTTGTTGGTCCCTCAAATGTCTGGGTGCCAACGGTCGTCAACGATTCGCCGTTAACAGACAATGTTGTTGCAGAAGATGCGATGAATGACTCAAGAGGAATGTCAAATCCTACCGCTCCATTCAAAGCAAGAGTCCCTGATCCGGCAATGCTTAAAGCCTTTGAGCCGTCAATACCACCGCTGAGTGTCAGCGTCGTGCCGCTGTCCGAGATGATGCTCGTCGTGCCGGCAAGCGTTATGGCGCCCTGGTAGCTGTTGCTGCCTCCGACGTTACGCAACGCTCCGTTGTTACCGACTCCACTGCCCGACAGCGTCAATGTCTCCGAGCCGATCGTGATGCCGCCCGACAGCTCAAGCGTCGCTCCGTCCGATACCGTTACGCCACCGGCCGTCGCACCAAGCGCCTGATTGTTCATCGCTCTCAGGACACCTGTGCTGATCGTGGTCAGGCCCGTATAACTGTTCGTGCCAGAAAGGGTCGAAGTGCCGCTTCCCGACTGCGTCAAGGTGCCGGTGCCGCTGATTGTGCCCGAGAGCACCTGCGC
>JBAXBE010000075.1:0-1400 GCA_037142155.1 Chlorobiaceae bacterium
ACAGACCTTGACGCCTACAAAAAATCGACTGATGCAAAAATTGCATGCATCCAAGCAATCGACGAAGATTGTGTCCCCAGTGATCTGCGTCAATCAATTCTGTTCTTTAAGAATCTTGACAGCGGCAGATATGGAAACATTCAGTCCACGGCGAAGCAACTTAGTCTCCTGGGCGACGAAAAAGCCTATATGAAGACTCTAACCGAAGCTTACGCAGTTGCATTAAATTCCGAAGTAATAAACAACAAAGGAAAATTTGTAGCAGCGGAAGGAGAATACGGCATTTGTGCCGCAGCATCGGTTAGCAGCAGTCATCATCATGGAGGACGAGGTGGAGGCAGAGGTGGCGGCGGGGGCAGAGGCGGCGGCGGCAGAGACGGCGGCGGCGGGAGAGGCGGACGCGGCAAGAAGCCAGCGGACGGTCCCACCAAGGCTGAACTCGCAGCAGCAGTGGCAGTTGTCGCTGCAGCAACCGCTGCGCCTGCAGTAGCAGCAACAAAGAAAACAATGATTTGCGACCTGTGCGGGAACACGGGACATTGGTGCAGAGACTGCCCACAGCTACAGAAGGCGAAGAAGGCCATCGTAGCAACCGCAACATCATCGGACGGACCACTACGCCCACCAAGAGCAATAGTAGCGACAACTATCGTCGTGAAGGTCAATCTTGCCGGTGTAACAGAAGCCCTTACCTCAAACCATGTCATGGAAGACACTGGGGCGAGCCACGGCGTGTTCCACAATCGTGACCTCCTCACCAACATCCGTCGAATCGATCAGCATGCCGAGATCCGCGGAATGGGAGGAGCTTCTTTATTCACTAACGAGGTCGGAGACTTCGAAGACCTGGCCACCGTTTACATAGCGGATGACGCCATCGTCAACGTGCTGTCGCACTCGGACATGCACGACCACGGGATGCAGATCATCCTACACAACGATGCGTTCACAGTCAATAACCCAAGGTCAAGCCCTCAGAGAGCGTTTACCTTTAGTAGAGTTGGAGGACTCTATGCTGTGGATATGAAATCGAACTTCGCCGGTGTTACCACTGTGGCGGAACGCGCACTGAAGTACCAAAAGCGCGAAGTAAAGCAGGCCGAGTTAGCGCGGGAGGTATCCAAGCGACTCGGGTTCCCCTCTGATGCGGATATGGCCATTATCGCCGGAGGAGGAGGGAGCGTTGCCAACGTTCCCATTACTGCGAAAGATATAAGAAGGGCAGCTGATATATGGGGACAAGATGTCAATGCATTAAAAGGAAAGATGCGGCAATCAAAAAGCAAGCATGTTACTTTCGAGGATCGCCAGCAAGATGCCCGCGACTCTGATGCCACCCACGACAGCTACTGCTCTAATGATCAAATTCAGGAATGGCATGGAGACCTATTCTTTGTTCA
>JBAXBE010000076.1:0-1384 GCA_037142155.1 Chlorobiaceae bacterium
TGGGCTTGCCCCGAAACAATGGACACCAATTCAGGCGACTTTGATGTCTTGTTTGGTTAGTTGTTTTTCGAAAGCCACAGGTGAGAGATAACCCAAGGAGCTGTGGCGCCTCTTCGGGTTGTAGAAGGTCTCGATGTAATCGAAGACGGCAAGCTCGGCGTCGCGGCGGGTCGCCGGAATGGTACTGTCCAGCTCGGACTCAGTCTTGAGCGTGCTCCAGAACGATTCCATCATGGCATTGTCGTAGCAATTTCCCGCCCGGCTCATGCTGCGGGCGATGCCGAGTTGGTTGAGTTCGAGGACAAAGCCTTGCTCGACGTACTGGCAGCCGCGATCGGAATGGTGCAGCAACCCTGGGGATGGCTTGCGGCGCGCCACGGCGTCCCGCCAGGCCGCGAGCACGAGGAGCGCGGCCAAGGTCGGGGCGCAGGCCCAGCCGATAATCTTCCGGCTGAACACGTCGAGAATGGCGGCCAAGTAGAGCCATCCCTCGCCAGTCTCCAGGTAGGTGATATCGGTCACCCAGACCTGATTGACCGCCGTCGGCGGTTCCATCAGTGCCAGTACATTCGGAGCGACCGGTTCGCTATGCCGGCTGTCCGTCGTGCGGGGCTTTCGCCGATGCTTCTTTCGGCCGCGGATGCCACACTCCTTCATCAGGCGGGCGCAGCGCTTCTTGCTGGTCTGGATCCCCGCTTCCTCGAGGTCGCGCCGGATTCGCGGCGCGCCGTAGTTGCCCCGGCTCTGCGCGTGGAACTCGACGATCTTCTCCGCCAGTTCCTGATCTTGCTTGGCCCGCGCGCTCGGCTTCGCCGTCAGCCACCGATAGTACCCGGACCTGCTCACGCCCAACACCTCGCACAGCAGCTCGATCGTATGTTCGCCCTTCATCGTCTTGATCCGGGCATACCGCTCTCGGGCGTTTCGGAGAGGATGCCCAGTGATTTTTTTAGCACGATCTCCCGTTCTCGCATGCGGACCAACTCGGAGCGCAACCGCCGAATCTCCGCGTCCTTCTCCTCCATCGTCTGCGGGGCGGGGCCAAGCCCCTTCACCGCCGGCCCGTACACCTTGCGCCAGCGATAGAGCACCCAAGTCGACACACCCAGCTCCTCGGCCATCTGCTTGATCGTCCGGTCACCACGCAAGCTAAGTTCCACCGCGTGGCGCTTGTACGTTTCGTCATGGGCGCGAACCTCCCGGTCCGCTCCCGCTATTGTTGTATCTTTCATAGGTCCTTTTCTGCCACCTAAACTGACACTCGGCGTCTCCGGCGCAGATAGGTCGCTTCCTGCGGCAAGCTCTTCGGCTCCTGTCCTCGGAAGCGACCTATCTGCTCCCCGTCAACGCGTATGTCTGTGTCCACTGAATCGGGGCAATCTCA
>JBAXBE010000077.1:0-1382 GCA_037142155.1 Chlorobiaceae bacterium
GTATCCGTCCGGCCAACCCATCTGGCGTAAGAATTAAAATCAGTTAAGATTCCTTCATCATTAACCATTGATGGAGGATCACCGTGAGAAATCCAGCCCGAAACAAACGCCGTACCGATCGTGCACTGAAGAACTGGCGTGCAAAGATCGAAGAACAACTGGCCAGCGGCCAGGAGCCCGGCGCGTTCTGCCGGCAACGGAACATTTGCTCAAGCGGTTTTTATGCCTGGCGTAAGCGGCTGGGGATGAAAGGGTCTGTCGTTGAGCCTGTGGTGAAAAGTCCGCGGTTATTGCCGGGGGCGTTAAAGCCGCTGCCACGAGCCGGGTTCCTGCGGCTGGATCCCGCAGGCGCGGCGGTTTTAAGAGATCCTGAGATCGAGCAGCATTCCCGGGTGATGTGGATCGATACGCCTGGCGGGTATCGTGTGGCGGTTAACGGTGGTGTCGGGCTGGCGGAAGTGTTTGGCTTGCTGAGATCCTTATGACGGCCTGGACGAACTCCAGAATATTTCTATATCGCGGGGCATGTGATCTTCGGCGGAGCTTTGACCGACTGGCGTTGATGGTGCAGGAAGATCTTGGCGAGGACCCGCTAAGCGGGGACTGGTATGTGTTCCTGGGAGCAGATCGGCGCAAGATGAAGATCCTGTATTGGGACAATGACGGATATGTGCTGTGGTACAAGCGGCTGGAGAAAGGCAAGTTCACACCGGGCATGGGCCATCCTGGCGGTGAGATCGATCGCACGGCATGGTCACATTTACTTGAAGGCGTGAAGGCCGAGATCATCAAGCGTCAACCGCGGTATAATCTGGACACGATGGTTTGATGGCCAATATTGAATTCCCGAAAAATAAAAACGATTTTTTCTCGACGGAGATAATGGCATTCTGAGATCAATCTCCGCCGGATGATGATATAATCATCGCAATGACACCGACGAGCACTGAATTCGCGAACCTGGCCGAAGAAAACGCCCTCCTGAAGGAGCAAATCCGGAAGTTAACCGAGACTTTTGAAGCCAAGATCCGTCTGATGCAGCATCAGATGAATGATCTTATCAAGCGGGTTTACGGCCGCAGCAGCGAGAAGATTGATCCCGACCAGCTTCTGATGCAGGGAATGCTCCTGGATCTCGAAAAGAGCATGCCGCCCGTTGTAACCGCACAGATCGTTGGGGAAACAGTCGTCAAAGAGCATGTGCGTCATAAACACGGCCGTTCTCCTCTGCCTGAGCATTTACCGCGCGTTGAGCATGTGCAGGACATTGCCGAGGATCAGAAGGTCTGCGATTGCGGCAAGGCGCTTAAGCATATCGGCAGTGAAGTGACGGAGCGGATCGATTGCCAGCCGTCATCGATGTTCGTTAATGCTTACATTCG
>JBAXBE010000078.1:0-1363 GCA_037142155.1 Chlorobiaceae bacterium
CGCGTCGGTTTCTTTGATTTTCTTGAGCGGGCGGGTCTTTTGCACCGAGCGTAAGGGAGTTGGAACTTAAAAAAGTACCAGCGATTTGGCCAAAAAGGTGTAGAATAGGAAGAGGAGTTAAATTTTATGTCCTTGAATATTCCTTCTTTAGACATCGTGAAAGTGATCAAAGACGCCTCCCGCAAATTGACGGGTGCTGCGCGGCGGGCCTTTGAAGCCAACACCACCTTAGAACTATTAAAGGGTAGCACCCGCCGAGCCGAAACGGTCTTTGGCTGGAACCGGCGCACGGTTACCTTGGGTTTGCATGAGCGGCGCACCCAGATCCGTTGTCTGGAACGATTTGCCCAACGGGGCCGTCGGCGCACCGAAGAGCGAGACCCAAACTTGGTAGAGGCCATTCATCGCTTGGCCCAACCTAATAGCCAGGTGGATCCGCGGTTTAAAACCCGATTCCTATACACTCGTTTAACTGCTGCAGACTTGCGCCAGGCGTTAGTCGAGCACGCCGGCTATTCGACGAAAGCGTTGCCCAGCGTGCGCACGATCAGTGAGATCCTCAACCGCTTGAACTACCGCTTACGCTCAGTGCAAAAGACCCGCCCGCTCAAGAAAATCAAAGAAACCGACGCGATTTTTGACAACGTGCATAAGGTTAACCAAGAGTCCGATGCCTCGGCACAAAGCTTGCGCATCAGCATTGATTGCAAGGCGACGGTGGTGCTGGGAGACTACTCTCGCGATGGCAAAGCCCGCGGGAAAAAGTCGGTGGCTGCTTTGGACCATGACTTGGCCAATAAACAAAAGCTCATTCCCGGGGGAATTCTGATTCCTAAAACCAGCGAATTGACCTTAACCTTTGGACAGAGTGCCAAGACCAGTGACTTTGTGGCCGACGCCTTGGAGGGGTGGTGGAAGGAGAAGTCGCCCCGTTTTGCGCAGGTCAAGGAATTGGTCATCAATGCCGACAATGGGCCGGAGACCAACAGTCAACGCACTCAGTTTATGCAGCGGATGGTGAATTTCGCCGACCAGACCGGTTTACGCGTGCATTTGGTTTACTATCCCCCTTATCACAGCAAGTATAACCCCATTGAGCGGTGTTGGGGCGTCTTGGAACAGCACTGGAACGGCACACTCTTGTCCACAGTGGATACGGCGTTGTCATGGGCCGGGACTATGACTTGGAAGGGACTGCACCCAGTGGTGCATTTATGCGATAAAGTCTACGCCAAAGGCGTGCGCTTGTGCAAAGCGGCCAAGGCGAAATTAGAAGAGCGATTGCAGCGATCACCCACTTTGCCTAAATGGGATGTTCTTATTGAGCCGCGCGCTCTGGTATGATTATTTCTTCCAACTCCCT
>JBAXBE010000079.1:0-1327 GCA_037142155.1 Chlorobiaceae bacterium
TCGTGTTGATCTCGGCCATGGTTCACGGCATCAAGCCCGAGCGCCTGGGCACGCTACGTCAAACCATTGGGATTGACCGCCGCACCTTGGAGCGGTGGCGTCAATGGTGGCTGGATACCTTTGTGCGCAGCGCTTTTTGGAAAGAAGCCCGAGCTCGATTCATGCCCCTTTTGTGCGAGCGAACGCTGCCCCAGTCTTTGTGCGTGGCCTTCGATGTGGAGCGGCGCGACCGCTTGCTCGATTTGCTGCTTTTTCTGGCTCCGATCACCACTCCAAGCGCCTGGAAGGAGCTGGCTATGTGAGGCTCGCTTGAACTCACGCAGAAGATGCCGGTTTTGCTCTCTGCATGAGGGGGGTATAACTCCAGACATCGCAGCATGAGCGGCGAAAACACAAAAAAATAACAATACGATGTCAAACGAATCTTCAGCAGCCCGATCCCATGAAAAATGGGCGCGCTTCCGTTTTAGCCTGGTCGGCCCATTACTGGCCGCCCCTCCCAAGCGCGGAGAACTCAAGGCCAAACTCCAAGAGCTGGCCGCCCAAAAGTGGCTTCATCCCATTAGCGGGCAATGGGCCGACTTTGGTCTCTCCTCCATTGAGCGGTGGTATTACATCGCCCTCAATGAAAAACAGAATCCACTGGAAGCCTTGCGGCGCAAGAGGCGTTGCGATCAGGGCGGCCATCCGGCAATGAGCACCCAGTTGCGCCAAAAGCTGGCCACCCAACACCAGCAACATCCCAACTGGAGCTACCAACTCCATGCCGACAATCTGCTGGCGATCCTGGAACAAGACCCCCAATTGGGAACCAAGCCTTCCTATGCCTCTGTTTTGCGTTTCATGAAAGCCCACGGCCTCTTCAAACGCCCGCGCAGAGGTCCTGCTGGCAGCCCGGGAGCCCAAGCTGCCGAGCGCCGCTTTGAGAGCCGTGAAATCCGCAGCTATGAAAGCGAGCATGTCAACGCTCTCTGGCACCTGGACTTCCATCACGGCTCGTTGCGGGTACTCTTGGAGAACGGGCAATGGGCTTATCCCATTCTGCTGTGCATCCTCGATGACCACTCGCGTCTGTGCTGCCATGCCCAGTGGTATCTCAGCGAAGGGGCTCAGGATCTCTGCCACGGCTTGTGCCAGGCTCTCCAAAAACGGGCTTTGCCTCGCGCCCTCATGAGCGACAACGGCTCAGCCATGCTGGCGGCTGAAACGGTTCAGGGACTGGCTCGTCTGAGCATTGTTCATGAAACCACGCTGCCCTACAGCCCCTACCAAAACGGCAAGCAGGAGTCTTTCTGGGGCCAGATCGAAGGCCGCCTCTTGCCAATGC
>JBAXBE010000080.1:0-1321 GCA_037142155.1 Chlorobiaceae bacterium
GCTGACTTGCAAGATGCATATGTAGGTTTTCAAGCGGCGGGTTCATAGCGTTTGCTCCTTTTGGCTTGGGAAGCGGAGATGCCTCCGAGGGAGTGGCGTTCCATGGCGTTGATTCTCTGTTCGATGAGGCTGATCGTCTTGAGGCTGAAGTCGGCGATATCGGAACCTTTGGGGATGAAGCGGCGGATGATGCGGTTGTTGTTTTCATTGGATCCACGTTCGAAGGCGCTGAAGGGGTGGGTGTAATAGAGCGTGCAGCGCATGTTCTTAGGCTGAAGGCTTGATCGTTCGATGGCCTCGAAGTCCCAGAACTCGCTGCCGTTGTCGCACGTCAGACTACGCATGGATTCGAAGAGGTTGTCGGGGCGTCTTTCGAGGCCACGGAGCGCCCGGATGACACTGCGCTGACTTCTGTCCGGGAGGCGGCGAATGATCTCCTCGCGGGTTGTCCGTTCGGTCATGACGAGCAGACAGGCGCTGCTGCCGCCGGTGCGGCCGACAACCGTATCCATTTCCCAGTGGCCGTATTCGATCCGGGGTTCGGCGGCCGGTGGCCGCTCGGCGATGGATTTGCCCCGTAACGTCCTGTAGGCCATGCGCCTGCCCCTACGCCTGGGTTTCATGTTGATCGTGCCATAGGGCAGGTTGGCCCGGATGATTTCAAGGTCGCCGCGCTCGATGGCGTAGTAGACGGTTCGAACGCAGGGAACCCAGGAATAACCCTCCTTGCGCATCCGCATGATGGCAACATACGGAGATACTTTCTCATCCACGATCCAGTAGCGGAGCCGGTCGGCGAGGATGTTCGTCAGGCGCATTCTGGGCCCCTTGTTTGCGGCCAGAGCATCCGCCCCGGCCTGCCCTTTCTCTGCCGAGTAGGTGTCGTATTCAACCAGGTCCGAACTCCGGTTGGTGACCCGCCCTCGGCGGTATTCGGTCCTGACGATCCGCCAGGATCGACCCATGTAGCGGCCCAACTGAGCCCAGATGATCCTCCTGCCGTACGGCCAGTGCGTCCGGATGATGGTCTCGATGTCTGTGCGATCCCGATAAGTCAGGTGTGTCGCCTTCTTCCGCCGTTTGATACCGTCTGGTTGCTCCATGTCTCCACCCTTAGCCCCTTCTTTGTTTGTGCAACCATCAAGATAGGGCGAAATGGGGGCATGGAGCGTTTGTTTTTCGGCCGGCCGCCCCGCGGGGCGAAGCTCACTCGCCCTCCCGAAGAGCCCTTCGGGCTCCCCGGGTCCCAGGGCTCCCTCACCAGTCCCGCTGCTTCTTCCTCCTTCTACCACCAACCCTGC
The DNA here is from genome assembly GCA_037142155.1 of Chlorobiaceae bacterium. GTDB lineage: Bacteria > Bacteroidota > Chlorobiia > Chlorobiales > Chlorobiaceae > Chlorobium. Next base: position 1,302 of record JBAXBE010000080.1, read on the forward strand.
TAATGCATTGTGCACGCCAC
>JBAXBE010000081.1:0-1280 GCA_037142155.1 Chlorobiaceae bacterium
GACCAGTGAGCTATTACGCACTCTTTCAAGGGTGGCTGCTTCTAAGCCAACCTCCTGGTTGTCTGCGCGGCACCACAACCTTTCCCACTGAGTCGTGATTTGGGGGCCTTAGCTGGCGGTCTGGGCTGTTTCCCTTTCGACCACGGATATTCGCACCCGTCGTCTCACTCGCGGTGTCCACCGCAGGCATTCGGAGTTTGCCGTCGCTTGGTAAGCGGTGAAGCCCCCGCACAACAACAGCGCTCTACCTCCTGCGGTCGCTAAGCCGCGGCTGTACCTCAATACATTTCGGGGAGAACGAGCTATCTCCACGTTCGATTGGCATTTCACCCCTATCCACAGCTCATCCGAGCGGTTTGTAACCCACACCGGTGCGGCCCTCCACGTCCTGTTAGGGACGCTTCAGCCTGGCCATGGATAGCTCACGTGGTTTCGCGTCTACCCCCGGCGACGATAGTCGCCCGTTAAGACTCGGTTTCCCTGCGGCTCCGGCTGTCACTGCCTTAACCGCGCCACCGAGGGTAACTCGCCGGATCATACTCCAAAAGGCACGCGGTCAGGCATGGCTTGCGCCCTAACCCTCCCACGGCATGTAAGCACACGATTTCAGGGTCTCTTTCACTCCCCTCACCGGGGTACTTTTCACCGTTCCCTCACGGTACTGTTCGCTATCGGTCGCTGCGTGTAGCTTGCCTTAGGGGGTGGTCCCCCTGGCTTCCGCCCAGGTTCTTCGTGCCCGGACGTACTCAGGTGCTGACGGCACAACGGTTTCCACGGGCTACGCGACTATCACGCGCTCTGGTGTGGCTTTCCAGACCACTTCGCCTCGTCGATTAGGTTGTGTGGAGGCTGGCCGACCTCCCTGTCAGTCCTACAACCCCGTATCGGCAACGGTGGCCCCTTGACACCGACACGGTTTAGGCAATCACCCGGTTCGTTCGCCACTACTACGGGTGTGGTTCTCTCTTCCTCCGGCTACTGAGATGTTTCAGTTCACCGGGTGCCCTCGGCCCGAAGGCCGTACCGCCGAAGCGGTGGGTTGCCCCATTCGGAGATCTGCGGATCACAGCCTGCTAGCGACTCCCCGCAGCATATCGGAGCGGTGCCCCGTCCTTCCTCGGCACGCAGCGCCATGGCATCCATCGTGTGCTCATGGTGTCTTCCCTCCGCCTGCGTCTGCGGCGCTCACGCGCGGCAGCGGCTCGGCGGGAGCCCCCGGCCTTTCGGCCAGGAGCGAACTCCAGCATTCGCATCGCGTCAGTTGGTAAGGTACGACGGGT
>JBAXBE010000082.1:0-1279 GCA_037142155.1 Chlorobiaceae bacterium
AATAAAACGAGACGGTGTGATTGTCAGTGTTGGAACTTTTTTTGAAGAGATCTTTCGATTTGCAGAAAACTACAAAGGTGATAATGCGGTTGAGGAATTTATAAACCCACCAGAAATAGGTGATATGCGAATCGCTCCGTCAAATATTGGTGTTCTGTTCCAAAGGATGGATGATTGCTGGAAAAGAAATGATTATGGTGGCGTCTTACACGCCAGTGCCTCTGTCTTTGAAACAATGGCAAAAGATATTATTCGGAATCCAGCAATCGAAAATCAAACATTGGCTGGCTTTTTTGAACAGTACCGCAGGTATTCGGCTTTACCGAAGCCAAGCCTAGATTTATACTCTGCACGGGTTAAAGCTAGACATTCCATAAAGAGGCGTTTTACCGCATCAGTATGCAGAAAATCACCTCTTTATGAACGTCCAAGAATCAGCCGTGCAGAGTATAATACTTGATACGTATAGGCGTAGAAATACTACGCCATTAGCAGGGCATGGTGGAATCGGAACTCCCCAAATCAGTAAAGAGCAGGCTAAGGAAATCATGACAATAACAAGCGACTTTGTTCGCCATGAATACAAGGCAAGAGCGCATAGTGTCGGTATATAGTTTGTGTAAAGAGATAAAACGTCTTATTACAGGTAGCTAAGAACCAAGTCTATCATAAATTCCTACCATAAGCGGCCCAACATGGCCTGCACCTGACGCCGCTGGCGCGGCCTCAAACCTGGCGCATTTTTCATGCGTGTGGCGTGCCGTCATTCGTCTCGCTTCACACACCTGCCAGCGGCGCAGGTGAGGCCCAGCGTTGGGCCGCCGCCGCCCATCGGTCGCGTGGCGAACCGCCGCGCCGCCGGACCTATTCCGGACATTCCGGGCAACCGGGCAGCGTTGCGTAAAAAAACAATAACCGTAGTACCGTGTATATGTTGTATCTATACATAAAAATGACATCAAAAATACATCATTTCGGGCATATTCCGGACATTCCGGACATTCCGGGCATGCTATATGTTGTCCATACATAAAAATGACATCAAAGATACATCATTCCGGGCATATTCCGGACATTCCGGACATTCCGGATATTCCGGACATTCCGGACATTCCGGATATTCCGGGCATATTCCGGGCATTCCGGGCAACCGGGCAACCGGACAGTTCGGGCATTCCGAACCGCGCGGAGCGTCACCCACGCGGCCCAACATGGCCTGCAAGCGACGCCGCTGGCGCGGCCCCAAACCCGTCGCGTTTTTCATGCGCGTCCCGTGCCG
>JBAXBE010000083.1:0-1267 GCA_037142155.1 Chlorobiaceae bacterium
TTCACTAGTGTCCGGTTGAGCGAAGTAGGTAAGGTTGTAAGATCCCTTTTTTCAAGTCTTTTCAATCAATATTCCTTGGTGGCGATTTGAACGGCGGGAACGGGATTTCGGGTGGTTTCCTGGGGTTGGACCCCAGGGGGCAGCGCCATGAATTCCGGGAAGACGATGTTCACCCAGTTGATGGACCTCATGCCGTGGAGTGGATTTGGGCGCATCGTGGCTCGCCTCGGAGGCGATACGAGGGTGCGAAGCTTCCCGTGCACCGAGCAGTTCCGGGCCATGGCCTTCGCGCAGTTGACTTGGCGCGAGAGTCTGCGGGACATCGAAGCCTGCCTGGCGGTGAATTCTACGCGGTTGTATGCGATGGGATTCCGACATCCCGTGAAGCGGTCGACCTTGGCCGATGCCAACGAGAATCGCGACTGGCGTATCTGGGCCGAGGTGGCGCAGGTGCTCATTCGGCGGGCCCGAAGGCTCTACTGCGGCGAGGACCTTGCTCTCGACCTCGACAACACCGTCTACGCGCTCGATTCTACGACCATCGATCTGTGCCTCTCGCTGTTCGAGTGGGCACCATTCCGACAGGCCAAGGGGGCCATCAAACTCCACACCCTCCTGGATCTCAGGGGCTCCATCCCAGCGTTCATCCACATCAGCGATGGCAAGATGCACGATGTGCGGGTGCTGGATCTGTTGCCCATCGAGCCTGGTGCCTTCTATGTGATGGATCGCGGCTACCTGGATTTCGAGCGGTTGTACGGCATCGACCAGCAGGGCGCGTTCTATGTCACCCGCGCCAAGCGAAACATGGATGCCCGTCGCATCAGCTCGATGCCCGCAGATCGAGAGCATGGCGTCATCTGCGACCAGCGGGTGGTCCTGAACGGCTACCTCACCTCCCGGCACTATCCCGAGTCCCTCCGGCGCATCCGCTACAAGGATCCCGATACCGGCAACACGCTGATCTTTCTCACGAACAATACCGCGCTGCCAGCGCTGACCATCGCGGCGCTCTACAAGCAGCGCTGGCGTGTCGAACTCTTCTTCAAATGGATCAAGCAGCACTTGCGCATCAAGCGCTTCATGGGCACCAGCGAGAACGCAGTGAAGACCCAGATCTGGTGCGCCGTGGCCACCTATGTGCTGATTGCTATCGTGAAGAAGGAACTCCAACTCGAGGCCTCGCTCTATCAGCTGCTACAGATCCTGTCGGTCTCCGTTTTCGAGAAAATCGAGCTACGGCGGGCCTTTGCGAAGGAGGAAATCC
>JBAXBE010000084.1:0-1232 GCA_037142155.1 Chlorobiaceae bacterium
CAGGGCAATCGCATCTTAAAGTCCCAGCACCTTTTCCAGGTAGGTATCACTGAGCGCGGCCCGAAATCGCTTCATGCGCAGGCTAATGGTGCTGGATTCTTGACGTAAGAGGTTAAGCGCAATATGTCGCACCACTCCCATATTCTGCGGCGCGTCACCCGTACGAATGCGACTGGCATCCTCGTGAAAGATGACGTCTAGCACCCAATGCAGGCGATTCTCGATACCCCAATGCCCACGAACCAGATCGTTGACGGTCGCGGCGGTCACGCATTGGTTGAGCAGATAGTAGCGCTGTTCCACCGTCGTGGTGTCATTCACCGTGCGCTGGGACTCGATCATGGCGACACTGGTCAGATCGCGCCACCGCTTTCCCTCGTTGAGATAGGCGATCACCTCGGGATCACTGATCACATAGGCCGTGCGCTGCTCGGTGCGTCCGTGACCCGAGTCCGTGGCGGTGACGCTCGTCATGCCATATTCCGGCTGTTGGGCCGCACACGCATCCGTAAAGAGCGCCTGTACGTCAGCCAACATGGAGGGCTGATTGGCTTTCAGGGCGAGAACATAATTCCCGCCCTGCCGCACAATCTGATCGGCAATGGTCGTTTGGCATCCCATCGCATCGATCGTGACCGTACTGCCATGCAGATCTAAGAGGTCGAGGAGTGCGGGAATAGCCGTAATCTCATTGGACTTGGTATCTACCGCCACTTGACCCAACACAATGCGATTTTCCGCAGCCCACGCGCTCACAAGGTGGAGCGCCGCTTTGCCGCTCGAACGATCACGTGCGCCGCGATGCGTTTTGCCGTCAATCGCGATGAGATCGCCCCGCACCTGCTTCAGCGATTCTACCCACGAGAGAAAGCTCCGCTGAAATTGCTCGGGGTTGATACGGGCAAAGACCCGCCCAAAGGTGTCGTGTGACGGGATGCCGTTGGGTAACGTGAGGAACGTCGCGAGCCAGTCACGCTTCGTGATGCCAAATTCTTCGACCGCGACCCATCCATCGGCACCGCAGATGACGGCGCAAACGGCAATAATGATGATATCGAGGAGCGCATGATCTCTGGTCCGTTCCACCCGCGGGTCGTCTACGGTCGCAAAATAGGAGCCAATCGCCACGTCGCGCAATAGGGGCATGTCGTACCTCCCGCATAGATGGTGACTGATGCCACCATCATGCCGGACGAGCCAGGACCACGCAACATTTAGATGCGATTGCCCTG
>JBAXBE010000085.1:0-1223 GCA_037142155.1 Chlorobiaceae bacterium
GTATCTGTCCGGTGAATACACCCCCCTTGCCAGTATTCGCGGAATTGTTTAAAACCAGGATGTTTAAGTCAGGATTTATTTCTGTGCGGCCTGCCATTGATCCGGCAGGAGTTCATGAAGGCGTTTCACGGGATGGGCATTGATGCGTTGCAGAACATCTTTGAGATAGGCCCAGGTATTGATCTTGTTTTTCCGGCATGTGGCAGTAAAGGTCATGAGCACGGCAGCCGTATGCCCGCCGGTCTCGCTGCCGACGAATAGCCAGTTCTTGCGGCCTAGGGCAATGGGTCGAATGGCGTTCTCGGCCAGATTGTTATCGATCGGAATACGACCATCGAGAAGATAGATTTGAAGCTCTTTCCAGATCCCCAGGGAATACCCGATCGCCTTACGCATTTCCGACTGCGGCAAATGTGCTGTTAACCCGGCTTCCAGCCAGGGTTTGATCTTGCCGTCGATGATAACCTTTGACTTCTTTTGGCGTATGGCCTTCTTTTCATCAGTAGGCAGATGCTTGATTTCCGCCTCGATCTTGTAAAGCAGCGCGATCATGCTTAAGATCTCCATCCCCGCTCGTGGCGCTGTGTCCTGGGCCTTTACAAAGTACCGCCTGGCATGCGCCCAGCAGGCCGCATTAAGAATGTCCGGCGGAACCTCACTGGAGGCTTTGAACAACCCATTATATCCGGCGTACGCGTCCGAGACAAAATACCCCCGAAAGCCTTTAAAGAATCCTTCCGGTCCATCCGCACCGCGGCCAAGGGTAAAATTATAAAGCGTGTACTTCAGGTCTTCACCGCCAACCGTCGCCCAGAATCTCGCCGTGCGGATCCCCGGCTCCGGCCCGTCACGCATATCCACTGTCGTATCATCGTTAAGAACAAGGTCGTGGGCCAATATTTCCAGGAGGATAAGTTCATACAATGGCCTTAACGCTTCGGCGCAGCCTTCCATCCAGTCTGCCATCGTCTGGCGGCTGATCGCAACACCAGATCGCTCTAGTTTCTGTTCCTGGCGGTACAACGGCATATGATGCTCGAACTTGTCCACAACGACCTTCGCCAGCATCCCGGTATCCGCTTCGCAGCGCTCGATCGGACCCTCAGGGGCAGGCGCCTGCTTAACACCGCACCCCACACAACCAGAATCGGAACAGGCATACTTCGGCCGAATGTAAGCATTAACGAACATCGATGACGGCTGGCAATCGATCCGCTCCGTCA
>JBAXBE010000086.1:0-1162 GCA_037142155.1 Chlorobiaceae bacterium
TGTCAGGTCCCGTGAGATTGTAAACTGACTTTTTAAAAAGATTGTGGTGAGTCTTCTGCCAGTTTTTCAAAGCCTGTATTGGCGTAATATGGCCGAGTAATTTCTGCGCGATATGATGATTGTAGAGCTGATTGTAATTGAGCAGAGAATCTTTCAGATGACTTGCTGAATGGAACCGCGTCTGGCCAAGAATATCCTCTACTCTGCTGTTAAATCGTTCAACCATACCGTTTGTTTGCGGATGCCTGGGCTTGATCAGGCGATGCTCAATGTCATGAGTGGCGCAAACTTTATCAAACACATGATTTCCGGTCGGTTTCCTCTGGCCGGTGGCGCAGAAGCGATCGGTAAATTCCTTGCCGTTATCGGTGAGAATTTTGGAGATGATGAATGGAGCCTTTTGTATCAAATTTCCCAGGAACCTTTGTGCGGAATCGGCAGATTTCGTGGCTCTGATCTCCATATAGACCCATCGTGTTGCACGGTCAATAGCGGCAAACAGATATTTCCTGCTGGTCTCATCAGGCATTTGCGGCAGATACTTGACGTCAACATGGACAAAACCAGGCTCATAGGCTTTGAATGACTTCTTTTGAGTTGGTTCATCCTCTTCGAGCGGAATCAGCTTGTTTAAGCTGGAGATGCCGTGACGACGTAGGCAACGGTCCAGGGCTGAGCGCGACATGGCCGGTTGGATGAATTCACGGACAACCACCAGGAGGTCATCCAGTGGGAGAAGCAGAGTCTTCCGCAGTTCAACGACAATAGCTTCTTCTGCAGAGGACAGCGTGGCATGAAGGACATGGGGGCGATGGGAATGATCTTCCACCGAATCCCTTTTCTTCCACTTTCTGACGGTAGCTCTGCTGATATTGTATTGCTGGGCAAGAGTCCTTTCGGAAAGGGTGGATTGCCGAAGTTCCTCTCTGATTGCCGGCGTTGTGCGTGCTCGTTTATGAAGATTGATATTCATGTTGGATCCGTCTGGTGTTGTAACCTACCGCGCTTCGCTTGGTGGACTGGTTCTTTCCTGTCAGGCTTCGTGCCTCAGCCAGCCAAAAAAGAACCAGTATGATTATAGCCTCAGCACCCCTTGAAGCAAGTGCTTGGTGCGGAATAAAGCGTAGCTCTTTTTCGGAATATAATCACACGGGACCCTACA
>JBAXBE010000087.1:0-1046 GCA_037142155.1 Chlorobiaceae bacterium
GGGTTATGCCCGAACCATCGGGGTTCATCACGTAGATCTCCTCGTTGCCATCGCGGTCAGAGACGAAGGCAATCCGTCCCCCATTGCCCTGGGCAGTCGCGAGATGTGGGGAGGGAAGGACCACCAGTGTGAGCGCGAGTGTGACGGTGAGTAGCACAAGGGTGATGGGTTTCATAAATAACTCCTTCGATGACTATGTAGCCGCAACACTGCTCCTCTCCTGTCATCTGAGGGTATGATAGGATGGGATCGCGGCGGGTTCCAGCGGCACAACCTCACGCGTATATCAGCGGATCGTGAGCGAGGAGCGATGGTCATGGACGTTCGCACGCATCAATCCAGACGTGTCGGCATGACAAGGAAGGTACAGAGGCGGGGCCGAGAGGAGATGCACAAGGAGAGCGAAAAGGCTGCGCCTGGTACGTGAAGGACGACCAAAGCCAAGCCTGGTGGCCGAGGGTGAATGCGGAGTCCAACAAGCTACCAGCGTGTTTCGATCTGCTTTAAGCAGATTCGCACTCTAGCATGAGAAATTAGAATTGAGTAGACTAATTATGGCCCATAAAAAGATCCATTTATAATTATCTGTAGATCATCTACATATTACTTCTAAGCCGGAAGTTAACCCGATAGCGGAATAGTTCCGTATGTGCCTGATGAACGCGACCATGGGGAGAAGCACCGACCTCGGCACGCAGAGACGCGAGAGACATCTCGCGGTGATCAATCCACCACTGAACACGGGAAGACCGAGCATCTCCGCGACCAGCTCCGCCGCTGCTTCGCGAGTCAGCGCACGATGTTCTCCCCCAGACATGATCTCCTCCTCTGTGGCGAGGCGCTCCCCGGCCACCGCTGTTCATCGCGACGGGACTGCATCAGATGGGTCAGTTCTTCTCGATTCACCCCGCACGCTTTAGATAGGTGTACACGGTATCGCGACTGATGCCGAACTCGCGTGCCAGTGCTGCCTTCGGCTCGCCTGCGGCAACTCGGCGGCACACCTCCGTGGCCTGCGCGGGGGTGAGCGCCTGCTTACGACCATG
>JBAXBE010000088.1:0-1026 GCA_037142155.1 Chlorobiaceae bacterium
TTCACTTTTCTGGTCCAGTCCATGAGTTAGTCCTGGGACATGGTTGAGTTTATGTTTTTGTTTGTTCTTTGTCCATCCCCTGCGTAGGGAGGGCGAAGCCCGACCGGAGCTGGGGATGGACAACTCCGCGCCGCAAAATCTACCGGGCTCTCGTAGCCCAGCCGGCTGTGCGGTCTCACCTGATTGTATTCCTGCCGGTAGTCGCCTACCACGACCCGCGTTTCCGTCAAGTTCCACAGCTGTTCCCGGTTCAAGCACTCATCCCGGAAGCGACCGTGAAAACTCTCCACAAAACCATTTTGCCACGGGCTGCCTGGCTCGATGTAGATCGTCTTGATCTGATTCTCCTTAAGCCACCGCTGGACAATCTTGGCGATGAACTCCGAGCCGTTATCGCTGCGCAAATACTCCGGTGCCCCGTGCTGGGCCACCGCCTTTTGCAGCCAGTGCAACACATCCGCCGCCTTCATAGCCCGCTCTGCCCACAACACATGGCACTCACGCGTGTATTCATCCAGAATCGTCAGCAGCTTCAAGGTGCCGCCGCGCACGGTCGCATCCGCGATAAAGTCCCACGTCCACACATGATTCCGATGCGTCGCCGTCGTCGGCAACCCGGTTGAAACCCCACGGCGAATCAGCTTCCGCTTCGTCGGTGGCACCCGCAGCCCTTCGTCTCGCCGCAGGCGTTGGATGTGGCGTTTACCCACCTGCCAGCCTTTCCGGCGCAGCAACGCCGCAATCCGTCGATACCCGTAGCGCGGATGCTTCGCGGACAGTTCCAACAGCTGTTTCCTTAACTGTTCTTCTTTGGCGGTAGGCGGCCGCCCTTGATAGCGGAACGTCGAGCGCGCCAGCTTCAACATCCGGCACGCCACGCGTTGTGAACACGTCCCGTCCTTCACCAAATCCTGCGCCAACGCCCGGCGATGGGCCGGGCTCACAGCTTTTTTTCGCATACGGCCTCCAGCACCCGGTTCTTGAGCAGCGACTCCGCCAGCATCTTCTTTAACTCGCTGTTCTCCC